>JAIXYT010000031.1 GCA_027490095.1 Sphingomonadales bacterium | reverse complement strand
TGCCCTCCACCTCCAGCACCCGCTGGATCACGAACATCACATCCGGGCGCCCGGCGTCATACTCGTCGAACACCAGGGCGGTCGGCGTCTGCAGCGCCCAGGGCAGCAGCCCCTCGCGGAACTCGGTCACCTGCTTGCCGTCGCGCAGCACGATCGCATCCTTGCCCACAAGGTCGATGCGGCTGATGTGGCTGTCCAGGTTGATGCGGATGCACGGCCAGTTCAGCCGCGCCGCCACCTGCTCGATATGGGTGGATTTGCCCGTGCCGTGATAGCCCTGGATCATCACCCGCCGGTTGTAAGCAAAGCCTGCCAGGATCGCGAGCGTGGTGTCCGGATCGAACACATAGGTGGGGTCGAGGTCGGGCACCCGCTCGTCGGCCTTCGAAAAGGCCGGCACCTTCATGTCGATGTCCACGCCGAACACCTCGCGCGCATCCACGAAGGTGTCGGGCTCCGCCATCAGGGTGGGGGCGTGCCGATCGGTGTCGGCGGCGAGGTTCAGGCTGCTCATGGCAGTGTCGTTGCCCCCCATGGGGCGAAATCGCAAGGGGGCAAGATGGCCGCAGCCCCTGATGCTTGGGGGAGGGTGGAGGGCGCCGAATGGCCCGATTGCGTCGCATTGGCCCCATTCATGTCGGAAATATACAAGTCACTTCGCTGCCAATATGGCATCAGATTGCGCGCAGACAGGGCAGCTGTTCCACATGTAACAGGGTCTGCTGGGGCAGTTGAGCCAAGTCTTGATGGATGGCATGGGCAATTCGGCGGAGGGCGCCGGACCACCTGTTTGCGGCCGTCCCGCTTGGGGAATTGACATGAACAGGTACAGATTCTCAACGGCGGCGTTTGCCGTCGCGGTGATGCTTGCGTCTGCGTCTTCCGTATCCGCGAATACTCTGTTCTTTCAGATGAACCCGAACTTCGACACGGGCGGAACGCGCCAGCTGTTCCTGTTCGGGCCTGCCGGTTCCACCGGCACCGTTGCAAACGGCAACGGCTTCAGCGCCAGCTTCGACCTGGGAACCGAGGGCTTCTCGGTCATCACCATCCCGGTCGGCAACGAACTCGGCAACGCCGCGACCGAAAACAAGGGCTTCAAGGTCGAATCCTCGTCGGCGATCAGCGGCTACTACCTCAGCCGCCGCCCGCAATCGACCGACATGACCTACCTCATCGATGGCGCCCGGCTCGGCACAAGCTATTTCACGCTCGGCTACCAGAACCTGTCTGCCGACCAGATCTCGGTGCAGGCGACCGTGGACAACACGGTCGTGACCTTCACGCCCAAGGGCGCGGCAGCCTTCAACGTCACGCTGAACGCCGGCCAGACCTACATGTACACGGCCAACACCAACCTGACCGGAAGCCAGATCACCAGCACCAGTCCGATCGCGGTCTTCTCGGGCAACCGCTGCACCAACATTCCCACGGGAATCACTGCCTGCGATCACATCGTCGAGCAGATGCCGCCGACGAATGCCCTGTCCAGCAGCTACCTGCTGGCACAGACCCCGCGCACAGGCACGCTCGGCAACGTCTTCCGCGTCGTCGCCACCCAGGATGCAACCGATGTCTCGGTCAACGGCGCGGTCGTCGCCACCCTCAACACCGGCGAATTCTACGAAGGGCGGGTCGCCGGCGGCATCGAGGTTGCGGGCACCAAGCCGGTGCTCGTCGGCCAGTATCTGATCGGCCAATCCCAGGCCGGTGCCAACACCGACCCGGCGATGACGATCGTGCCGGGTGCAGACCAGTGGCTGTCCAGCTATGTGTTCGCGACACCGTCGGGCTCAGCCAACTTCCCGACCGACTTCGTCTCCATCGTGATCCAGACCGCCTCGCTCGGCAGCCTGACGGTCAATGGAGCCGCCGCCGATGCGTCGCTGTTCAATCCGCTCGGCTCGTCGCTGTTCAGCTATGGCAACATCGACGTGTCCGGGACGACCGGGCCCTTCGCGATCACCGCGTCCACGCCCTTCCAGCTCCTGCTGTCGGGCTTCGACAGCTTCGACAGCTACTTCACCTTCGGCGGCGCCGCCTTCTCGCCGGGTGCCTCGCCCCCGCCGGACACGCCTCCGCCCCCGCCCCCGCCGCCCAACACCGACCTGTTCTGGGATGGCGACGGGGTCGGCAGCGCCAACAACAGCAATGTCGACGGTGGCGACGGCACCCTCACGGCTACCAGCGTCAACCTCACGCTCGAAAATGGCGCGAGCAACAATCCGCTGCCCACAACACCCGCAACCGTCGTCTTCCGCGGCGCCCCCGGCACCGTCACGGTCGACGACGTCAATGGCGCGCTCACCTTCTCGGGCCTGCGCTTCCTGGTCGACGGCTACCGCATCATCGGCGACCCGATCGCGCTCGGCGGCACGGCGCCCACCATCCAGGTCGGCACCGACGATGACGCGTCTGCCCTGTTCGCAGCCAGGGTCGACACGGTGCTCAGCGGCTCGGCCGGCCTGCGCAAGTCCGGCAAGGGCACGCTCATCCTCTCCGGAGCCAACAGCTATGACGGCGGCACCAGCGTCAACCAGGGCGTCCTCGTCGGCAATTCCGGCACCTTCGGCACCGGTGCCGCCACCATCGCGACCGATGCCCAGCTCGTCTTCGACCAGCAGGTCGACGGCAGCTTCGGCAACGGCATCGAAGGCACCGGCACGCTCATCAAGGACGGCGCCGCCAAGCTGATCCTGACCGGCACGAACGGGTTCACCGGCAGCACCTTCGTGCAGGCCGGAAACCTGCAGGTCGATGGCGACCTCGGAGGCTCGGCCGTCACCGTCCGCAGCGGTGCAACCCTGTCGGGCAACGGCAAGGTGAAGGACACCATCCTTCTGGCGGGCAGCCGGATCGCCCCGGGCGCCTCGATCGGCACGCTCGAGCTTGCCGGGCCCTTCACCCAGAGCACGGGCTCGACCTACGCGGTCGAACTGAACTCCACGGGCCAGACCGACCTCATCAACGTCACCGGCACCGCCACCATCGAGAGCGGGACCACCATCTCGGTCACCAAGCTCGATGCCGGCCGGCTGGCGCTTGGCGCGCGCTACACGGTGCTCTCGGCGTCCGGCGGGCGCACCGGCACCTACACCACCGTGACCGGTCCGGCCGTCACCGTTTCGCGCTTCATCGCCGTCACGCCCTCCTACGATGCCACCAATGTCTATCTGAACGTCGCACGCTCGCGCGCCTTCGCGGCCTCGGGCGCAACGCCGAACCAGATCGCGGCGGCAACGGGTGCCGACAATGCCGGCAACGGTGCCATGTACACCGCACTCGCCTATCTGCAGACGGACGCCGAGGCCCAGGCCGCCTTCGACTCCATCTCGGGCGAAGTGCACGCCTCGGCCCGGGGCGCCACGCTCGAGGACAGCCGTTTCGTCCGCGAGGCGATGGTGAACCGCACCATCGGCGACCGCGAAGCCGGCAAGGGCCTCTGGTTCCACGCCTATGGCAGCTGGGGCGACTTCGATGGCGACGGCAAC
Source organism: Sphingomonadales bacterium (assembly GCA_027490095.1). GTDB lineage: Bacteria > Pseudomonadota > Alphaproteobacteria > Sphingomonadales > Sphingomonadaceae > Sandaracinobacteroides. Next base: position 66,948 of record JAIXYT010000031.1, on the reverse strand, counting down.
GCCGCAGACATGAGCCGCGACATCGCCGGCTTCTTCATCGGCGGCGAGATGGTGTCCGACAGCGGCCTCGTGGTGGGTGCCGTCACCGGCTATGGAGAGGCCAACATCACGGTCGACGACCGGGCCTCCCGCGCCGACACGTCCGACGCCTATCTCGGCGCCTATGTCGGGCTGGATGCGGCCGGCTTCAGCATCCGCGGCGGCCTCGCCTACATGTGGCGCGACGTGAAGACCCTCCGCAACGTCGCCTTCACCGGCTTCGCCGACAAGCTGACCGCGAGCTACAACCTCGACACCTTCCAGATGTTCGCCGACGCCGGCTACGGCTTCGATCTCGGCGGGGTCGAGCTCGAGCCCTTCTTCCAGCTCGCCTATGTCGACATCGGAAGCGGCAGCTTCGCCGAACGCGGGGGCACGGCCGCCCTCGATGGCAGCGGCGGCGCGGACTTCTGGCTGACGCAGCTCGGCACCCGATTCCAGCTGGGCCTCGGCGGCGGCGGCCTTGCCATCCGCGGCTCGCTCGGCTGGCGGCATGTCGCCGGCGGAGACCAGAACACGCCGGTCACCATGAACTTCGCCGCCGGGCCGGCCTTCAGCATCGCGGGCGCACCCGTGGCGGGTGACGCCGCCGCGATGAGCCTGTCGATCGCCGGCCAGGTCTCCAAGTCGATCGAGATCGACGCGGGCTACAGCGGCGTCAGTGGCGACGGCGTGAACGACCACGGCATCAGGGCGGCGATCACGTTCCGGTTCTGAAGCTCAAGCATAAAGAGGTCCCGGTTTCGGGCCTCCTCCCCAAGCGGGGTCCGGGCAGGGGCCGGGGTGCATTGCACCCCGGCCCCTCGCGCGGTCAGCCCGCCGCGGGGCGCTGCCCCGCCGGGCTCCTGTTCATTGGAAGCGGAATCCCCGCTGGGCGCCAACGCACCCGGCGGTGTTCCCCGGCCGGAACACCGGCTGGAAGCGCAGCCTGCGGGCGCCCGCTTCCGTCGCCTCGCCGAACACGAACGGCGGAGAGGCGATGACGGTGCGGGCGTTCTCCACCCGGCCGCTTGTCGCGATGTCGAACTCCACGCGGGTGAGCCCGCCGGTGCCCCAGCGGGCCGCCTCGCGCGGGAAGATGTCGCCGACGCTCAGGTTCTGGGGCAGCGGGCGAACGTCCACAAGCGCGCACTGCTCGGGCGAAAGGCCGGTGGCGGCAAGCGCTGCAGCCGCAGCTTCGAGGTCCTTCTGCGCCGCCGCCACATTCGCAAGCCGCAGCAGCGCCGACGTGCGGATCGGATCCGCCCGCCCCAGAGCGTCCATCGGCGTGTTCACGATCTGGTTCAGCAACGCGGAGGCCTCATCCCGCTGGTGCAGCGCTTCCTGCGCCTCGGCCAGCCGCAGCCGGACAAGGTTGGTCGTGCGGGCAGTGGGGCGCAGGGGCGCCTCCTGCGCCAACAGCCCCGTCAGGTCCCTGCGCAGCACGAGGTTCGGCCGCGAGACTGCATAGGACTTCAGCTCGGCAAGCTGCACCCCAAGAAGCGCCAGAAGCTCGGGTGATGCCTCCGCGGCCGACATCAGCGGGATCAGCCGCTCCATCCAGCCGGTCTTCTCCGGCACCGCGGCCGCACCGTTGTTGGCAAGAGCCCACAGGGGCGGGATCAACTCGGGGGAGTCGGCGCCATGCGCTGCCGTCCGGCGTTCCAGCTCAGCCTTCAGCTGGGGCAGCCGGGCGGTTTCGGTTGTGCCCGACACCGACAGCGGGGCTCCCATGCGCCTGTAGGCGTCCGAGCGCATCTCGTCGAAGCTTGCGTCGACGAGATCCGACTCCGACCGCGCCTTCGAGCAACGAAGCTCCACCCGCACGGCCTGCCGCCAGAACTGCTGGGTGTCGGTCAGGCTGGCCGGCTGCCAATACCACTCCCGCACCGCCTGCACGAACGGCGTGGCGACGGCGCCGGCCGTCGAACCATTCGGGCCGCCGGCACGGGCCGCATAGATCGGCATCACCCCGGTCACCCGGCCATCGTCAAGGATCGCGAACTCCACCACGGCCACATCCTCCGGCGCCAGCCCGGTGGCATCGCCGCAGGGCGGCAAGGGCGTGCTCCGCGCGAGGTTGAGCCCCTTGGCCGTGACGCTGCCTCCCCCGGAATAGGCCACCAGCCTCTGATGCTCTTCTTTGTTGCCGGACAGGTGATTGGCGAGCGCAAGATCGCCGCGCACCTTCATGTCCATGCTTGTGATCCTGATCGAGCTCGTCCCGCCCACCAGCGGGGCGGCCTGCTTGAAGAACCCAAGGGCCTCCGGGAACCGGCCTCCGTTCAGGTCGACCCGGCCTCGCAGCAGCAGCAACGAAGCCCTGAAATTGGCCGACTCTTCCGTCCGCGGAGCCACCTCCAGCAGGCTGTCCAGTTCCCTGCGCGCGGCCTCGGGGTCGGCCCAGATGAGGGACCGCGCCAGGCTCGATCGCAGCCGCAGCTCCGTCGGCGATTCCGGTTCCATGCGCGCCGCCCCGATCGCCGCCCGCCAGTCCGCCGCAGCCTCGCCAAACAGCCCCAGCGCCTCCCGCGCGGTCGCGCGATCCGCATACAGCACCGCCCGCTCGCCCCGGTCGGCGTCGGTGTCGGCGGACAGGATCTTCAGCGCCTCGTCCAGCAGTGCAATGCCCGCTTCCTCCTCGCCATCCATCACCAGCGCCGTTCCCAGCCGTGCCTTCACCAGGCCACCGGCGCGCGAGCCGGGGGTCTTCAGCCGTGCGAGCAGCGCCTCGAACTTCTGCCGGGCCGCGCCATAGTCCTGCGCAGCGAGCGCTGCCTGCGCGGCTTCGAAATCCTGCTGGATCGTGGATTGGGCAGCGGCGGGCGAAGCAGCCGCGACTGCGGCGGCAAGCAGGAACAGACGCAAACAGACAACTCCACCAAGACCCCGCATCGCCAGTTTAGCGCGGCCGGCATCCGCTGCAACCCCGGGCTTGCCGTCCGCCCAGCGGGCGCTATTCCCCATCACATGCGCCTCGAAGATTGCCACAACGTCCAGGATTTCCGCGAACTCGCCCGCCGGCGGCTTCCGGGCCCCGTCTTCCACTACATCGACGGCGCAGCCGACGACGAGCTCACCAAGGGCCGCAACACCCGCGCCTTCGACGACGTCGATCTCGTGCCCGACGTGCTGGCCGGCGTTGCCGAGATCGACATGTCGGTCACCGTTCTCGGCCGCAAGCTCGACATGCCACTCTTCCTCAGCCCCACGGCCCTCCAGCGCCTGTTCCACTGGGAAGGCGAGCGCGCCGTCGGCCGCGCGGCATCCGCCTTCGGCACCTATTTCGGCGTCTCCTCCCTCTCCACCGTGTCTCTCGAGGACATCGGCCGCACCGTCACCGGCCCCAAGATGCTCCAGCTCTATGTCCACAAGGACGACGGCCTGAACGACAGCCTGGTACAGCGCGCCAAGGATTCGGGCTTCGATTGCCTCACGCTCACGGTCGACACCATCGTCGGCGGCAACCGCGAGCGCTGCCTCAGAACCGGCTTCACCAGCCCGCCGCGCTTCACCGCGTCCAGCGTCTGGGAATATGCAACCAAGCCGCGCTGGGCGCTCGATTACCTCTTCCGCGAGAAGTTCAGCCTCCCCAACCTCGCCGGCCACCTGCCCGAGGGCAGCTCCAAGTCCATGTCGGTCGCCGACTATTTCACCCAGATGCTCGACCAGACGCTCGACTGGACGCGCGCGGAAGCCATCCGGAAAAGCTGGGGCGACAGGCCCTTCTGCCTCAAGGGCGTGATGAGCGTGGGCGACGCCAGGCGCGCGATCGACATCGGCGCCACCGCCATCATGGTCTCCAACCACGGCGGCCGCCAGCTCGATGGCTCCCGCGCCCCCTTCGACCAGATCGCCGAACTCGCCGATGCCGTGGGCGACCGCATCGAGATCATCTGCGACGGCGGAATCCAGCGCGGCACCCATGTGCTGAAGGCGCTCGCTGCCGGTGCCAGGGCCTGCTCGGGCGGCCGCCTCTATCTCTACGCACTCGGCGCAGCAGGCGAACCCGGCGTCCGCCGCATCCTCACCCGCCTGCACGCCGAGATCGAGCGCGACATGAAGCTGATGGGCGTGACCAGGATCGACCAGCTGGACCGGAGCCGCCTGCGCCGCCGCTGACGCCAGATGTCGAAAATCCTCGACATTGAGTGAATGATCCTCTACTCCGAGTCGAAGATATTCGACATTGGAGCCATCACATGCCCTTTTCCGACCTCTCCTTCCGCGAAAAATCGGCGTGGGCGATGGGCGCCCTGTTCATCGCCGTCACCGCCTTCTACCTGTTCGACGTCCAGCCCATCAGCTGGCGCGAGGGGCTTGCTCCGCCTGTCGACCGCCACTTCATGAAGATCATGATCGCCACCATCGTCGGCTCGATCATCATCCAGAGCCTGCTGGCGTCCCGCAACCCGAAGGAGGCCGACACCCCCGCGGACGAGCGCGAGCGGCTCGCCCTCGCCCGCGCCGGCAACCTGTCGGGCATCATCCTCGGCTTCGGCAGTGTCGCAGCGCTGATGAACTATCTGGTCCACGCCAACGGGGACCTGCTCTTCCATGGGATCCTGCTCAGCCTGCTGGTCTCCACCATCGCGGAGTCGGCCCTGCAGATCTATTTCTTCCGCCGCGGCGCCTGAACCATGGGCAAGAGCCCACCCATCACCAACCGGGTGAAGCTGCACCGCATGCTCGCAGGCGGCATCACCCAGGCGGAACTCGGCGAAGCCGTCGGCGTCACGCGCCACACCATCATCGCGATCGAGCAGGGCCACTATTCCCCAAGCCTCGAAACCGCCTTCCGCATAGCCCGCCACTTCGAGGTCGGGATCGAGGATGTCTTCGGCTGGGAAGGCTAGCGCGCGCCCCGCGCAAAGGTCGCGCTCGCCTCCAGATGCCCATAGGCCTCTGTCAGCGCAGTGAAGCGCGCCTCATGCTCCCGGCTCCCCTTGTTGGCATCCGGGTGATAGCGTCGGGCCAGCGTCCGGTACTTCGCCTTCACCTCGTCCATGGTCGCCGTCTCGGGCAGGCCCAGCCTTGCCAGCGCCTGCCGGTCCTCGCGCGTCAGCGGCGATCGGGCACGTGCCTGCGCAGCCTCCTGCTTCCAGCGCAGAACACTGTGCACATCCTCCACGCGCACCTCCGCATCGGCGCCCTGGCCCAGATTGTGCGCAAAGGCCCGCGTCGCCCGGTCCCAGTTCGGGTAGGCCGTCTCTTGGCTCCACACCGTATCCGGGTCCAGCCCCTCGAAATAGTTCCACTTCGCGTTGAATTCGCGAACATGCTCCAGGCAGAAATACTGCCACTCCGGCGGCCCCGAGGGCGCTGCGAACGCACTCCCGGGCTTCTTCACCGGCGCCCGATAATCCCCCGGCTCGGAACAGCCGTCATGGGCACAGGGCCGCCCTCCCGGATATGCGCCGCCTCGAGCCTTCACACCTGTTCCTCAGCTGCCAATGCGCCGATATAGGACGGCGAAATCGCAAACGGGAGAGCACGGATGGGCGCAGTCAAGGACGAGATCGAACGCCGCCTGCGCGAGAATTTCGCGCCCACCCACCTCGCCGTCATCGACGACAGTGCCAAGCACGCCGGCCACGCCGGCGAGGACCCCCGCGGCGAAAGCCACTTCACCGTCGAGATCAGCTCGGCCCGCTTCGAAGGCCTCAGCCGGGTCGAACGCCAGCGCGCCGTCAACCGCGCGCTGGCGGACCTGCTCGCCGAACGCGTCCACGCACTGGCGATAAAGGCAAGCCTGCCGGGCTAGCCGGCAGGCTTCAGAACCAGCGTCCACTTCGCCGGCCCCGGCAGATAGGGGGCAGGGCGGCCCGCCACCCAGTCCGCATGGCCCGAAAGATGCCAGGGCGTGCGCGGGTTGCCCGCTTGGCCCCCCGGCATCTGGAACAGCCCCTCGGCCTCGCGCCCCGGCGACACGGCAAAGCGCTCCGACGCCCCGAAGCCCGGCGCCTGCGCGCGCACGGTCGCCCGGTCGCCCGGAACGCCCACGTCCACAGGGTCCGTCAGCCGCCCCAGCAGGGGAATGGCACGCGACAGCGGATGGCGGATGTCGGCCCGCCCCACGGTCCCGCCGTCCGCGCCCCATGTGTAGCGCGCAAGGTCGCCGCCGGCGGCGTCGTCCACATCCGCCACCACGCCGGCCAGCACCTGGTCGACATAGGCATCCCAACTGGCGTGGCCCTTCGGCACAAGGCCCGCCGGCCGCTCGGCCAGCAGCCGCCGTGCGGGCCCCTCCGCCTGCGCGGGCGCGTGGGTCTTCTGCCTCGATGTCCTGTCGGGCTTGCCCAGCCAGGCCTCGTAAAGCCCCTCCACCGTGCGCTTGCGGAACTGGTCGACCAGTCGATAGCCCACATTGCCCGGCAAGGCCCGCCCGCCCCAGGCCTTCACATGCGGGATCATCGCCTTCAGCTTCGGGTCATCGCGCCGTTCCAGCTCCTTCAGCAGCATCGCCGCCCAGGGGTCGTTGCGCGCCTGCCGGTCATCCAGCTGGATCGCCAGGAAATCGGCTGGCGCAAACCGGTCCTTCGCCAGCAGCAGGTCGCGGATCCGCCCCGCCCGCGCGCCGGTGTCGTAGCCGCCGTCGCCCAGTTTCGCCAACGCCTCGCCGCCAACCACGCGGGCATTCGCCGTCCAGATCCTTGCCCCCACCGGATTCACCACCGCGGGAGTCTCCCCCGGCGTCAGATAGCCGTCCCAGCGCTTCGTCCCGTCGGCAAAGCTCACGGCCTCCTGGCCTTCGAAGCCCACGCGCCTGGGCACTCGCCCGATCACCGTCCATCCGATCGCCCCGCTTGCATCCCCCACGGTGAAATTCTGCTGCGGAATCCCCGACGCCTGCGCCACGGCAATCGCCTCGGCGACGCTTCCGGCCCGCTCCATCTCCAGCGCCGTGCCAAGCCGGATGGCGTCCGGCTCATGCGCGGTCCAGCGCATCGCGATCGTGCGCCCGAAGGCGTCCTTGCCGATGATCGGCCCCCAGATGGTTTCCCGAACCGGCAGCATCTCGCAGGCCGCGCGCACACACAGCCGTTCGACGATCCCCTTCACCGCCGCCTGCCCGCCCGGCGTGCGGTAGGTGCCCTTCGCCTCGTCGATCCACTCCACCACCACCGCGTCCGACGTGTCGATGTAGCTGTTGGTATAGCCCCAGGCGATCTTCCCGTTGGACCCAGCCACAAGGAAGGGCGTTCCCGGCAATGTCACCCCCGTTGCGTCCAGCTTGCCCTCGGCCCCCGTCACCACCAGCCGCGCCCGGTACCAGATGGAGGGCACGTCGAGGCCGAGGTGCATGTCGTTCGCAACCAGCGCTGCGCCGCTCGCCGTCAGCGCCCCGCCCACGGCCCAGTTGTTCGATCCGACCGTTTCGTCCAGCCGCACGTCGGCGACGGCTGCCACAGGCGGCGGGGCGGCCGGCACGGTCTCCGAAGGCGGCGCCGACAGCGGCGTCAGTCCCCCGGGCATGGGCGGCTCGGGCAGCACGGACCCGTCGATCGGCGCATCCAGCGGCGTCGTCCGCGGATAGAGGAAGGCCGCCATCTCGGCCCCCAGCGCCTTCTGCGCCCGCGCCAGGTCGAGCTCCCGCCGCGGGGTCACCGGCTGCAGGTTGATGTACATGGCGAACACGCTCAGCACCGTATCCTCGGCCGTCCAGGGGTTCGGTTGCCCACGCAGCAGCAGATATTCGAACGGCACGGCCTTCAGATCACCCAACCCCTGGTTCACCCCGGCGACATAGGCGTCCAGCATTGCCCGCTCGGCCGCCGGCAGGGCTGCCACCATCGCGGCCGCGCGCGCCCGGAAGCGGTGAACCCGGATGCTCCGGTCCACGTCTGCCGTCGCCTCGCCCATCAGCGCCGACAGCTCGCCGGCCGCAAGCCGGCGCTGCATGTCCATCCGGAAGAATCGGTCCTGCGCGTGCAGATAGCCCAGCGCCCGCGCCACATCGGCACGGGTCGCGCCCGTGATGGTGGGCGTCCCCATTGCATCGCGCGTCACCGATACCGGCTGCGAAAGGCCCGCCAGCGCCACCTCGCCTTCCAGCTGCGGCACCGAACGGCCCAGCTGCCACCAGAACCAGCCGCCGGCTGCCAGCAGAAGCAGCAGAAGACCCAACAGCAGCCACAGCAGCCCGCGGCCGATCCGTCCTGCAACCGATGTCCGTGCCGCCATCCCGCCTGCTCCCCTGTCCCGCGCGCCGCCCCTCGCTAGAGGTCCGTTCCCGGCCAGACAACAGGCCTTTCCGCAGCCCTATCATCTGTTGCAAACATGTGACAGCGCGGCATGGAAAGCGCGCCCCAAACCGGGCCAGGGATGGACTTCTGCGTTAACCAAGATAGATTCAATGCAATCACAACAATTTGGGAACCTGTCCTGCCATGCTTGCAAAGCACCGCATTCTCGCCGCCGCGTCGATCGCCGCCGGCGCATTCGCACTCCTCCCCCTGCCCTCGGCAGCCCAGGCGGTCGAAGGCGGCGCCGACGACATCATCGTCACCGCCACCAAGCGCGACGCCTCGCTCCAGGACATCCCCTTCTCGATCAACGCCCAGACGGCCGAGATGATCCAGCGCTCCGGCGCCACCACCATCGAGGACATCAGCCGCTCGGTCGCCGGCCTCACGGTCCAGAACCTCGGGCCGGGCCAGAGCCAGGTCTCCATCCGCGGCGTCTCGGCAGGCCAGGTCGTCCGCGACCAGCCGGGCGTCAAGGAACAGGTCGGCATCTACCTCGACGAAAGCGTCGTCTCGCTCAGCCTCTTCACGCCGGATATCGACCTCTTCGATCTCAACCGCGTGGAAACGCTGCGCGGCCCGCAGGGCACGCTGTTCGGCTCCGGGTCGGTCGGCGGCACCATCCGCTACATCACCAACCAGCCCACCACCGACGGCATCTCGGGCGTGGTCGAGGGCAATGTGAACCTGGTGGCCGAGGATGATTTCGGCTGGCACATGAAGGGTGCGGTCAATATCCCGCTGGGCGACAAGATCGCCGCCCGCGCGGTCGGCTACTACACCCAGTACGGCGGCTTCATCGACGCGCTCGGCGAAGGCGGCAGCGTCGAGAACAACGTCAACAGCGGCAAGCGCTACGGCGGCCGCCTCTCGGTCGCCTTCATGCCCACCGAGGACATCACCGTCACGCCGCGCATCGTCTATCAGAAGGTGGAGGCCGACGGCTTCAACCGGCAAGAGGTGTTCAACCTCTTCGCCAACCCCAACACCACCACCCGGCCGGCGATCCAGCTGGGCGAACGCCAGCAGTATCTGCTGCTGAACGAGGCGTTCGAGGACGAGTTCCTGCTCGCCGACCTCACCGCCTCGATCGGCCTTGGCGCCGTCACCCTCACGTCCGTCACCAGCTATGTCGACCGCGACATCCTGGTCTCGCGCGACGCCTCGGCACTCACCGGCTCGGTCTCCGTCGATCTCGGCTACCCATCCGCCGCCGTGCTGCTTCCCTCGAACCTGCGTGACACGACGAAGCTCGAGCAGTTCACCCAGGAAGTACGCCTGTCGTCGGATTACGACGGCCCGGTCCAGTGGGTGATCGGCGGCTTCTACTCCAACGTGGACCGCACCTACGCCCAGCGCCTGCCGACCCCCGGCTACGATGCCGTCACCGACGCGGTGCTCGGCGCCGGCACCTCCGCGGCAGTCGCCAACGGCTTCGGGCCGGATTCGCCCTACAACGCGGATCTTCCCTACAACATCAAGCAGAAGGCCCTGTTCGGCGAAGCCAGCTACGAAATCGGCAGGCTCACGGCGACGGCCGGCCTGCGCTGGTACGATTTCGAGGAAACCCGCCAGTTCATCTCGGGGGGCCTGTTCGCCAATGGCGACAACCGCGAAGACACCACCAAGTCCGACGGGTTCAACCCGCGCTTCCTGCTCAGCTACAAGGCGACCGACGATCTCACCATCAACGCCCAGGCCTCCAAGGGCTTCCGGCTCGGCGGCGTGAACGACCCGCTCAACGTGCCGCTCTGCTCGCCCTCCGATGTCGCGATCTTCGGCGGCTACCAGGACTATGACGACGAGACGATCTGGAACTACGAAGCCGGCATCCGGGCCCGCGGCCCGTCGGGCCTCACCTTTGCGGCAGCCGCCTTCTACACCGACATCCGCAACCTCCAGGTCACCGTCGATGCCGGGTCCTGCTCGTCGCGGGTGGTGTTCAACGTGCCCAAGGCGCACACCATGGGCATCGAAGCCGAACTCGGCTTCCAGCCATTCGAGGGTTTCACCCTGTCGGCGGCCGGCAGCCTGATCGAGGCCGAGTTCGACTCCACCGTGGTCGACGGGTCCGGCAACGTGATCCAGGGCATCCGCGACGGCAACCGCCTGCCGACCGTGCCGGAGTTCCAGTTCGCGGCCACCGCCACCTACGAACGGGAATTTGCGAACGGGGCCGACGGCTATATCTCGGCCACCTGGCAATATGTCGGAAACCGCTTCACCCAGCCCGGTGACCAGGTGGATACCCCCCGCAGCTTCGTGTCGGGCCTTCCCTTCGGCGGGGCCACGGGCACCGCGCCGACGGTCGTCGACCTCAGGCTCCCGGCCTACAACCTCGTGAACCTGTCGGCGGGCGTCGGCCTGTCCAGCGGCACGGACATCTCGATCTACGCGACCAACCTGTTCGACGAGAACCCGCTGCTCAGCTTCGACCGCGAGCGCGGCGGCCGCGCCCGCCTCGGCTTCAACGTCGGCCAGCCCCGCACGATCGGGGTGACGGTCAGGCAAGCCTTCTAGGCGGCGGCCGTCAGCGCGAAGCGCTGATCGGGCGACTTGCTGGAAGGCCGGCACGCGAAAGGGCGGGGTCTCAACCCCGCCCTTTTCGACGTGTCCGACAACGCGGCTTTGCCGCGTCCTTCCTCTTTCCCCTTCCCCCGAACGGACCCGCGGGCTCCGCCCGCAGCTGCTCCATCGGCACGGGCCTCGCCATCCCCCCGGACCGGATCCCCATCCCCACCATTCAACCGGCATCCCCGATCCGCGGACCAGTTGCCCGAAAATGGGTCGACCCCCTTCGTGACGCCCCGCGAGGGCGCTGTTAGCCTCCCTTCCTGCCCGGCAACAGGCCGGCACGCCTAGAAACGGGGAGACATTGCAATGCAACGGACCGGATTCCTCCTTCTCACAGGCCTGGTGCTGGCCTCGGCCGCCATTCCCGTCGTTGCCCAGGACAGTGCCGGCGCCCAGCAGGCGCCGTCGCCCGCCAATTGGGACGGCCTGGTCGAGGTGAACTCCCGCCGGTTCGAAGTCGCCTTCCTGTTGCCGGGCGCGGATTTCCGCCCCTACACCAAGGTGATGATCGATGAGCCCGAGGTTGCCTTCCGGCAGAACTGGCTCCGCGACATGAACCGCAGCCGCTCCACAGGCCGCCGAGTCACCGATGCCGACGCCCAGCGCATCCTCGATTCCGTCAGCTCCTCGACGCTCGACATCTTCACCCGTGCCTTCACCGACGCCGGCTTCGAGGTCGTCACCCGCCCCGGCCCCGATGTGCTCGAGGTGCGGACCGGCATCGTCGACCTGTTCGTGAACGCACCCGACACCATGTCGGCCGGTCGCTCCGTCACCTTCACCGCCAACGCCGGCGAGGCGACGCTGGTGCTCGAGGCGCGCGACAGCCTCACCCGCGCGCTTCTCGCCCGCGTGGTCGATCGCCGCGAGACGCGGGGGCTTCCGGGGCCGACGAACCGCGCCACCAACACTTCCGAATTCCGCTCGCTCGCCAACCGCTGGGCAGGGATTTCCGCCCAGCGTCTCAGCGACCTCAAGGCCATCTCGCCGGTGCCCGATCCCCTGACCCCGGGGCAGCGCCTGGACTGACGGCGCGCCCCCGGCTGCGACACGGACGCGCGAAACAAAGGGGGTGCAAGGCGGGCAGGGGCTGCGCTAAGCCGGGGTGGACATGGCCGAACCCAACCCCCTCGAGGACTTCCGCCAGGCGCTCGCCGCCGGCATGCGCGCCCTTGGCCGCCGCCCCGAATTCGAACTCGCCTACACGGCCGACAAACCGGCCTGCCATGGCGACCAGGCGCGCGTGCCCCAGCCGGGGCGCGCCCTTTCGGCAGAGCAGGCCGCCGAAGCGCGCGGCTGGGCCGACAGCTTCGCCCTCAGGCGCCGCCTGCACGATCCGGCAGCCCATGCCGCGGTCACGGTCGGGCCGGGCCTCCCGCGCGAAATGCTGAACGCCGCCGAACAGGCCCGCATCGAGGCCGTCGGCGGCCGCGACATGGCCGGCGTCGCCCTCAACCTGAAGCGCATGCTCGACGTGCGCATGAAGACCGATCCGATCGCCCGCGCCCGCTCGCCCGACGAGGTGCCTATGGCAACCGCCATGGGGCTCATCGTGCGCGAACGCCTCACGGGCGAGCCCATCCCCGACAGCGCCGTCAACGCCGTCGACATGGTGCGCGCGCGCATGGAAGAGGTCGCCGCCGCCCATCTCAACGCGCTCGAAGCCAGCATCGACGACCAGGCAGCCTTTGCCGACGCCTTCGTCCGCGTGCTCCACGACCTCGGCCTTGCCGACGATCCCGACAACCCTGCCGACGAGGAGGAACAGGCCGACGAACAGGAGGACGAGCAGGACAGCCAAGGCCAGGACGAGGGCGAGGAGGACGCCCAGTCCTCCAGCGCCGAACAGTCGGTCGAAACCCGCTCCGAGGAGCAGCAGGGCGACGCAGAGGACGGCGAGACCCGCGAGGTCGAGATGGAGACCGACATGGTCTCCGACGCCGAGCTCGGCGAGGAGGGCGAGGAGGGCATGATGCCCTGGCGCCCGAACCTGCCCGACAGCAAGCTCCCCCCCGATTTCGCCTATCGCGCCTACACCACCGAGAATGACGAGGTCGTCACCGCCGAGGAGCTGTGCGAGGCCGAGGAGCTCGCCCGCCTGCGCGGCTATCTCGACCAGCAGCTCGTCACCCTGCAGAGCGCGGTCACCAAGCTCGCCAACCGCCTGCAGCGCCGCCTGATGGCCCAGCAGAACCGCAGCTGGGAGTTCGACCAGGAAGAAGGCCTGCTCGACAGCGCGCGCCTTACCCGCGTCGTCGTCCAGCCGGATCATGCGCTCAGCTACAAGATCGAGCGCGACACCGACTTCCGCGACACCGTCGTCACGCTCCTGATCGACAATTCGGGCTCGATGCGCGGCCGCCCCATCTCGATCGCGGCCATCTCGGCCGACATCCTCGCCCGCACGCTGGAACGCTGCGCGGTCAAGACCGAGATCCTGGGCTTCACCACCCGTGCCTGGAAGGGCGGCCAGTCCCGCGAGAAATGGCTCGCAAACGGCCGCCCGCCCAAGCCCGGCCGCCTCAACGACCTTCGCCACATCATCTACAAGCAGGCCGACGCCCCCTGGCGCCGCGCGCGCCGCAACCTCGGCCTGATGATGCGCGAGGGGCTGCTGAAGGAAAACATCGACGGCGAGGCGCTGCTCTGGGCGCACAACCGCCTGATGGCCCGCCCCGAGGACCGCCGCATCCTGATGGTCATTTCCGATGGTGCCCCCGTCGACGACAGCACGCTGTCGGTGAACTCCGGCAATTATCTCGAACGCCACCTCCGCCAGGTGATCGGCTGGATCGAGGCGAAGAGCCCGGTCGAGCTCATCGCCATCGGCATCGGACACGACGTGACGCGCTATTACAGCCGCGCCGTGACGATCATGGACGCGGAACAATTGGGCGGTGCAATCGTTGATCAGCTTGCCGGTCTTTTCGACGAGGGGAAGGCTGCAGGCGGGCGGCGATAGGCCATCCCGTCGCACCACACTTGCGAACCCCTCGCAACAAGGCTAACGCCGTCCCGTGTCCCGCACCGCCACGCTGAAATACGCCCTCTGGGCCGCCCTTTCCGTCCCGGCCCTCCTCTGGCTCGTCCAGGCGCGCGGCATGGACCCCTTCGACTGGGAAGAGCTCCTCCACCCGACAGGTGAGCTCTCAGCCCGCCTCCTCATCGTCGCGCTCGCGCTCACCCCGCTCGTCCAACTGTTCCCCCAGGCCCAGCCGCTGCGCTGGCTCATCCGCCACCGCCGCGCCATCGGCGTCGCCGCCTTCAGCTATGCCGCGCTCCATACCGGCTTCTATCTGGGCGCCATGGGCAATCTCGACGACATCCTCGCCGAAGCACTCGCCATCGGCATCTGGCCCGGCTGGGCGGCGTTCGCCCTGATGATCCCGCTCGCGCTCACCAGCAATGATTGGGCCATGCGCACGCTCAAGGCCGGCTGGAAGCGGCTGCAGCGTCTCGCCTATCCGGCCGCCGTCCTCACCCTGGTTCACTGGCTCTTCATCCACAACAACACAGAAGTGGCGCTCGCCCATTTCGCGCCGCTGGCTGCTCTGGAACTCTGGCGCCTGTCGCGCCGTTTCACCCCCCGGAAAGGACTGACATGAAATTCCTCCTCCCCGCGCTGCTGCTGGCAGCCTTTGCCGCCCCGGCGTCCGCCACCGGCGCCTACACCTGCAACGTCCCCAAGGAAAAGTGGCGCACCGCCGAACAGCTCACCGCCGAACTCACGAAGCAGGGCTGGCAGGTCCGCAAGGCCAAGGTCGATGGCGGCTGCTACGAAGTCTATGGCACCACGCCCGAAGGCGATCGCGTCGAAGCCTATTTCGACCCCGCGAGCTTCGAGAAGCTCCTCGTCAGTCGCCGCGGTGAAGTGCTCTACAAGAAGCCCTGATCAGCCGGTTTCGCGCAGGAACGCCAGCAGCCGGCCCGTCACCGCGTCGGCCCGTTCCTGCTGCACCCAGTGCCCGGCGCCGGGGATCAGCTCCGTGCCCCGCCAGTCGGCGCCGGCCCGCTTGCCCATCGCCTCCAGCGCGCCCGGGTTCTGGTGTATGCCCCAGTCCCGGTCGCCGGCAAGGAACAGCGCAGGCCCTTCGATCCGCCGCCCGGCGAACAGGTCGAAATCGGCCTGGAACCGCCTGCAGCTGATGGCCCGGTACCACAGCAGCCCACCTCCGAAGCCCGTGCGCCCATATTCCTGCGCGTAAACGGCCAGCGCTTCCTCCGGCAGCCAATCCGGCTGTGCCCCGGGCGCATGGGGCCGAACCGTGTCCGCCATCCCCTTGTCGATCGGCATCACATAATAGTGCGGCAGCCTTGCCAGTTCGACCGCCGTCCAGCTCTTCAGCGGAAAGGGCCGGTTCCCCGCCCAGTCCCCACTCTTTACATGGTAATAGGCGCTCAGGAAGGCCTTCAGCCCTTGCGCCGGCGCATCCATCTCGGCGGCCGCCGCGTCGGTCGAATAGTAGAGCTGGTAATGCTTGCGCCCCAGTTGCGCGAGAGGCTCCACCCAGTCGGCACCCCCGCGCGCCGGACCCTGCGGCCAGGGCGCAGTGCCCGGAAAGGGCGCGCTCATCAGCACCACCGACCGGAAGATGTCGGGCCGTGCCACTGCCGCCCAGGCCGCCACCGGCGATCCGAAGTCATGCCCCACCAGCATGTGCACTTGCGCGTGCCCCAGCGCCCCAGCCAGCGCCATCGCGTCGCGCACCAGGTGCAATATGCGGAACTGCTCCAGCCGCGTGCGGTCCTCGCCGGTCGTCCGCCCGTAGCCCCGCTGGTCGGGCGCCACCACGTGAAACCCCGCGGCCGCAATCGGGGCCAGCTGGTGCCGCCAGCTATAGGCCAGTTCCGGAAAGCCGTGCAGCAGCAGCACCAGGGGATGTGACGGGTCGCCCGCCTCAAGCACATGCATGGCAAGCCCATTGACCTCCGGAACCACCCGGCTTCGAACGCCCGCGGGAAGAGGGAAGGGCGCCACCATGCTATCCGTCCGCCACCAGCGCGATCAGGTCGTCGCCGAACCGCTCCAGCTTGGCGGCGCCGATACCCGGCACGCCCGCAAGCGCCGTCCGGCTGGTCGGGCGCATCGCCGCAATCGCCTTCAGCGCGCTGTCGTGCAGCACCACGAAGGCCGGCACATCTTCCGCCTCGGCGCGCTTGCGGCGCCAGGCGCGTAACCGCTCGAACAGCCCTTCGTCGGCCACCCCCAGGTCCACCGCCGGGCCCCGCGTGCGCCGGCGCGGGGTCGGTGCCCAGTCCGCCGCCCGCACCCGAACCGGCACCTCGCCCTTCAGGATCGCCCGCGCCGCCGGCCCCAGCTTCAGCCCGCCATGCGCTTCCCGCTCCAGCGCGCCCCCAGCCTCCAGCAGTCGCCCCAGCTTCACCCACTGCGTCTCGGTCAGGTCCGCCCCGATCCCGAACAGGCTCAGCCGATCATGCCCGAAGCGCAGCACCTTGTCGTCCGCCGCGCCGCGCAGCACCTGCGCCACATGCGCCATCCCGAACATCTGCCCCGTCCGATAGACAGCCGACAGCAGCTTGCGCGCGGCTTCCGTCACGTCCAGCGTCGCCGGCGCCTCAAGGCAATTGTCGCAGTTTCCGCAAGGGGCAGGATCGACCTCCCCGAAATGCACCAGCAGCGGCACCCGCCGACACCCCAGCGTCTCCGCCCAGGCCGCAAGCTTTGCCAGCTGCGCCAGCTCATGCGCCTTGCGCTGCTCGTCCGCCTCGCCGTCGGTGATCCGCTGCCGCGCCAGCGTAACATCTTGCGGCCCCCAGAACAGCATCGCAACAGACGCCGCCCCGTCGCGGCCTGCGCGCCCCGTCTCCTGGTAATAGGCCTCGATCGACTTCGGCAGGCCCATGTGCACCACGAAGCGGATGTCGGGCTTGTCGATCCCCATCCCGAAGGCAACGGTCGCGCACATCACGCCCGCCTCGGCCCGCTGGAACCATTTCTGGTTCGCCGCCCGCTCTTCGGCCGCAAGCCCCGCATGATAGACCCGTGCTTCCACGCTCGCCGCCTGCAACTGCTCGGCCGCAAGCTCCGCCCCTTTGCGCGTCTGGCAATAGACGATGCCCGGCACCGCCCCCTGGGCTTTCACAAACGCCACCAGCTGTTCGGCCGGCCGCCGCTTGGCCTCGGCCTGGTACCGGATGTTCGGCCGGTCGAAGCCCGCCACCACCAGCCGCTCGGGCGCAATCCCCAGCTGCTCGCAGATGTCGGCCCGCGTCGCCGCATCGGCGGTCGCCGTCAGCGCGATGCGGGGCACGCCGGGCAGCAGGTCGGCAAGCGCCTTCAGCCGCCGGTAATCAGGCCGGAAATCATGCCCCCACTGGCTCACGCAATGCGCCTCGTCGATCGCAACCAGGCTCACCGGCCCTTGCGCCACAAGCTGGCGAAACCCCTCCATAGCCGCCCGTTCCGGCGCCACATACAGAAGGTCCAGCTCGCCGCTCCGAAAGGCCCGAACGGTCTCGCCGCTGTCGCCGGACTGGCTGTTCAGCGCTGCCGCCCGCACACCAGCCAGCCCCAGCGCCCGCACCTGGTCCGCCATCAGCGCGATCAGCGGCGACACCACGATCCCGCACCCCGGCCGGCACAGCGCCGGGATCTGGTAGCAGAGCGACTTCCCCGCCCCCGTCGGCATCACCAGCGCAACGTCACGCCCCGCCACCACATCGGCGATCACCTGCCCCTGCACCCCGCGAAAGCCCGCAAAGCCGAAGACACTGGACAGCACGTCGGCGGGGTCTCGAATCATGGAGACCTTGGTGGCCGCGAATTCCGGGCGCGGCAAGTTCGTGGCCGCGATTCCCGCGCCCGGCAAGGCTCAGAGCAGCAGGTCCGCCGCCAGGAAGGCGAAGAAGAAGCCGACAGCCCAGATGGCCGCTGAAATCCCCAGCATCCAGCCGCTCATCGCCCGCAGCCGCACACAGGCCCGCGCCTGCACAGGATCGATGGGGCAAGGCCGCCCCCGACCCTGCCAATGCGCCCAGAAGGCGATCAGCAACATCGCCCCCGATCCGGCAAACAGCCACGCCTTCCACTTGGTCAGCGCAACCAGCCAGGGCGCGGCCGACACCAGCCCTGCCAGGCTCGCCCCCAACCCCAGCGTCACCAGCAGCGCCGGCAGCGCGCAGCACAGCAGCGTAGAGGTGGAGGCGAACAGGCTCAAGGTCGGGGCCAGCGTGTCGCGCGGCGAATAGGCCTTCACAGCGGCTTCCTCTCGATCCCGGTCACACTGTAGCCGCTGTCCACGATCAGCTTCGTCAGCGTCGGGTCGTCCAGCTTGGCATCGGCCTTCAGCCGCAGATGCACCTCGCCCTTGTCCAGGTCCACATGCACCCCCGCGACATCGCCGCGCTTCTTCATCATCGCCTCGATCGATCGGGCACAGAAGTCGCAGACAAGCCCGTTCACCTTCACTGTCACGGCCTCTGGTGTCGGGGCGGCAGCCAGCGGGGCAGCAACCAGAAGGGCGGCAACTACAAGAATTCGCATGGAAAAATCCTTTCTCAGAATCGGAAGATTGAATTGAGGACAAGCCCGCCACGGTCGGTGACACCGGCCTCCAGCAGCATGGTGCGGTAGAACAGCCGGGCCACGAACGCGGGCTGCACCTCGTCCCTGCTGCCGCTGTCGCGCCGCGCCTGCGCAAACAGCCAAAGATGCGCGTCGCCATATCCGCCGGCATAGGGCGCCCATCCCAGCCGCACCGTCTGCATGTCGGTGGTGCCGAAGCCTTGCGCATGGGTCAGCCGGGCCATGCCCATCACCATCACGCGGCGGTTCTCCCAGTCGGCCTGCGCCTCCACGAAGCCACCCGGCCGGGCCGTTCGCCCATCGGCCCAGGCCGCGCCCGCCATCCCCGCCACATAGAGATTGGCCTGCGCGCCGGGCATGTTCCAGCGGTTCACCAGCCAGGTCGCCTGCGCGCCCGAAAGCTGCCAGCGCTCCTCGCGCATCCTCAGATACCGCCCGCCCAGGCTGATGTGGCGGTTGGGGGTATAGTGCAGCAGCGCCGACGCCATGATCGGGTCGAGCTCCTGCATCAGGGTCACGCCACCGGGCCAGGACACCGGGCGGGCGGCCACGGGGGTGGCCACAAGCGCAGCGCAAAGCGCCGCAAATGCAAATCGCATGATCGAAAAATCCTGCCGAACGCAAAGAAGGCCCGCGACCGGTCGCGCGGGCAGCTTACGTCAGGCAGCCAGTCGGGGAGGTCGCTTCAACCTGTGCCCACGGCTGTCCGGTGCAGGGGCGGAACCGGGGCCGAGCCGCTCGCCATGGACTCCATCCGGCAGGGCATCAACCGCAGGGGCGGGAAGCGCGGCCAGCATCACACACCCCCCATTGCAGCCGTCCGGGCAGCAATCCGGAGCCGAAGGGCTGGTCTCGGCCCTGTCGGCCTTCCCGGCAGCTGCATCGGCCGTGGCGCCATGGCATGGCGTTCCGGCCGCCACAGAATCCGCCGGGGCAGCGGCAGTCGCCGTGTCCGCAGCAGACGCCATCGCGCCGGCGTGGGTCACCCCCAGCACCAGCGCAAACAGCGCCATCAAGGTGGTCAGCATCCGCCGCATGCACCCGACATAGGCGGCCGCGGGCTCTCGCGCAAATCCCGGTCTGCGGCTATCGGCAAGCCATGGTGGACCTTCAGATGATCGACCGCGGAGACGGAATCCGCCTCGCCGCAGACCACACCCCCGGCCGCGGTCCCACCATCCTGTTCCTCCCCGGCTACATGTCCGACATGTCGGGCACCAAGGCGCAGGCCCTCAAGCGCTGGGCGCACGCCACCGGCCGCGCCTGTCTGCTGCTCGACTATTCCGGCTGCGGCGCATCTGAAGGCGACTTCGACTCCGGCGGCATCCGCCGCTGGGCGGCAGACGCCCGTGCCGTCGCCGATGCCCTCGCCCCCGGCCCCCTCATCCCGGTCGGCTCCTCCATGGGCGGCTGGATCATGCTCCACCTTGCACTGGCGGATCCAGCCCGCGTCGCCGCCCTCGTCGGCATCGCCGCCGCACCGGATTTCACCCGCTGGGGCCTGTCGCTGTCCGCCGACGACGTCGAACGCCTCGCCCACCAGGGCTTCACCACCCGTCCCTCGGCCTATGCCGAAAGTCCCTACCGCTACAGCCGCGCGCTGATCGAGGACGCGAAGGCCGCCTGCCTCCTCGACACCCAGATTCCGCTCGATTGCCCGGTGCGTCTCCTCCACGGCGAGGAGGACCCCGATGTCCCCTGGAGCGTCAGCCAGCGCCTGATGGCGCAGCTTCGCTCAACCGACGTTCAGCTCACCCTCGTCAAGGGCGGCGACCACCGGCTCTCCACACCGGCCGATCTCGCGCTCCTCGAACGCACGCTCGAAAGTCTCAGCCCCTGATGCGCCGCTGTCTCCCCATCGCCTTCCTTCTCCTGTCCGGCGCCGCCCATGCGCAGCAGGACGAGCTCGACCCCGCGCTCGATGCCAAGCGCTACGACGGCTGCGTCCGCGCAATCCCCACCGACGCGCGGGCCGCCGAGGATTTCGCCATCCAGTGGCAGTCGAAGGGCGGCGGCCTTCCGGCCCGTCACTGCCAGGCGCTGGCCCAGCTGGAGCTCGGCAACCCCGCCGGCGCCGCGCAGACCCTCGCCAAGGCCGCCCAGGCTGCCGAGAGCCAGAAAAGCCCCCAGGCCGCAGACTTCTGGGGCCAGGCCGGCAATGCCGCCATGCTCGCAGGCGACGCCAAGGGTGCCGTCGGCTATTTCAATTCCGCCATCGTCGCCGCCGGTGAATTCGCGCCCATCCGCACTGCCAACCTGCTGATCGACCGCGCCCGCGCCCAAGTCGAACTCGGAAACCTCTCCGCTGCCCGCAGCGATCTCGACCGGGCCACCAGCCTCGCCCCCAATGAACCAAGCGGCTGGCTTCTTTCGGCAGCACTCGCCCGCCGCCAGAACGACACCGCCCGTGCAACGGCCGAAATCGCCCGTGCGGCATCGCTCGCGCCCACAGACCCCGACGTCCAGTTCGAACAGGGCGCAATCCTCGCGGCAGGCGGAGACCTCACGGCCGCCCGCAGCCAGTGGGAGAAGCTCGTGAAATCCGCCCCCGGCACTCCGGCGGCTGCACTCGCCGCCAAGGCGCTGGCAGCACTTTGATGCGCCTCCTCTTCACCCGCCTGCCCGGCAAGATGGACCGTCTCACCATCACCCGAGCCGACGGCAGCACTGCCCGGGTCGACTGCCCGAAGCAGGGCATGATCCCGCACGACATGGTGCACTATGCCGTCGAGAAGCATGCGATGTCGGGGGGCTTCCTCACCCGCGTCGCGTCCGGCGAAGGACTCGGCTTCACCGAAGGCGCGGCCGAAAGCGCCGAACCCGTCGAGCGCCTGGTCGAGGCGATGCAGGCCGACACCTGGTCCAACGCCGGCCGCTCGAACGTTGACGAGCTGATCGCCCTCTACCGCCTCTCCTGTGACGCGCGCGGCCACGCAGCGCTCACCGTCACCGCCGACGACATCGCCGCCATCCGTGCCGAAATGGCTGGCCTCGCCGCCCGCTGGGCCGCCGTTCCCCTCCACGGCACCCTCGAGCTCGAACTTCCCTAGTCGCTCCTCAGCGCCGCCAGCCCGGCCCTGTCGCGCACCGCGATCCAGCGATAGCCCAGCTCGATCAGCCCCTCGGCCTCCAGCTCGCGCAGCACCTCGCCGGCCTTCTGCCGCGAAAGGTTCGCCATCCCGGCCAGCTCTTGCTGCCCGATCGGCAGCCGCTCCGGAACAACACCCTGCAGCCGATTGTCCGACAGCCGCAGCAGCGTCGCGATGCACCGCCCGCGCCCGTCGCGGATCTGCCCGTCGCCAACCACGATCGTCAGCCGCGCGAAGATGTTGGCGATGTTGCGGAACATGTGCGCTGTCAGCTCCGGATGCTCGCCCATCAGCTGGAACAGGGCATATTGCGGAATCCTCAGCGCAGTTACGTCCGTCTGCGCCGCCACCGTGATCACCCGCGTCTCGCCCGGCACCATCGCCCGCGAGACAATCCACACGGGTCCGAAATGCAGATCCGTCATGGCAACGTCGACCGGCGCATTGCCCACCCGGCTGAAGGCGCAGCCCGACGCAAGCCCGATCAGTCCGCCGAATTCATCACCGGCCATTGCCAGCGGCTGGCCCGGCTCGCGCTGGATCCACCGCCCCTGCGCCAGCAACTTGCCCTGCAGGGGCTCTGCGATGTCGGCAAGCCAGCCCCGATCGCGAAGCGCAGCCTCGGCACGCGCCTGCCAGTCTCCCCCCTGAACGTCAGCTTTCACCCGGCAAATTGTAGGGAAAGCGTCATTCACTGGCAAACAATCCCGCTATGGGTCGGCCGAATACATTCGGGAGGCCTCATTGCTCACACATGCCCGCGCCGTTGGCGCCCTCATTCTTCTGCCCGCCCTGCTGGCGGCCGCGCCCGCGCTCGCCATCGGCGACGGTGCGCGCGCCTACATGCTCGTGCCCAAGGGCTCGCACGTGCTCTCGGCCTACGGCATCTTCCTCGACGGCAACTCCTCGCTCGATCCGGCGACCGCGGCGAGCAACGCGAACATCTCGATCGACGTTGCAGCCCTCCAATACACCCACAGCATCACGACCGGCAAAACCCAGTCCGGCCTGTTCGTCGTGATGCCGGTCGGCCGCGTGAACGGCTCCGTCGACATCGAGCGCCCCTTGCGCCCCCCCGTCACGCTCACGGGCAGCAGCTCGGGGCTCGGCGACATCCAGTTCGGTGCCGTCTTCGGCGTGGTCGGCTCGCCCTCGCTCGCTCCGCGCGACTACATCGCCATGAAGCCCGGCGCCGCGCTCGGAGCCCTCGTCAAGGTCACCGCTCCCACCGGTGCCTACACCTCCGACAAGGCGATCAACCTCGGCGCCAACCGCTGGGCCGTCCAGGTGGGCGCGCCGATGGGCTATATCATCGGCCAGTCCATGCTTGACCCGGCTCTCATGACGTTCGAGCTGCTGCCATCCATCACCGTCTTCGGCACCAATTCCGATCCCTTCAATGCCGACCGGCAGACCCAGAAGCCCATCTTCCGTGTCGAGGGCCACATCACCCGCAACCTCAACCGCGCGCTTTGGGTCGGTGTCGACACTGTCATCTCCACCGGCGGCAGCACCAGCACCGATGGCGTGTCCAACGCGAACAGCCAGTCCTCGTGGGAGCTCGGCGGTACCGTCGGCCTCAACCTCTCCAAGAGCATGTCGGTCAAGGCGACCTACGGCGGCGTCATCGCCCGCAATTCCAACGGCCTCGACGGCGACGGCTTCCGCATCGTCGGAACCATGTTGTTTTGACGATCGCCCCCACGGTTGAAACCCATCGAAGGAACCTCAGGATGACAATGCGCTTTGCCGCCCCGGCCCTCCTTGCCGGCCTCCTGCTCGCAGCCCCGCTCGGCGCGCAGACCACGCCACCGCAGGCCCCCGTGGCGACAGGCGCAAACACAACGGCCGTCCCGCCGGTCAGCATGGTCACGCCGCTGGGCGCCACAGTGACCGCACAGCGGGGCCAGTCCGCCGAACAGCTGCAGATCGACGACGCCCAGTGCCAGAATGGCGCCACCCAGGCGACCGGCTACATCCCGGGCGCGCAGACAGCCCAGGCCCAGCCGGCCCAACCGCAGGTCGGCGGCCGCGCCAAGGGTGCCGCCAAGGGCGCAGCCGTCGGCGCAGTCGCGGGCGAGGTGCAGGGCAACCAGTACAGCCGCGTCCCCGATGCCGTGCAGGATGAATATCGCGGCAACCAGGCCGGCACCGGCGCCGCCGTCGGCACCGTCGCAGGCGGCATGAACCAGCGGCAGGACCGCCGGCAGTCCAAGTCCGAAGCCAAGAAGGCCGCCGACGCCCAGGCCCAGAAGGCAACCGCCTGGCAGAACAGCTATGCGGGCTGCGTCCAATCGCGCGGCTATACCCTGAGCTGAGGCACTTCCAGGGTCAGTCGGCACCGGCCCGCACCCCCACCCGGCCACCCAACGGAACGATACGCTAGTGGGTGGCCGGGTGGGGGTGCGGGCCGGTACCGACTCCGACGCAGTCGGCTCGGCGAAGCCATCTCAGTCCTTCAGGAACAGCGCCACCAGTTCCGGCCGCAGGCGCGCCGGGCGCTTGAGCTCGCGGTCCATGATCACCCAGGTGGTCCGCGCTTCCACCCGCAGGCTGCCATCCGGCCCCATGATCCGCGTGCAACGGTCGAACCGCGCGCCCTTGGGGTTCTCCCCCCAGGTTTCGGCCGTCAACACCTCGCCCGCGAAGCTCGCAGCCCGATAGTCGATCTCGTGGCGGCTGATCACCCACAGGAAGCGCGCCTGCGCCTCGTCGGGCGCGACAGCCGCCCAGTGCGCGGTCGCCACGTCCTGCAGCCAGCGCACATAGACGATGTTGTTCACATGCCCGTTCTCGTCCATGTCCGCCGGCATCGGCACCAGCGGGATGCGGAACGGGCCCCGCGGCATTAGCCGCAAACTTCCGCTGGACAGGCCATTACGCCTTCATCTGGCCGTCGAATGTCGCAAGGATGAAGGCGAACTCCTCCGCCTGCTCGCGAAGCCGGTCGAACCGGCCCGACTTGCCGCCATGCCCGGCGCCCATGTTGATCTTCAGCAGCAGCACATTGCCGTCGGTCTTCACGGCCCGGATGCGCGCCGCCCACTTGGCGGGTTCCCAATAGGTCACGCGCGGGTCCGACAGCCCGCCCGTGATCATCATCGCCGGATAGTTCATCGGCACCGTCTGGTCATAGGGCGACAGCCGGATCAGCCGCTTCAGCACCACCTCGTCCTTGCGCGGGTCGCCCCATTCCGGCCATTCACCGGGCGTCAGCGGCAGCGTCTCGTCCACCATCGTGTTCACGATGTCGACGAAGGGCACATGCGCCACGATCGCCTTCCACATGTCGGGCGCCTGGTTCACCACTGCCCCCATCAGCCAGCCCCCGGCCGATCCGCCGCTCGCCGAGTTGAAGCCGTGCCGCCCGAAGCCCTGCTTGTTGAGGAAGCGCGTCCCGTCGACGAAGTCGTTGAAGGTGTTCTCCCGCTTCGCCAGCTTGCCGTCGAGATACCACTGATAGCCAAGATCATCCCCACCGCGGGTGTGCACGATCGCATAGGCAAAGCCCCGGTCCAGCAGGCTCAGCCGCGCCGCCGAGAAGGAGGGCGGCGTCGCAATGCCATAGCTGCCATAGCCATAGACATGCAGCGGGCGCGTCCCGTCCTTCACATAATCCTTCCGATAGACCACCGACACCGGCACCCGCGTTCCGTCGCGCGCCGGCGCCATCAGCCGCTCGGTCGCATATTGGCTCGGGTCATAGCCCGAGGGAATCTCCTGCACCTTGCGCGTCACCAGGGTCTGGAAGGACAGCTGGTAATCGAACACCGTGTTGGGCGTGATCATCGAGCTGTAGTTGATCCTGAGCGCCTTGGCGTCGGGCTCGGCATTGGTGCCAAGGCTGGCGGCGTAGCTGTCTTCCGGGAACTTGACCCGCTGGTCCCGCCCGTCGGGCCACAGGATGCGGATCTGGTCCAGCCCCCGCATCCGCTCCTCGATCGCCAGGAACGAGGCAAAGGCGGTGATGTCGGTCAGATAAACATCGTCCGACCCGGCAACCAGGGTCGTCCACTCGCCCGGCGCCGCAGCCGGCGCGGTTGCAATGCGGAAGTTCACATGGTCATCGTTGGTCAGCACGAACAGCGTGTCGCCCCGGCTGTCCACGCTGTAGCGCACATCGGTCTTGCGCGGCCGGATCAGCACGGCGGGCTTCGAGGGGTCGGCTGCATCCAGCATCCGCACGTCGTTCGTGGTCTGGGTATAGCTGTTCAGCAGGATCCGCCTGCGGTCCTGCGTCAGCGAGGGCTGCACCCAGAAGCCGGCCTCCTTCTCCTCGTACAGCAGCTCGCTCTTGTCAGCCCCCAGCCGGTGCAGCCAGATCTTGGTCGGCCGCCACTCGGCAGAGGCCTGCGCCCACACCAGCGCCTTCGAATCCGACTGCCACACCACCTGGCCCAGCGAATCCTTCGCCACGGTCTCCAGCACGCGGCCAGTCGCGATATCCTGGACCACCAGGACATAGCGCTCCGACCCGTCGGTATCGGTCGAATAGGCGATCAGCTTCCCGTCCGGCGAAACATCCAGCGTGCCCAGCCGGAAGTATTCCTTGCCCTCCGCCAGCTTCGGCTCCGACAGCAGCAGCTGGTCGGCGCTCCGGTCGCCGTCAGCCGTGCCGCGGGGTTTCCTGTACCAGTTGCGATACTGCCCCCCCGTCTCGAACGCCCACCAGTACATCCAGTCCCCGTCGGCGTAGGGAACCGACGCATCATCCTCCTTGATGCGCCCCTTCATCTGCTCGTACAGCGCTTCCACCAGCATGGAATGGGCACGCATCCGGTCCTCGAAATAGGCATTCTCGGCCTTCAGATAGGCCAGCACCTCCGGATCATCGACCTTCGGATAGCCCTTGTCCCGGATCCACGCATAGGGATCCTCGATGGTGATCCCGTGCAGGGTGAAGCGGTGGTTGCCGCGGCGTGCGACGGGAGGCTTCATCGGCTGTCCGTTCGATTGGGCAAGGAGGGGCGGGGCGGGGAGGGCGGCCACAAGGCTGCCGGCAACAAAGGTGCGACGGTCCATGGCCAAGGCTGTAGCCGCCCGGCCCGCAGGCCTGCAAGCGTCGCTAGCGCCGGATCATCACCAAAGCGGCTGCCACCAGTGCCGCACCCACCAGCTCCACTGGCCCCAGCACCTCGCCGAACACCAGCCAGCCGGTCGCAGCCGACACCAGCGGCTGCACCAGCAGCCCGATGCCGATCACCGGCGCCGGCAGCTTGCCGCTGGCATACACCATCAGCCCCTGGCCCAGCAGCTGGCTCGAAACCGCAAGCCCCGCCACCGGCCGCCAGTCCGTCGGCCAGATCGACCCCGGCTCGATCAGCGCCAGTGGCAGCAGCACAAGCACCGAGGCAAGCGTCGACATCGCCAGCACGGTCGAGGTCGGCAGGCGGTCCCGCAGCCGGATCACCGTCAGCAGATAGCCCGTGTACAGCGCCGCGGCGAGAAGGCTCAGCAGGTCGCCCGCCAGGTGCGCCGGGCTCACCTGCGCCGACGTGCCGAACAGCAACAGGCTGCCAGCCCCGGCAAGCGCCAGCGCCTTCAGCGTCGATGCCCCCGGGTTCTGTCGCTTCACCAGGATCGCCCAGCCCGCCAGCATGAAGGCCGTCGTGTTGGCGAACAGCGTCGCATTGGCCGTCGTCGTCCGCACGATCCCCAGGTGCCAGGCCGTCAGGTCGGCCGCGAAGAAGAAGCCCGCCAGCGCTGCAAGCCCCCAGGGCAGGCCCTTCAGTGGGACGCCACCCCCGTCCCGCCGAACCCACAGCGCAACCAGCACAAGCACGGGCGCCGCAAGCGCCATCCGCCAGAAGGCCGAAGCAAGGGGCCCAACATCCGCCAACCGCACCAGCATCGGCCCGAAGGCCAGCAGCGACGATCCCAGGATCAACGCGGCAAGCGGGCCCCTGGCCAGCGCGGTTCGGGCGGGAATGCTGCTCACTGCGCGGGCAAGTGCCCCAGTTTCAGCGCCGCATCAACTGTCAGACGGAGGCCGCAAAACGCCGGATGTCCGCCAGCAGCAGCTCCGGCTCCTCCAGGCCGGCGAAATGCCCGCCGTGCGGCATGTCGGTCCAGTGCACCACATTATAGCCCCGCTCCACCATGCTGCGCGGCGGAAAGGCCAGCAGGTCGTGCGGGAAGGCGGCAACCCCCGTCGGCACCTCGATCCGCCTCCCTTGCGGAATGCTGAACCCCCCTTCCAGGAACATGCCGCGATAGATCCACGTCGCCGACAGGAAACTCCGCGTCGTCAGATAGATCATGATGGTGTCGAGCAGCGTGTCGAGCGGGAAGGGTGGGTCAACCAGGCCGCCCGTCGCCGGAGGCGACAGACTAGGCTTCGTCAGGTCCGACCAGCCGCAGTATTTCTCCGCCAGCCAGGCCGCCACGCCCATGGGGCTGTCCATCATCGCAAAGCCCAGGCTCTGCGGCTTGGTCGCCTGCAGCATCAGGTATCCGGTCTCGGTCGCGCGGATCATCTGCGCCCAGCCCAGCCAACGCTTCTCCTCCGGCGTCGTCGCCGACATGTCGGCCGAGCGCAGCCCATAGCCGTTCAGGTGGATCGCCTGCACCCGGGCGCTGTCCAGCCCGATCCAGCCGCCGATCACGCAGCCCCAGTCGCCGCCCTGGTACAGATAGCCGTCATACCCCAGCACCCCCATCAGCCGGTCATACAGCCCGGCCACCGCCCGCGGCCCGATCGGCGCCTTCGGCCGGTCGCTCCAGGCATATCCGGGCAGCGAGGGCGCAACCACGTGGAAGGCCGGCGCCGCCGCATCCTCCGGCTCCGCCAGCCGCTCGATGATCGCCTCGAACTCCAGGATGCTCCCCGGCCAGCCATGCGCAATCAGCAAGGGCCGCGCATCCGCCCGGCTCGACCGCCGGTGGATGCAGTGCAGGTGAAACCCTGGCTCCGCCTCCACCCGGACGTTCGGGAAGCGGTTCAGCCGCGCAACGCAAGCCTCCCAGTCATACCCGGTCAGCCAGCGCTCGCGCAGCCGCTCCATATAGCCGCGGTTGGCGCCATGCTCCCAGCGGTGCCCTTCCGGCTCCTCGAAGAAGCGGAATTCCTCGACCCGCCGGCGGATCCAGGCCACCTCTTGCCGGTTCACCGGGATCTCGAACGGCGCCGCGCTCATGCCGCCCTCCGCGCACCCTGCTTCTGCTCGGCCCGGATGGCCGCCGCGATCTTCTCCGCGATCATGATGGTCGGCGCATTGGTGTTCCCGCTCACAAGGAACGGCATCACGCTTGCGTCCACCACCATCAGCCCCTCCACGCCGTTCACATGCAGGCCGATGTCCGTCACCGCCTCGGCGTCAGGCCCCATCCGGCAGGTGCCCACCGGGTGATAGATGGTTTCCGCCCAGTCCTTCAGCTTCTCCAGCACGGCAGGCCCCTGCACCTCGTCGCCGGGCCACACTTCGCCCGCATTGTACCTGCCGAGGCTCTGCTGCCGCCCGATCGCGCGCGCAATCTCAACGCCCTTCAGCAGCGTTTCCACATCCTCGGGCGCACTCAGGTAATTGGGGTCGATCGCCGGATGCGCCTTGGGGTCCGCGCTCTTCAGCCAGATTGCCCCCCGGCTCTCGGGCCGCACCTGGCACACATGCACCTGGTAGCCATGCTCGGCATTCACCCCGCCCACGCCGTGCGCATTCCCCTTCACCGGCATGAAGTGCATCTGGATGTCGGGCGCCGCCAGCCCCTCGCGCGTCGAAACAAACGCACCGGCCGCCGTCGGCATGTAGCTCGCATTGCCGCTTTTGCGGAAAATCCAGTTCAAGGCCGCCGCCACCTTCACAAGCGGGCTCGAATTGCCGTTCAGCGTGATGGGCTGGCTGCATTTCCACTGCACAATCACGTCCAGATGGTCCTGCAGATTCTGCCCCACCTGGCCGCGATCGGCCACCACCTCGACGCCGACACCCTTCAGCATCGCCCCAGGCCCCACGCCCGACAGCATCAGCAGCTGCGGCGAGTTGATCGCCCCTCCACTCAGGATCACCCGCCGACCGTGCACCACCTGCCCGCCCGAATAGGCAACACCCACGGCGCGACGCCCCTCGAACAGCACCTTTTCGGCCAAAGCCCCGGTGATGATCGTCAGGTTCGGTCGCCGCCTGACCTCCGGCGTCAGATAGGCCCGCGCGGCAGAGCAGCGCTGCCCGTCGCGGATGGTCGAATCATAGCTCCCCGCACCCTCGAACTGCGCCCCGTTGAAGTCGTCCGTCCGCGGCCAGCCCGCCTCCACCGCCGCGTCGATGAAGGCATTGTTCAGCTCGTGGGGCAGCATCCGCCGCGTCGTCGCAAGCGGCCCGCCCGCGCCATGCCATTCGCTCGCCCCCCGGTCGGAATCCTCGCTCTTGCGAAAGAAGGGCAGCACATCGGCCCAGCCCCAGCCCGTGCAGCCCAGCTGCGCCCAGCGGTCATAATCGCTCGAATGGCCACGGATATAGACCATGCCGTTGATGCTCGAAGACCCGCCCAGCGCCTTCCCGCGCGGCCAATAGAGCTTGCGCCCGTTCAGATGGGCCTGCGGCTCCGTCCAGAACCCCCAGTTGAACTCATTGGCATTCTCCGGCGGCAGGATCTGCGCGATTCCCGCCGGCATGTTGATCAGCATGGACTTGTCGTTGCCGCCCGCCTCCAGCAGCGCGACCCGTGTTCCCGGATCCTCCGAAAGCCGCCCCGCCAGTGCGCAGCCGGCCGAACCAGCACCAACGATCACGAAGTCGAACGCGTCCATCAGATCCTCCCAACCATGTTGTCTGGGCGCGGTTCCCGCCTGTCGCTCACCCTAGCCCCGGCAGGCATGCGGAGCCAGCCTCCGCAAAATGGCTGAAAGCTTGGGCCTTGGCCCCTCGCGGCAAGTGGCGCTAGGGAAGGGCGATGGCTCGCCTGCCCCTGCTTCTTGCCGCCGCACTCCTGGCGACCGGCTGCACCGTCGGCTCGCTCGACACCAACCGCCGCCCGGCCCCCGTGATGGCGCGGCCCCTGCCCGAGGTCTTCGACTGCCTGCGCGAAAATCGCCTCGCCCTCGTCTCGGCCCACCGCGGCCAGAAGGACCCGCTCGCCCCCGAAAACAGCCTCGCAAGCTTCACCAACACGGTCGAGCGCGGCCCCATCTTCATCGAGATCGACATCGCCCGATCGGCCGACGGCGTCCTGATGCTGATGCACGACCAGACGCTCGATCGCACCACAACCGGCACCGGCCCGCTTGCCGGGCAGACCTATCGCCAGCTCCGCCAGTTCTGGCTTCGCGACGGCGAGGGCGAGCCCACCAACGAACGGATCCCCACCCTCGAGGAGGCACTCGTCTGGGCCAAGCGCCGCGGCGCCGTCCTCCAGCTCGACATCAAGCCCGGCGTGCCCGTTGCCGAGGTGGTGAAGCATGTCCGCGCCAACCGCATGGAGGGCCAGGTGATCCTGATCGCCTACAGCCTCGCCGACACGCGCGCCGCCCTGAAGCTCGCGCCCGACATGATGGTCTCCGCAAGCGGCCGCAACGCGTCCGAAACGGCAGCGCTGCTCCGCATGGCAACCCCCAGGATGCTCGGCTTCACCGGCACGCGAGAACCCGATGCCGCACTGATCGTCCGGATGGACGCAGTCGGCATGGAGGCCATCACAGGCACCCTCGGCCCGCCGGGCAAGCGCCTCGACGACCTGTATCTCGCCGATGGCGACGGCTCGGAATATGCCGCTCTCGCTGCCCGCGGCGTCACCCTCATCGCCTCCGACCAGCCGGTCGAGGCCTGGCGCGCGCTCAAGAAAGCCGACCGCAACGGCATGATCTGCCTGACAGGCCAAAAGGCCGAGGAGGACCTCTCATGAAACGTATCGAGATCACCGCCACCGGCGGCCCCGACGTCATGCACCTCGTCGACACGCAGGTCGGCGCCCCAGGCCCCGGCCAGGTCCGCATCCGCCACACCGCCATCGGCGTGAACTTCATCGACACCTACCACCGCTCGGGCCTCTACCCGATGGCGCTTCCGTCGGGCCTCGGGGTCGAAGCCGCCGGCCTCATCGAGGCCGTCGGCGAGGGCGTCACCCATGTCGCCCCCGGTGACCGCATCGTCTATTTCACCAACGCGCCCGGCGCCTATGCCACCCACCGCCTGCTCGACGCGCGCTGGGCGGTGAAGCTGCCAGACAGCGTCTCCGACGAACAGGCGGCGGCGCTGTGGCTCAAGGCCTGCACCGTCGAAAGCCTCGTCGAACGCTGCGCCCATGTGAAGGCAGGCGACACCGTGCTGGTGCAGGCAGCCGCGGGCGGCGTCGGCGTGCTGCTCTGCCAGTGGCTGAAGGCGGTTGGCGCCACCGTCATCGGCACCGTCGGCGCAGCCGAAAAGCGCGCCATCGCCCAAGCAGCAGGCTGCGATCATGTCCTCGCCTATGCCGAGGTTCCTGCAAGGGTCCGCGAGCTGACGGGCGGGGAGGGCGTGTCGGCCGTCATCGACGGCGTCGGCAAGGCCAGCTTCGAGCCCTCGCTCGATGCCCTGCGCCGCCGTGGCCTGATGATCAGCTACGGCAACGCCTCGGGCGCGGTCGGCCAGGTCGATTTCGCCATCCTCGCACGCAAGGGCTCGCTGTTCGCCACGCGGCCCACGCTGTTCGATTACTACGCAACCGCGCAGGATTTCGCGGCCGGCACGTCCGCCGTCTTCGCGAAGATCGCCGCCGGCGTGCTCAAGGCCCACATCGGCCAGACCTTCCCGCTGGCAGATGCCGTCCGCTGCCACCAGGCGCTCGAGGGCCGGCATACCATCGGCTCCTCGCTCCTCATCCCCTGAGGCGCGCTTGCGCACCCGGATCAAGGTCTGCTGCATTGCCTCCGCGGCAGAGGCCGCACACGCCATTGCGGCCGGTGCCGATGCGCTCGGCCTCGTCTCCGCCATGCCCACCGGCCCCGGCCCCATTGCAGAGGCCGACATTGCCGCGATCGCCGCAACCGTCCCGCCGCCCGTCGAGCCCTTCCTGCTCACAGCCCACTCCAACGCCGAGGCCATCGCCGAACAGGCACAGCGTCTCGGCGTCCGCACCGTCCAGCTGGTCCGCCATGTCGATCCCGCCGAACATGTCCGCCTGCGCAGGCTGGCCCCCACGCTGCGCATCGTGCAGGTAATCCATGTCCAGGACGAAGGCGCGCTCGCCCTGATCGCCCCCTACGCCGCGACCACTGCTGCCTTCCTGCTCGACAGCGGCCGCCCGTCGGTGTCCGAGCTCGGCGGCACCGGCCGCGCGCACGACTGGGCGATCAGCGCCGCGTTCGTCCGCCGCTCCCCGCGCCCCGTCTTCCTTGCAGGCGGCCTCCACGCCGACAACGCGGCCGAGGCCATCCGCCGCGTCCGCCCCTTCGGCCTCGACCTCTGCTCGGGCGTGCGAACGGCTGGCGCCCTCGATCCCGCCAGGCTCGCAGCCTTCGTCGCGGCGGTCCGCGCCGCCTGACGGATCAGTTCGCGACCGGCCCGATGAAGGGCAGCACCAGCGGGGCGACGTCGCGCCCGCCGTTGATGATCATGTCCATCGCCACATAGAAGATGAGCGCAAGGCCGATCCAGCCGATCCAGTGGTAGCGCTCGATCAGCCGCGCGATGTAGTTGGCGGCAATCCCCATCAGCGCGACCGACAGCACCAGGGCGAACACCATGATCTCGGTGTGGTCCTTTGACGCGCCCGCCACCGCCAGCACATTGTCCAGGCTCATCGACAGGTCGGCAACCGCAACGGCCCAGGCGGCGCCCCAGAATGTCTTGGCCGGTCGCGGCGCATCGTGCGCGATGGTGCCGTCCTCCAGCACCAGCTTGGTGTCGGGTCTCAGCTCGCGATACATCTTCCAGCACACCCACAGCAGCAGCAGCCCGCCTGCAAGGCGGATCCCCACGATGTCGAGCAGCTGGGTGACGACAAGGGCAAAGGCAACGCGCATCACCAGCGCCGCCACCATGCCCAGCGCGATCACCTTCTTGCGGTCGGCCGGCGGCAGGCCGGCCGCCAGCGCGCCGATCACGATCGCGTTGTCGCCGGCCAGCACCAGGTCGATCATGATCACGGTGCCAAGCGCCTGCAGCGCACCCGGCTCAGTCAGAAATGAAAAGTCCATAGGCGGCCCTGCTAGCGGAACATTGGTCGAGTGGGAACGGTGGATATGCACGCAGCTTCCCCCGGGCGCAGTACCCGCAAGAGCAGAACGGCTGTCCCAGGCGCCGCAAGCGCGATCGCGCGCCTGAACTCCGGACGAGATCCAGGGAAAGGAGAAGGGCGCGGCTGCGTTCGCAAAACCAAAAACGGTCGCCCGAGGCGACCGCAAGGCCGACCGGCCGACCGAAGCGAAGCGAAGGAGAAGGGTGCGGATGCGCCCGCAAACAAAAAACAACCACATGTCCGCCCAAAAAGGCGGACATGTGGTGCGGATGGCGGGACTCGAACCCGCACGCCCCGAAGGGCAAGGGATTTTAAGTCCCGTGCGTCTACCAGTTTCGCCACATCCGCATGCAACCTCGCATCAAGCGCGGAAGCCCTGGCGTTCCCATGAGACCCTTTGAAAATTCGTCAGGCCGCAGGCGAAAACGTCGATTCTTGAGCACCGGAGCGCAGCGCACTCAAGGTGCGTGAGCACCGGAGCGGAGAGAATCGGCGTTTGCAGCCCGGCCTGGCGGATTTGCAAAGGGTCTCACCCCATGTTGAGGCGTTCGCGCAGTTCCTTGCCCGGCTTGAAATGCGGCACGCGCTTGGCGTCCACGTCCACCGATTCCCCCGTCCGCGGGTTGCGGCCGGTACGCGCATTGCGGCTGCGCGTCGAAAAGGCGCCAAAGCCCCTCAGCTCCACCCGACCGCCTTCGGCCAGCCGGTCGGCAATGGCGTCCAGGATTGTCGAAACCACGCGCTCGGCCTCCCGCTGACCCAGATGGGGATTGGCGTCGGCAATCTTCTGCACCAGCTCGGAACGGATCATCTGGAACACCCCTGCAATGGCGGAAATATGAAAGGCGAATGATGAGTCGGTCAAGCCCTTCAACTGCAAAGAAAAAGGGCGGCGCCTGTCAGCGCCGCCCCATTTCAGGCCATTAAGGCTGATTTGCAGCCGGCCGATCAGCCGTCCTGCTTCGCCTTGTTCAGCGCAGCACCCAGGATGTCGCCCAGCGATGCGCCCGAGTCGGACGAGCCATATTGCGCAACCTGCTGCTTCTCTTCGGCAATCTGCATCGCCTTGATGGAGAGCATCGGCTTCTTGCCGCGCTCGAAACCAATCACCAGGGCATCGACCTTCTGGCCCACCTGGAAGCGCTCGGGGCGCTGCTCGTCGCGGTCGCGGCTGAGGTCGGAGCGCTTGACGAAGCCGGTCGGGCCGTCTTCGCCGATCTGCACCTCGATCCCGCCGTCGCGCGCTTCGCGCACGATGCAGGTGACGACCTGGTTCTTCGACAGGCCGTCGACCGAGGCTGCCGGCCGGGCGCCGACTTCGGCGGTCGCGCCTTCACCCGACACCTGCTTGATGCCCAGCGAAATCCGCTCGCGCTCCACGTCGACTTCCAGCACCTGCGCCTTCACCATCTCGCCCTTGTGGTGGAGGGCAAGGGCGGCTTCGCCCGACACGCCCCAGGCGATGTCCGACATGTGAACCATGCCGTCGACTTCGCCCGGCAGGCCGATGAACAGGCCGAACTCGGTCGAGTTCTTCACTTCGCCTTCCACGATCGAGCCCACCGGATGCTCTTCGGCGAACACTTCCCACGGGTTGCGCTGGGCCTGCTTCAGGCCAAGCGAAATGCGGCGCTTCTCGCCATCGACCTCGAGAACGAGCACGTCCACTTCCTGGCTGGTCGAAACGATCTTGCCCGGGTGCACATTCTTCTTCACCCAGCTCATTTCGGAGACATGGACGAGGCCCTCGATGCCCGGCTCCAGCTCGATGAAGGCGCCATATTCGGTGATGTTGGTCACGCGGCCCTTCAGCTTTGCACCCACCGGGTACTTGGCTTCGGCGCCTTCCCACGGATCCGATTCCAGCTGCTTCATGCCAAGGCTGATGCGCTGGGTGTCGCGGTTGATGCGGATGATCTGCACCTTCACCGTGTCACCGATGTTGATGACTTCGTTCGGATGGCCGACGCGCTTGTAGCTCATGTCGGTCACGTGCAGCAGGCCGTCGATCCCGCCCAGGTCCACGAAGGCGCCATAGTCGGTGATGTTCTTCACCACGCCGTCGATCACCTGGCCTTCGGAAAGGCTCTGGATCAGGCCGGTGCGCGCTTCGGCGCGGGTCTCTTCCAGGATGCTCCGGCGCGACACCACGATGTTGCCGCGCTTCCTGTCCATCTTCAGCAGCTGGAACGGCTGCGAAATGCCCATCAGCGGCGTCACGTCGCGCACCGGGCGGATGTCCACCTGGCTGCCGGGCAGGAACGCAACCGCGCCGCCCAGGTCGACGGTGAAGCCACCCTTCACGCGGCCGAAGATGGTGCCGTCTACGCGCTCGCCGGCGTTGAACTGCTGCTCCAGCTTATCCCAGGCCGCTTCGCGGCGGGCCCGGTCGCGGCTCAGCATCGCTTCGCCGAAAGCATTTTCCACGCGGTCGACATAGACGTCGACTTCATCACCCACGCTCACCTGGGGCGCCTGGCCCGGGGGGGTGAATTCACGGATCGAGATGCGGCCTTCCGACTTCAACCCAACATCGATCACCACCAGGTCATTCTCGATGGCGGTGACCCGCCCCTTCACGACCTTTCCTTCGAAGCTCTGGCTTTCGCCGAGGGACTTGTCGAGGAGGGCGGCGAAATCGTCGCGGGTCGGCGTTGCAGTCGAAGCCATGTAGATCCTGTCTGTCGAAACCGGGAAGGCCAGCCGGTTGTCTCCGGCGGTCTTGCGGGGGTTGATGCCAAAAGTCGTGCAGACCCCCTAAATGGAAATGGGCGCCAAGAAAGCCTCAGCCTCCGGCGCCTCCAGTCAGGAAATCCGGCCCAGCCGGCGCGAGACAAGCTCGACCGCCTTCCGGACGGCCGCGGCTATATCCAATTCGCTGGTATCAAGCAAGTCGGAGTCTGTCGCCTGCCTGAGCGGGGCATCCGCTCGCCCCATGTCGCGTGCGTCGCGCGCCACGATGTCGGCCAGCACCTGCCCCTCCGTCACCTCGCGCCCGGCCGAGGTCAGCTCCAGGAACCGCCGCCGCGCCCGCACCTCGGGCGCCGCCGTCACGAACAGCTTGGCCGGCGCGTGCGGCGCAATCACCGTCCCGATGTCCCGCCCGTCCAGAACGGCCCCCCCCGGCTGCGCGGCAAAGGCCTTCTGAAACGCCAGCAGGCTGCCCCGAACCTGGGGCAGCGCCGACACCCGCGAGGCCGCTTCACCAGTCGCTGCCCCGCGCAATTCGGGATCCTCCAGCAGGCTCAGGTCCAGCGCAGCCGCCTTTGCGCCCACCGCCGCCCCGTTCGCCAGATCCAGCCCCGCCCTCAGCGCCGCCAGCGCAACCGCCCTATACAGCGCACCCGTGTCCAGGTGCGGCACCCCGAAGTGCCGCCCAAGCGCCCGGGCAATGGTCCCCTTGCCCGACGCGGCAGGCCCATCCACCGCGATCAGCGGGATCACACCAGCAGCTTCGCAATCCGCGGCGCGATGTCCTCGGGCTTCACCGTCGGCGCAAAGCGCTCCACCGCCTCGCCCTCGCGGTTCACCAGGAACTTGGTGAAGTTCCACTTGATCCCCGTCGAGCCCAGCAGCCCCGGCGCCTGCGCCTTCAGCTGCTCATACAGCGGATGCGCCCCGTCCCCGTTCACCTCGATCTTGCCGAACATCGGAAAGGTCACCGGATAGGTGGTCGAGCAGAATTTCGCGATCTCCGCCGCGTCGCCCGGCTCCTGCTTCCCGAACTGGTTGCAGGGGAATCCCAGCACCTCGAAGCCCTTGTCCCGGAAGCGCTGGTACAGCTCCTCCAGCCCCGTGTACTGCGGCGTGAACCCGCATTTCGACGCCACGTTGACGATCAGCAGCACCTTGCCGCGATAGTCCGCAAGGCTGACGTCGCGGCCGTCCAGTGTCACGGCGCGGTGGTGATAGATATCGTCGGCCATTGGAACCCTCCCCAGATTCTGTCCCGATCCCTCTTTCCGGCTACATGGGGGGTATCCCACGGAAAGGAAAGGCCCTCGGCCCCATTCATCCACAGGCTGCCGGCAGATCGGCAGCAAGGAGCCCCAAAAAAAGAAGGGCCCGGCGTCGCAAACCGGGCCCTTCGTCTGGAGGGCGGCCCCGGGGAATTCGGGGCCTTGGGGTCGCTCTTCTTGCGATTGCGTCGCTCGCTATTCCCTCTGGCCGAGGAAGCTGAGCAGGAACTGGAACAGGTTGATGAAGTCCAGGTACAGCGTCAGCGCACCCATGATCGCCGCCTTGCCCGCCATGTCGGTGCCGGCGACATAATCATAGCTTTCCTTGATCTTCTGCGTGTCCGACGCGGTCAGGCCCGCGAAGATCAGCACGCCCAGGATGGAGATCACCAGCGCCAGCGTGCCGGACTGCAGGAAGAAGTTCAGCAGCATGGCGACGATGATGCCGATCAGGCCCATGAAAAGGAAGGTGCCCAGCTTCGACAGGTCGCGCTTCGTCGTGTAGCCATAGAGGCTCATCCCCGCGAACGAGGCGGCCGTCGCGAAGAAGGTCGTCGCGATCGAGGTGCCCGTGTAGCGCAGGAAGATGGTCGACATCGACGCACCCATGATCGCGGCAAATGCCCAGAACAGGCCCTGCACCGCGCCTTCCGACATCTTCTGATAGCGGAAGCCCAGCAGGAACACGAAGCCCAGCGGCGCCAGCATCACCACCCAGCCCAGGATCGACGGAGCGCCGGTCACCGGGTTGAACAGCGCGTTCACCGCGCCGGTCGCCGCCATGCCAAGCGCAACCACGCCGGTCAGCAGAACGCCCGACATCATGTAGTTGTAAACGCTGAGCATATGCTTGCGCAGCCCAGCGTCATACTCAACCGCAGTGGTGCCCGTGCGGCCTGCAGCGGCCGCGCGTCCAAGGCGGGGATCGGTCTGGTTGACCATCGAATTGCTCTCCATCGCGCCGGGGGTTCCCGTCAGGCCTGCAGGCGTAAGCCCCCTGCGCGCCACATTACGGATCCGACGCCATTGATATCGCCCATGTAACATGCAGTTTCAAGCTTGTGAAGCGAAATCTTTCACCGCTGAAATATTTCACCCTGCCAGGCCCCTCAGCTGCTCCGCAGCGTCGCCGCCACCTTCGCGCCCAGCGTCTGCCAGGCGCCGATAAGGCCCAGCACCAGCGTGACAGCCGCGCCCAGCAGCACCGTCGTCAATGCCACCACCCAGTCCGGCTTCCAGCCGAACTTCAGCACCTGCGTCACCACCAGCCACGCCGCCAGCCCGCCCAGCGCCAGCGCGATCAGCGCAACCAGCAGCCCAAGCCCGGCATATTCCATCGCGGCTGCCGTCATCAGCTGCCGCCGCGTGGCGCCCAGCGTCTTCAGGATCACATTGTCATAGATGCGCGCCCGCGCCTGCGCGGCCAGCGCCCCCACCAGAACGGCAATGCCCGCCAGGATCGCCACGCTGGCGGCAGCTCTCACCGCCATTCCCATCTGCCGCACCAGCGTCCCCACCTGGTTCAGCACATCGCCCACCTTCACCACGGAAACCGTCGGAAAGGCGCGCGTGATCTCGCCCGTGAACCCCGCCTGCGCGGCAGCCGGCGGCGTCACCGTCGCCATCCAGCTATAGGGCGCATCGCGCAGCGTGTGCGGGTCATAGACCAGCACGAAGTTGAACCCCAGCGAATCCCAGTCGATCTGCCTCAGGCTCGCGATCCGGGCCTCGATCTCCACCCCCAGCACCGAAACCGTGATCCGGTCGCCCACCTTCAGCCCCAGGAATCCGGCCTGCTCGGCATCCATCGAAACCAGCGGCGGCCCAACATAGTCCGCCGGCCACCATTCGCCCGCCACCAGGCGGTTCCCCTGCGGCAGGCTTGCCGACCAGGTCAGCCCCCGGTCCCCGCGCAGCACATAGGCGCCGTCGGGAAGGTCCTTGATCTCGCTCGCCGGAACCCCGTTCACATGCGTCACCGGCCCCCGCAGGCTGGGCACCATCCGCACCTCGCTGCCCTTGGGCAGGCTTGCCCGGAAGCGCTCCGCATCCTCCTTCGGCAGGTCCAGCAGGAAAAAGGCCGGCGCCTTGTCGGGCACCGTCTTGCGGATTTCCGCGTTGAAGCTCGTCTCGATGAAGGCCAGCGTCGCGAACAGGCTCAGCCCCAGCCCCAGCGCCACCACCAGCTGGCGCGTCATCGCGCCCGGCCGGTGCAGGTTCGCAAGCGCCAGCCGCGGCAGCACGCCCCGCGGCCGCGGCGCTGCCCGCGCCACCAGCTTCACCAGCGTCCCCAGCGCGAACAGCAGCAGCAGCACCACGCCGACCCCGGCCAGGAACCCCAGCGCGAACAGCTGCTCGGCCGCCTGCGCCACCGCCAGCGCCGCAACCACGGCACCCGCGCCCAGCGCCACCGTCAGCGCGCGCGCCGACGGCCAGGGCCATTGCTCCACACTTCCGCGAAAGATCCGCTGCGCCGGCAGGGCCCCGGCCCGTGCCAGCGGCGGCACCGCAAAGGCCAGCGCCACCAGCAGCCCGAACAGGATCGCCGCCAGCATCGGCGCAGCATGCAGCCCGATGGCGGGCGGCACCGGCAGCAGGTCGCCCGCCACCTGCACCACCACCATCGGCACCAGGGCGCCTGCCAGCGCGCCCGCGACAGCCGCCGCCAGCGCAACGCCGCCGATCAGCAGCAGATAGGTCCGCCACACCAGCCCCGATGAACCCCCCAGCGCCTTCAGCGTCGCGATCGTGCCCGCCTTGCGGTCCAGAAAGCTCTGCACCCCGTTGCCCACGCCCACGCCCGCCACCGCAAGCGCGGTCAGGCTGACAAGCGTCAGGAACTGCCCCAGCCGTTCAACAAAGCGCCGCACCCCCGGTGCCCCGTCGCGTCGATCCGCAAGCCGCCAGCCCGCATCCGGAAACTTGCGCTTCAACGCCGCGGTCACCGCCACCGGGTCGGTCCCCGCCGGCAGCTTCAGCTTGGTGTGGTGGCGATACAGCGAACCCGGCTGGACCAGCCCGGTCGCCGCCAGCCGATCCATCGCGATCAGCACCGAGGGGCCGAAGGTAAAGCCCTCGCCCGGCTTGTCGGGCTCGGCACCCAGGATCCCGGTCACCTCGAACTGCGCCTCGCCCAGCCCGATCCGGTCGCCCACCTTCAGACCAAGCTGCTCCGCCAGCGGCTCGGCAATCACTGCACCCCGCGCCAGCGCGGCCTGCACGGCAGCATTGCCACCGCCCGCCGCAAGGTCCGCCGCACCATACAGCGGCCAGCCCCCGTCCACCGCTTTCAGCTCGCCCAGCAGCTGCTTGCCCAGCGCATCGCCGGATTCGCCGCGCACCATCGCGCGCATCTTCACATTCACCGAGGCCGTGCCGCCAAAGCTTCGCAGCGCGGCCGCCTCTTCAGGCGTCGGAGACCGCTGCGCCAGCTGCGCCTCCACGTCCGCGCCCAGGATCGTCTGCCCCTGCTCCGAAAGCCCGACCGTGATCGCCGTCGCAAGGCTCCCCACGCCCGCCATCGCCAGCACGCCCAGGAACAGACAGACGAACAGCAGCCGCAGCGCCCCCAGCCCGCCGCGCGCCTCGCGCAGCGCAAGCCGGCCGGCCAGCGGCCACAACGGCACGGGCGGCACCGCCCGCCCGGTCAGCGGCAGCCCCGCCACATTCATTGCGCCACAGCTTCCGCCGGCGCCGCCAGCGTGTCGCTCGCAATTCGCCCGTCGCGCATCCGAATCACTCGGCTGCACTTGGCCGCAAGCTCCTGGTCGTGCGTGATCAGAACCAGCGTCGCGCCAGTGTCCGAAAGCCGCCGGAACAGCAGCTCCACGATCGCCTCCCCGGTCTTCGCATCCAGGTTTCCGGTCGGCTCGTCGGCAAACAGCAGGGCAGGGCGGATCGCCAGCGCGCGGGCCAGCGCCACCCGCTGTTGCTCGCCGCCCGAAAGCTGGGTCGGATAATGCGTCACCCGATGCCCCAGGCCCACCGCCTCCAGCTCGCGGCGCGCCTCGCCGAACGGGTCGGCATGCCCCGCCAGCTCC
The DNA here is from genome assembly GCA_027490095.1 of Sphingomonadales bacterium. Lineage (GTDB taxonomy): Bacteria > Pseudomonadota > Alphaproteobacteria > Sphingomonadales > Sphingomonadaceae > Sandaracinobacteroides. The sequence continues at coordinate 25,326 of JAIXYT010000031.1, read as the reverse complement.
AGCGGCACCGCCACATTCTCCAGTGCCGTCATGGTCGGGATCAGGTGAAAGGCCTGCAGCACCAGCCCGATCCGCCCGCGCCGCGCTTCGGCCAGCCCATCCTCGCTCAGCCCAACGATGTCGGCGCCCGCCACCCGGATCTCGCCGCCGGTCGCGCTCTCCAGCCCCGACAATACCGCCATCAGGCTCGATTTGCCGCTGCCCGAGGGCCCCAGGATCGCCAGCCGCTCGCCGGCCCCAACCATCAGGTTGACGCCCTTCAATATCTCCACCCGCGCCTCGCCCTGCCCAAGCGAAAGGGTGACATTGCGGGCATCGATCACCATATCGGCGCCCTCGGCAACAGTCGGCATGGAGTTCCCCTTGAAGGCAGGCATTGCAGCAGCAGGACATACAGCGCCCCGCTCATATGGCGCACATCGCGCATTTTTCCACCTGCTTGGCCGTCTTGCGACACTTGCGGCGACTCTGGGCGTCCTGATTTTCGGCGCGCCGGCTGCCGCACAGGCGCAGCCCAAGGCCTCTGCCCCCCGCGAAAAGCTCATCCTCGCCTTCGGCGACAGCCTCACCGCCGGCTACCAGCTGAAGCCTGGCCAGGGCTTCGTACCCCAGCTCGAAACCGCGCTCCGCAACGAGGGACGGGCAGTCCGCGTCCACAACGCCGGCGTTTCGGGCGACACCACGCAACAGGGCAAGGCCCGCCTCCCCTGGGTTCTCGCCAGCCTCAAGCAGAAACCCGACCTCGCGATCGTCGCACTCGGCGCCAACGACATGCTGCGCGGCCAGCCGCCCGCACAGGCGAAGGCCAATCTCGATGCCATCCTCACCGAACTCGGCAAGCGCGGCATCCCCGTGGTGCTCGCCGGCATGCTCGCCGCCCCCAACCTCGGGCCCGCCTATGCGAAGGAATACAACGCCATCTTCCCCGCGCTCGCGAAGACGCACGGCGCCGCCCTCTACCCCTTCTTCACCAACGGCGTCACGGCCCAGCCGCAGTATCTGCTCGCAGACGGCATGCACCCCAACCCGGCCGGCGTCGGCGTGATGGTGAAGGGCATCCTCCCCACGGTCAGGGCCAAGCTCCCCAAGTGACCCACCGCCTCTTCGTCGCGCTCCGCCCCCCGGCGCCTGTCCGCGACGTCCTGTCGGCCTCAATGGCGGGCATCGAAGGCGCCCGCTGGCAAACCGACAACCAGCTCCACCTGACACTCGCCTTCCTTGGCGAGACCGACCGCCATGGCCTCGAGGCCGCAACCGATGCGCTGGCCACCATCGTCGCCCCCCCGCTCGACCTCGCACTCGCCGAATTCGGCACCTTCGACACCAGCCGCCCGGGCCGCATCGCCACCCTCTGGATCGGCGTCGGGCCCCTCGACCCGCTTGCGTCGCTCGCCCAATCCGTCCGCACAGCGCTCCGCCGCGCCGGCCTCCAGCCAGACCCGCGCAAATTCACCCCCCACATCACGCTCGCCCGCTTCGGCGGGTCCGGCGCCACCCGCGAGGCGCTTCGCCCCTTCCTCACCCACACCCCCACCCCCCGCGCAAACTGGCAGGCAGGCGAGTTCCATCTCGTCGAAAGCACGCTGGGCGGCGAAGGCGCCCACTACACCCCGCTTGCCTCCTTCGCCCTCGCCTGACCGGGGCTGCACGCGCGCCTTGCCGACCGGCTGCAACGCCGATAACGCCCCTCGCATGCCCGCAGCTTTCGCCCGCTTGTCCCCCCTGCTGTCGCTCACGCTTGTCGCCGCGCCGGCCGGCGCCGAGGAGTATCTCTGGCTGCAGGCCGTCGCCCAGGGTCCCGTCTCCGGCAAACTCGTCACCTGGCTCGAAGTCCAGCAGCGCCTGTCCGCCAACACCGACGTCACCATTCTCCGCCCGGCACTCGGCGTGCAGCTCAACCCCGCCGTCCAGCTCATGGCCGGCTACCAGTATCAGCACAACGACCGCGAAACCGCGCCCGACACCACCGAACACCGCCTCTGGCAGCAGGCCCTCATCCGCCTCGCCGGCAAGCCCGGCAAGGCCGTCCTCCTCAGCCGCACCCGCCTCGAACAGCGCTTCGTCGAGGGCGAATCCGACGAGGGCGTGCGCCTGCGCCAATGGCTCCGCGGCCAGCTCTGGCTCGACAAGCGCTGGTCCCTCATCGCTGCCGGCGAAGGCTTCATCGGCCTCGAAGACACCAGCTGGGGCCAGCAGGAGGGGCTGGAACAGACCCGCCTCTTCGCCGGCGCCGGCTACGCCCTCACCCCCCGCCTCACCCTCGAAGCCGGCCTGCAGGACCAGCGCCTCATCCGCCCCGGCCCGGACCGAACCAACCGCGTCGTCAACATCGCCCTCTTCTACCGCATCGGCTGACCGCCCCAGTTCTTCACAGAAAACTCTGCGGGTCCACATCCACCGCCACCCGCACGCTCGACGGCAGCTCCACCCGGGAAAGCCACGCCCGCACATAATCCTGCAGCGGCGCCGTGCGCCGTGCATGCACCAGCAGCCGGTGCCGGTGCCGTCCGCGCAGCATCGCCATCGGCGCCGGCGCAGGCCCCCACACCTCGATCCCCTCGGCCTGGGGTGCCGCCATCCCCAGCCGCCTCGCCGCGTCCGCCGCTGCCGCCCCATCCAGCGCAGACACCACGATCGCCGCCAACCGCCCGAACGGCGGCATGCCTGTCGCCTGCCGCACCTCGCGCTCGGCGCCAAGAAACCCGTCCCTGTCGCCCTTCAGCAGCGCCTGCATCACCCGCGCCCGCGGCTGGTGCGTCTGCAGATACACCTCGCCCGGCTTCTCCCCGCGCCCGGCCCGCCCGCTCACCTGCGCGATCTGCTGGAACACCCGCTCGCCCGCCCGCAGGTCGCCGCCCTCCAGCCCCAGGTCCGCGTCCACCACGCCAACCAGAGTCAGGTTCGGAAAGTCGTGCCCCTTGGCCAGCATCTGCGTGCCGATCAATATGTCGACTTCGCCGGCCGCCACCGCCGCCACCAGGTCCGCCATGTCCGAAGGCGCGCGGATCGTGTCCGACGTCGCAACCAGCGCCTTCGCCTCCGGCCAGGTCGCCGCCACCTCCTCGGCCAGCCGCTCCACCCCCGGCCCGCAAGGCGCAAGGCTGTCCTCCGCCTGGCAACTGGGGCACTGCTTCGGTGTCGGCAGCGAATGCCCGCAATGGTGGCACTGCAACCGCCGCGCCAGCCGATGCTCCACCAGCCAGGCCGTGCAATTGGGGCACTGGATCCGTTCCCCGCAGGCCCGGCACAGCGTCAGCGGCGCATAGCCCCGCCGGTTCAGGAACAGCAGGCTCTGCTCCTTTGCCGCCAGCCGTTTCTCGATGGCAGCGGCAAGCGGCGGTGCAATCCAACGCCCGCGCGGCGGCGGAGTCCGCGTCAGATCGATCAGGTGAATGGCCGGAAGCATCGCCCCGCCATGCCGGTCCGGCAGATTGAGCGCCCGATAGGTCCCGCGCGCCACCTGCTCCACGGTCTCCAGCGCCGGAGTCGCCGTCGCCAGCACCACGGGACAGCCCTCGAACCGCCCCCGCATCACGGCCACGTCGCGCCCATGATAGGGCACGCTCTCCTCTTGCTTGAAGGCCTGGTCGTGCGCCTCGTCCACCACGATCAGCCGCAGGCCCGGCAGCCCCAGGAACAGCGCCGATCGCGCCCCCACCACCACCGCCGCCTGGCCGCTGGTGATCGCCCGATAGGCCGCCCGCCGCGCCGCCGGCGTCAACCCCGAATGCCACACCACCGGCGCAAAGCCGAACCGCCGCCGAAACCGCTGCAACCAGGCTTCCGTCAGCGCAATCTCCGGCAGCAGCACCAGCGCCTGGCCGCCGTCCTGGATGGCCGCCGCCACCGCCTCCAGATACACCTCGGTCTTCCCCGCCCCCGTCACCCCATCCAGCAGGAAGGGCTGGAATTGCTCGGCCTCCACCGCCGCCACCAGCTCGCCTGCCGCGCCCGCCTGCGCCGCACTCAGCACCGGCCCCGCCGGCAGGGCAGGGCGGGGCACCGGCGCATCCTCGGCCACCTCGGCCGGCACCAGCACGCCCGCCTTCACCAGCCCCCTCAGCGTCTCCACGCGCGCCTCGGCCGCCGCCGCCCACACCGCCAGCGGCGCCGGCCCCACACCCCGCGCAACCTCCAGCCGCGCCAGCATCTCGCGCCGCTGCGGGCTTCTGGTTTCCGGAATTTCCCCAAGCACATAATGCGCCTGCCCCCGCGGCGCCCCAAGGAACGCCGCCTGCGGCAGCACCATCCTCAGCACCGCCGACGGCGGGGCCAGGTAATAATCCGCCACCCACGCCACCAGCTTGCGCAACGCATCGGGCACCGGCGGCAGATCCAGCGCCCGCACCGCCTTCAGCTTCGCGGCCTCCACAGGCTTTGTGGCAAAGACGCCCTCGTCCCACACAACACCCGGCACCCGCCGCGGCCCCAGCGGCGCTTCCACCACGGTCCCGGGCTCCACGCCATCCGGCAGCAGATAATCCAGCGGTCCCAGCCCATGCTGCAGAATAAGGACGGTCCCGCGCATTGACTCGAGGCGTAGCCTCGGGCTTTGACCGCGACAACCAGCCAGAGGACCCGAGCCCATGAAATTCTTCGTCGACACCGCCGACGTGGCCGAAATCGCCGACCTTGCCGCCACCGGCCTGCTCGACGGCGTCACCACCAACCCCAGCCTGATCGCGAAATCCGGCCGCAACTTCCTCGAGGTGGTGAAGGAAATCTGCGGCATCGTCGAAGGCCCCGTCTCCGCCGAAGTCGTCGCCATGGACGTCGACGGCATGCTCCGCGAGGCCGACATCGTCCGCAAGCTCGCCCCCAATGTCTGCGTGAAGCTCCCGCTCACCCTCGACGGCCTCAAGGCCTGCCGCAAGCTCACGTCCGAGGGCACGCAGGTCAATGTCACGCTCTGCTTCTCGGCCAACCAGGCGCTGCTCGCCGCCAAGGCCGGTGCCACCTTCATCAGCCCCTTCGTCGGCCGCCACGACGATGTCGGCTTCGACGGCATGGACCTCATCGAGGACATCCGCCTCATCTACGACAATTATGATTTCGCGACCCAGATCCTCGTCGCCAGCGTCCGCCACCCGATCCACATCCTCCAGGCCGCCAAGATCGGCGCAGACGTCGTCACTGCCCCCCCGGCAGTCCTCAAGAACCTCGCCAAACACCCGCTCACAGACCGCGGCCTCGAACAGTTCGCAGCCGACTGGGCCAAGACGGGGCAGGTGATTGCATAGCCGCCTCCGGCGGCGTGTTCCGCGCACTTGCGCGGGCGCGCGGTCGCGGTTCAGCCGGAGGCTGACCTTCGGTTCGCGGCGCTGCGCGCCGATGGGTCGCGTGCCCAAAACCCGTCGTCCCAGCGAAAGCTGGGACCTCGTGCCGGCGGAGAGCCAATGACCGGCGACGACCTCACCCGAAGCTGGCTCGCCACCCTCGCCAACGAACGCCGCCTCTCCGCCCACACGCTCCGCGCCTACAGCGCAACCCTCGACCGCTTCCTCGCCCACCTCGCCGAAACCCACGGCCGCCCGGCCGACCTCGCCCTCCTCAAATCCCTCACCGCTGCCGACATCCGCGGCTTCCTCGCCGCCCGCCGCTCGGAAGGCCTCGCCAACATCTCAACGGCGCGCGAACTCTCCGCTCTGCGCACCTTCTCCCGCTGGCTCCTCGAACGCCACGGCGCCGCGATCGGCGGAATCGACGGCATCGCCAGCCCCAAGGTGAAAAAGGGCCTCCCCCGCCCGATCAGCCCCACCGATGCAAGGGCTCTGGCAGACACCACCGGCGAATATCACGAAGAACCCTGGCTCCAGGCCCGCGACACCGCCGTCCTCCTCCTCCTTTACGGCGCGGGCCTGCGCATCGGCGAGGCGCTTTCGCTCACCGGCGCGGTCCTCCCCCTCCCCGAAACGCTTCCCATCACCGGCAAGGGCCGCCGCCAGCGCACCATCGTGCTCCTGCCCGTTGTCCGCGAGGCCATCGATCTCTACGTCGCCTTAAGCCCATACCCGATGGCGCGCGACGCCCCGCTGTTCCGCGGTGCCAAGGGCGGCCCGCTCGATCCGGGCGTGCTGCGGGCCACCATGCGCAAGGCCCGCACCGCGCTGGGCCTGCCCACCAGCGCAACCCCCCACGCGCTCCGCCACAGCTTCGCCACCCACCTGCTCGCCCGGGGTGCCGACCTCAGGACCATCCAGGAACTGCTCGGCCACGCCAGCCTCAGCAGCACCCAGATCTACACCGGCATCGACACCGCCCGCCTGCTCGACGTCTACAGAAGCGCCCATCCGCGCGGCTGAAGCCGGCCGTGGACAGCGCGCAGAGCAGTCCCACGGACTTGGCGAAAGCCCTGACGGCGGGGCAGGCCGCCGCCGCGGCCTTGCTGCGACACAGGCCTGAACCCGTCCAACGGCTGAACCCTCACCTCCGATCCCCCTCGAACACCAGCATCAGCAGCCACACCAAAGTGATCACCGCCAGCCCCGAAAGCACCCACGGGTGCCCGATGTCCACAGCAGCCCAGTCGAACTCCCCCTTGTTCATCTTCTTGATGTGGTTGAAGTTCTGCGTCACGCCCACCACCAGCCCGAACACCCCGGCCAGCGCCGCCAGAAAGCGCCCGAACAGTCCCGGCCGCGGCGCCACCAGCAGGATCAGCGCAATCACCCCCAGCGCCGCCCGCTGCGTCCGGCAATAAGGGCAGGGAAACACCAGCCCCGCCACATCCAGCCCCAGCGTCAGCAGCACCACCGCCAGCACGCCCGCCGCCACCAGCCGCCTGTTCCGCAGCAGCTCCGACACCGTTTCCATCCGTCTCCCTTTTCCCGATCCCGCCTGTTCCATGAACCGCAAAACACCTGCTGTCACCTCCATTGCCATTTGCTGACACACCGGCCACTCTCGGCCCGACCAGGGGGAACGCGCTTGCTCAAGACCGACCAGACCGCCGGCATCGGCCCGGTGATGGGAACCTTTCTCGTCACCACCACCATGATCGGCTCGGGCGTCTTCCTGCTCCCCGCCACCCTGGCCGCGGTCGGCACCATCTCGGTCATCGGCTGGCTCATTGCCGCTGCAGGCGCCCTCCTCATGGGCCTGTCGCTCGCCTTCCTCTGCCGGGTGTCCGACCTCGGCTTCATGGACGCCATCGGAAAGGCGCTCGGGCCGGAGGCCGGCCAGATCGCCGCGCTGCTCTACTTCGTCGCCTTCCCGCTCATTCTTGCGGCCGTGGCGCTTGCTGCCGGCGGCAACATCGGTTTTCTCCTGCCCCAGCTCTCCGCCCAGCCCCAGGCCAGTTGGGTCGCGGTCGGCCTCATCCTGCTGATGGTCGGCATCGTGCAGGTGGGCGCGATCGCCGTTGCCCGGGTCGGGTCCCTCACGCTCCTCCTCGGCCTCATCCCGATCCTCCTCGTCGCCACCGCCGGCTGGACCCGGTTCGACCCCGCCATCTTCCGCGCCGGCTGGATCATCGGCGACCGGACGCCCGCGGACGCCCTGTTCGAGGCGACCCTCCTCTGCTTCTGGGCCTTCCTCGGCCTCGAGGCCGCCTCGGTCATCAGCCGACGGATGAAGGATCCCGCCCGCACCGTGCCCATCGCGACCGTCGGCGGCATCCTGCTCGCCACCGTCATCTACATCAGCGCCACCACCGCCGTCGCCGGCATCATTCCCGCACCCATCCTCGCCAAATCCAGCGCCCCCTTCGCCGATGCGACCCGAATCTTCCTCGGCAGCATCGCCGCCGTCCTCGTCGCGCTCGCGGCTGCCGCCAAGGCGATCGGCACGCTTGGCTCCACCCAGCTCGGCGGCGCGGAAACCTGGGTCGGCTTCCAGCGCCTGCTCGGGGTGAAGGGCATGCCGTTCGGCGTCGCCAACCTCCTCCTCGGGCTGCTCGCATCGGCCGTCGTGCTCGCAACCGCCTCGCCCACGCTTGCCGGGCAATATGGCCAGATCATCAGCGCAGCCGTCGTCCTCACCCTCCTCGTCTTCGCACTCGCAGCCGCAGCCGTCGTGCGCACGACACGTGGCATGCGACGGCTCGTCGGGCTTGCCGCCTTCCTCTTCTGCCTCGGCCTCATCGCGGTCCAGCCCACCGCAACGCTGCTCATGGGCGTCGCCGTCGCCGTTGCCATCACGCTCATCGTCCTTGTGGTCAGGGCCGCCCGCAAGCCGGCCTAGCTCCCGGGGCTTGCCTTCGCATGGAAATATGATATCACTTTGATATCAATCTGCGAGGTATCTGATGACCGATCGTTCCGTCCCAGTCCTCTCCGCCAGCCGCGAGGGTCCGGCGCGCACCTTCAACGGCCTTGCCATGCTGGGCGCAGTCGCGCTCGCAGGCGCACTTGTCCTCCTGGGCGTCGTCTCGGGCCGCCCGGGCCTGCTGGTTCCGGCGGCCCTTTTCCTCGTCTTCCTCGCGCCCGGCTTCTACATGATCCAGCCCAACCAGGCCGCCGCCATCCTGCTCTTCGGCGCCTATCGCGGCACCGACCGCGCCGAGGGCCTGCGCTGGATCTGGCCCTGGATGTCCAGGAAGAAGATCTCGGTCCGCGCCAACAACCTCATCTCCCAGCAGATCAAGGTCAACGACCTGCGCGGCAACCCGATCGAGATGGCGGCCCAGGTCGTCTGGCGCGTCACCGACACCGCCCAGGCCCTGTTCGATGTCGATGACTACCGCGCCTTCGTCGACGCCCAGATCGAGGCCGCGATCCGCGCAATCGGCGCCCGCTACCCCTATGACGATTTCGAACATCAGGAGATCACGCTGCGCGGCCACCATGACGAAGTCGGCGCCGAACTGCGCGTCGAGCTCAAGAACCGCCTGCTCGTCGCCGGAATCACGGTCGACGAATGCGGCTTCACCCACCTGGCCTATGCGCCCGAAATCGCCGGCGCCATGCTCCGCCGCCAGCAGGCCGAGGCCGTCGTCGCCGCCCGCAAGACTCTCGTCGAAGGCGCAGTCGGCATGGTCGAACTGGCGCTCGCCCAGCTCGGCGACAAGGGCGTCGTCACCCTCGACGAGGAGCGCAAGGCCGCCATGGTCTCCAACCTGATGGTGGTCCTCTGCGGCGACCAGACAGCCCAGCCCGTGGTCAACACCGGCACCCTCTACCAGTAGGGCAGGGTGGCCGGCAGTCCCAAAGATGCCGCCTCCGGCGGCGGGCGAAAATCCCTCCTGCTGCGCCTGTCGCCCGAGCTCCACGCAGCGCTCGAGCGGCAGGCGGCCACAGACCTGCGCTCCGTCAACGCCCAGATCGAGGTCCTTCTCCGCGAGGCGCTCGCGCGCCGCGGCATCAGGCTCTCCCCCGCCGATCCCCCAAAACGCGGCCGCCCCCCCAAAAGCTGAGCGCTTCCCCCCGGCCCCATCCGGCGATACGCTGCCCCACGAGGGAGACAGCCATGTCCGGCAACACCATCGAACGCGCCCGCTTCACCGCCATGACGGAAGGCACCCAGGCCGACTGGGACATCATCCGCGCCGAATCGATGATCCACGCCCCCCAGGGCGGCCGGCGCGTGCTCGACCATCTGAAGCTGCTCGACGGCGACACCGGCGGCTTCCCGGTCGACCGTCTCACCCACAGCCTGCAGACGGCCACCCGCGCCCACCGCGACGGCCGGCCCGACAGCTATGTCGTGATGGCCCTGCTGCACGACATCGGCGACACGCTCGGCGCCTACAACCACCCCGACATCGCCGCCGCCATCCTCAAGCCCTTCGTCTCCGAGGAGGAACACTGGATCTGCCAGATGCACGGCATCTTCCAGGGCTATTATTTCTTCGACTATCTCGGGCTCGACCGCGACATGCGCGAACAGTATCGCGGCCACCCCCACTTCGAGGCGACCGCCGAATTCTGCGCAAAATACGACCAGACCGCCTTCGACCCCAATTACGACAGCGCCCCCTTGAGCTTCTTCGAACCGATGGTCATGCAGCTGCTCAGCGCGCCCCGCTCCAGTATCTACAAGCGCGCGCTGGCCGCCGAGTGATCCGCCCGGCTCAGCGCGGCTGGCGCCGTCTCACTCAACGCCGCTGGCTAAGGGCAATCCGGTTCCCCTCGCTGTCGGCAATCTCGCCCACCAGGCCGAATTCGCCCACATCCTTTACCGGATAGAGCACCGAACCCCCGGCCGCTTCCGCCCGCGCAACCGTCGCCCGGATGTCGCCGACCCGGAAATAGACGATCGCCCCCTCCTTCGACGGGCGGTACACATCGCCCTTTGCCAGCGCGGCCGTCGCGCCTGCGCCCTCATGCGCCGGAAACAGCGCCATCTCATAGCCGTCGATCGTCTGCCGCTCGAAATCGGTGCCGAACACGACGGTGTAGAAGGCGACCGCCCGGTCCATGTCCGTCACCGGGATCTCCACATAGGCAATCGGGTTCGGCATCGGGTCCTTCCTCTCGGCAGCTGCGGACTGCGTGACCGAATTGCCCGCAGCCTGACCGCCATCACACGCGGCAAGGCCGAACGCCATCGCCAGCACCGCCACTGCAAGCCCCCGCATCGCGCACTCTCCCGCCCTGTCTCCACCCACCGCGCCTTGCACAGAAGGCCGGTGATATCATAATCACCCATCCGAAATGCAGGCCCCACCCGAATCTCCCACCCGCCCCCTTCGCCCCCGCGGCCAGGGCCGCGAAAACCTTCTCCTCGCAGCCGCCCAGGATTTCGAGGAGGTCGGCTACGAGGGCACCCACTCCAACCGCATCGCCGCCCGCGCCGGCTACGCCCCGCAGACCTTCTACCGCCACTTCCCCGACAAGCTCGCCATCTTCCTCGCCGTCTACGCCGACTGGAATGACAGCGGGCTCGCGGCCCTCCCGACCTTGCGCGACGCCCCCGATCCCGCAGCTTCCGCCGCCGCTGCCCTCGTCGCACACCACCGCACGGCCCGCGTCTTCCGCCGCTCGCTCCGCACCCTCACCGCAACCGAACCCAAGGTCGCCGAAGCCCGCGCCCGCGCCCGCCGCCGCCAGGCCGCAGCACTCGCCTCCGCGCTGCCCGCCTTCCGCGCCCGCCCCGCGCCCGACCGCTTCGCCACCCTCCTCATCCTCGAGCGCCTGGCCGACGCCATCGCCGACAGCGAATTCACCGCGCTCGGCATCCCCGACACCGACGCCATTGCCCTCCTCGAGGGCGAAATCGCCGCCCGCCTGCTTCCGAGGGGCGCCCGCCAGAAGGCCGAACCCGCCCAGCCCAGCCTGTTCGACTGAGGGGGTCGCCCGCCAGCCCGCCGTCGGCTAGCCTCCCCGAAAATCCCCGGGGAGGACATCACATGCTGAAGCTCGTCGCCGCACTCCTGGTCGGCGCCACCGCCCTGCCGCTCGAAGCGCAAACGCCCACGGCCGCCGAAACCGATCCGGTGACGCTCGGCCTGATGCTGGGCAGCCCAGTCCCGCGCGAAAAGCAGGTCCGCGCGGACGACGGCTCCTCCTCCACCTTCCCCAAGACCCGCTGGGCCTTCTCCAACCTGCAGGCCCTCGTCCCCACCCAGGTGATCCCGCGCAGCGGCCCCGTCAGCCCGCTCCCCACCGCACTGCGCACCGATCTCGATTCCGTCCCCTTCACCACTCTCGACGGCGCAAAATCCACCTGGGGCCAGGCCTTCGATCTCAACTTCACCGATGGCATCATCGTCCTCCACAAGGGCCGCATCGTCTACGAACGCTATGCCGGCGCCTTCGGCCCCGATGGCCGCCACATCGCCTTCTCCGTCACCAAAAGCTTCGTGGGCACGCTCGCCGAACTCCTCATCCACGAAGGAAAGCTCGATCCCGACCAGCCGGCGTCGCGCTACGTCCCCGAGCTCGCAGGCTCCGGCTTCGGCACTGCAACCGTCCGCCAGGTCCTCGACATGCGAACCGCAATCGACTTCTCCGAGGATTATGCCGCGTCCGGCCTGTCAGACGTCGCCCGAATGGCGATCGCCGGCAACATGGCCCCCCGCCCGAAGGACTTCACCGGCCCCGACGGCAACTTCGCCTTCGCCGCCACCCTCAAGGCCTCCGGCCCCCACGGCGGCCCCTTCGTCTACCGCACCCCCAACACCACCGCCCTCCAATGGATCGTCGAGCGCGTCGGCGCCGCCCCCCTCAACCAGCAGATCGCCACCCGCTTCTGGAAGCCCATGGGCATGGAGCAGGAGGCAACCCTCGCCGTCGACCGGCTCGGCACCGGCTTCGGCGGCGGCGGCATGAACGCCGCCCTGCGCGATTACGCCCGCTTCGGCGAGATGGTGCGCCAGGGCGGCCGCTGGAACGGCAAGCAGATCCTGCCCCCCGCGGTCGTGAAGTCCATCCTCACCCCGGGCGACGCCTCCGCCTTCGACGCCACCAGGTATCGCGGCCTCGAAGGCGCAAGCTACCGCAGCCAATGGTGGCACCGCGCCGGCGGGCAGACCTACGCCGTCGGCATCCACGGCCAGGCCATCTATGTCGACCCCAAGGCGGAAATGGTCATCGCCCGCTTCGCAAGCCACCCGGTGGCCAGCAACCGCAGCATCAACCCCACCACGCTCCCGGCCTACGACGCAATCGCCGCCCACCTGTCGAAAGGCCGCTGACCGGGTCTACTCGGCGGCCATCCGCACCGGTTCGGCAGGCGACGGCACCCGCAGCGTCTCGCCCGCCAGCAGGGCAGGGAAGCGGTCCGCGGCAATCCCCGCCGTCCCCAGCGCCGCGGCAAGGTCCTTGCGCGGTGCATCCCACGCCTCGTCGGTCAGCTGGAACGTCCCCCAGTGCAGCCCCAGCCCCTGCGCCGCGCCCACATCGGCCAGCGTCTTCACCGCCTCGGCCGGGTCCATGTGCTGCTCGGCCATGAACCAGCGCGGTTCATAGGCCCCCACCGGCAACAGCGCGAGCCGCACCGGTCCATGCCGCCGGACGGCCCGGAACAGCGCCCCGTCGCCATAGCCGGTGTCGCCCGCGAAATAGATGTTCCCGGCCGGCGCGATCAGCGTCCACCCCGCCCACAAGGCCCGGTTCCGGTCCAGGAACCAGCGCGAGGTCCAGTGGTACACTGGCTCCGCCACCACGGTCAGCGCGCCCACCGCCACCCGTTCGTCCCAGTCCAGTTCCTTGGCCGTGATCCCGGCGTCCGCCAGCATCCGCCCATGCCCCAGCGGCACCAGGATCAGCGGCCGGTCGCGGTCCCACAGCCGCTTCAGCGTCTCAACGTCCAGATGGTCCCAATGCCCATGGCTCACCAGCACCAGGTCGATTTTCGGCAGCGACCCGAATTCGATCCCCGGCGCCGTCACCCGCTTCGGCCCCGCAAAGCCCACCGGGCTCACCCGCGCGCTCCACACCGGGTCGGTCAGGATGTTCAGCCCTTCCGTCTGCACCAGCACCGTCGCATGGCCCACCATGGTGGCAACGATGTCCGCACCCGCCACCCGCGCCGCGGGCACGGCCGGCGTCACCGGCACGGCCTCGGGCCAGGGCGCCGGCTGCCGCGTCGTCTGCCAGCGGATCAGCTGGGCGAAATCCTTTTCCCCGATCTGTGCGCCACCCGGAAGGCTGAAGCGCTCGCCGTCGAAATGGTCGGATACCGGCCGGTCCACCGGCCCCGGGTCCAGCGCCATGCCGGCCAGCAGCAGCCCGCCCGCCACAAGCCCAAGGCCAACCACGCCGGTTCGCAACCATCCCATGCCCACCGCGCTAGCCCAGCGCCGGGAACGGTGCCAGCGTCCTCAATGGCCTTTTTTGCGCGCAGCCCGCATCCATGCCAGAAGGCCCACCATGGCTCCCGCCGACGATCGCCGCACCCAGCTTCTCGATGCCATGGCCGATCATGTGCTCGCCGCCGGCCTCGCCGGCTCCAGCCTGCGCCCGCTCGCCCGCGCGGCCGGCACGTCCGACAGGATGCTGCTCTACTATTTCCCCACCAAGGACGCGCTGATCGCCGCCACGCTGAACCATGTCGCCCAGCGCATGGCGGGGATGCTCGCGGCCAGCACGGGCGACGTCCGCTTGCCCCCCGATCGCCTGCTGCCCCTCCTCGTCGGGCTCACGCTCGACCCGCAGTTCCGCCCCTACCTCGGCCTCTTCCTCGAAATCGCAAGCCGCGCCGCCCGCGGCGACACGCTCTGCCGCACCGTCGGCGCCGAAGTGGTCGAAGGCTTCCTCGTCTGGATCGAGGCCCAGCTCGACGTGGCGCCTGATCGGCGGCGCACCGAAGCACTCGCCATCCTCACCGAGATCGAGGGGCGGGTGGTGCTCGACTGCCTCGGCGTCTCCCGCTAGCAATTCAGCGCAGCTCCACCACCGCCTCCACCTCCACCGGAATCCCCATCGGCAGGCTCGGCGCCCCGACCGCACTGCGCGGCGCCTTCCCGCCCTCGCCGAAGGCCACCACCATCAGGTCGGAAAAGCCGTTCATCACCTGCGGATGCTGGGTGAAGCCCGGCGTCGAATTCACGAACCCCAGGATGCGCACGAACCGCCTTACACGGCTCAGCTCCCCCACATGCGCCTTGATGGTCGCCAGCATGCACAGCCCCACCTTCTCGGCCGAGGCCCGTCCGGCGGCCACATCCATGTCCGCCCCCAGCTGCCCCTTTGCCTGGGTGCCGCACTGCCCATGCCCGGAAAGGAACAGCAGGTTGCCCGCCTCAGCAGAGGTCACATAGGTCGCAACCGGCTTCACCGGCTCGGGCAGCACATGTCCGGCAGCCGCCAACCGCGCTTCAGGCGTTTCGGCCGTCGCCGGCCGGGGCGGCGTCTGGGCCACGGCCCCCGTCGCCACCATCAGCAGCCCACCCAGCACCAGTCCCTTCATGCGATCCTCCACCTTGCCACCTGCGCCGCTATCGGCTCTTGTCATGCGGTCGCTCCGGGGGGAAGCCAAGATGCCGCGCGTGTCGCCAAAGCTGTTCAGCGCCGTCAAATACACCCTCTACGCGCTGCTCGCCTTCAACATCTGGCTCTACATGCAGCACGGCACCCTGAACGAGGCGATCGACAGCTTCGGCTGGGTCCTGCTCCTCATCGTCTTCGAATGGGAAACCCGTGCGCTCGACCAGGACTATCTGAACGGCTGGGAAAAGGTCGCCATCTGGGCGCTCCAGCTCATCGGCTACGGCCTCGCGATCAACGCCACCCGCGTCTATTTCCAGTCGGGCGAATGGGCCGATTTCACCAACGCCGTCCTCTGGCTGCTGGTCTGCGCCACCATCATCTACGACGTCTTCATCCCCGGCGACTTCGGCAGCAGCGAATGGCGGATCCGCAACGCGATCAAGATCGGCCTCTACCTCGGCCTCGTCGCGGTCGCCATCTACTGGGGCGTCACCGGCGACTGGCTCGATTTCTACGACGCCATGCTCTGGATCCTCTGCTTCTTCATGGTCGAGCTCAACATCTTCAAATACGAGGAATCGCACGACCCCACGCCGGGAAGCATCCCCTCAACCGATCGGCAGGCCTAGCCCCGCGTCGTCCGCCACCAGCCCAGCGCAAGCCCCACGCCGCCGCCCCACAGGATCAGCGCACCCGCGCCGGCCCACATCTCCACCGTCTCGCCATAAAGCCGCGGGAAGAACCCCAGCGCCAGCCCGTCCAGCAGGATGGCCGCCATCGTCCCCACCGCCATCCCCGTGAACACCTGGTCCCGCCGCAGCTTCGCCAGCTTCTCCAGCTGGAACACCACCGGCACCGTCAGCGGAATGGCCAGCAGATAGATGGCGACCTTCAGGCCTCCCTCATAGATCCCCATCGGCCCCAGCCAGCGCAGCAGCAGCGCAAACACCAGCCACAGCACCGCGCCCTGCACCAGGCAGGAAACCATCTGCCCACCCGTCAACCCGAGCCGTCCGTCCATCTGCGCCTCTCCTATGTAGCATTCGCTACATAGGCGCAACACCGCACCAGCGGCAAGCGGCTATTTCACCGGCATCGCCTTCGGAAACACGAAGCTCCCGTCCAGGATCGGCTGGCCCGGCTTGTACAGCCGCACGATATAGTTCCACCCCGGCATGATCCTGAGATAGTTCGGCGCCTTGGGGTCGCCCCCGAACCGCACCGTCACCGTCCCGTCCCTGTTGGGCTTCGCCGTGATGTTGTTGATCGAGGCCGCACTGCCCGGCGCCTCGAAATAGCCCTTCTCGTTGTAGACCGTTATGCTCCAGAAGCCGTCAACCGGCACTCGGCCCACCGTCAGCACATGCGGCGTCACCCCGTCGTTCGCCGCCGCCACCTCGTTCAGATAGATGGCATCCTTGCGCGGGTTCCCGCCCCATCCGGCCGAGGTCATCACCAGGTGCTGCACCGGGTCCACCTCGCCTGCGTCCCCGAACGCCTTCGTCGTGTCCGGCGCAAACGCCGCAAGCTGGTTCAACAGGTCGTGCATCTTCTCCCGTTGCTTCTGGTCGAAGTCGGTCAGCTCCAGCTTGCCCTTGTCCGCCTGGATCAGCTGGATCCCGTCCTGCGCCGCGTGCGCCGCCTTCACATCCTTCGGGTCGTCCGGATTGAGGAAGGTGCGGAACAGCACCAGCGCATAGCGCGTGCCCACCATGTCCTTCGTCAGCTCGGTCCGCCCCGGCTCATAGGACACCGTCTTCACATAATGGTCCTGGTTGATCACGATCATCGATTGAAACCGCTTGCCCGTGTCCGGCTTCACGATCGTCGCAGGCGAATCCAGGTCCAGGATCACATAGCTGTACAGCGTGTCCCGGTTCATCCGGATCACCGGCTGGCCCGTGTCCGGCGGTGCCGCCCGGTCATGCGCCACGGTGCCGACGCCGAAGCGCTTGCCATAGATCCCCAGATAGGCCTCGGTCTCGGCCCGCTTGAAATTGTCCACCGTCACCGGAACCGCCGCCGCCAGAGGCGCCGACAGCACCGCCGCCGCCAGCCCCGCCACCACCATCCCCGAAATCCGCATCCCTCATCCCCTTGCCCGAACGCGTGCGCGGACCGCACCCCGGCATCGTAGTGCGCAGCCGCTTGCCCAATGGCAAGTTTCTGCCATTGTGCGCGCAAAGACCATGCCGGATCCGGGGGAAGTGCGTGCATATCGAGCTGTTCGATCGGTCCGAAGCCCTCGCCGCCCCCGATGTGATCGACCGCGCCGGATGGCTCCCCGCCTGCCAGCCCGCCTTCCGCCGCTGGGTCCTCGAAACCCTGCAATGGCGCCTCGTGCCGGCCGGCACCTGCGTCAGCTTCGCCGGAGACCGGGAGGGCGGCTTCTTCTGCCTCGCCCAGGGCCAGATCACCTTCTACGCCTGCCTCGGCGGCGCGCTGGTCACCGGCTATTTCGGCCACCCCGGCGCCTGGTGGGGCCATGCCCCCCTCCTCGGCATCCCCCGCACCGGCACCGTCACCACCCGCACCGAAAGCATCATCGGCATCCTGCCGATGCGCGCCCTCGAGGCCCGCCTCGCCCAGCACCCGGCCGACTGGGCCGACATCGCGCTCGGCGTCTCCGACCTCTTTCTGATGTCCACCGGAGCCCACGCCGACCTGCTGATCGAAAACAGCCGCAACCGCATCGCGGCAACCCTGCTCCGCCTCGGCGGCAACCGCCACCGCCGCTATCCCGTCCTCGTCCCCCGCCGCTTCGAATGCACGCAGGACGAACTCGCCCGCGCCACCGGCCTCAGCCGCAACACTGCCGGAGTCCACCTCCGCTCCTTCGAGCGCGAAGGTCTCATCGCAATCGGCTACGGCCAGATCGAACTCCGCGATCCCGCCCGCCTCACAGCACTTGCCAACGCCGAGCGCTGAGCCCGCCCCTCAGCCGCGCAACAGCGCCAGCACATGGTGCAGATCCGGCACCACCCCCAGCGCAAGCCCCCGCAACTCCTCCGTCGGCGCCAGCACATCCGGCACCATCACCACCGGCACCCCGGCCGCCGCCGCAGACCGCACCCCGTTCGCCGAATCTTCCAGCGCCAGCGCAGACCCCGGCGCCACCCCCAACCGCGCCGCGGCCGTCAGATACGGCTCCGGCGCAGGCTTTGCCGCCACCACATCATCCCGAGTCACCAGGGCATCCAGCCGATGCAGCAGATCCACCCGCTCCAGGTGATGCCGCGCCCGTTCGCGCCGCGTAGACGTCGCCACCGCCACCGGCAGCCCCTCGCCCTTCGCCCAGGCCACCAGCTCCAGGGCCCCCGGCTTCACCGGCACCCCATCCTTCATGCGAGCCTCAAGCAGCTCATACCCAAGGTCCCGAAACCGCTCGAACGGAAACGCCGCTCCATGGGTCTCCGCCAGCAACCGCCGGCACCCATCGATCGCCACCCCCACCATCCCCAGGTTTGTCTCCGGCGCCAGGGCATAGCCCAACTCCGCCGCCGCCAGCACGTTGACCTCCAGATACAACCGCTCCGTGTCGATCAGCAGCCCATCCATGTCGAGCAACAAGGCCTGCGGGCGCGGCAGGGTAAACCCACCCGACGAAAGGGCAGGGCGGGCGGAAGGTGTCAGAGCATCCATGCAAGGCCGATACCGCCCCCGCGACCCGAACCCAAGCGCCTGCGGCAACCAGGGCTCCGCCCTGGACCAGGCAGGGGACATATGGTCCCCTGCACCCCCAAAAGTCCGATCATGGTCGAGTAACAATTAGTGCTTTTTGGCATTACTGATAAAATAAAGGTCAATCTAAGGGGACGATATTCTGCAATCTCGTCCTCACAGGATGCTGCAAAAGGCCAGTCTATCGTTGCTTTAGGTCTGATCGGGTATTCCGTTAAAAGTGCTCAATTTTCAGGGTATTGCGATATCGTCGATTGAATAATTCAATCTTGCTTTTAGCCATCTGCAACATTGACAATTGGTCGGATACGCCGGATCCTACCTTAATGGAGCAATCCGTAGGGCCTGATTCGGTGTTGAATGAGGCGCATCCATTTAGCCTTGCGCCAACAAACATCATCGCCCAATTGCAGTAGTGTCGCTCCAATCTTGACAGTTTTTTCGACGTAAATTGTGAGGGCGGAGTAAGCCGTATATGCGGCAGCCTTTCGACCTAGTGGGGCGATGAGTTTATCTGACCAACTTTCGGGGAGATTCATGATGCAGTGTGAAGTGGAGCAGCAACAGTTCAATGATGCGATAGCAGAAGTGGAGGCATTTGCTGCCTCAAAAGCCGAAGCATTTGCAACACGCGCTCAAGAAGACACTCGTGACGCTGCCGTTGATCTTGAAGACGATGACGATTTGGCGGAAATTATTGGCGCATCTGCAGGCGCGGCAGCCGGAACATATATTGCTGGACCGGTAGGCGGAGCCGTTGGTGGAACAATAGGACGTGAGATTGGTAAGCTATTTATTATAGAAATCGAAATGCGAGAAGTGGGATTTTCACTTGACGTTCCCCAATTCGGCATGGAGCGTCGCGATATCAGGTTCGATGTACCTCAGATTACAATGAAAAGTAGTGACATTATATTTCATACGCCTTCCATTCGGATGAAGCGAATACCTGGCGCTCCAATTTGGCGAGTTAAATGTACAGGACCGTCTTGGAGTAAGCCGATACCTGAGTGCACGGGTTGGTGGGATGAGACTTGGCTAGATGTTCCGGAGCCGTTCATGGAGGAGCAGCGAATTGTAATTGGCATACCTGAAGTGCGGATGGACACAGTAAGCGTTGCACTAGATGTGCCAACTTCAGAAATGAAGAGGCAAGAATTTTCTTTGTCTTTGCCGTCTGTTATTGTTAAAAGCAAGGTAGAAGAAGCAAAAAAGGTCGAATCGAAGGCGCGAGAACTGTCTCGAAAATACGAACAAGAAGGTGTGCGCCTTACGCAAGAAGTAAAGGAACTCAGTAAGGAGAGACTCGCTCCTCGGATCGTATCTGTATTTTCATGTCATCGCAGCCATATCATGGCCCAGCTTGAAGCGGTGCCCAAGCCCTTTGACGCAGCGCTCACTTCGATAAATGAGGCCATTTCTCAGCTTTCAGCGAAGGGGGTGCCTTCTAATGATGATGATTTTGTCGCGCTGACAACCCAGCGTGATAAGCTGCTTGCTGATCGAGCAGCCGCTGTTGAAAACATTAAAAAGGCTTTAGAGCAGTTAAATTTGGCTGAGACTCAGGCCATGGAGAATCTTCTCAAATCTTGACTCTAGTCCCTATAGACTTTCAGGAGGTCCTGTTTGGTCCGACGGCGGCACCCTCCTCTCAGCTGCCGCTTGCATTAGTACCAGCGGCTGCGGGCAAAGTTGCCGGGTCCGCTCGCCAATAGAATTCAGAAAGAGGATTGCGGGCAAAGCCCGCGCGTCGGTCGGGTTCGTGGGCCTGCTGGCCCACGCCCCGCCGGCCGGGCCCCGGGCGAGTCTGCGGATTAGCGCTGCGCGCTAACCGCAGCCGCCCTTTGGGCCCATTCCGCAGGCCCTGTCGCGTGCACGCTCGTCCCCGCCGAATCCACCGCCACCGTCACCGGCATGTCCTTCACCTCGAACTCGTAGATGGCCTCCATCCCCAGATCCTCGAAGGCCACCACCCGCGACCCCTTGATGGCCCGCGCCACCAGATAGGCCGCGCCCCCCACCGCCATCAGATAGGCCGCCTTGTGCTTCGCGATCGCCTCGATCCCCGCAGGCCCCCGCTCGGCCTTCCCCACCATCGCGATCAGGCCGGTCTCCGCCAGCATCGTCTCGGTGAACTTGTCCATCCGCGTCGCAGTCGTGGGTCCTGCCGGCCCAACCACCTCGTCCCGCACCGGGTCCACCGGGCCCACATAATAGATCACGCGATTGGTAAAGTTCACCGGCAGCGTCTCGCCTTTGGCCAGCATGTCCACCATCCGCTTGTGCGCCGCATCCCGCCCCGTCAGCATTTTCCCATTCAGCAACAGCCGGTCCCCCGGCTTCCAGCTCGCCACAATCTCCGGCGTCAGCGCATCCAGGTCCACCCGCACAGCCTCCGGCGAAGGCTTCCAGTCCACCTTCGGCCACTTGCTCAAATCTGGCGCCGGCAGATAGGCCGGCCCGCTCCCATCCAGATGCACATGCGCATGCCGCGTCGCCGCACAGTTCGGGATCATCGCAACCGGCTTCGAGGCCGCATGCGTCGGATAATCCAGGATCTTCACGTCCAATATGGTGCTCAACCCCCCCAGCCCCTGCGCCCCGATGCCCAGCGCATTCACCGCATCATAAATCTCGATCCGCAATTCCTCGATCCTGTTCGCAGGCCCCCGCGCCTTCAGCGCCGCCATGTCGATCGGCCCCATCAGGCTTTCCTTGGCAAGGCACATCGCCTTCTCGGCCGTCCCCCCGATCCCGATCCCCAGCATCCCCGGCGGGCACCAGCCGGCCCCCATCAACGGCACCGTCTTCACCACCCAGTCCACGATCGAATCGCTCGGGTTCAGCATCACGAACTTGCTCTTGTTCTCGCTCCCGCCCCCCTTCGCCGCCAGCGCAATCTCCAGATGGTCGCCGGGCACCATCTCCACATGGATAACCGCCGGCGTATTGTCCCGCGTGTTCACCCGCCCGAACGCCGGGTCCGCCACGATCGAGGCCCTCAGCTTGTTGTCCGGGTGCCCATAGCCCCGCCGAACCCCCTCGTTGATCATCTGGTCCAGCGTCATGTCGCCTTCCCAGCGCACCCCCATCCCCACCTTCACGAAGGCGGCGACAATCCCCGTGTCCTGGCAGATCGGCCGATGCCCCTCGGCACACATCCGGCTGTTCGTCAGGATCTGCGCAATCGCATCCTTCGCCGCCGGGCTCTCCTCCAGTTCATAGGCCGCCCCCAGCGCCTCGATATAATCCAGCGGGTGGAAGTAACTGATGTGCTGCAGCGCATCGGCCACGCTCTCGATCACATCGGCACTGCGGATCAGGCTCACGTCGTCTCTCCGATAGTCTTGGTCGGCGCCCGTCTAGCCCGCTTTCAAGTCCGCCGGAAAGACCCCGGTCAAACCTCGCGAATTCTGTGCATGAAATGTCGAAGAAGGCCCCCGAACGGCAATCCCCGCTGGCGCTTCCCCGCCCCGTCCCGCAAGAAGGGCAGGGCGCTTGGACATCATTGTCACAGCCCCCTTCGGAAATGCCCGGAACCGAAAATTCCCCCTTGTCACGCGACAGGGTTTTGGCACTATCCCTAGTAGCGGGGGCGGGATCGGCCCCCACAAATTGTGTCTGATCCGGGTGCATCCCCCGTCACAGGGCTGGTTTTCGCATCGCAGAATCAGGCAAGAACGACTAAGATGGTTGGCCGTGGGAGATGCCCCGGACCGCCCGGAAACAAGATTGGGACAAGAGGGGATCATGATGGACTTCCAGCGCAGCGAAACGCCTCCCGAAGGCGACGTCACAACCGCCGCCAAGCCGGACGCCAAGCCCGACAGCCACGCCATCTACGGCCCCCGCTTCCCCGTGAAGACGGATCCGTCGCGCGACTCCCTCCTCACCGATTTCGGCAAGGAAACCCTCAAGGACCGCTACCTCCTCCCCGGCGAAACCTGCCAGGATCTCTTCGCCCGGGTCGCCGCCGCCTACGCCGACGATGCCGAGCACGCCCAGCGCCTCTACGATTACATCTCCAACCTCTGGTTCATGCCCGCCACCCCCGTCCTCTCCAACGGCGGCACCGGGCGCGGCCTCCCCATCAGCTGCTACCTCAACTCCGTCTCCGACAGCCTCGAAGGAATCGTCGGCACCTGGAACGAGAATGTGTGGCTCGCAGCCCGCGGCGGCGGCATCGGCACCTACTGGGGCCGCGTCCGCGGCATCGGTGAACCCGTCGGCCTCAACGGCAAGACCTCGGGCATCATCCCCTTCGTCCGCGTCATGGATTCGCTCACCCTCGCCATCAGCCAGGGCAGCCTCCGCCGTGGCAGCGCCGCCGTCTACCTCGACATCAACCACCCCGAGATCGAGGAGTTCCTCGAAATCCGCAAACCCAGCGGAGACTTCAACCGCAAGGCGCTGAACCTCCACCACGGCGTCCTCGTCACCGACGCCTTCATGGAGGCCGTCCGCAACGGCTCCGAATTCGATCTCGTCTCGCCCAAGACGGGCGAAAAGCGTGGGGCAGTCGACGCCCGCGCCCTCTTCCAGAAGCTGGTCGAAACCCGCCTCGCCACCGGCGAGCCCTACATCATCTTCATCGACCATGTGAACAACACCATGCCGAAGCACCACCGCGAGCTCGGCCTCAAGGTCTCCACCTCCAACCTCTGCTCGGAAATCACGCTGCCCACCGGCGTCGACCACCTCGGCAACGACCGCACCGCCGTCTGCTGCCTCTCCAGCCTCAATTTCGAAACCTGGGACCAGTGGAACACGGACCCCCGCTTCATCGAGGACGTCATGCGCTTCCTCGACAATGTGCTCACCGACTATATCGACCGCGCCCCAACCGAAATGGCCCGCGCCAAATACTCGGCTGACCGCGAACGCTCCGTGGGCCTCGGCGTCATGGGCCTCCACAGCTTCTACCAGGCCCGCGGCATCCCCTTCGAAAGCGCGATCGCCAAGTCCTGGAACCTGAAGATGTTCCGCCACATCAAGGGCAAGGTCGACGAAGCCTCCATGCTGCTCGCCGCCGAACGCGGCCCCTGCCCGGACGCCGCCGACCGCGGCGTGATGGAGCGCTTCTCCTGCAAGATGGCAATCGCCCCAACCGCCTCCATCAGCATCATCTGCGGCGGCACCTCGGCCTGCATCGAGCCGATCCCCGCCAACATCTACACCCACAAGACGCTGTCGGGCAGCTTCGTGGTCAAGAACCCCTATCTCGAGAAGCTGCTGATCGAAAAGGCGAAAAACGCCGACGCGGTCTGGAACTCCATCCTCGAACAGGGCGGCTCCGTCCAGCACCTCGATTTCCTCGACGCCGACGAGAAGGCCACCTTCCGCACCGCCTTCGAAATCGACCAGCGCTGGCTCCTCGAACTCGCCGGAGACCGCACCCCCTACATCGACCAGGCCCAGTCCCTGAACCTCTTCATCCCCGCCGACGTGGAAAAATGGGACCTCCTCATGCTCCACTTCCGCGCCTGGGAACTCGGCATCAAGTCCCTCTACTACCTGCGCTCCAAGTCCATCCAGCGCGCAGGCTTCGCCGGCGCGGTCGAGGCGGACAACACCCCGGAACTCAGGCAGATCGAAGTCGAAGTGAAGAACTACGACGAATGCTTGGCATGTCAGTAAATGCCTCCGGCGGGCAGGGAAATGATTTCCCTGCACCCTCGAACAGCAAGCGCGTCGCCCCGGACTTGATCCGGGACCTCGTGCCGACCATGCACCGCCGGTCCCGCAACAACCAAATCCAAATGCCTGCGGCGCTGGCCCTTGCCGCACTGCTGGCATTCCCCGCCGCCGAGGTTGTCGCGCAGGAAAAGCCCGCCGCCGAACAGCGCACATCGGTCCTCACCGACCTCACCGTCGCACCGGACGGCAAGGTCATCGGCTGTGAAGTCAAGGAAAGCTCCGGCTACCCCGCCCTCGACGCCCAGGCGTGCGAAACACTCACCGCCAAGGGGAGGTTCAAACCGATCAGCGGCAGCGTCCAGCGGCAGCTATCCCAGCGGATTTCGTTCGTCCTTACGGATGAGCCCGCGCCGTCGCCTGCCGCCCCCCAGCCGACTGTTGCCGCCGACGCGAAGCAAGAAGCGCAGCCGTCGACGAACAGGTCGCAGATCATGCGCGGCAAGACCGATTTCGACCGAGCCATGCAGGACCCGGAGCAGAACGCGGCCCTCGCCCAATTTCTGCTCGACTGGAAAAAGAACATCGTGACCCTTCAATATGTAGTCGATCGTGACGGCAATCTGGAGAGTTGCGAAATCATAGAACCCAGCGTCCACCCCGAACTTGACGCGCAAGCTTGCGAACGGCTCCGCCAAGGGGGACAGCAGGCCTGGGGAAAGAAGCCGGGCCAACGGAAGATCGCCATGAACTGGTCCAACGTTCAGCAGCCCGGTGGAGGTTCCAACTGATGGCGTCCCACCCAATGACCCGCCGCCGCCACCCAATCCTCGCCACCCGCACCCTCCTGGCGATCGCCCGCACACGGCGTCGCACCCCCGTCCGCGGCCGCCCAACCCCTACCCGCCGCCGCCTCGTCGTTCTATATTCGTTCTCTCACATCCAAGGATAAGCCACCATGTCCCTCCTCGAAGCATCCCGCGTCTACAAGCCCTTCGAATACCCCTGGGCCTACGACTTCTGGAAGCGCCAGCAGCAGATCCACTGGATGCCCGAGGAAGTGCCCTTGGGCGAAGACTGCCGCGACTGGGCGCAGAAGCTCGCCGACCATGAGCGCAACCTCCTCACCCAGATCTTCCGCTTCTTCACCCAGGCCGACGTCGAGGTGCAGGATTGCTACCACGACAAGTACGGCCGCGTG
>JAIXYT010000022.1 GCA_027490095.1 Sphingomonadales bacterium | reverse complement strand
GAGGCCTTCGGCGATCGCGGTCTTGCCGACGCCGGGTTCCCCGATGAGGACGGGGTTGTTCTTTGTGCGGCGCGCGAGCACCTGGATGGTGCGGCGGATTTCCTCGTCGCGGCCGATCACGGGGTCGAGCTTTCCGTCGCGCGCGGCTTGCGTCAGGTCGCGGGCGTATTTCTTCAGCGCGTCGTAGCTTTCTTCCGCCGAGGCCGAGTGGGCGGCGCGGCCCTTGCGAAGCTGCTCGATTGCCGCGTTGAGGGCTTGTGCCGTGACTCCGGCGTCCTTGAGCGCCTTGCCGGCTTCGGTTTCGGGGGCGAGGGCGATGGCGAGGAGCAGGCGTTCGACAGTGACGAAGCTGTCCCCGGCCTTGGTGGCCACCTGTTCGGCTTGGTCGAGCAGGCGGGCGACATCCTGGTCCCACTGGAGCTGGGCGCCGCCGCCGGAGACTTTCGGGAGTTTGGCGACAGCGGTGTCGACCGCGACGCGGGCTGCCTGGGCGTTGCCGCCGGCGGCCGTGATGAGGCCGGTTGCCATGCCCTGGTCGTCGTCGAGCAGGGCCTTGAGCAGGTGGGCGCTGGTGACGCGCTGGTGCGTCTCGCGCATGGCGATGGTCTGGGCGGCCTGCAGGAAGCCCTTGGCCCGGTCGGTGAATTTCTCGATGTTCATGCCCGCGTTTGCTCCTTGTGGCCCTGATGTAGTGTGACATTTCTGCCACACAACTGGGAGCTCCGGAAAAATCGAGAGGTGGTTTGCCGCCGCCCCCCATGCTTCGCATTGATCGAGACCAAGGTGGGGAGAGCGGCGATGAAGGGCAACAGGCTGTGCGCGATGCTGGGGATCGAGCGGCCGATCATCCAGGCGCCGATGGGGTGGATCGCGCGGTCGCAGTTGGCCTCGGCAGTCTCAAATGCGGGCGGGCTGGGGATCATCGAGACGAGTTCGGGCGAGCTGGATGCCATTCGCGGGGAAATTGCCCGGATGCGGGAGCTGACGGACAGGCCGTTCGGGGTGAACATCGCCCAGGCCTTCGTGCGCGATCCCGACATCGTGACGTTCATCATCGACCAGGGGGTGCGGTTCGTGACCACCTCGGCTGGGGACCCCAACCGCTATTGTGCGGATCTGAAGGCGGCCGGGCTGACGGTGTTCCACGTGGTGCCGAACCTGGCGGGTGCGCTGAAGGCGCTGGAGGCCGGCGTCGACGGGCTGGTGGTGGAAGGCGGCGAGGGCGGCGGCTTCAAGAATGCGCGCGATGTTTCGTCGATGGTGCTGATCCCGCTGGTGCGCAGCGTGACGGACAAGCCGATCGTGGCGGCGGGCGGGATGCTGTGCGGGCGGACGCTGGCGGCAGCGCTGGCCCTGGGGGCGGACGGCATCCAGCTGGGCACGCGTATGGTGAGCGCGGCCGAGAGCCCGGTGCATGCCAACTGGAAGGACGGAATCGTCGCCGCGAAGGAGACGGACACGGTGTTCCTGAACCGGCAGGGGCCGGGGCCTGCGCTGCGAGCGCTCAGGACCGAGCGGACGACGCGGCTGGAACTGGAGCCGAGCGGCAATATCTTCGGCGAGATGGCGCGGGCGAAGGAGCTTTACTTCGGGGGCGACATGGAGGCCGCGATCGCGCTGACGGGGCAGGTCGCCGGGCGGATCGGGAGCGTGCGGCCGGTGAAGGAGATCCTTGACGGGATCATGGCGGAGTATGCCGAGGCCGTGAGCGCCTTGCCCGCAGCCTAGGGGCGTTTGCGGATCATCCAGGCAAAGACGGTTCCGCCGACGAGGCCGCCGAGGCTCATGACGAGGAAGCCGAGGCCGGTGCGGGCGCCGGCCAGCGGCGAGAAGCCGAAGGCGAGCTTCATCGCGAAGAGCGCAAGCGCGACCGCGGCCCAGCCGGCGAGCGGGTAGGCGAAGGGGGCGATGAGGCCTGCGCGGGACTTCAGGAAGCCCGCGATGAGGAAGGCAATTAGGAGGGCGCCGAGGAGGATGGGGCCAAGCGTGGGGAGCAGGCCGACGAAGTCCCGGATGATGGCGCCGGCGCGGACATGGACGGGGAGTTCCGTTCCCAATGCCGCCAGTTCGCCCTGCACGAACAGGCTGTGCCCGAGACTGACGAGGGCGGTGGTGACGAGGGCGGCAACCAGCCATGCGAGGATCCGTCGGCCCCAGGTCTTCATGGCACTGATCCCCTCTATCGCTTGTTCCCGGATGGCCGGACGGCTAGCCTAGCGGGGAATTCCGGCTTCGGGGAGAGCATAATGCGGCGTCCGATCACTGCGGCTGCGGCCTTTTTGCTGGCGGCGCTTGCCCCGGCGGCGGCCGGGGCCCAAGCGCTGGTGCGGCCGAGCGCGCCGGTTCTGAAGACCCAGGTGATCGCAAGCGGGCTAGACCACCCCTGGAGCATCGCCTTCCTGCCGGGTGGCGGCGTGCTGGTGACCGAGCGCAACGGCGGGCTCAGGCGGATCGAGGGGGAGCGGGTGACGCGGGTGACCGGCGTGCCCAAGGTGTTCAACGAAGGGCAGGGCGGGCTGTTCGATGTGCTGCCGCACCCGGATTTCCAGCAGAACGGGCTGATCTTCCTGTCCTATGCGCATGGCACCAGGGCGGCGAACGGGACGCGGGTGGCGCGGGCGAAGCTGGTGGGGAACTGCCTGCTGGAGGTGACGCCGATCTACACCGCGACTCCGCTGAAGCGGGGGCCGGTGCATTTCGGCGGGCGGATGGTGCTGCTGCCGGACCGCACCTTGCTGCTGACGACGGGCGACGGCTTCGATTTCCGCGAGCAGGCGCAGCGGCTGGACAGCCCGCTCGGCAAGGTGATGCGCCTCACGCTGGACGGCAAGGTGCCTGCCGGCAATCCGTTCTCGGGTGTGCCGACGGCCCAGGGCTCGGTCTGGACGCGGGGGCACCGAAATCCGCAGGGGCTGGCCCATGACCCGGTGCGCGGTGTCGTGTTCGAGCATGAGCATGGTCCCAAGGGTGGGGACGAGGTGAACGTCCTGAAGGCGGGGGCCAATTATGGCTGGCCGGTCGCGACCAAGGGGCTGGACTATTCGGGGGCGACCATTTCCCCTTACCGGACCTACAAAGGGATGGAGGACGGGCTCGTCGTCTGGGTGCCGTCGATCGCGCCGTCGGGGATGGCCGTCTATCGCGGCGCCATGTTCCCGGAATGGAACGGGGACCTGCTGGTGGGCGCGCTGGTCGATCGCGAGGTGCGGCGCATCCGCCTGTCGGCCGACGGCAGGGTGCTGGGGCAGGAGAGCCTGCTGAAGGGGTTGGGCGAGCGGATTCGTGATGTGCGGGTGGCGCCCGACGGCAGCCTGTGGGTGACGACGGACGATCCGGCCGGGAAGGTGCTGCGCGTCAGTCGCTAGGCGGTCCCGCCGGGGCCATTTCGCCCGGCGGCTGCGGCTTGCGGTTGCGGACGACGGCTTCGAGGAACAGGTTTCCATCCGTTGTAGCGACCAGCATGTGCAGGAAATGCTTGAGATCGGCGATGCGCGCGTCCCGGTCCTCCGTCATCGTGTTCTGGGCGATTGCGCCCTCGCTCAGGAACCGGACGACGTCGCGGGCAAGGTTGAAGTCCGCCATGTCATAGGCGTTGGAGGGAAAGACCTTGGTGGTGAGCTCCCGCCGGGACCGATCGAAGATGGCAATGGCCGGCGCCACGATCTGCGCGAGTTCGGGATCCGTGCGGGCTGCCATCACCAGCTCGGTGAAGGCCCAGAATTCGGGGAGGTCGAGATGCTCCCATGCGAGCGCGGTGGCGAGTGCGCGGAACTGCTGGCCCTTGTAGCTTTCGGTCAGGGGCAGTGCGCTGACCGCCTCTTCGAACAGCTCGATCCGGCGGCGCACCACGAAGCGCGTGACGGCCGCCAGCAAATCGGCGCGCGAGCCGAAATGGTAGAGCATGGCGGGGCGGGTGAGGCGCGCCCGCTCGGCAACGGCACCTGTCGAGAAGCGGGCGAAGCCTTCGGCTGCCAGCAGGTCGCGCCCCGCTTCCATGATCCGCCGCCGGGTGTCGCGGCTCTTGGCCAGTTCGTTGCCCGATACCTGGGTCGGATCGGGCATGGAGTCGAGATCGTTCGGGTTGTTACGCATCACATTTTCTCCCCGTCGGGGTCTGCCTCGTCTGTCAGGTGACCGACACAAGGGGTGCAACATGCGACCCCGCGGCTGCCCGTTTCAAGCCTCTCGAGTTCCAGGCGAAGACGGGGACGCCGTCGCGCCCGAGGGCGATCAGCCCGCCATCGCCACCCAGCGCCGCCACCCGGGCCAGCATCGCCTCGGCAGCGTCCTTCGCGGGCAGCCCGGCGTAGCGGATGCGGGCGGCCATGTCGCCGGCGCCCCCTGCCAGGATGAAATGCTCGCCGACGCCGGTGCAGCTGATGGCGATGTCGGCGTCGGCCCAGGTTCCGGCGCCCGGCAGCGGTGTGTCGCCGACCCGGCCCGGGCGCTTTCCGAACAGGCCGCCGGTGGAGGTGGCAGCTGCCAGACGCCCGGCGCGGTCGAGCGCGACGGCGCCGACCGTGCCATGGGCGAGGGCATCGCCCTCGGCCTCGAGTTCGTGCGGTTCGACGCCGACTGCAAGGCGGAAGAAATCCGGATCGTTTCCGATTTGATCGAGGCCTGACTCGCGGGCGAAGGCGGTTGCCCCTTCGCCGGCCAGAAGCACATGGGGCGTGAGGTCCATGACGGCCCGTGCGGCGGCGATCGGGCTCCGCACGTCCTGAATGGCCGCGACCGCGCCGGCGCGGGGGCCGGCGCCATCCATGATGGCGGCGTCGAACTCGACGATCCCGGCGCGGTTCGGCGCGGAGCCGCGCCCGGCGACATAGAGGCCCGAGGCTTCCATGCGCGCGACGGCCCACTGGACCGTGTCGACGGCCGAGACGCCGCCTTGCAGCCGGGCCGCGCCTTCGGTGGCGAGCGCCAGCAGATCGGTTTCGACGTCGGCATAATCCCGCGACGGGTTCACGCCGGCGCCGCCGTGCACGACGAGTGTCCAGCGCTCCGTCATGGGAGGCCGACCTGGCGGGTGGTCAGGGTGACGGGTTGCAGCCCGAAGGCAATGCCCGTCACCGACATGTTGCCGCCGGTTTCCCAGCGCGTGGCGCCGGGCAGGCGGGTGAAGCGGAAGAGGATGCCGTCCCCGGCCCGGAGGTTCGGACGCTCGAGCAGCGTCGGGGCACCGGGGCCGAACAGGCTGTCGGCCAGAAGGGTGCCGACGGGGGGCTCCGGCACGGCCATCCCGCCGCTCTGCTGGTGGACGCGGGGCTGGTCCTCGTCGGCGTCGCGCGCTGTCGCTGACGCGCCGGGCGCCGGGGTGACCGTGAGGGTGCCGAGGCCGATCGTGTCGCCGGGCCCGGCAACGGCGAGGCGCAGCCCGTCTGCGCCGAAACGGGGGCCTTCGGTGCGGCGGGCGGCGCGGGCATCGAGCACGGTGACGCTGGAGGTGCCGACAACGCGGGCGCGACTGGCTGCGAGGTCGACAAGAAGGCCGGTGTCCTCGTCGATCCCGAAGCCGAAGCGGGCCGTGGGGGGGAGTTCGAACAGAGCCCGGGCGAGCCGGCCGAGGCGCCGGCGGGCGTCGAAATGCTGGTCGACGAGGCCTTCGGGAAGGAAGCCCAGCCCGCTCCCCATCACGAGCCCGCCGCCTGCGACGCGGTTGTCGGGCGCGCCGGTCTCGATCGGGGCCTGCCGGCTGACCGGCTTCAGAAGGCTGGCAAGCGGGTCGCCATCGGTGATCATCGCGCGGCTCATGACGGCGGCGCCGGCCGAGGTGCCGCCGACGATGGCGCCGGCTGCGAGCCTTTCGCGGATCGCGGCGAGCATCGGGGTTTCCCGCCCGGCGGGCGCGAGCAGGCTGGTGGTGCGAAGCTGGTCTCCGCCGGTGAACCAGATGGCGCCGGCCCCCTTGACCTTGGCGATCTCTGCCGGGTCGGTTGCATTTCGGGCCCAGCTGCGTTCGTCGATGTCGGGCGTGTCGGGGTCGTCTTCCTGTGCGAGGTGGACGATCAGGATGTCCTGTCGGCGCGCGCCATGGCGGACGAGCGTGTCGGCGAACGCATTTGCCGACGCGCCGGGTGCGCCCGATGCCGAGGGGATGATCGCGATTCCGGGGCTGCCCGGCGGGCGGGCATCGAGGAAGGCGCGGTGGACGGCCGCGTTCGACGCCCGCAGCCCGCCACCCACGATCATGAGGGTGCCGGAACCGGCCATGGCCATGGGCGCTGCGGCCAGCAGGGCAGACAGGATGAACATCTTCATCGTGCGGATCTGTTCCCAAATTCTGTGCCGGCCCATGCCTCCCTCGGGCAGGTACGACTTACCGCCCGCATGATACAAGGTTACGGCTCAGTCTCGTCAAGAGGGGTTTCGGCATTGCCGCCGTCGATGTGCCGAACCCCAACGCTAGCGGAAGGGGTGGCACGTCGCGGAGTCTGGGCTAGTGTTGCGCGATCTGCAAGGAGGGACGGAGCGCATGGGACGGGGCGACGAGGCGGATGCGCCGGCAACCGGGCCGATGGCTCCGCCGCTGCGGGAGGCGCAGCCCCGCGGGCTGTGCACCGATTGCGGCGTGTCACGCATGGCGGATGCGGCGGCGTGCGGCCGGGCCTGCCAGTTCATACGGCCGGACTATGCGACTGCCGAGGCGCGGGTGCATGGCCGGGCCCGCGAAACCGACGGTGACGAGCTGTTCTTCGGGCCGTTCCGGCAGATGCTGAAGGCGCGGCTGACGACGCCGCTGGCTGGTGCGCAGTGGACCGGGATCACCACGCGGATCGCCCAGCGACTGCTGGAGACAGGCGCGGTGGATGCGGTGCTGACCATGGCGCCCGACCCTGCCGACCGCTGGAAGCCGCTGCCCGTGATCGTGACCCGGCCGGAGGACATGGCGTCCGTGCGCGGAATGCGGATGGGGCATGCGCCGCTGCTGGCGCTGCTGGAGCCTGCAAGAGACGCCGGGCACAGGCGGCTCGCGATCATCGGCATCCCCTGCCAGGTGCATGCGCTGCGGGCGCTTGAGGCCGAACTTGGGTTCGAGCGGCTGTACGTGATCGGTACGCCCTGTTCGGACAACACGACGACCGAAAAGTTCCACCAGTTCCTGGCGCTGCTGTCGGACCGGCCGGAGACGATCAGCTATCTGGAGTTCCGCGCGGACTATCGGGTGGAGCTGCGCTTCGACGACGGCACGCACAGGCTTGTGCCCTTCCTGATGCTGCCGATTTCCAAGCTGCCCGGGGATTTCTTCCCGCTGACCTGTCGCACCTGCGTGGATTACACTAATGCGCTGGCGGACATCACGGTGGGCTATATGGGCGGCGAGGGCGAGCAGTGGCTGCTGGTGCGCAACGACCGTGGCGCCGAGCTGCTGGCGCTGCTGGGGGATGAGGTGGCGCTGTCGGCGCCGGGGAGCCGGGGGAGCCGGGCTGGGGCGGTGAAGGGGTTTCTTTCCAACACGCGACTGGCGGCGGGGGGCCTGCCGCTGCGGCAGATGCCGGACTGGGCGCGGCCGATCGTCGGCTGGCTGATGCCGCGGATCGGGCCGAAGGGCCTGGAGTTTGCCCGTGCGCGCGTGGAGATGAAGGCGATCGAGACGGTGCTGCACCTGCGTAGCAGCCACCCGGCGCGTATGAAATGGATGGTGCCGCCCCATGTTTGGAAGCTGGCCGAACGCTATGGGCTGGTGCCCGAGCCGGGCGAACGGCGGGACTAGTTTGCCGCTCTGAGCAGTTCCCGGGCAGTGATCATGCGCATCACCTGGTTGGTGCCTTCGAGGATCGAATGGACGCGTAGGTCGCGCCACAGGCGCTCGATCGGATAGTCCTGCAGATAGCCGTAGCCGCCGTGCAGTTGCAGGGCGCGGTCGACGACCGACGAGCCGGTGTCGGTGGCAAGGCGCTTGGCCATGGCGGCGAAGCGGGTCTTGTCGGGGGCACCCGCGCTGACCTTGGCGGCCGCGAGATAGAGGAGGGCACGGGCGGCCTGGAGTTCGGTTTCCATGTCGGCCAGCGTGAACTGGGTGGCCTGGAAGTCGACGATGGCCTTGCCGAACTGGCGGCGCTCGCGGACGTAGGAGATGGTCTCGTCGATGGCACGCTGGGCGCCGCCCAATGAGCAGGCGCCGATGTTGAGGCGGCCGCCGTCGAGGCCGGCCATGGCGATCTTGAAGCCCTGGCCTTCCGCGCCGACCAGGTTCTCGACGGGCACGCGCACGCCATCGAAATGCACCTGGGCGGTGGGCTGGGAGCGCCAGCCGAGCTTCTTCTCGTTGGCGCCGAAGCTGACGCCGGGCATGTCCTTCTCGATGACGAGGCAGGATATGCCGCCTGCGCCTTCGCCACCGGTGCGGACCATGGTGACGTAGAGCTCGTTCACGCCGCCGCCGGAGATGAAGGCCTTTGAGCCGGTGACGACATAATGGTCGCCGTCGCGGACTGCGGTGGTTTTCAGCGCAGCCGCGTCGGAGCCGGAGCCCGGTTCGGTGAGGCAGTAGCTGGAGATGATGTCCATGGGCACGAGGCCGGGGAGATATTTCTGCTTCACCCGTTCGGCGCCGAAGCAGTCGATCATCCAGCTTGCCATGTTGTGGATGGAGATGAAGGCCGAGGTGGAGGGGCAGCCATAGGCCATGGCTTCCATGATGAGCGCGGCTTCGAGGCGGCCGAGGCCGATGCCGCCGGAGGCTTCGGACACGTAGATGGCACCGAAGCCGAGTTCGGCCGCTTTGACGATGGTGTCGCGCGGGAAATGATGCTCTTCGTCCCACTTCGCGGCATGGGGCGTGATTTCGGCCGCCGTGAAGCGCTCCGCCGTTTCGCGGATGGCGAGCTGGTCGTCTGTGAGATCGAACTGGGTCATGGGCGGGCTTCCTAGCACAGGCGCAGCGCCGGGGAAGGCCGACAAATTGGGCCGGATGTCGCAGAGCGCGGTTCGCGCGCCTTGACCTCGAGGGGCGCTGGCGCTATGCGGCGCGCTCTTTTCCGGTGGTCCCGCGGCCTC
Organism: Sphingomonadales bacterium; assembly: GCA_027490095.1. Classification (GTDB taxonomy): domain Bacteria; phylum Pseudomonadota; class Alphaproteobacteria; order Sphingomonadales; family Sphingomonadaceae; genus Sandaracinobacteroides. The sequence goes on along the minus strand of JAIXYT010000022.1, from coordinate 14,934 downwards.
CGGCGATCATCCTGTTTGCAAGGCTGGACCGATGAAGCGCACCTATCAACCCTCCAAGCTCGTCCGTGCGCGCCGCCACGGCTTCCGTGCCCGCATGTCCACCGTCGGTGGCCGCAAGGTGCTGGCCCGTCGTCGTGCGCGCGGCCGCAAGGTTTTGTCGGCCTGAGCCTCGCCAGCCGGTGGATACCGGCACGATTGACAGCTCCGGTCGATGCCGGCTGATTCGGCGGCGGCCGCAGGCCCCGCACCCACACTCGACAGAATTCGGCAGCGCCGCGATTTCCTCGCGGCGAACGCCGGTGTTCGCGTGCCCATGCCGGCGTTCGTGCTTCTGGTGAAGCAGGCCGGCCATCCCGTCCCCCGCGCGGGGTTCACCGTTTCGAAGAAGGTCGGCAATGCCGTGGTCCGCAACCGGGCGCGGCGGCGGCTGCGCGAGGCGGCGCGGCTGCTGCTGCCGGAGCAGGGAATTGCGGGCGCCGACCATGTGTTCATCGCGCGGGTGCAGGATGCGGAACTGCCGTGGGACAGGCTGCTGGGGCAAGTGACCGAGGCGCTGGCGAAGGCGCGGCGGCGGCTGGAGAAGGCGGGGTGACGCTGTCCGAGCTTCCGGCGCGCGCGGTCGCTGGGCTGTTCCGGCTGTGGCAGCTGACCTTCTCGGTGGTGCTGCCGCCGAGCTGTCGTTTCACGCCAAGCTGTTCCCATTACGGGATTGAGGCTCTAAGGCGGCACGGGCTGCTGGCCGGACTCTGGCTGACAGCCGCACGGATCGCCCGTTGCCACCCGTGGGGCGGCTGTGGCCACGATCCGGTGCCGGACGAATTCCACCTGTTCCGCCCGCGGGGCGGGGGCACACCGACAGAAGAGTGACCGACACGCCGTGACGCAAGAGAACCGCAATCTGATCCTCGCCGTGGTGCTGTCGGCGCTGGTGCTGTTCGGCTGGACCTTTTTCGCCGAGCGATTCTTCCCGACACCGCCGCCGGCGCAGACGACGCCTGCTGCGGCGCCTGCGGAGTCGGTGCCTTCCGTGCCTGGCGCGGTCCCGGTGGCAGCGCCGTCGGGCGTGCAGCCGGTGGAGACGCTGGTGGCGAGTGCGGCCCGGGTGCGGATCGAGACGCCGCGGCTTGCAGGGTCGATCAACCTGGCGGGCGCGCGCTTCGATGACCTGGTGCTGACCGACCATCTCGTGACGCTGCCGCCGTCGAAGCCGATCCGGCTGTTTGCGCCTTCAGGGGCGAAGGACGCCTATTTTGCGGGCTATGGCTGGGTGGGTGCAGGCGCGCCGCCGCCGGACGCGCAGTGGACGGCCTCTGCACCGGTGCTGCAGCCGGGCAAGCCGGTGACGCTGAGCTGGCAGGGGCCGACGGGGCTGCTGTTCCAGCAGACCATTTCGGTCGACACAAATTTCCTGTTCACGGTGACCCAGCGGGTGACGAACGCCGGCGGGGCGCCGGTGTCGCTGAGGACCTTCGGCTATGTGAACCGCACGGGCCGCGGCACCCAGAAGGACGCGTTCAACCTGCATGTCGGGCCGATCGCGGTGATGGACGGCACGCTGAAGGAGGGCGAAGTCAGTTACGACACGCTGCGGGATGACGGCCCGCAGAGCTTCACCTCGAAGGGCGGATGGCTTGGGATCACCGACAAGCACTGGCTGGCGGCACTGATCCCGGACCAGAAGGCGACCATCGAGGCGCGCTTCACAGCGGCCGACGGCAATCGTTACCAGACCGACTGGCTGAAGACGGCGCAGGCCGTGGCGCCCGGGCAGGCCGCCACCACCACAAGCCACCTGTTCGCAGGCGCCAAGGAGGCCCGGCTGCTGAACCAGGTGCGTGACGAGCTGGGCGCGCCGCTGTTCGACCGGGCGCTGGCCTGGGGCTGGTTCTGGTTCATAGCCCAGCCGATCTTCGGGCTGCTGCAGTGGCTGTATGGCCTGTTCGGCAACTATGCCCTGGCGATCGTGGGGCTGACGCTGGTCGTCCGCGCGATCCTGTTCCCGATCGCGAACAAGCAATATGCCAGCATGGCCAAGATGCGCGTGTTTGCGCCGAAAATGAAAGAGATCCAGGAAAAGTACAAGGACGACAAGCAGAAGCAGCAGATCGAAATGATGGAGCTGTACAAGAAGGAAAAGATCAACCCGCTTGCCGGCTGCCTTCCGATCCTTCTGCAGATCCCGATCTTCTATGCGCTGTACAAGGTGCTGCTGATTTCGGTGGAGCTGCGGCACCAGCCTGCGTTCCTGTGGATCAAGGACCTGTCTGCGCCTGATCCACTTACGCCGATCAACCTGTTCGGGTTGCTGCCCTTCGAGCCGCCGGCGCTGATCCACCTGGGGATCCTGCCGATCATCCTGGGGGTGACGATGTGGGCGCAGTTCAAGCTGAACCCGCAGCCGATGGATGAGATCCAGCAGAAGGTGTTCAGCTGGATGCCCTGGATCTTCATGTTCATGATGGCGCCATTCGCGGCGGGCCTTCAGATCTACTGGATCGTGAACAACCTGGTCTCGATCCTGCAGCAGTGGGTGCTGTTGCGGAAGTATCCGGCACCCGCCCCGGCGCCTGCCAAGTGACGGACTCGTTGACGGACGCCGAACGGGCCGAGGCGCTGGAGCACGGGCGGCTGCTGTTCGCGGGCCCCGTGGGGTTTCAGCTGTCGGCGCCGCGGCTGGACGTTCTGCCGGAGGCGGATCTGCCGGAGGTTGCCTTTGCGGGCCGCTCGAACGTGGGGAAATCGTCGCTGCTGAACGCGCTGACGGGGCGGCAGGGGCTTGCGCGGACGTCGAACACGCCGGGGCGGACGCAGGAGCTGAACCTGTTCCTGGTGGGCGAGCCGCCGGTGATGCGGCTGGTGGACATGCCGGGCTATGGCTATGCCGAGGCGCCCAAGGACCTGGTGCGCGAATGGGGCCGGCTGGTGAACGACTATCTGCGCGGCCGGCCGACGCTGAAGCGGGTTCTGGTGCTGGTGGACAGCCGGCACGGGCTGAAGCCTGTGGACCGCGAAATCATGGACCTGCTGGACCGGGCGGCGGTGAGCTACCAGATCGTGCTGACCAAGGCGGACAAGGTGAAGCCGACCGCGCTTGCGGCGGTGTCGGCGCTGGTGGCCGAGGAGGCGCGCAAGCATGCAGCCGCGCACCCCGAGCTGATCCCGACCAGCAGCGAGAGCAAGGCCGGGATTGCGGAGCTGCGGGCAGCGGTGGCAGCGGCGGCCTTTGCCTGAGGCGCTGATTGCGACAAATTTTTCCAGCAGGATTTGTGAAGGCCTGATATTGGGCGGGCCCGAGGGGAGACGGATTTGAAGGCGCTGAGTGCTCTGACTGTCGGTGGGCGGACGTTCCTGCCGCTTGTGGAAGGCGGCAAGGGGGTTTCCGCGACCAACCATGCATCGGCCGGCGCCTGGGCGAAGGCCGGCGGGCTGGGCACCGTATCGGCGGTGAATGCCGACAGCTATGATGCGAACGGCGATGTGATCCCGCAGGTGTATACCGCGCGGACGCGGGAGGGCCGGCACGAGGAGCTGGTCGCCTATGCGATCCAGGGTGCCGTGGAGCAGGTGCGGCGCGCGCACGACATTGCCGGCGACGAGCTGCGGGCCGGTCGGGGCGCGCTCAACATCAACGTGCTCTGGGAAATGGGCGGCGCGCAGCGGGTGCTGGAAGGCGTGCTGAGCCAGACCAAGGGGCTGCTGCATGGCGTGACCTGCGGGGCGGGCATGCCCTACAAGCTGAGCGAGATCGCCGCGCGACATGGGGTCTACTATTATCCGATCATCTCGTCGGGCCGGGCGTTCCGGGCGCTTTGGAAGCGGGCCTATTCCAAGGCGGCCGAGTGGCTTGGCGCGGTTGTCTATGAGGACCCCTGGCTTGCCGGCGGGCACAATGGGCTGTCGAACGCCGAGGATCCGCGGGCGCCGCAGGACCCTTACCCCCGCGTGAAGGAGCTTCGTGCGGTGATGCGCGAGGGCGGCATCCCCGACAGCGTGCCCATCGTGATGGCCGGCGGGGTCTGGTACCTCCGCGACTGGGCCCACTGGATCGACAACCCCGAGCTTGGGGCGATCGCCTTCCAGTTCGGCACGCGCCCGCTGCTGACGCAGGAAAGCCCGATTCCCGACGTGTGGAAGGCCCGCCTTCCGACGCTCGACGAGGGCGACATCCTGCTGCACAAATTCTCGCCCACGGGTTTCTATTCCAGCGCGGTTCGCAACACCTTCCTGCGCAGCCTGGAGGGTCGCTCCGAGCGGCAGATCGGCTTCAGCGCGACGGCCGACGGCGAGCGGCAGTTCACGCTGGACGTGGGTGTCGGCCGCAAGACCTATTATGTGACCAGGGACGACCTGAACCGGGCGCGCGAATGGCATGGTGCGGGCTTCGACACGGCGCTGAAGACCCCGGACGACACGCTGATCTTTGTCGGCGCGGACGAGGCGAAGATGATCCGCAAGGACCAGGCCGACTGCATGGGGTGCCTGAGCCACTGCGCGTTCAGCGCCTGGAAGGACCATGACGACCACACGACCGGCTACCTGGCCGATCCGCGGAGCTTCTGCATCCAGAAGACGCTGCAGGACATCGCGCACGGCGCCGACCCGGAACATGAGCTGATGTTCGCGGGCCATTCGGCCTACATGTTCAAGCAGGACCCCTTCTATTCGAACGGGTTCGTGCCGACGGTGAAGCAGCTGGTGGACAGGCTCCAGACGGGGGACTGAGCCATGCAGCGGCGAGCGGCGCGGAGCTTTCTGGCTCCGATTGCCTGTCTGGCGCTCTTGCTGCCCCATTTCGTGGTGCGGGCCGAGCCGGCAGCCGGCCACGAAGACGATGTGGACCAGCTGCTGGAGGTGGCCGAGGAAACCGCGCGCGCCACCAACCGCGTCCTCATTCCGGTGCCGCTGGTGAACCCGCAGATCGGCGCCGGCTTCGGCATCGCGTCGGTGTGGTTCTACACGCCGCCCGGATCCACCCGACCCTGGACGACAGGGGTCGGGGGCCTTGCCAGTTCGAACGGCAGCTTCGGCCTTGGCGGGTTGCACCAGATGTCGCTGGCGCGCGACCGCTATCGGGTGGAAGTGCAGGGCGGCTATGCGCGGCTGAACACCAACTATTTTGCAAGCGGCCCGGTTTCGGGCGAGACGGCGGTGGGCATCGAGCAGACACCCGCGCTGCTGGAGGGCCGTGTGACCACCCGGATTGCGCCGAGGCTGCAGATGGGGGTGCGGTTCCGCTTTCTCGACATGCAGACCACGGTGCGCGATCCGGACTCGGTTCCGGCCGACATCGATCTGTCCGAGCTGGAGAACTATCAGCTGGGGGCGATCGGGCCGCTGCTGACCTATGAGCAGACCGACCGGGCGATGAACCCGCGAGACGGAATCCGAATCAGCGGGCAATGGCTGTTCGCCCTGCCGGGGCTGGGCAGCGATTCAGCCTACAACAAGGCCATTGTCACCGCGAACCGGTTCGTGGCCGTCAACGATCGGACCGTTGTCGCCTTTCGCGCCTCTGGCTGCGCGGCCAGCCGGGATGCGCCCTTCTTCGACCTGTGCCTGTTCGGCGCGTCGGCGAACCTCAGGGGCTATGAAAGCGGCCGCTTCCGCGACCATGCGAGCTGGGCAGTGCAGACCGAGTTGCGCCGGGCGCTGGGCGGGAAGTTCGGGGCGGTTGCCTTTGCGGGCGTTGGGGGAGTCGCCCCCAGCCTTGGCGAGATCGGCGGCGAGCCGCTGCTGCCGGCAGCCGGGATGGGGCTGCGCTATGAGGTTGCGCGCGATTATGGAATCAACCTGCGGTTGGATGTGGCGGTGGGCCGCGACAGCCGGGCTGTCTATGTGTCGCTGGGCGAGGCCTTCTAGCGCCGGCCTGTCGAGGGACCGCGACACCCTTCACGTTGACTCGCCCGACCTGCTTGCGCATTGGGAACGCCGCAAAAGACATGTGAGCTGGGGAGCACACCGCCCATGAAGATTCTCGTGCCCGTGAAGCGGGTGGTCGACTATAATGTGAAGGTCCGGGTGAAGCCCGACCAGAGCGGGGTCGAGCTCGCCAATGTGAAGATGAGCATGAACCCGTTCGACGAGATCGCCGTCGAGGAAGCCGTGCGCCTGAAGGAAAAGGGCGTGGCGACCGAGGTGGTGGTGGTGTCGATCGGGCCGGCACAGGCGCAGGAAACGCTGCGCACCGGCCTCGCGATGGGCGCCGACCGGGGCATCCTGGTGACGACCGACGTGACGACCGAAAGCCTGTCGGTTGCGAAGATCCTGGCGAAGATCGCAGCCGAGGAGCAGCCCGGCCTGATCATCCTGGGCAAGCAGGCGATCGACGACGATGCCAACCAGACCGGCCAGATGCTTGCCAGCCTGCTGGGTTGGGCGCAGGGCACCTTCGCCTCGAAGGTGGAGGCCGCGGCCGACACGGTGGCGGTGACGCGCGAGATCGACGGCGGCCTGGAGACGGTGGAGCTGAAGCTGCCGGCGATCGTGACGACCGACCTGCGCCTCAACGAGCCGCGCTATGCGAGCCTGCCCAACATCATGAAGGCGAAGTCCAAGCCGATCGCGACCAAGACGCCCGAGGATTATGGGGTGGACGTGACGCCGCGGCTGTCGACGCTGAAGGTGACCGAGCCTCCGAAGCGGAGTGCAGGGATCAAGGTGAAGACCGTCGATGAACTGGTTGAGAAACTCAAGACTGCGGGAGCCATCGCATGAGCGTGCTCGTTCTGGCCGAACATGACAATGCGTCGCTGAAGGACGCGACCCTGAACGTGGTGTCCGCCGCGAAGGCGCTGGCCGGCTTTGCCGGTGGCGACGTGCACGTGCTGGTGGCCGGTGCCGGTTGCGGCGCGGTGGCCGATGCGGCTGCCAAGATCGACGGCGTCGCCAAGGTGCTGGTGGCCGATGATGCGGCCTATGGCGCAGCGCTTGCCGAGAATGTGGCGCCGCTGGTGGCGGGGCTGATGGCGACCTACGACGCCTTCGTGGCGCCGGCCACCTCGCGCGGCAAGAACATCGCCCCGCGCGTCGCAGCAGCGCTGGACGTGGCGCAGGTGTCGGAGATCCTGTCGGTCGAGAGCGCCGACACCTTCACCCGGCCGATCTATGCCGGCAACGCGATTGCGACAGTGAAATCGGCGGACGCCAAGAAGGTGATCACGGTGCGCGGCACGGCCTTCCCGAAGGCGGCAGCGTCTGGCGGTTCGGCGACGATCGAGGCGGTGTCGGGCGGCGGCGACGCGGGGCTTTCGACCTTCAAGGGCGCCGAGCTGACGCAATCGGCGCGGCCAGAGCTGACGAGCGCCAAGATCATCGTGTCGGGCGGGCGTGCGCTGGGGTCGGGCGAGGCCTTTACCCAGTACATCGACCCGCTGGCCGACAAGCTGGGCGCGGCCGTGGGCGCGAGCCGTGCAGCGGTGGATGCCGGCTATGTGCCCAACGACTACCAGGTCGGGCAGACCGGCAAGATCGTGGCGCCGGAGCTGTATGTGGCGGTCGGGATTTCGGGGGCCATCCAGCATCTGGCTGGCATGAAGGACTCGAAGGTCATCGTCGCCATCAACAAGGACGAGGAAGCGCCGATCTTCCAGGTGGCGGACTTCGGACTGGTGGGTGACCTGTTCACGCTGGTGCCGGAACTGACGGGGAAGCTCTGAGCCCCTCGACAGCCGGTCGGCAACGGACATAGGCTCCTCTGGGCAACCGGAGGAGCCTTTTTCATGGACAGGACCGTACTGGTAACCGGGGCGTCCGGCTATATCGCAGGCTTTGCGATCCAGCAGCTGCTGCGCGAAGGCTGGCAGGTGCGCGGCACCATCCGGAACCTTGCGCGGTCTGACGAGGTGCGCGGGTGGCTGGGGGTGAATGCGAACCAGCTGCCGCTGTTTGCGGCCGACCTGACATCGGACGCCGGCTGGGCGGAAGCCGCGTCGGGCTGCACCCACATGCTGCACATTGCCTCGCCGATCCCCGCTGCGGCGCCGAAGAGCGATGACGAGCTGGTGGTGCCGGCGCGCGACGGGGCCTTGCGCGCGCTGAAGGCGGCGAAGGCGGCCGGCGTGACGCGTGTGGTGCTGACGAGCAGCACGGCGGCTGTGACCTATGGCAAGGGGCAGATCGACCGGCCCTTCACCGAGGCCGACTGGACCGACGAGACCCACCCCGACACCTATGCCTATGTGCGATCGAAGACGATCGCCGAGCGGGCGGCGCGCGACTGGATGCAGGCGAACGGGGCGCCGATGGAGTTCGTGACCATCAATCCGGGCCTGATCCTGGGGCCCGTACTTGGGCGGGACTTCTCCACCTCGCTCGAGGCGCTGAAGAAGCTGCTGGAAGGTGCGCTGCCCGGCCTGCCACGGCTGGGCTTTCCGGTGACGGATGTGCGCGACGTGGCCGATGCGCATGTGCGGGCGCTGACCCATCCCGGGATCGACGGTGGGCGTTTCCTGGTGGCGGGCGAGTTCCTGTGGCTGGAGGACATTGCGCGCATCCTGAAGGCGGAGCTGGGGCCGAAGGCGCGCAAGGTGCCATCCATCAAGCTGCCGGATTTCCTGGTGAAGCTGTCGGCGCTGTTCGACCCGACGGTGAAGATGGTGCTGCCCGAGCTGGGGCGGGCGCGGGCGGTGGATTCGAGCCATGTGCAGACGGTGCTGGGGGTGCGGCTGCGGCCCGCCGAGGAGACGATCGTCGACACTGCGAACAGCCTTCTGGAAACGGGGATTGTGAAGGCCTGACCCGGCGGCTAACCGCCAAGTCTGTAACAGCGGAAGGGCGGGTTCCATGAAGGTCGGCGTGATCGGGGCGGGGATGATGGGCGCAGGGATTGCGCAGGTGTCGGCTGCGGCCGGGCACCAGGTGGTCCTGTCGGACGTGGACGTGGCCCGCGCCGAGGCCGGCAAGGCCGCGACGGCCAAGCTGCTGGCGCGGCAGGTGGCCAAGGGTGCGCTGGATCAGGCGGCCGCTGAGGCGCTGCTGGCGCAGATCACCCCACGCGGCGACGCGGACGGCTTCGGCGATGCGGACATCGTGGTGGAGGCCGCGACTGAGAATGAGGGGTTGAAGCAGAAGATCTTCGCCGGGCTTGCAGGCAAATTGTCGGCGCAGTGCGTGCTGGCGACCAACACCTCTTCGATTTCGATCACCATGCTGGCGGCTGCGACCGACCGGCCGGATCGCTTCGTGGGCCTGCACTTCTTCAATCCCGTGCCGGTGATGAAGCTGGTGGAGATCATTCCCGGGCTTGCGACCTCCGACGCGACCCGCAGCGCGGCGCGGGGCTACATCGACACGCTGGGAAAGACGGCAATCGTGTCGGAGGACTCCCCAAGCTTCATCGTGAACCGGGTGCTGTGCCCGATGCTGAACGAGGCGATCTTTGCGCTGGGCGATGGCGTGGGGAGCGTGGTGGACATCGACACGGGCCTCAGGCTGGGGGCCAACCACCCGATGGGGCCGCTGACTCTGGCGGACTTCGTGGGGCTGGATACGCTGCACGCGATCATGCTGGTGATGCAGAAGGCGACCGGGGACCCCAAATATCGCCCGGCGCCGCTGCTGAGCAAATATGTTGAGGCCGGCTGGTACGGTCGGAAGACGGGCCGGGGCTTTTATGACTATTCGGGCGAGACGCCGGTTCCAACGCGCTGATTGACAGGGAGGGGAGGGCAGGCGGATAGTCCGGACCGATGAGCGGGGGACATGCCTTGACCAAGCGCCTTTTGCCGATTGCCTTTGTCTTGCTTGCAGGCTGTGCTGGATCCGAGGACAGCGCCACCAACCGCACCGTCTGGGTGGCCGACGGCCCTCCGGTGAACTGCATCACCAAGAGCCAGGTGCGCAGCTTCCGCGTGGTCGACGACCGGACGGTCGACTTCGAGCGCAACCGGAACCAGGGCTGGCGCAACGAGTTGCCGTTCCGCTGCACCGGATTGACCTTCGGCACCAAGTTCCGCGTGAACAGCCGGGGGAACCAGATCTGCAATTTCGATTCGGTGACGCCGGTGTCGATGGCGCGGGGACCGAACCCGCCGCGGTGCCAGCTGGGCCGGTTCCAGCCGATGAAGCGCGTTCCGCTGCCTGAGGCAGCGCCGGGCGCGGTGCCGGAGCAACCGGCGACGCGACCTGCCGAGGGCTAGTCCTCTTCGGTGATGCGGGGCGGGGCCTTGTCCTCGAGGTCCCGGGCGACCTTCGGGGTGCGCAGCAGGGCATCGATCCGCGCCGCCTCGGCATAGCTTTCGTCCACCCGGAAATGGATGTCGGCCGCATATTTGGTGTTCACGCGCCGGGCGAGTTCGCTCTTCAGCTGTTTCGCGTGGGCGTTGAGGGCGCGGAGCACGGCTTCCTGGTCGGCAGGCGTGGCGCCCACGGGCATGATGAAGGCGGTCGCGTGGCGCAGATCGGGCGAAACGCGCACTTCGGAGACGGAGACGATGTGCTTTTCCAGCACATCGTCCCTTATGTCTCTGCGGGCCAGCACGTCGGCAAGCACATGGCGCATCGCCTCGCCCACCTTCAGCGTGCGGACCGATCGCCCATCCGGGGCGGCGCTGCGCTTCACAGCTCGCGCAGCCTTTCCTCGACCTCGTAGGTCTCGATCACGTCACCCTGGGCGATGTCCTGGAAGTTCTCGAGGCCGATGCCGCACTCATAGCCCTTCTCGACCTGCGTGACGTCGTCCTTGAAGCGACGCAGCGAGGCGATGGAGCCGGTGTAGATGATGACATCCTCGCGAAGCACGCGGGCCCTGAGGTTCCGCTTGATATAGCCCTCGACGACCAGGCAGCCGGCGGCCTTGCCGAACTTGCCGGCCTGGAAGACTTCGCGGATTTCGGCGCGGCCGACGACATTCTCGAAATATTCGGGGCCGAGTTTCCCCGCCATCCCGGCCTTCACCTCGTCGATGAGGTCGTAGATGATGTCGTAGTATTTGAGCGGAACGCCGGCCTGGTGGGCGGATTCCCGGGCCTTGGCGTTGGCGCGCACGTTGAAGCCGATGATGACGGCGCCCGAGGCCCGGGCCAGCGTCACGTCGGATTCGGTGATAGCGCCGACGCCGGAGTGCAGCACGCGGACCTTGATCTCGTCGGTCGAGAGCTTGTTGAGCGCCGAGACGATCGCCTCGGTCGAGCCATGGACGTCGGCCTTGACGACCACAGGGAACTCGACCGCCTTCTTTTCGGCAAGGCCGGCGAACATGGATTCGAGGCTGGCCGGCGCCGAGGTTGTGCGCTTGGTGAGCGCGACCTGCTGGCGATAGTCGGCGACTTCGCGGGCGCGGGCCTCGGTCTCGACGACGGACAGCATGTCGCCGGCCTGGGGCACGCCCGAGAGCCCAAGGACCTCGACGGGCACGGAGGGGCCGGCCTCCTTCACGGTCTGGCCCTTGTCGTTGACCAGTGCGCGGACCTTGCCCCATTCGGTGCCGACCACGAAGATGTCGCCGGTCTTGAGCGTGCCGCGCTTGACCAGCACGGTGGCGAGCGGGCCACGGCCCTTGTCGAGCTTGGCTTCGACCACGGTTGCCTCGGCCATGCGATCCGGGTTGGCGGTCAGTTCGAGGATCTCGGCCTGCAGCAGGATCTTTTCTGCCAGCTCATCGAGGCCTGTGCGCTTGAGTGCCGAGACCTCGACGTCCTGGACTTCGCCGCCCATGGCTTCGACCTGGATGTCGTGCTGCAGCAGCTCGGTGCGGACGCGGTTGGCATCCGAGCCGGGCTTGTCCATCTTGTTGATGGCAACGATCATCGGCACGTTCGCGGCCTTGACGTGGGCAATCGCCTCGATGGTCTGCGGCTTGATGCCGTCGTCGCCGGCGACCACCAGCACCACGATGTCGGTGGCATTGGCACCACGGGCGCGCATTTCGGTGAAGGCCTCGTGGCCCGGCGTGTCGAGGAAGCTGATCTTTTCGCCCGACTTCAGCGTCACCATGTAGGCGCCGATGTGCTGGGTGATGCCACCGGCTTCGCCCGCGACCACGTCGGTGCCGCGCAGCGCGTCGAGCAGCGAGGTCTTGCCATGGTCGACATGGCCCATGATGGTGACGACCGGCGGGCGCGGCTTCAGGTCTGCGGGTCCATCCGCTTCGCCCTCGATTCCGATTTCGACGTCGCTGTCGGACACGCGCTTGATGATGTGGCCGAACTCGGTGACGAGCAGCTCGGCGGTGTCCTGGTCGATGGAGGCGTTGATCGTGGTGGGCATGCCCATCTTGAACAGCGCCTTCACGAGGTCTGCACCGCGCTCGGCCATCCGGTTGGCGAGCTCCTGCACGGTGATGACTTCGGGCACCTGCACCTCGCGCTGGGTGCGCGCCTGGGCAGCTGCACCCCCGCCATGGGCGGAGCGCTTCTGCTTTTCGTTGGCGCGGCGCAGCGAGGCGAGCGAGCGGGCGCGAACGCCGTCCTCGTCGCCAAGGGCGCGGGTGATGGTGAGCTTGCCGGAGCGGCGCTCGTCCTGCCGGTTGCGCGAGGGCTTGGCGGGCTCGGGCACACGGCGGACCGGGCCGCGGCCGGGGACGGCCCCGCGCGGGCGGTCGTCCTCTTCCTCTTCGGCGACCGGCGGGGCGGGCGGAGCTTCGGCAGCGCGGCGTGCGGCTTCGGCGGCGCGCGCGGCCTCTTCGGCTTCGGCTTTGGCCTTTTCCTCCAGGCGACGGCGCTCGGCCTCGGCAGCCTCGGCCTTCTCCCGCTCCTCGCGGATGCGGCCTTCCTCGGCGCGCTGGAGACGCTCTTCCTCGGCGAGGCGGATCAGCAGGGTCTGCTTCTCCCGCGGGGTGAGCTTGGGGTTCTGCAGGGCCTTCTGCACGGCCGTGAGTTCGGGCTTCACCGGAACCGGGGCCGGCTTGGCTGCGGGCTTGGGCGCTTCTGCAACCGGCTCGGGGGCTGGTGCCGGGGCCGGTTCGACGGCAGCCGGCACTTCGGCGGCCGGCGCCGGCTCTGGGGCCGTCTCTGCAACCGGTTCCGGTTTCGTCGCCGGGCGCGGAGCCTCGGGCTTGCTGACGGGTTCGTCCTTGACCACCACGAAGGGCGGCGGCGGGGCGACCGGCATGGACGGCGCCGCCGGAGCTGGCGCCGGCGCGGGCGCAGGCTCGGCAACGGGAGCTGCCGCAGCAGCAGCTGCTTCTGCCAGCTCGGCAAGGCGCTCGGCTTCGGCCTCGGCCGCGGTCGGGGCCGGGTCGCCGGGCTTGCGGAACACGCGCGCCTTCTTGGTTTCGACCACGACCTTGTGCGTGCGCCCGTGGCTGAAGCTCTGCTTCACCTGGCTCACTTCCGTGGTGCGCTTGACGCCGAGTTGCGGCCTCAGGCCCAGCTTCGGCTTTTCCTCTTCGCTCATTCCCGTCCTTCGTCGTTCCGCCGTCCGGGATCGTCCCGTCCGTCGCTTGTCATTCCACTGGTGCCCAGAAAGGCTGCCCAGCGCGCAACATCGGTTGCGATCCGCGCGGCTGCCTTGCCATCGGTGACGCCTGAATGCACCATATTCTCACGCCCCAGCGCCCGAGACAAGGCATCGCGCCCTGCCGGAAGCCGGATAACGGCCTCCATCCGGCCTTCGCCGGCACGGAAAGCCTGGTTCAGTTTCGACATCCCGTCCTCGGCTGCGTCGGCTGCGTGCAGCAGCAGGTGTACGCGGCCGCTCCGGCACCAGTCGTTCAGCTTGTCGGCCCCGAATATAAGGTGCCCGGCGCGATGTTCGAGGCCCAGCCGGTCGAGGCTGCGCCTTTCGAGGCCGGCTGCGATGCGGTCGGTAAGGTCGTCGGGCACGTTGGCAGGGCCCTTGAAAGCGCGCGCGACGGCGCCTTTCAGCTTGCCTTTCGCCATGGCCGTCTGGAGCACCGCCCTGTCGGCCACGATCCAGGCGCCCCGGCCCGGCAGCTTGGCTGCAAGGTCGGGCCACACCGAACCGTCGGGGCCGAGGGCAAGCCGGATGAGCGACGCACGTTCCCCATGCGCACCGGTGAGGATGCACTTGCGCTCGGGCATAGGCCCGTCGCGCGCGCGGTCGTCGATTACCGCATCTGGGGTGTCATCGGAGGACATGCGCTTCAGCGCCCTCCCTGACAGAGTGGGGGAAAAGCATGTGCATCAGCCGGCGTTCTCGTCCTCGAACCAGTGCTTGCGCGCGGCCATGATGATGGCGTTTCCGTCGTCGACGGAAATGCCGAACGCGGCAAGCAGGCCGGGCTGGATCTCGCGGCGCTTGTCGCCCTTGCCGATCAGCTCGTCGGTGGAGAGGTCGGCGAGGTCGTCGAGCGTCTTGATGCCCTTGGAGCCCAGACGCACGAGCATTTCCTCGGTGAGGCCCGGGATTTCGGACAGCGCATCCTCGACGCCGAGCGCGCGGCGGGCGTCACGGTAGCCCTGCTCGCGGCGCTCAAGCGCCTCGACCGCGCGGTTCTGCAGCTCGGCGGCGATGTCCTCGTCCAGGCCTTCGATCGCGGCGATTTCCTCGGCCTCGACATAGGCGACTTCCTCGAGGCTGGTGAAGCCTTCGGCGACCAGCAGCTGGGCGAGTGTCTCGTCGAGCTCAAGCTCCTTCTCGAAGAGCTCGGAGCGCTCGATGAATTCCTTCTGGCGCTTCTCGCTCTCGGCGGCCTCGGTCATGATGTCGATCTGGTGGCCGGTCAGCTGGCCCGCCAGGCGGACGTTCTGGCCGCGACGGCCGATCGCAAGGCTGAGCTGGTCGTCGGGGACGACAACCTCGATGCGGCTGTCTTCCTCGTCGATCACCACCTTGGCGACCTGGGCCGGCTGCAGCGCGTTCACCACGAAGGTCGCGGTGTCGGGCGACCAGGGGATGATATCGATCTTTTCGCCGGCCAGTTCCTGCACGACCGCCTGGACGCGGCTGCCGCGCATGCCGACGCAGGCGCCGACGGGATCGATCGAGCTGTCGTGGCTCAGCACGCCGATCTTGGCGCGGCTTCCCGGATCGCGG
>JAIXYT010000016.1 GCA_027490095.1 Sphingomonadales bacterium | reverse complement strand
CGGCCTTATGATGAAGGCGATCGTCGAAGGCGGTTCCGTCATCGTCACGCTCGCCGAGCGCATCCTGGGCCGTACCGTCTGCGACGACATCGTCGATCCGAAGACGGGCGAGCTGCTGTTCGCGCGCGACACCCTTCTTGACGAGAAGATGGTGAAGGCGATCGAGGACGCCGGCATTGCCGAGGTCAAGATCCGCTCGCCGCTGGTCTGCGAAGCCAAGCAGGGCGTCTGCGGGCGCTGCTATGGCCGGGATCTCGCCCGCGGGACCCCGGTGAACATCGGCGAAGCCGTCGGCGTGATCGCGGCCCAGTCGATCGGCGAACCCGGCACCCAGCTGACGATGCGGACCTTCCACATCGGCGGCGCGGCCCAGGTGAGCGAGCAGTCGAGCCACGACTCGCCCGTCGACGGCAAGGTCAGCTATCGCAACCTGCCGACCATCAAGGACAGCCGCGGCCGGCTCATCGGCATGGCGCCGACGGGCGGCGAGATCGCCATCGTCGACGCCGACGGCCGCGACCGGTCGCTGCACAAGATCGTGTTCGGCGCGATCATCGCAGTGAAGGACGGCGAGGCGGTGAAGAAGGGCCAGCGGATCGCGGACTGGGATCCGTACACGCGGCCGATCATCACCGACAAGTCGGGCATCGTGAAGTATCAGGACCTGGTCGACGGCCAGACCCTGAAGGAAGAGGTCGACGACGCCACCGGCATTGCCAACAAGGTCGTTGCCGAGTGGAAGGCCTCGAAGGCGAAGGACGACCTGCGCCCGCGCATGACCTTGCTCGACGAGACGAGCGGAGAGGCCGGCCGCTACCTTCTGCCTGTTGGCGCCATCCTGTCGGTCTCCGACGGGCAGCGCGTGGAGGCCGGCGACGTGCTCGCCCGGATGCCGCGCGAAGCTGCCAAGACGCGTGACATCACCGGCGGTCTGCCGCGGGTGGCCGAGCTGTTCGAGGCGCGCATCCCGAAGGACAATGGCATCATTGCCAAGATCGACGGGCGCGTGGAGTTCGGCAAGGACTACAAGACCAAGAAGCGTGTCATCCTCCGCCCCGAGGATGGCTCGGATCCGGTCGAGTATCTGCTGCCCAAGGGCAAGCATGTGTCGGTGCAGGAAGGCGACCTGGTCCGCCGGGGCGACTATCTGATCGACGGCCCGGCCAACCCGCACGACATCCTGGATGTGCTGGGCGTCGAGCGTCTCGCCGAATATCTGTGTGCGGAGATCCAGGAGGTCTATCGCCTGCAGGGCGTGAAGATCAACGACAAGCACATCGAGGTGATCGTTCGCCAGATGCTGCAGAAAGTGGAGATCACCGACGAGGGTGACTCGACCCTGCTGAAGGGTGAACAGGTCGACCGCGAGGAAATGGACGAGGTGAACGCCAAGCTGGTCGCCGAAGGCCGGCGCCCGGCCGACGGCAAGCCGGTTCTGCTGGGTATCACCAAGGCATCCTTGCAGACCCGCAGCTTCATCTCGGCGGCCTCGTTCCAGGAAACGACCCGGGTGCTCACCGAAGCCGCGGTGCAGGGCAAGACGGACACGCTTCTTGGCCTCAAGGAGAATGTGATCGTCGGCCGCCTGATCCCGGCGGGCACCGGTGCGGCGCTGGGCCGCCTGCGCGTGACGGCGAACAGCCGCGACGCGGCGCTCAGGGCGCAGCAGGCGGCGCTGACGGCCTCTTCGGAGACCGCGGACGCCTGATCGGCACCAAAGACGAAAAGGAGGGCCCGGCTGGAAACGGCCGGGCCCTTTCGTGTGGGCACCCGGGTGCCGCAACGCCGCCACAGTCGGGCGGTAGCGGACGCGGCATGGCAGATCGGTCGGGGCCCGTGCGCGTTGCGCTGTTTTCGGGGAACTACAATTATGTGAAGGACGGCGCGAACCAGGCGCTGAACCGGCTCGTAGGGCGCATGCTTGTGCGGGGGCTTGAACCGCGTGTCTATTCACCCGTCGTCGATGTGCCGGCTTTCGAGGCAACGGGCACGCTGATCGGGGTGCCCTCCGTACCGATACCCGGACGCGGCGAATATCGGGTTGCGCTGGGCCTTCCCCGCGCGGTGAAAACCGACCTTGAGACCTTCGATCCTGAGATCGTGCACCTGTCGGCCCCCGACTGGCTGGGCCATGACGCCAAGCGCTGGGGGCAGGCGAGGGGGGTGCCTGTCGTCGCCTCGGTCCACACCCGCTTCGAGACCTATTTCGATTACTACCGGATGGGCTTCATCCGGCGTGGGGTGGAGCGGCTGCTGAAGAGCTTCTACGGCGACCTTGCCGAGATCTACGCGCCCTCCGACAGCATGGCCGACGTGCTGCGCCGCGAAGGTTATTCGGAAAAGGTGCGGATCTGGAGCCGCGGCGTCGACCGCCACATCTTTCACCCCGGCGCGCGTGACCTGGCCTGGCGCCGCAATCTGGGCATCTCCGACGAAACTGCCGTTGTCGGCTTCGTGGGCCGGCTGGTGCTGGAAAAGGGGCTCGACATCGTGGCGGCAACGGTTGCCGAGCTCGCGCGCCGCGGCGTCCCGCATCATCTGCTGGTGGTGGGCGACGGGCCGGCCCGCGCCGAGTTCGAGGGCCAGGTGCCCGGTGCCACCTTCGCCGGATTCCAGACCGGCCATCATCTCGGGCGCGCCTATGCCTCGTTCGACATGTTCCTGAACCCTTCCATCACGGAAACCTTCGGCAATGTGACGCTAGAGGCCATGGCCTGTGCCGTGCCCCCGGTGGCTGCGGCCGCAACGGGGGCGAGCTCGCTGGTGTCGGATGGCGTGTCGGGGCGGCTTGTGCCGCCGGGCGATGTGGGGGCGTTTGCCGATGCGCTCCAGGCCTACATAACCGACCCGGACTTGCGTGCGGCGCACGGCGCCGAGAGCTTCCGGCGGGCCCAGGCCTTTGACTGGGACGCGATCAACGACAGCGTGATCGACCGCTATCTGCTGATGGCCGGCCGGGGCTGACGCCCCCCGGGGCTTTCAATCCGCAGCGCTGCGCCTATATTGACTGTGCCGGCTTCGGCCGGAGATGGCGATGAATGATGCCGTGCAAGTATGTACAGCGGACCCGGGGGCAGTACCCGGCGGCTCCACCATCTTCCCTCGCAAGGCGCCCGGGTGCTCAGCACCACGTCGCCGCGCCAGGGAAAATGTTGGGGCCGAACCAGGATAGACGTGTGCGGAACGGCGGTATTTTTGCCCGGCCTGAATGAGCCGTTAAACCGTTCAAAACCCACAAATGCCAACGATAACGAGGCATTTGCGATTGCTGCGTAACTGATGCCCCACAAGGCATGGTTATAAGGCTTGAGCAGGGTTCGGGCCGAACCCGGTAACAGAATCGGATTCCAGCGGCAGGCAGGCGCGCCGGGCAACAGAAGCGCCTGCATCTTCTTCCGCCATGTCTGCAAACATCTGTGCCGGCAGGTGGCTGAGCCACCGAGTCCGGCTAAGCCTGTTGAAGGAAGTGAAGGAAGGGCGCGGCAAAGCCGCGTCGTCGGACGTGTCGGCCGGCCTTGGGGCCGGCCGCACGCCGGCCGGGCCGTCCAGGAACGCGCCCGCGTTCCGCGTGCTGGGCGGCGAGTCTGCGAATTTGCGCTTCGCGCAAATCGCAGCCGCCTTTCGTGGCCCTTGACGCCTCTTGGCGTCAGGGCCACTTGTGGCGCGATGACCGAGCCGCCTGAGAATCAGGAACCGCCCGACAGTCTCATCCCCTATGATGAGATCGTGCAGGATTCGCTGCGCCAGGTGGTGAAGCGCGTGCTTTCCGACGTGGCGATGTCGGGCGGGCTGCCGGGCGCGCACCATTTCTTCATCGCCTTCCGCACCCGCTTTCCGGGCGTCGACATGCCCAAGCATCTGCTTGAACGCTATCCCGATGAAATGACGGTGGTTCTTCAGCATCGCTATTGGGATCTGCTGGTCGACGAAGATCATTTCGAGGTGGGCCTCACCTTCAACCAGGTGCCGGCCAAGCTTTCGATTCCCTACCGTGCCATTTCAGGATTCGTGGACCCCGCCGTGAACTTCGCATTGCAGTTCGTGGTGCAGATGCCAGAGCCCGCCGAAGAGCCGGAGCCTGCGCCGGCGCCGGAGGGCGAACCCGGTTCCAACGTCGTCAGCTTCGACTTCAAACGCAAGAAATGACCCGCACCGAAACCGACAGCCTTGGCGCTGTCGAGGTGCCCGACGACGCCTATTGGGGCGCCCAGACGCAGCGCTCCATCGGCAATTTTCCGATCGGCGACACGGGCGGTGGCGAGCGCATGCCGCTGCCGCTGATCCACGCGCTTGCGCTGGTGAAGCAGGCCGCCGCCCGCGTGAACCGTGCGCATGGGCTGGACGCTACCCTTGCCGATGCGATCGAGGCGGCCGCAGCCGAAGTGGTGGCCGGCACGCTCGACAGCCAGTTTCCCCTTGTCGTCTGGCAGACAGGCTCGGGCACCCAGACCAACATGAACGTGAACGAGGTGATAGCCGGTCGCGCAAACGAGCTGCTGACAGGCGCGCGCGGCGGCAAGGTGCCTGTGCATCCGAACGATCATGTGAACCGCAGCCAGAGCAGCAACGACAGCTTCCCGACCGCGATGCACATTGCGACCGCGCTGGAGCTGCGCAACCGGCTGCTGGCGAGCCTGCGGGCGCTGGCGGCGGTGTTCCGGGCGCACGAGGCGGCCTGGGGCCATATCGTGAAGATCGGCCGCACCCACATGATGGACGCGACGCCGCTGACGCTGGGGCAGGAGGCGTCTGCCTGGGCGCAGACCTGCGAGGACGGCGCTGCGCGTATCGTGGCGCTGTGGCCGCGCCTGTCGCGGCTGGCCCAGGGGGGCACCGCCGTCGGCACCGGGCTGAACGCGCCACCCGGCTTTGGCGATGCGTTCGTGAAGGCGCTTTCGGACATCACCGGTGGCGTGCCGTGGGAGAGTGCGCCCAACAAATTCGAGGCGCTTGCGACCCATGACACCATGGTGGAGGTGGCCGGCATTCTTTCCACCATCGCGACAGGCGCGATGAAGATCGGTAACGACATCCGCCTGCTGGGCTCCGGCCCGCGCGCGGGGCTCGGCGAACTGGCGCTCCCCGAGAACGAGCCCGGAAGCTCCATCATGCCGGGCAAGGTGAACCCCACCCAGGCCGAGGCGCTGACGATGGTGTGTGCGCAGGTAATCGGCAACGCGCAGGCGGTGATCGTGGGCGGCCTGCAGGGGCATCTGCAGCTCAACGTCTTCAAGCCGATGATCGCGCACAATGTGCTGAGGTCCATCCGGCTGCTCGCCGATGCGCTCGACAGCTTCCGCCTGCGCTGCGTGGAGGGGATCGTGCCGAATGAGGCGCGGATTGCCGAACTGGTCGAGCGGTCGCTGATGCTGGTGACCGCGCTGGCCCCCGAGATCGGCTACGACAAGGCGGCCGAGATCGCGAAGCTCGCCCACAAGGAGGGCACGACCCTGCTGGAGGCCGGGCTGAAGCTGGGCCATGTGACCGAGGCGCAGTTCCGGCGGCTCGTGCGACCCGAAGACATGGTCGGTCGGATGTAAGGAACTTGGGGTTTTCCTGCGCGCCCGCTTGCTCTAGGCGCTGTCCATGTCGATTCCCGGTGCCCGCCGCGGGCTGATGCTCGTCCTCTCCAGCCCTTCGGGCGCTGGCAAGACCACCATGTCCAAGCGGCTTCTGGCCAATGACCCGCAGATCTCGCTGTCCGTTTCTGCCACCACGCGCAAGGCGCGCCCCGGCGAGATCGAAGGCCAGGACTATCACTTCGTCTCCAACGACCAGTTCGACGGCCTTGTTGCGACCGGCCAGCTGCTGGAATGGGCGCATGTGTTCGGCAATCGCTATGGAACGCCCCGGGCGCCTGTCGAAACGGCGCTGACCGAAGGCCGTGACATCCTGTTCGACATCGACTGGCAGGGCACCCAGCAGCTGCGCCAGAGCCAGGCCGGCGGCGACCTCGTCTCCATCTTCCTGCTGCCCCCCAGCCTCGAGGAGCTGGAGCAACGGCTGAAGAGCCGGGCGGCCGACAGCGACGAGGTGATCACCCAGCGCATGAGCCGGGCGGCCGACGAGATCAGCCACTGGGCCGAGTATGACTATATCCTCGTGAACGACGATCCCGGGCAATGCCTGCACGAGATCCGCTCGATCCTGACGACAGAACGACTTCGCCGCGAGCGCCAGAGAGGTCTTGCAGGCTTCGTGCGGGACTTGCTGGCGGGGGAATAATCGGGTTCACTCAAGGCCCACCAGCGGCCCGAGGAGCTTCTCCATGCGCCATCTCGTACTTGTCCTTCTGGCCTCTGGCATGGCGTCTGCGCCGCTGTGGGCCCAGACGGCCGAGCAGGTCGGCAAGTCGGCCGAAAACATCGCCACAAAGCCGCTTAAGGACGCGAACATCGTCAAGACCGAGATTCCGCCCGAGCTGCTGGTGATCATGAACAATCCCTATTCGTTGCAGGGGCTTTCCACCTGCGCGCAGTTCAGCGCCGAGATCACGAAGATGACCAAGGTGCTCGGCCCCGACGTCGATGCCCAGAAGCCGACCGATGACGACAGCGCGTCGGAAATGGTGCTGAGCCAGATCGAGAAGACGGCCGGCGGGCTGGTGCCCGGGAGCGGGATCATCCGCAAGGTTTCGGGCGCCGAGGCGCAGGAGAAAAAGGCGAAGGCCGCCGTGTACGCGGGGTCGCTGCGCCGCGCCTATCTGAAGGGCACGGCGCGGGCGAAGGGCTGCAAGATCTGACTTGTCTGGCGGACTGAGGCCGAAGAGATCAGGGGGCTTTGCCCCCTGAACCCCCAGCAAGAGGTTGTAGCCTCCTGCACCTCTTGAGTTTGCGGAAAGGGGCCCAGGCAACTGTTGGTTCCAAGACCAAGCTTGCGAGGGCCCCCTTCCGCAAACTCTCGGGGTCAAGGGGACCATAGTCCCCTTGCGGGGTCCAGGGGCAGCGCCCCTGGCGTTCCAGGCTTCAGATTGACCGGCCGATCAACTCTTTCATGATCTCCGAGGTGCCGCCGTAGATCCTCTGCACCCGCGCGTCGCGCCACAGGCGGGCGATCGGGTATTCGTTCATGTAGCCCGCGCCGCCGTGCAGCTGGAGGGCGACGTCGCAGATTTCCCACTGCAGCTCGGTGTGGAACAGCTTGGCGGCTGCGCCCTCGTAGGCGTCGAGTTCGCCCTTCATGTGCTTTTGCAGGCAGACGTCGAGGTGGGCCCAGCCGACCTGGAGCTTGGCCTTGAGGTCTGCGAGGACGAAGCGGGTGTTCTGGAAGTCGAACACCGTCTTTCCGAAGGCCTTGCGCTCCTTCACGAATTTCACGGCCTCGTCGAAGGCGCGCTGGGCGCCGCCCATGGCCGAGATGGCGATGCCGAGGCGCTCCTGCGGGAGCTGGCTCATCAGGTAGATGAAGCCCTTGTTCTCTTCGCCCAGGCAGTTGGTGATGGGGACGCGGACGTCCTCGAAGAAGAGCTCGGAGGTGTCGGCCGAGTTCTGGCCGATCTTGTCGAGGTTGCGCCCCTTGGAGAAGCCCGCCGTGCCGGCGTCGACGAGGATGAGGCTGGTGCCCTTGGCGCCCTTGTCGGGATCGGTCTTGGCGACCACGATCACCAGGTCGGCGTTCTGGCCGTTGGTGATGTAGGTCTTTGAGCCGTTCAGTACATAGTGGTTGCCGTCGCGCCTGGCCGTGGTGCGGATGCCCTGCAGGTCCGATCCGGCACCGGGTTCCGTCATGGCGATTGCGGTGATGCACTCGCCCGAGATCATCTTGGGCAGATACTTCGCCTTCTGCTCATCCGAGCCGTAGCTGACGATATACTCGGCGACGATGTCGGACTGGAGGGTGATGCCAGCCGACGAGCCTGCATAGGCCAGTTCCTCGTCGATCACGGCATTGTAGCCGAAGTCGAGGCCGAGGCCGCCATAGGCTTCCGGCACGGTGGGGCAGAGCAGGCCGGCATCGCCGCAGGCGCGCCAGAAGCTGCGGTCGACGACGCCGTCTTCTTCCCAGCGGTCGAGGTTGGGCACCAGTTCCTTGGCGAAGAACTTGCGGACCTGGTCGCGAAACGCGTTGTGGTCGTCGTTGAAGGCGGTGCGGCGGCTGATGTCGAGCATGTGACGAACTCCCTTTGACGCCCGGTTTGACACAGCGGTGCGTCCGTTCAACCTGTGCTGGTGGGGAGGGTGGGCAGCTTGCCGCAGGGAAGGGCAGCCGGCCCTGAAACGGGAAGGGCGCCCGATGGGCGCCCTTCGGATCGTCTGGCTGTGGTGCGCCGGATCAGTGCGCCGTCACCGGCTCCAGCTGTTCGGCAAGGATGGTGAGGCCCTTTTCCGACACTTCGGCGAAACCGCCCTCGATGCGGATCCGCTCGGGCACGGCACCTGCGCTTGCATAGATGGCGATCTCGCCGGGGCGGATGGTGCTCATCATCGGGGCATGGCCGGCGAGCACGCCGAAGTCGCCCTCGGCGCCGGGCACCACGACCATGTGGACAGGCCCGGAGCGGACGAGCCGCTCAGGGCTGACCAGTTCGAAGTGGAGCGCTGCCATCTCAGGCGGCCTCGGCTGCCAGCTTCTGGGCCTTTTCGACCGCCTGCTCGATGGTGCCGACCATGTAGAAGGCGGCTTCGGGCAGATGGTCGTAGTCGCCGTTCACGATGGCCTTGAAGCCCTTGATGGTGTCTTCCAGCTGGACGAAGACACCGGGCGTGCCGGTGAAGATTTCGGCGACGTGGAAGGGTTGCGACAGGAAGCGCTGGATCTTGCGCGCGCGGGCGACGATCAGCTTGTCCTCTTCCGACAGCTCGTCCATCCCCAGGATGGCGATGATGTCCTGAAGGCTCTTGTACTTCTTTAGAACCTGCTGGACGGCCCGGGCGGTCTCGTAATGCTCTTGCCCCACGGTGCGCGGCTCGAGCACCCGGCTGGTCGAATCCAGCGGGTCCACGGCCGGGTAGATGCCGAGTTCGGCGATCGAACGGCTGAGCGTGGTGGTGGCATCGAGGTGGGCGAACGAGGTGGCGGGCGCCGGGTCGGTCAAGTCATCCGCCGGCACGTAGATCGCCTGCACCGAGGTGATCGAGCCCTTGGTGGTGGTGGTGATGCGCTCCTGAAGGGCGCCCATGTCGGTGGCGAGAGTCGGCTGATAGCCCACCGCCGACGGGATGCGGCCCAGCAGCGCCGACACTTCCGAACCCGCCTGGGTGAAGCGGAAGATGTTGTCGACGAAGAACAGCACGTCCTGGCCTTCGACGTCGCGGAAATATTCGGCGATCGTCAGG
>JAIXYT010000030.1 GCA_027490095.1 Sphingomonadales bacterium | reverse complement strand
GGTATCTCGGAGCCGGCGGACGTGGAAACCCTGGGTGACGACGCCTGGGACCGGCATATCGCGATCAACCTGTCGGGCGTCGTTTATGGCATGCGGGCAGCCGCCCCCGCGATGAAGGCGAGCGGCAAGCCCTGCAGCATCGTCAACATCGCCTCCATGCTGTCGATGCGTCCGGGCGCGCCCTTCATCGCCTATTGCGCGTCGAAGTCCGGGATGGTTGCGGCATCGAAATCGGCGGCTCTGCACTTCGCGAACAGCCGAATCCCGATCCGCGTGAACACGGTCCACCCCGGCGCGATCCGCACACCGATGTTCGAGCGCTATCTCGCGATGGTCGACGACCGGGCGGCCGCCGAGGCGAGCTTTGCCGCCAACCATCCGATGGGCCGCGTGGGCGAGGCGGACGAGGTGGCCGAGGCCATCCTGTTCCTCGCCTCCCCGCGGTCGAGCTTCACCACGGGCGCCGAGTTGGCCGTAGACGGCGCCGGCCACATTCGGGATTGAATGTCATGAGTGGCCCCATACAGGTGCATTTCATCGCCGCCGGCAAATATCACGACATCGACTTTGCGCGGCTGGAAATCCTGAAGCTGTTCGCCGACGAGCCGCGCATCCGCGCCACTGTCGCGATGGACTACTCCAACATCGCGCGGCTGCAGGACTGCAGCCTGCTCGTCACCTACACCTGCGACGTGGTGCCGACCGAGGCCGAAACCGCCGCCATCAAGGCCTGGCTTCAGGCCGGCGGCCGCTGGCTGGCGCTTCACGGCACCAACTCGATCCTGCGCTTCCTCGAAAACGGGCTGGTGGATGCGCCCAACGAGCGGCCGGACGTGATGGCGCTGCTGGGGACGCAGTTCGTCGCGCACCCGCCCATCGGGCCCTACACCGTGAACGTGAAACAGCCCGGCCACCCGCTTGTGAAGGGCGAAAGCGACTTCGAGGTGGTCGACGAACTCTATCTCAGCCGCACCACTGCCGAGATCGACACCATCCTGTCGACGACCTTCTCGGGCGAGGCGACTGGCTTCGTGGAGGGCGACTGGCCCGAGACCGAGGTGCCGATCCTCTATGAGACGAAGCATGGCGCCGGACGCCTGCTCTATTTCACCCTGGGGCACTGCCGCGGTCATTATGACGTCGCGGTCTTCACGCCCTTCTGGCCGCATCCCGAACGCTGTTCCTGGAACTATCCCGTCTACACCCGGATTCTCAGGCGCTGCATCGCCTGGGGACTCAACGAGCTGGAGCCCGCATGATGCACATGGATTTTTCGCCTGAGGAGCTGGCATTCCGCGAAGAGGTGCGGAGCTTCCTGGCCGAAAACCTGCCGGAGCATATCCGCGAGGGCGCGCGCAACACGCCCTCGGTGTTCGTGGAGCCCGACATCGGCGACGAATGGCAGCGAATCCTCCACGAGAAGGGCTGGCTTGCCTATCATTGGCCGAAGGAGGCCGGCGGCACGGGCTGGGACCCGGTGCAGCGCTACATCTTCGAGAAGGAATGCGCGCTCGCTGATGCGCCGGCGCTCAGCGTGCTGGGGCTGAAGCTGGTCGCGCCCGTGATCTACACCTACGGCACGCCCGAGCAGAAGGCGCGCTTCCTGCCGAAAATCCTGGATGGCAGCGAGAAGTGGTGCCAGGGCTATTCCGAGCCGGGCGCCGGTTCGGACCTCGCGAGCCTGAAGACGCGCGCCGTGCTGGACCCTGCGACGGGCTCCTACCGCATCAACGGGTCCAAGATCTGGACGACGCACGCCCATTACGCCGACTGGATGTTCTGCCTGGTGCGGACCAACCCGGACGTGAAGCCGCAGGAGGGCATCACCTTCCTGCTGGTGCCGATGAAGCAGAAGGGCATCACCATCCGGCCGATCATTACGCTGGCCGGCGACCATGAAGTGAACCAGGTGTTCCTGGACGATGCCGAGACGCACGAACAGTACCGTATCGGCGAAGAGGGGCAGGGCTGGTCCATCGCCAAGTTCCTGCTCGAGAACGAGCGCGGCGGCAGCTGTGCGGCGCCGCGGCTTCTCGCCGACATCGCACGGCTGAAGGCAGCAGCCGACAGCCAGCCCAGCGGCACCAACGGCGCCTATGGCCATCTGCCCAGCGTCGAAGCGCGGCTGGTGGCGCTGGAGCTGGAGGCGCAGGCGCTGGAGACGACGGAACTGCGCATTCTGGCCGAGCTGAAGGCCGGCCGCCGCCCGGGGCCGCAGACGAGCCTGGTGAAGCTGGTGTCCTCGAGCCTCAGGCAGAAGATCGACGAGCTGGCGGTGGACATCTTCGGCCCGCTCGGTCTGCAGCTGCCGCCCGAGCGCCCGCTCTACGGCAACAGCGCGCCCGAACCGGTCGGCAGCCGCGAGGCGCAGCTCGCGACCCCGACCTACCTCAACAGCCGCGCCTGGACGATCTTCGGCGGCACCAACGAGGTGCAGAAGACCATCATCGCGAAGACGGTTCTGGGGCTTTAGGTTTCAACCTACCTGCCAAGCGCGCTTCCCAGCCCAAAAGCGCCTCTGCGCAGCTGGGCGCCGCACAAACCAAAGCCTGCTATCATCATGACCCAAGCGCTCGGCTCAGGAATTCCATTGGCAATCGTGACCGTCATTATGCCGTTAAGTCTAAGATTTACAGTCTCACCCGATGGCACGAAAATACCCACAGGTCGAACTGTCCAACCATAATGATGATAAGCCTGCCTGATGTCAAAGAGCGCGGGATTCAGAAAATTCGCTTCCAGCAATAACTCTGTTGATCTAAATCCTGCTCCACCGCGATAAAATGCGATTGGCCGCGTTTGTAGCCATACCCCATCTGAACCTTTATTCGTCAGAGTGGTAATTACACTATCAAATGATAAGCTGCTTGATATTGATTGGTAGCCGTACTCATTTTCTTCGCGAAAAAGCTTCTGCTTTGCTTCCAAAGTGATCGCCCAGCGGAGCCGTTCGTACTGTCGAAAGGCCGCGCTAATAGCGTCATCACTCGGCCGGTCAAAACTGTATGTGCTGAATGAAAAATCTTGACCGTCAGAAAAATCTGGTGACTTGAAGCCAAAAAAATCGTTTCTTGAGACAAGAAAATCTGCATTTTTCTCGTTCGTCCAAACCTGCAATGTCAGCGTATGCCTTGTCTCACCTCCGAAAACAGCCGCGCCCCATCCCGCCCACGCTGGTGTTGAAAAGCAAAAAAGTGTGAGACCAGTAATCAGATGGACGTTCATATCAGAAACTCCAAATCCGAGCCCATTGATGCCACTGGGTTGATCGATTCGTCAACCTTATTCTGACCGGAAGATAACACTTGTTATCACTGGGTTAGAATTCACATTTTGCTAATGGAAGCGATGTAATGTGTCCACCCTAAGCTATGGCTTGAGTGCTGAGAGGTTGGAAATGTACATGTCGTTATTGCACAGAATCGCAGGCTGAGCAGATCTTCTAGGGTGCCAACGAGGTGCAGAAGACCATCATCGCGAAGACGGTTCTGGGGCTTTAGCGGCAGCGTCGATTGCCGGCTCTGCAGGGCATCGGAACCCCTGCAGGTCGTTGATCGATCCGGCGAGGCGGATTGCGCCGGGGCAGGGGCCGTCCTTGGCGAAGCTGACTTCCTGGTGCGGAATGCCGGCTCGCTGCACCATTGCCCGTAGGGACTGGTTGATCCCGAAGTCGATGCGGACAGGTTCTGGCGAGGCCTTCAGGCGCGCGAGCTCCTGGCGGATCAGCATGGTCTGTTCATAGCTTCGCTTGCCGGCGGCCGCGAAGACCATCGCGCTGTTGGCCGCCATCACCAGAAGCACGACGGCCGCAAGCAGCTGGGGAAGCCGGGCACAGGACTGGGCGCCCGCAAGCGCGATCGCAACAGGGACCAGCCAGAGGAAGGAAACGTATCGGGCCCACCAGCCTTCGGGGAACAGGGCCCCCACGGGAAGCAGCAGCAGCGCAACGGCCAGCGCGACCGACTGACCTCGTGAAAGCGGGCGGTTCAGAAGACAGGCCCCTGCCGTGATGACGGCAAGCAGCAGAATGCCGGAAAACAGGGGGCCGAACCCTCCGATGCGCGGATCGGGATAGCCGGACAGGTAAATCTCGCGGCGGGTGACCTGGAACGGCGGCTTGAGCCTGACATCCTGCTTGTCGGTGACTGCCAGCACGGACGCCCAGAAATTCAGCGGATAGCCGATCTCGGCCAGACGTTCCGGCGTGTTGAAGGACATGATGTCCGTCTTGTTCGGGCCCATCACCGGGTGGAACGGGTGGCCATGTTGCGCGGTGTTCACCACATAGGGCGAGAAGCCGACAACCAGCAGACCGGTGATGCCCGCCGCCAGCAGCACGCCCCCGAGCCGGACAGCGCGGGCCTGGCCGACAGTGCGATACGCAAGAAGGCAGGCGATGCCGCAGAAGGCGACGGTGATCGGGACAAGCGAGAACTTGGTGTTGAGCACCAGGATGACGACCAGCACCAGCCCGGCAAGGGCGCGGCGATCCCGAAGCGCAACTGCCGACAGCGCAAGTGCGGCGAACGCGAAAAGCAGCAGGGACACGATGCCGTCGTTCAGCCTGGTCGCCATCTGCTGCAGGAAGATCGGGTTCGCGACGGAGAGGGCAGCGGCCGGCAGTGCGAAGCGGGCCGAAATCCCGAGGCGGGAGAGGATCGCGCCGCCAAGCAGCACAAGCGCAACGGCAAGCGCGATCCAGATGCCCTTCGCCGCTTCATCGGGAAGGCCGGTAGCGATCGGAACCGCCATCACCAGCCAGTGACCCGCCGGATAGGTCATGGACCAGATATGGCTCGGCAGCTCGGACGGGGCGTCGGGCAGGATCGCATGCAGGCGGTTCCAGCCGTGCGCATAGGCGTCGATCGCCTGGAAGTGGTAGGCGTTTCCGTCGACGGTGAAGTCGAAGACGCTGCCGCCCAGAAGCAGCGCGGCCGAGGTGATCAGGATTGCGGCAACCCACTCCGCCGCCGCCGGCCGCAGGCCGTCCAGCCGGGCCAGCAGATGGGCGGACGCGCATGCCGCAAGCAGCAGGGCAGCGGCAAGCGGAGCTGTGAAGCGCCCTCCAGCCAGCTGGACCAGAGCCGCCAGCATGTGCAGCGACAGGATCGCGAAAAGGATCAGGTAGCCGATGGTTTCGGCACGTTGGACGGCCACGGAAACGATCGCGCCCCCGGGATGGATGGCAGGCCTCTTGTGCTGCATCACGCGCTGCCCTTGAACGTCCAGTGCTTGTGGGCAAGGAAATTGAAAACCGCGGCGACCGCTATGCCGATGCCGTGCCCGACAGCTTCGGCCGGACCTGCGGGCAGGCCCAGGGCTGCGATGCCCCTGGCCGCCAGGACCGCCACCAGAACGGTGAGGCCTGCACCCACGCCATTGACGAGGAGAAAGGCGGAGATCGTTCGACCCAGATGACCGCCGTTCGACCGGAAAACGAACGAGCGGTAGATGCCGAATCCCGCCACAAGGCTGACTGCGGTCGCAAGGGCCACGGCCGCCCAATAGGGCAGGAAGAGGCTGAACCCGAACCGGAGGGTCCAGGCAAGGCCGGCGGCAAATCCGCCTGCGATGAGGAAGCGGACCCGGCCGTCGTCCAGAAGACGCTGGCGCCACGAAGGCGGAACGGGTGTGGAGGCCTGTGGCGCGGGCATGGTCCCGTCTACAGCAGCGCTGCCGAAGCGAACAACCCGCCCATCAACGCCATGCAGATCAGGCTTATCCGGTCCTTGACGGCATAGACGATGGGGTCGTCGTGCATCTGCCCGCGGTGGGCCATCATCGTCATCCGGGTAATCCAGTACAGAAGGATGGGGGCGACCCCCCAGAGGAACATCGGGTTCCCGTACAGCCGCTGCACCCCGAGCGTCGACATGTAGAGGGCAAAGACCAGCACGGCCACATAGCCGGCCGTGACTGCGATCATCGAGATCATCGGCAGATCGTTCACATAATAGGCCCTCCCCGACGCGCGTGCGCGCCCGGAGCGAACACCGTCGACGAGCTCCGCCTGCCGCTTGATCGCCGCAAGGCTGAGGAAGATGAACATGGAAAATCCGATCAGCCAGATGGAGGGGACCACCTGGACTGCGGCAGCGCCTGCAAGCACCCGGATCGTGTAGAGCCCGGCGAGAACGAAGATGTCGACGATCAGCTTGCGCTTCAGCCACATCGAGTAGGCGGTTGTCAGGCCGATGTAGAGCAGCAGGATGGCAAGGAAGGCCGGTTGGCCGGTCGCCGCCCCGGCCAGCAAACCCAGGATCAGCAGAAGGGGCGACAGCAGGGTTCCATGCGCAATCGGCAGCGCTCCGCTGGCGAGGGGCCGCATGCGCTTTCTGGGATGTGCCCGGTCTGCGGCGAGATCGAGCAGATCGTTGATGATGTAGATCGCCGAGGCGACCAGCGAAAAGCTGATGAAGGCAAGGCTCGCCTGCAGCAATGCCTCCGGGGTCAGGCGGTGGGCAGCCAGCGCCGGCACGAAGACCAGCAGGTTCTTGGCCCACTGGTGGGGCCGCATCGCCCGCCAATAAGGCTTGAGGCCTTCCGGTTGGCGGACGATCGTCTCGACCTCGCCGCCCTGTGATCTGACCTTGCGCGCCAGCCCGGCATCGGGCGCCACCACGATGGCGCGGCTTGCACGTGCCCAGACCGGCAGGTCGGCGTGGGAGTCGCCCACATAGTCGAAGCCGCCCTGCCCATAGCGTTCGACGAGGAAGTCGGCCTTGGCGTCGCTCTTGAGGTTCAGAACCGGCGACGAGCCCTTGACTGCGTCGAACAGGCCGAGATGGGCCGCAATCGTGTCCGCAACCGCCTGGGGAGAGGCGGTGCAGAGAATGGCTTCACCGCCGGCTTCGCGGTGCGCCGTCAGGTGCCCCATCACATCCGGGCAATAGGGAAGGCTTTCGGGGGCAACCTGGCCGGCCTCGGACAGTCGCGCCTTCAGGGCAGCCTTGCCCCCCGACAAACCCCCCAGAGCCCAGACCGCTTTTGCCGGAGACTGCGACATGGCAGACCAGAACAGTTCGAACAGCATGTCCGTGCGTATGAGGGTGCCGTCCAGATCGACGGCAAGCGGCCGAGGCCTGGTCGTCGCCGCGTCAGGCGGCCCCGTGTCCGCCGGCGTGTTCATCAGGTGACGTTCCATGCCAGCCCCCCATGCCCTGTTGCGGTCTGCCCTTCCGCAATCCGGACGTTGTCACTTCGAGACGTCCGCGCGATGCGCTGTGGCGGACCGTTCGCCTTGAGGTGCCTCATCTTACGGTGGCGGGCGGCGCGGTCCAAGCAAAATCATGTTGCAAGTGCGAATAGGGGCCGGTGTTGCAGGCGGCGATGCCCGATACGGCTTTCGGATCGGGCAGGTTTCGGGCAGCATGGGCGGATGTCGGGGGCCCCTTTCTTGCCGGTTCTGGTGCTTGCGGCGGCGGCCGTTTCGTCCCCTCTGGTCGGGCAATATGCCCTGACGGGGGTCCGTGAAGCAGCCGGCGGACTTGAACTCGGTGCCGATGGCCGCTTCCGCTACGCGCTCAGCTATGGCGCCCTTGACGAGCAGGCCGAAGGGCGCTGGCGTCTGGAGGGCGGACGGGTCCTGCTGACGACGGACCCTGCACCGAAGCCTCCGGCGTGGACAGCCGTGGCGGCCGAAGCCGGGGAACCGGGTGTGTTCGCGGTGCTCCTGGAGGGACCCGACGGCCGGCCGATACCCAATATCGAAGTCGAGGTGCGCCTGAAGGACGGCAGTCTGGAAAAGGGGACCACCCGGGCCGACTGGCTGGAGGCCGAGCTTGACGGGCGGACCCCCGTGGCGGTGCGTTTCCACATTTCCGTGTTCGACGTCGACTCGCCCGTCTTCCCGATCGATGCCGCGAAGGCGGGCAGGTATCGGTTCCGGCTCGATCCCCGGGATCTGGGTGTGCGCGACTTCCGCGACTGGCCGCTGGAGGTGAAGGGCGAGCTGCTGTCACCGCCCGGTGCGCCCGCTGGCCAGGGCTTCCGCCGGATGGAGGTGCGCGACTGACGGCGGGCGGTTAGAGGTACGCAATGTCCTCGGCCGTGCCTGCGATTCCCGATGTCCTTGACCGCTGGTTCGCGGGGCGTGGCTGGCAGCCGCGTCCGCACCAGCTGGCAATGCTGGCGGCTGCACGGGCCGGACGTCATGCCCTGCTGGTGGCGGCAACAGGCGCGGGCAAGACGCTGGCGGGCTTTCTGCCGGTGCTTGCCCAATCTGCCGAACTGGGTCTCCGGCCGGGATGCAAGGCGCTCTATGTCTCGCCGCTGAAGGCGCTGGCGGCCGATGTCGAGCGCAACCTGATGGTGCCGATCCGCGAGGTCGGCTTGCCGCTGAAGGTGGAGACCCGCACCGGTGACACCAGTTCCGAGGCCAAGAAGCGGCAGCGCGAGACTCCCCCCGACATCCTGCTGACGACGCCCGAAAGCCTGAGCCTGCTGCTGACCTGGCCCGAGGCCGACCGGATTCTGGCGACCGTGGAAACGCTGATCGTCGACGAGATCCACGCCTTTGCCGCGACGAAGCGCGGCGACCTGCTGGCGCTGGCGGTGGCCCGGATGCGCCGGTTGAACCCGCGGCTGCGGCTGGTCGGCCTTTCTGCAACGGTCGCCGATCCGCCTGCCATGGCGCATTGGCTTGCGCCCGGCGGTGATGCGGTGGTCGTGGAAGGCGCGGCGGCCGTTCCGCCCGACATACGGATCCTCGTGCCCGACGGCCGCATCCCCTGGAGCGGGCACAACGGCCGTCATGCCGCGCGCGAGGTGGTGCGCCTGCTGGAAGGGGCTCGGCAGGCAATCGTCTTCGTCAACACGCGCGCGATTGCCGAGCTGGTCTTCAACGACCTTTGGGCCGAGAACGACACGGGGCTGCCAATCGGGCTGCACCACGGCTCGCTTGCGCCCGAGGCGCGGCAGAAGGTCGAGGCGGCACTGGCCGAGGGCCGGCTCAGGGCCGTGGTCGCGACCTCCAGCCTCGATCTGGGGATCGACTGGGGCGACGTCGACCTGGTGGTGCAGATGGGGGCGCCCAAAGGAGCCGCGCGCCTGCTGCAGCGGGTGGGCCGAGCGAACCACCGTCTGGACGAGGCGAGCCGGGCGGTCATCGTGCCGGGCAACCGCTTCGAGTATCTCGAGGCGCTGGCGTGCATGGACGCCGTCGAGGCCGGCGAACTCGACGCGGAGGATCATCGGCCAGGCGGGCTCGATGTGCTTGCGCAGCATGTGATGGGCGTGGCGCTCGCCGGGCCGTTCGAGGCGGCAGCTCTGTTCGAGGAGGTGCGCGCAGCAGCGCCCTATGCCGGGCTGTCGCGCACGGATTTCGACCGGGTTCTGCAGTTCATCGCGACGGGCGGCTACGCACTGAAGGCCTACGAGCGCTACGCCCGGCTGGTGGAGGAGGCGCCCGGGCGCTGGCGGATCCGGCACCCCCGCCTTGCCCTGCAGCACCGATTGAATGCCGGCGTCATCGTGGAGGCGCCCACGATGAGCGTTCGCCTGGGAAGCAGCAGGGCAGGCGGCGGGCGGGCGCTGGGGCAGGTGGAGGAGTGGTTCGGCAGCCAGCTGCGCATCGGCGACCGCTTCCTGTTCGCAGGCCAGGTGCTGGAAGTGACAGGCGCGTCGGAGACCGACCTCTACACGCGCCTGAGCCGGGGGGAGCCTTCGATCCCGACCTATGTCGGGGGCCGGATGCCGCTCAGCACCAACCTTGCCGAGCGGGTGCGCCGGATGATCGCCGACCCGCAGGCCTGGGGGCGGATGCCGGCCGACGTGCAGGAATGGCTGGCGCTGCAGCAGGCGCAGTCCATCCTGCCGCCGGCCGATCGGCTGCTGGCCGAGACATTTCCGCGCGATGGGCGCGAATATCTTATCCTCTACGGCTTCGAGGGGCGCAACGCGCACCAGTCACTCGGCATGCTGCTCACCCAGCGGATGGAGCGGCGCGGATTGCAGCCGCTGGGGTTTGTCGCGACCGATTACATGCTGGGCGTCTGGGGGCTGGAGCGGGTGGCGGATCCCGGTGCGCTGCTGACCGGCGACATCGTGGCAGACGAACTGGAGGCCTGGATCAAGGCGACGCCCTTCCTGCGGCGTGCGTTCCGCGATGTGGCCATCGTCTCGGGCCTAGTCGAACGCCAGCAGCCCGGGAGCGCCAAGAGCGGGCGGGCGATGACGGTGTCGACTGATCTCATCTATGATGTGCTGCAGAAGCACGAGCCCGGGCACCTGCTTCTGGAAGCGGCCTGGGCCGAGGCGAGCGCCCGGCTGACCGACCTCGCGCGGTTGGATCGGCTGCTGAAGCGGGCCGAATCGGAGCTGTTGGTCCAGCATCTGGACCGGGTGAGCCCGCTGGCCGTGCCCGCCCTGCTGCAGATCGGGCGAGAGGGTGTGCGCGGAATGGCGGAAGACGCCCTCTTGTCGGAATTGGCAGGCGCAGTGGCCGCAGTCTGACACCCGTTTGCAACAATTGGGCCATCGGATTGCAACATCTCCGCAACCGGACTGACATGGGCTCCGTCTAGGGAGGCCCCGTCCGCAACGCCGCAGCCGGCGGGACTGCGGCCGAGTTTCGCATCCGAAAAGGGGATCCCATGACCAAGTTCCGCGGCCTGCTTCTGCTCGGGTCTGCCGTCGTTCTCGCTGCATGCAGCGGAGCGACCGACGTCGCGTCGCCCGGCGATGGCGTGATCGTGCTGCCGCCGCCGCCGACTCCGACCCCCCCTCCCACGCCCACCCCGCCCCCGACCCCGCCCGGTGGCGTGGTCCCCACGGACTGCCCGACCGGCACCGCCAACGTCGGCACCGCCACCTTCAGCGGCCAGCAGGTCCGGGTGTGCCAGCTGTCGGGCGTGATCACCGGCAACCTGCTGCTCCGCAATGTGCAGAACCTCGTCTACGCGCTCTCGGGCGGCGTGCGGATCGGCCGCGATGTGGGTGGCGACGGCCAGCGCCCGGGCGGCGCCCAGGGTATCCTGACCATCGAGGCCGGCGTCACCGTGTTCGGGTCGTCCGGGGCCGACTTCCTGCTCATCGAGCGCGGCTCGCAGATCTTCGCGGAAGGGACGGCCACCCGGCCGATCGTCTTCACCAGCCGTTCGAACATGGAAGGCACAGCCGGCGACAACACGATCAGCCAGTGGGGCGGTCTCGTCGTGCTCGGCCGCGCGCCCATCCACACCTGCATCGGGCAGGGTGTGGTCGGCGGCACGGTCGGCTGCGAAAGCCGGGTGGAAGGTGCCGATGGTCTCTATGGTGGCGCGACGCCGGCCGACAGCTCCGGTCGTCTGCGCTACGTGCAGATCCGCTATCCCGGCTTCGAGGTTTCGGCCGGCAACGAGCTCAACGGCATCACCTTCGCGGGTGTCGGCTCGGGCACCTTTGCCGAGAACATCCAGGTCCACAACAGCTCGGACGATGGCATCGAATGGTTCGGTGGTCGCGTGAATCACCGCTATGTCGTGGTGACGGGCGCCGACGACGACAGCCTCGACACCGATCTCGGCTATCGCGGTGCGCTCCAGTTCGGCCTGGTGGTGCAGCGCTCGACCGGCGGTGATCGGATGATCGAGGGCGAAACGTCGGGCAACGACACCCGCACCCCGCGGTCGCGCCCGGCCTTTGCCAACGTCACCTACATTGGCCGCCGCAGCCCGAACGGCCTGCTGTTCCGCGGCGGGACCGACTTCGACATCCTGAACTCGATCATCCAGAAGGACGCCGGCGCCTGCGTGCAGATGGCGGATGCCTTCACCATCTCGACCGACAACACGCCGACCGATCCGACCGCACGCAAGGCTGGCCCGCCGAACGTGCGCGGGACCTTCCATTCCTGCGCCGGCGGCCCCGCCAACGGCTCGGGTGGCGTGACGACGCAGCAGGTGACCGACATCCTGACGGAAGCCAGCCGCGGCAATGTGGTCAACGCGACCAACACGCTGACGGGCACCTGGTTCCCGGGTGCAACCGAACTTGCCGTTGCTGCGATCAATGCGGCGTCGATCAACGCCTTCTTCACCAACACGACCTATGTCGGCGCTTTCAGCGGCACGTCCGACACCTGGTACAATGGCTGGGCCTGCGGCCTGGGCGGCACGACGACCGCCTGCACCGCGGTGCCGCTGCCGAGGCAGTAACGGACACGCCTGCAGGGCGGGGGCGGCCGGCCGGCTGCCCCCGCCGCAACAGGATCGGTCTGACCATATGAAATACACCTGGGGGAAAACCCGATGACGATGTCCACCCTGGCCCGCCTGCTTCTCGCCTCCTCGGCGATGGGGCCGCTGTTTGCGGCAGTCCCGCTCAGCGCACAGGCCGCCCCTGCCCAGCCACCCGCGCAGGAACCGCCTGCGCAGGCCGAAGAGGCGGAGGACGTCGACGTTTCGGGCACAGGTGCCGGGGGTTTCGACGAAGACGAGATCGTCGTCATCGGTCGCAACATTCCCAACGTCGTCCGCGCGACACCCTCGGTGGTGTCGGTCCTGTCGGCGGCGGACCTCGCCCGCACAGGCGAAGGCGACATTGCAGGGGCACTGAAGCGCGTGACCGGCCTGTCGGTCGTCGGCGGGAAATATGTCTTCGTGCGCGGTCTCGGCGATCGCTACTCCCTCGCGCTGCTCAATGGTCTTCCCATTCCGTCGCCCGAGCCGCTGAAGCGGGTCGTGCCGCTCGACATCTTCCCGACCGATATCCTGGCTTCGACGCTCGTGCAGAAGAGCTTCTCGGCCAACTTCCCCGGCGAATTCGGCGGCGGCGTCATCAACCTGACCACCCGCGCCGTGCCGGATGAGCCCTTCTTCAACGTGTCGGCCTCGCTTTCGGGCGACACGGTCACGACCGGACAGCTCGGCTATACCTATCGCGGTTCGCGGTCGGACTGGACCAGCTTCGACGGCGGCACCCGGTCCCAGCCGGCCGAACTCAGGGCAGCGCTCAACAGCGGCCGCCCGCTCAGCCTTGCCAATTTCACGCTCGGCGAACTGAAGACCATCACGGCAAGCCTGAACAATGCCGAGACCAACCTCATCCAGAGCAACGACACCATCCCGGCCAACATGTCGCTTGGCTTCACGGCCGGTACGGCGGTCGATATCGGCGAGGACCGGCTTGGGGTGATCGCCGCGTTCAACTGGGCCAACAACTGGCAGACCAAGGCCGGTGAACAGCAGACGGCCTTCGGCATTTCCATCGATGCCGACGGCAACGAGTTCCTCGACCCGCAGGAAGACTATCTCTTCTTCTCGACCGAGAACCGCATCCTTCTCAATGGTATGCTGGGCGTTGGCTACGAGTTCGACGAGCACCAGATCCGCTTCACCAACGTCTATATCCGCGACGTGCTGAAGGAAGCGCGGATCCAGGCTGGTCTCGATCTCGTCAACGTGAACCAGGACCAGCCGGTAAACCGCAGCTTCACCAACTGGTTCGAACGCCAGCTCTTTTCGACCTCGCTTGTCGGCGAGTTCAAGTTCGACGACCTGAAGCTCGATGTGCGTGGAACCTATGCGAAGTCGCAGCGGAACAGCCCGTACGAGCGCGTGAACAGCTACATCTTCGAGCCGCGCTTCAACGACTATGTGAACACGCTGCGCACCCAGACCTCGGCACGGGTCGCCTTCTCGGACCTTGAGGACGAGATCTGGGCGGGCGCTGCCGATGTGGGCTACAGGCTGCCGACCGAGCGGCCGGTCACGCTGTCGGCCGGCTATGCCTATTCCGACAACACGCGAAACTCGACGCGGCGCGACTTCCGCTACAACTCGGTCGATGCGCTTCCGGATGCAGTCAGCCAGCAGCGGCCGGACTTCCTGCTCAGCCCGTTCAACGTCAACGTGTACGACATCTTCCTCGAGGAAGTGAGCGCAGCCGCCGGTGTTGCAGCCTATGAAGCCGGGCTCACCGTCCACGCGGCCTATGGCCAGGTCGAGGCCGAGCTGTTCGACGGCTTCCGCCTGACAGCCGGGGTCCGCTTCGAAAGCGCCGATCAGTTCGTCACGCCCGTCGACCTGTTCGGCACCGGGGGCGCGACGCTGCTCTCCACCCGCCTCAGCAACGATTACTGGCTGCCGGGCGCGACCCTCACCTGGAACTTCGCCGAGGACATGCAGGCCCGGTTCGCAGCCTCCAAGACCATCGCACGCCCGCAGTTCCGCGAGCTGGCCCCGCAGACCTACCTCGATCCCGACACCGACCGTCCGGGCTTCGGCAACCCGTTCCTCGTGGATTCCGAGCTGATCAACATCGAAGGCCGCTGGGAATGGTTCCTCGGCACCAACGAACGGATCATCCTGGGGGCCTTCTGGAAGCAGATCGACCGGCCGATCGAGACCGTGTCGTTCCAGCAGGGCGGCACGCTGTTCACCACCTTCGCCAATGCGCCGAAGGCGGAACTCTACGGCATTGAAGCCGAAGCGCAAAAGAGCTTCTCCATCGCCGACAGCGGCTTCTTTGCCGATCGCTCCCTGTTGGTGATCGCGAACTACACCTACACGGATTCGAAGCTGAAGGTTGCCGACGGCGACACCACGCGGCCGGTCGAAGCCGGCGGCCAGGACCGTCCGGCCTCCGACTATTTCCGCAACGGCGCCCCGCTGACCGGGCAGTCGGACCATATCCTGAACCTCCAGCTCGGCCTGCAGCGCGACGGCAAGGTCTCCGAGCAGACGATCTTGCTGACCTACGCTTCGGACCG
Source organism: Sphingomonadales bacterium (assembly GCA_027490095.1). Classification (GTDB taxonomy): domain Bacteria; phylum Pseudomonadota; class Alphaproteobacteria; order Sphingomonadales; family Sphingomonadaceae; genus Sandaracinobacteroides. Next base: position 38,896 of record JAIXYT010000030.1, on the reverse strand, counting down.
CGTGACCCAGCGGGGTCCCGGTGTGACGCCGGACCTCATCGAACGGCCCGGCGTGCTGCTGGACTTCGTCTGGCGCGAGGAAATCACCATGGGCTCGCTGCCGATGGAGCTGAAGTTCCAGGTCCGCAACATCCTGGGAACCGAGTATCGCGAGAGCCAGACGCTCGGCGACAGCACGATCCTCAACAACCGCTACGATGTTGGCACGAGCTTCTCGCTGGGATTGACCGCGAAGTTCTGATCGGCACTTGCGGCCGCCGTGCGCGGTTCGTCCGCGCTCGGCGGCGCGGAAAGGGCTGCTTCGAACTGCGCGGCAGCGGCCTCCCAGCTGAAGTCGCCGGCGCGCGCCAGTGCAGCGGCCCGCGGGATCTTGAGACCCCGGCCGATCGCAGCTGCAAGGTCGTCATCCAGCGCACCGGCACCACTGGTGCCGACCACGTCGATTGGCCCGTGCACGGGATAGGCCGCGACGGGCAGCCCCGCCGCCATGGCCTCCACCAGCACCAGCCCGAAGGTGTCGGTGCGGCTGGGGAAGACGAACAGGTCGGCGCCGGCATAGGCGCGCGCCAGGGCCTCGCCGGACAGCGCCCCCAGGAACAGGACATGCGGGTAGCGGGCCTTCAGCTCCGCGAGCGCCGGGCCGTCCCCGACCACGACCTTGCTGCCGGGTGCCGGCGCCTCGAGGAAGGCCTCGATGTTCTTCTCGACCGCCACACGGCCGACATTCAGCAGGATCGGCCGCGGCAGGTCGCGGTAGGCATCCGGCGCCGGAAGGCCCGGCCGGAACTGCCCGAGATCGACACCACGGGACCAGAGGCGGGTGTGCGGAAGCCCGTGCGACGCCAGTTCCTCGGCAAGGCGGGGCGTCGCCACCAGCACCGACCGCGCCGGCGCGTGAAACCAGCGCAGATATCGCCAGCTGATGCCCGTCGGCAGGCGGAAGCGGGCGTGGAGATAATCCGGAAACCGGGTGTGGAAGCTGGTGGTGAAGGGCCTGTTCGTTCGCAGCGCGTGACGGCGTGCGGCAAGGCCCAGCGGCCCTTCGGTCGCGATGTGGATCGCGCAGGGGCTTGCCTCTTCGATCAGCTTGCCGACCGCGCCGCGTGGCGCGTGGGCCAGGCGGATCTCGGGGTAGGTCGGGCAGGGCCAGGAGCGGAACCGGTCGGGCGTGACGGGCGTGATCTGCCATCCGCGCCCCTCCAGCAGCCGCGCCGTGGTCTGCAGCGTCCGGACGACGCCGTTGACCTGGGGCGCCCACGCATCGGAGACCAGAAGCAGGCGCGGCATCAGGCGGCAGGCGCCAGCGCAGCGGCAACCCGGGCCCGGCGCGGCTTTGCCGGCTGGGCAGCCTCGGCTTCCTCGCGGACGCGGGCGGCCCAGTCGAGGATCTCCATCTGCCCGTCCGCATGCTCGACGAGCGCGGTGCAGCTCTCCACCCAGTCGCCGTCATTGTAGTAGGTGATGTCGCCGAACTGGCGGATCTCGGCCGAATGGATATGGCCGCAGACAACGCCGTCGGCGCCCCGCTCGCGCGCGGCGTGGGCGACCGCCTCCTCGTAACGGCACACATATTCGACCGCATTCTTCACCCGCTTCTTCAGGTGCGCAGACAGCGACCAGTAGGGCAGGCCGAGCGCGCGGCGGCAGGCGTTGAAGCCCACATTCAGCTTCAGCAGCGCGACATAGGCATGGTCGCCGAGAAAGGCGAGCCAGCGGTGGTAGAGCACGACGCCGTCGAACTCGTCGCCATGCAGCACCAGCAGCTTCCGGCCGTCCGCCGTCTCGTGCACGGCCTCCGGGCGCACCTCGATGTCGCCCAGCTGAAGGCCGATGAAGTCGCGCAGCACCTCGTCGTGGTTGCCGGGCACATAGACGACGCGCGTGCCCTTCTTCGCCATCTTCAGCACGCGGCGGACGATGTCATTGTGGCGGGTCGGCCAGAACCAGCCGCGCTTCAGGCGCCATCCGTCGATGATGTCGCCCACCAGGTACAGCGTCTCGCACTCGACCGACTTCAGAAAGTCGAACAGCAGCTCCGCGTTGCAGCCGGACGTGCCGAGATGGGTATCGGAAATGAAGATGGTGCGGAACCTCAGGCGCCGGCGCGGGGTTTCCTCCTCAGGCTCGTGCAGCCAGGCCGGTGTCGGCAAGGGTGGGACGGCAGCTGACGGGGGAAAGTGGCTGTCGAGACGGGCGACGGTCTGCATGCAATGGCCCCTGCTGCTTGTGGGTCGGCAATTGCCTGCGCGCTATATCTGGGGGCAGTGACCTCAGCATGACAGGGGTGTGTCGGGCGGGTTACAGCCCTTCGGACTTGAGCGGTCGGCTCAGCAGGCGGCGCACGACCTCGGGCACGGTCGCGCGGCCCGCCAGCAGGTCCGCAACAGCTGCCGAAATGGGCATGTCGACATGCGCGGCAGCCGCCGCCTCGACCAGCACCGGCGCGGTTGCAGCACCTTCCGCGACGGACAGTTTGCCTGCCAAGGCCTGCTCCGCCGTCTGCCCCTCGCCCAGCGCCATGCCGAGCCGCATGTTGCGGGACTGGGTCGACCCGCATGTCAGCACCAGGTCGCCAAGGCCCGAGAGGCCTGCAAGTGTCTCTGCGCGGGCGCCGCGGGCGAGGCCGAAGCGGGTCATCTCGGCAAAGCCGCGCGCGATGATGGCCGCGCGGGCATTTTCGCCGAGGCCTGCGCCGATCACCACGCCGCAGGCGATCGCCAGCACATTCTTGACCGCGCCGCCGATTTCCGCGCCGATCACATCGTCTGAGGCATAGGGCCGGAAGGTCGGGCGGGCGATACGGTCTGCCAGCGCCGCAGCAGCGGCCTCGGTCTGTGCGGCCAGCGTGACGGCGGTGGGCAGGCCTTTCGCAACCTCGGCTGCAAAACTGGGGCCCGACAGGACAGCGAGCGACGACTGCGGCGCGACGGCAGCCGCGACACCGGCCATGAGCCGATGCGTACCGGCCTCGATGCCCTTGGCGCACAGGATGAGCGTCGGGCGGTGTTCCAGCGGCGCGGCCGACAGCACGCGGCCCAGGAACTGCGCGGGCGGCACCACCAGCCAGAGGTCGATCCCTGCAAGGTCCGACAGGTCAGTCGTTGCGCGCACGCGGGGGCTGAGCGGGATGTCGGGCAGGAACAGCGGGTTCGCGCCGGTCTCGTTGATCGAGGCCGCCACCTCGGGCTCCCGCGCCCAGATCAGCACATCCTCCTGCGCCGCCATGGCGTTGGCAAGCGCTGTTCCCCAGGCACCGGCCCCGACTACGGCGATCACGCCTTGACCCCTGCCCCGCGCACGGCTTCAGCCGCCGGGTCCAGCGGCCAGCGGGGGCGGGCCTGCGGATCCGGCTCCGGCGAAAGGCCGGCCGCGATCCGTTCCTGCGCGGCCCAGGCGATCATCGCGGCATTGTCGGTGCACAGCCGCAACGGGGGCGCAAGGAAGGGGAGGGCGTGGGCGCTCGCCACCTGCTTCAGCGCAGCACGAACGGCACCATTGGCTGCAACGCCACCTGCCACCACCAGCGCGGTTGCCTCAGGCATTGCACGGATGGCGAGGCGCGTCCGGTCGGCCAGGCAATCGGTGACCGCAGCCTGGAAGCTTGCTGCAATGTCGGCAGGGCCGTGCAGGCCGGATTGCACCGCGCGGAGAACGGCCGTCTTGAGCCCCGCAAAGCTGAAATGCGGCTCGCCGGAACCCACCAGCGGGCGCGGCAAAGGCACGGCCTTGGGGTCGCCATGCTGCGCAGCATTTTCGACCGCAGGGCCGCCTGGAAATCCCAGGCCCAGCATCTTCGCGACCTTGTCGAACGCCTCGCCGGCCGCATCGTCGATGGTGGTCGCAAGCCTGCGGTAGCGGCCGACGCCCTCCACCGCGATCAGCTGGCAGTGGCCGCCCGAAACGAGGAGAAGCAGGTAGGGAAAGGCGAGGTCCGGGTCGACCAGCCGAGGGGACAGTGCGTGGCCTTCGAGATGGTTGATGCCCCACAAAGGCTTGCCGGCCGCAAAGGCGAGCGCCTTCCCCGTCACGAGCCCCACCATGACGCCGCCAACGAGGCCGGGGCCGGCAGTGGCGGCAATCGCATCGACATCGTTCAACGACAGTCCGGTCTCTGCCAGCACGGCCTCCACCATCGGCGCGATGCGCTCGGCGTGCGCACGCGCGGCAAGCTCGGGCACCACGCCGCCGAACGGGCGATGCTCCGCCTCCTGGCTGGCGATCCGTTCGGCGAGCACGCGTCGGTCGGCGGTGACGAGGGCAACCGCGGTTTCGTCACAGCTCGACTCGATGCCGAGCACCAGGGTCATCCGGCGGTCATTCCGCTGCAGGCTCCGATGCGTCGCCGGGCGTTTCCGCCATGTTGCCTTCGTCGCCGTCCTCGTCGTCGCTCTCGCGGATACGTGCGGCCGAGACGACCTGCTCGGCATCGTTCACCTTGAACAGGGTCACGCCCTGGGTCGCGCGGCCGGCGATGCGGATATGCTTCACCGGCATGCGGATCAGCTTGCCCTGGTCGGTCACCAGCATCAGCTGTTCGGTGGGTTCGACAGGGAAGCTCGCCACGACATGGCCGTTGCGTTCCGAGGTGTCGATGTTGACGATCCCCTTCCCGCCGCGGTTGGTGCGGCGATATTCGTACGCCGAACTGCGCTTGCCAAAGCCGTTCGCGGTGATCGTCAGGATGAACTGCTCGGCCTCGGCCATATGGGCAAAGCGCTCATCCGACAGCCCGTCGAGCGGCTGCGGATCATTCTTCCACGCGGCGGACTTCAGATAGGCCTCGCGCTCCTCGGTCGTGGTGCCCACACGGCGCAGCACCGACAGCGAGATCACCTCGTCCCCCGCTTCCAGGTCCATGCCGCGCACGCCGGTCGACGTGCGCGACTGGAACTCGCGCACGGCCGTCGCCTCGAAGCGCACGGCCTTGCCCGAGCGCGCGGCCAGCAGGATGTCCTGGCTTTCGTGGCACAGGGCAACGCCGATCAGCCGGTCGTCGGAGCCATCCTCGAAGCGCATGGCCAGCTTGCCGTTGGACGGCACATTGGCAAACGCGTCCATGCTGTTGCGGCGCACCAGGCCGCGCGCGGTCGCGAACATCACGTGCAGCTGGCCCCATTCGGCCTCGTCCTCGGGCAGCGGAAGAACCGTCCGGATGGTCTCGCCGGGCTCCAGCGGCAGCAGGTTCGCCATGGCCCTGCCCTTGGACTGGGGCGTGCCCTCGGGCAGCTTCCAGACCTTCATCCGATAGACCTTGCCCAAGGTCGAGAAGAACAGCACCGGCGCGTGCGTCATGGCGACGAACAGCGCGGTAATGACATCCTCTTCCTTGGTCGCCATGCCCTGCCGGCCCTTGCCGCCGCGCTTCTGCGCGCGATAGCTGTCAAGGCTCACGCGCTTGATCCAGCCCGAGTGGGTGACGGTCACGACCATGTCCTCGCGGGCGATCAGGTCTTCGTCTTCCACATCGTCGGCCTGGACGATCTCCGATCGGCGCGGGGTCGCGAACTGGTCGCGCACCGCCGTCAGCTCGTCGCGCATCACCTGCTCCAGCCGGGCGCGGCTCGACAGGATGTCCAGCAGGTCGGCGATCGTGTCGGCAAGCTCCTTCAGCTCGCCGCCGATCTCGTCGCGGCCCAGTGCGGTAAGCCGATGCAGCCTGAGATCGAGGATCGCGCGGACCTGAAGTTCGGACAGGCGATAGGTGCCTGCCGTCAGGTCCTCGCCCTCCATCTCCAGCTCGGCATCGTCGACGAGCTTCAGATAGGGCGCGATCTCGGCGACCGGCCAGGCCCGCGCCATCAGCGCCTCGCGCGCGTCCGCCGGCGAGGCGGAGCCGCGGATGATCGCGACCACCTCGTCAAGGTTTGACACCGCTATGACAAGGCCGAGCAGCAGGTGGGCGCGATCCCGCGCCTTGGCCAGCAGGAAGCGCGACCGGCGGCCGATCACCTCTTCGCGGAAGGCGATGAAGGCCTCGATGACGTCGCGAAGCGACAGCTGCTCGGGGCGCCCGCCGCGCAGTGCAAGCATGTTGACCGCGAAGCTCGATTGCGCCGGCGTGTGCCGCCAGAGCTGGTTCAGGACCACCTCGGGGACCGCATCGCGCTTCAGCTCCAGCACGATCCGCACGCCCTCGCGGTTGCTCTCGTCGCGCAGGTCCGACACGCCCTCGATGCGCTTGTCCTTGACCGCCTCGGCGATCTTCTCGACCAGCCCGGCCTTGCCCACCTGGTAGGGAATCTCCGTCAGCACGATCTGCTGCCCGGTTCCCCGCCTGTCCTCGATCACATGGCGCGATCGCATCAGGATGGAACCGCGACCCGTCGTCATCGCAGATGCGATGCCGTTGGTGCGCAGGATCAGCGCGCCCGTCGGGAAGTCGGGCGCCGGCACATGCGCCATCAAGGCCTCGGACGAGACCGCGCGATCGTCGAGATACGCAAGGCAGGCGTCGATCACCTCGCCCAGATTGTGCGGCGCGATGTTGGTCGCCATGCCCACCGCAATCCCGCCCGCGCCGTTCACCAGCAGGTTCGGGAACCGCGCCGGCAGCACGCTCGGCTCGCGCTCCTGCCCATCATAGTTGGGAACGAAGTCGACCGTGTCCTTGTCGAGATCGTCGAGCAGGGCCTCGGCCGCCTTCGACAGCCGCGCCTCGGTGTAGCGCATGGCCGCCGGCGGGTCCGGGTCCATGCTGCCGAAATTGCCCTGGCCGTCGATCAGCGTCAGCCGCATCGACCAGTCCTGCGCCATCCGGGCCAGCGCGTCGTAGATCGCGCTGTCGCCATGCGGGTGATACTTACCCATCACGTCGCCGACGATCCGGGCCGACTTGCGGAACGGCTTCCCGCTGGTGAAGCCATTCTCCTGGCTCGCGAACAGGATCCGCCGGTGAACGGGCTTCAGCCCGTCGCGCACGTCGGGCAGCGCGCGCGAGACGATGACCGACATCGCATAGTCGAGATAGGAGGTGCGCATCTCCTCCACGAGGCTGATGGGCGCGATGTCGCTGCCCGGCGCGGAAGGTGTCTCTTCGATCGTGTCGCTCATGCTGGAACCCCTAGCGAGCTTCGGGGAAAAGGGGAATCGCGAAGCGCTGCCCCGACCGACAAAAAAGCCGGGCCAAGGCGGGTTCTCAGCAACGGGCCACTGGTGCAGACTGGCGGCGCAACAAGGGGAGATTCTTCATGCGTGGTCTGACAGTTCTTGGCATGTGCGCAGCCATCACGACGCCGGCATTTGCCCAGAACAGCCATTGCGCAACGCTTCCGGCAACGGCCCGCGTGGAGGTTCGGGGCCCGGACAATGTGATCCCGGCCCAGCTCACACCCCGGGGCTTCACCTGTCCGCGTGGCTTCACCACCGAAACAGTGGGGCCTGTCACCCGGTGTCGCCAGCCCGGGCCGGCGCGCATGGAGGACAGGGAGCCGCGGCGGGACTGCTATGCCGCTCTGCCGCTGGGGCCCGTGCGCACCATTTCAGGCCAGCAGCGCCCGACGATGCAGTGCCCTGGTTCGCCCAGCCTCAACAACATCATTGCCGTGCGGGGGGCCAATGCCGGCTGGCAGGATGTGACGCTGACGGCCCCGCCAGCGGCAGCCGTGACCATCACCCACCTGCGCACGAGCGGCGGGCGCACCCCTGCCGCCGAGGACCCCACCGTGCAGGACTGCTTCCCCGACAGTTGCCGCCTGATCCGCCTGACGACCCGGTCCGGAACGCCGGCCCGGGTGGACCTGACGCTGGCGACACCGAACAATGCCAGCAGCACCAGCTTCGCGGTGAACAGCGAGGCGACCTGCCCGGCACGCTGACGGGCAGCCGCCCGAGGGCTAGCGCGGCAGATAGGTCAGCGGATCGAGGGTTCGCCGGCCCTGGCGGAGCTGGAAGTGGAGCTGCGGCTCGGTCACGTTTCCGCTGCGCCCTGCGCGGGCGATCGGCTGGCCGCGCTCCACCCTGTCGCCGCGGTCGGCAAGCGCATCCTCCAGGTGCCCGTAGGCTGTAACGGTGCCGCCGGGGTGACGCACCAGCATCATCAGCCCGAAGCCCGCGATGGCATCACCCACGTAGATCACCTCTCCGCCCGCGGCTGCCCGAACCGCGGCACCCTGCGTGGTCTTGATGTTCACCCCGTCGTTCACGCGCCCGCCGGGCTTGGGGCCATAGCGCGACAGGATGACCCGGCCGTCCACCGGCCATGCCAGCGAAGGCACCGTCGCCTGCACGGCCGGCGTCGCGGGGCGGGGCGCCGCCTGCGCCGACGACGGCCCCTCGCGCGCCGGCGCCGAGCCGGTGATCAGGTCGTCGAGATCGAGCTCGAAGCCAGCCGACCGGCTCGGCGGTTGCGCCGCTGTGCCGGGCTTTGCCGGCTTCGCAGGAGGGGGCGCGGACCCGGTCGGCACGAACAGGGCCTGGCCGACCTGCAGGATCGAATCCCGGTCGAGGCCGTTCGCAGCCGCGATGCGCCCCCAGGGCACCTTGTAGGCGTTGGCAATCGCGATCCCGGTTTCGCCGCGCTTCACGATGTGGCGGCGACCGCCCGGCACCGCCGCGCCGTCGGCCCTGGCCGGCACAGCCTGCCAGCGCGGGCCCTGCTTTGCAGGCGGCGTCGGCTTTGCGGCCGGCGGTCGGCTCGCCTGCTGCGGACGCGGCGGAGCCGAGGCAGTGCAGGCCCCCACCAGCAGCAGGACGGCCGGCACCAGCGGGCGCAGACGGTTGAAGGGGCGCGTCGAGCGAGGCACCCGGGCCGCTTACCGCATGGAAGCAGGAGAGGGAATCCACGGCCGCGATGTCCGGTGCCTTCCCGCGACAAACGGATGACAAGGACCGAACTGTCGGAATCCTTTACAATCGGGCGATCGACGAAGTCGGGGCCTGTCTCGTAAGCACCTGACTCGCAAGTGCAAAAGAATCCCGCTGCAGTTGGCATGTGACATGCAATACCATCGGGTCGGCGGGGGCAAACGCCGGCACGGGACAGGTTCGTCACGGCAGGGGCGGTGGAGCTGGGGCTTCACCGCCCCTTTGCTGTCTGAAAGAGTTCAGACTGCGCCGCCCAGGGCAGGCAGACGAAAAAGGGCCCTGCCGCGCGCGGCAGGGCCCTTTTTCACGTCGACAGTGTCGTCAGGCGGCCAGCGGGCGGCGCCGGGCCACCATGCCGACAAGGCCGAAGCCGGTGATGAGGAGCGCCCAGGTGGCGGGCTCGGGAATCACCCCGCCCGGCAGCACTTCAAAGGTCGCGCGCATCTTCAGGGCCGACTCCGTCGTGTGACGGTCTGCGAAGAAGATGTCGACCCGCGTCGTGCCGGGCGCAGCCACGAAGCTGAACGGCCCCGAGGCGGTAATCGGGTGCACCCCACCCAGCCCGCCCACATATTTGCTGTCGGCAAACAGGAAGAGGTCGTCATCCGCTTCGAAGTTGAAGCTGATCAGCAGGTTGTCCGACGAGAAGTTGCCGATGCCGAAGTAGAAGTGGGCCGTCTGGAAACCGGCGTTGCCGCCGTTCGAGCCGCCCGCTCCATTGGTCGGGAACAGCGTGGTGTCGCTGAACGGCAGGAACACTATCTCGCTGCCGGTCGAGGTGACGACGTCGCCGCCGGCGGTGGTGCCGGGGGTCCACCACTGGAGCTCGCCCGTGCCCGACACGCCCTTGATCACCGGGCCTGCGCTTGCCGCATTGTACATCGGCCGGCCGTTGGGCCCCAGCGTGCCCAGCACCATGTCGGGCCGGAGTTCGCCGCAGCAGGTGTTCTGGAAATCCCGGTTGGCCTTCACCGGCCCGGGCTGAACAGTGTACCAGTCGACACTGATGGCCCCCTCCAGCGGAAGAGCGGCCGCAGCCGGCGATGCGACAGCAACAGCTGTTGCTGCAATGGTGAGGAAACCGGGAATGAAACGCATCTGAGGACCCTTTCTGCAAGGCAATGCCAATTGCTATGGGCCTCTTTTTGCAAGAACAGTGCCAACTCCGATGCTCTGCGGGCCGACCGACCCGAAGAGCGCCATTGTGTAAAGCCTGCCGACACGTCTCGCTGGGTTAACCATTCCACCTGCGGGCACTGGGCCCTCAGCTCTCCAGCGTTGCCTGCAGCGCCGCCAGCGTCTGCCGGTGCGTGAGATCGAGGTGCAGCGGCGTCACCGAGACATAGCCGTCGTGCAGCGCCTCGAGATCGGTGCGGTGCCCCGGCGTTTCCACTTCGCGGCCATAGCCGAACCAGTAATAGGGAAAGCCCCGCGGATCGACGCGGGCATCGATCCGGATGTGGCCGTAATCGCGGAACCCCTGCTCCGTCACGCGGACACCCAGCGGTCGTTCGTGCGCGGGGAAGTTGATGTTCACCAGCACGCCGTCACCCCAGTCGGCCGCTGCCACCTTGCGGATGATGTCGGGCCCCATCAGCTCGGCGGCCGCAAAGCTTTCCTTGCCGTGGGTGTAATCCGCCATCTGCTGGCTGAGCGCGATCGCGCGCACGCCGGCTAGCGTGCCTTCCATGGCCGCAGAGACTGTGCCGGAATAGGTGAGATCCTCGGCCATGTTGGGCCCCCGGTTCACGCCCGACAGGATGAGGTCGGGCCTCAGATCGCCCATCAGATGCCCCAGCGCCATCATCACGCTGTCGGTTGGCGTGCCGGCAACGGCAAAGCGGCGCGGGCCGATCTCGCGCACCCGGATCGGGCGGGTCAGCGTCAGGCTGTGGCCCGCGCCCGATTGCTCCTCGGCCGGCGCCACGATCCAGATATCGTCGGACAGCTGTGCGGCGATCCGCTCCAGCGCTGCGAAACCCGGCGCGTTGATTCCGTCGTCGTTGGTGAGGAGAATCCGCATCTGTCTTCCTTTGTCTCCTCCGCTTCGCTCCGGGCGCGCGGTCGCGCTTGCAGCCGCGGTGCGGCCGGTATCGTTGCTCAGGCAGAGGGTGTGAGTGTTTCGACGCCGCCCATGTAGGGGCGAAGTGCTTGCGGAACCGTGACACTGCCGTCGGCGGCCTGGTGGTTCTCCAGCACCGCGACCAGCGTGCGGCCCACCGCCAGCCCCGATCCGTTCAGGGTGTGGACGAAGCTGGTGCCCTTGTCCCCCCGCGCCTTGAAGCGGGCGTCCATCCGGCGGGCCTGGAAATCCCCGCAGTTGGAGACGGACGAGATCTCCCGATAGGCCTTCGCGCCCGGCAGCCAGACCTCCAGGTCATAGGTCTTGCGAGCTGAAAAGCCCATGTCGCCCGCGCACAGCAGCATCCGGCGATAGGGCAGCTCCAGCGCCTCCAGGACCGCTTCGGCCGCCTCCACCATCCGCGCATGCTCGGCCTCGGACTGGTCGGGCGCGCAGATCGTCACCAGCTCCACCTTCTCGAACTGGTGCTGGCGGATGAGGCCGCGGGTGTCCTTGCCCGCTGCCCCCGCCTCGCTCCGGAAGCAGGGCGTCAGCGCGGTCAGGCGCAGCGGCAGCGTCCCGGCGTCGAGGATCTGCTCGCGCACCAGGTTGGTCAGGCTGACTTCGGCAGTCGGGATCAGCCAAAACTGCTCTGCTGTGTCGGCCGCCTCGAGCACTGCATTCAATACAGACGTCGGCGACCTACCTTCGTCTACAGCTTGCTTCATAACCCGATCAAAATTCTGTTTGGATAGTGCCTCATCCAAAAGTCTTCTACGGTTTGGGTCATCTGCAGAGAAGAACAGATCATTCGCAAACTTAGGCAACTGACCTGTCCCGAACATGGCATGGTCGCGCACCAGCAGCGGCACGACAGTTTCCTGCCAGCCAGCTGCGACCTGCCGGTCGAGCATGAACTGGCCGAGAGCACGATGCAGGCGCGCAAGCGGGCCTCCAAGTACCATGAACCGCGCGCCGGCGAGGCGGGCCGATGCTTCTGGATTCCAACCGAGCCGCAGGGCCAACGCATCATGCTCCTGCCCCCCCTCGCGCGGGGTGCCCCAGTGCTTCTGCTCCATATTGCCTGCCTCGTCCGCACCCTCGGGCACGTCGCCAGCGGGAAGATTAGGCAAGGCGCCAAGGATTGCCTTTAGCTCAATCTTCTTGAGCTCAGCTGCCGCTTGTGCAGATGAGGCTAACTCGCCATTACGAATAGATCTCTGCTTCAGATCAGCGATTTTCTCTGCATCTGACTGTAGTCCAGGAACAAAGAACATGGAAACGGATTGTGCCGCCTTTTGAGCGGATTTCAGCAAACCAATCTGGGAATTCGCCTCATTCTTAAGAGAGAGATGTAAGTCTCGTTGCATCTCGAAGCGTCGGACTTCTGAATCTAGCTCTACGATCACACTCGCTTGCGGCGGCATACCACGCTTGGCAAGCGCTGCGTCGAAGGCGTTGGGATCCGCGCGAATGGCCTTGATGTCGTGCATGGCGCGCCTATGGCCCCGCCCGCGGCTGCGGGCAAGCGCCCTTCCGCCCGCGGCTGCGGGCAAGCACCTTGGGGCCCGCGGCTGCGGGCGGTCGCCCGGAACCGGCCTCCCTGTCCTCATGGCTTGCGCAGCCGCGCCGCGCGGCGTCTGCTGACGGGATGGAGGAGAGGCCGATGGACGGACGATCGCTGAACGGCGCAACCGCGCTGGTGACGGGGGCCGCAAGCGGCATGGGGGCCGCCACCGCGCGGATGCTTGCGGCGGAAGGGGCGCGGGTTGCAGTGACCGACGTGAACCTCGCCGGCGCCGAGGCCGTGGCGCAGGCGTGCGGACCGGATGCGCTTGCGCTCGCGATGGACGTGGGGGACGCGCGCTCGATCACGGACGCCGTTGCCACCGTCGCCCAATGGAGCGGTGGGCGGCTGGACGCGCTGGTGAACAATGCCGGCATCGCGGGCTTCGCCCCCATCGACGATCCCGACTACGAGCCCCTGTGGGAGCGGATCCTGCGGGTGAACGCGACCGGCGAGATGCGGGTGGTTCGCGCCTGCCTTCCGCTTCTGCGCAAATCCAGCCATCCGCGCATCGTCAACATCGCCAGCACCGAGGCGCTGGGCGCAACCGCCCTCGACAGCGCCTATTGCGCCGCCAAGGCGGCCGTGACGGGCCTGACCCGCGCACTCGCCGTGGAACTCGGCCGCGAGGGGATCACGGTGAACTGCGTCTGCCCGGGCCCGATCGCGACAGGGATGACCGACAGTATAAGCCTTGCCGACAAGGACACCTACGCCAGGCGCCGGACAGCGATGCGCCGCTATGGCCGGCCCGAGGAAGTGGCCTTCGTGACCGTCAGCCTGCTGATGCCGGGCGCAAGCTACATCACCGGCGCCACCATCCCGGTCGACGGCGGCTTGATGGCACGCAACGCCTGAGAACCCAGGCGCCTAGCTCGGAAGCGGCCCGTTCAGGCGAAGGAACTCGCCGGCGAGATGCAGCGAACCCCCGACGAGAACCCGCGCCGGGCCGCCGACGGCGCCGAGCGCAGTCGCCAGATCGGGGGCCGTGTCCGCCGCCATTCCGGCTGCCGCAGCTGCCGCCGCAAGCTGCTCGGGCGGCACCTGCGCGTGGCCTGGAACCGGCACCATCGTCATCCGCGTGCCGCGCGGAAAGGCGCGGATGAAGCCCAGGTGGTCCTTGCTGGACAGCATGCCGATGATCGCATGCGCCGGCAGTGCCGGGGCTGCGGCGGCCAGGTGTTGGGCCAGCGCCTTGCCTGCCGCCGGATTGTGCCCGCCATCCACCAGCAGTTCGGAGCCGGACGCCAGCCGCTGGTACAGCGGGCCCGAGACGATCCGCTGCAACCGCGCCGGCCATTGCACCCACCCCATCGCCGAGCGCAGCGCGCTGTCGGGCACGCTCAGCGCGTCCTGCGCGCGGACCATCGCAATGGCCAGTGCCGCATTGTCCTGCTGGTGGGCGCCCGGCAGCTTGGGAAGTGGCAGCTTGAGCGCCTCCCCCTCCGGGTCCGACAGCTGCCGGAAGGCAAGGCTGCCCTCATAGACGGCCGCATCCCAGGATTCGCCGCGGCAGAGCAGCCGGGCGCCGCGCGGGATCGCCACCTCGGCAACGGCGGCTGCGATCTGGCCGGGATATTTCTGGGTCACCAGCGGCACGCCGCGCTTGGCGATGCCGGCCTTTTCCGCCGCGATGTGGCGCAGCGTCGGCCCCAGGATCGCCACATGGTCCAGCGCAAGCTGGGCGATTCCCGTCACGACCGGCTGGGGCACGACATTGGTGCTGTCGAGCCTGCCGCCCAGCCCCACCTCCAGCACGGTTGCGTCGGCCGGGGTCGCGGCGAACAGCAGGAAGGCCGCCGCCGTGATCGCCTCGAAGAAGCTCAAGGGCTGGCCGGCATTGAACCGCAGCACCTCGGCCAGCGCTTCGGCGAAATCCTCGTCGGAAACCAGCGTGCCCGCAACCCGGATGCGCTCGTTCACCCGCACCAGATGGGGCGAGGTGAACACATGCACGCGGTGCCCGGCCGCCTCCAGCGCTGCGCGCAGGAAGGCGCAGGTGGAGCCCTTGCCGTTGGTGCCCGCCACATGGAACACCGGCGGGATCTTCATGTGCGGGCTCGCCATGCGCTTCAGCAGGCGCTCGATCCGGTCGAGCGACAGGTCGACTCCCGAAACGCGCTGCTGGCCGGCTGCGATCAGCAGCCGGTCGAGCACGGGATTGTCGGACCGGGCATGGTCCACGTGTCGAGGCTTCATACGGGCAGCGTCAGGCCTTCATCAGCAGGCCGATCAGGCGGCCCAGCGTTTCCGCAAGATCGTGGCGTTTAACCACCATGTCGACCATGCCATGCTCCAGCAGATATTCGGCGCGCTGGAAGCCTTCGGGCAGCTTTTCCCGGATGGTCGATTCGATGACCCGGGCGCCCGCAAAGCCGATCAGCGCGCCGGGCTCGGCAATATGCACGTCGCCCAGCATCGCATAGCTCGCCGTCACCCCGCCGGTCGTCGGGTCGGTCAGCACCACGATATAGGGCAGCCGCGCCTCCTTCAGCTCCTGGATGGCGACCGTGGTGGCCGGCATCTGCATCAGCGACAGGATGCCTTCCTGCATCCGAGCGCCGCCGGCCGCCGTCACCATCACGAACGGGCAGCGCGCCTCGATGGCCGCCCGCGCACCCGTCACGAAGGCGGCGCCCACCGCGATCCCCATGGAGCCGCCCATGAAGGCGAAATCCTGCACGCCCACGACAGCCGGCTGGCCCTTGATCCGCCCCTTCGCCAGCAGCAGCGCATCCTGCTCGCCGGTGGAGGTGCGCGCCGCCTTCAGCCGGTCGGGATAGCGCTTCTGGTCCTTGAACTTCAGCGGGTCGTCGGGCGGGCTTGCAACCGCGATGCGCTCATAGCCCTCGTCCAGCAGCATCTCGAAGCGCTCGTGCGCGCGGATGCGCTCGTGGTGGCCGCATTCGGGGCAGACCGACAGATTGGCCTCGAACTCGCGGGTGTAGAGCATCGCGCCACAGTTGCGGCACTTGGTCCACAGATTGTCGGGCGTTTCGCGCCTGCTGATGAAGCCGGTCAGGCGCTGCCGGGAACGGGTGAGCCAGCTCATGCCGCGGTCTCCAATCTTGCGCTGCGAACGGCGGCAGACAGCGTCGACACGAACGCCTCCACCTCGCCGGGAATGTCGTTGGACTGGCGGGCGTGGGCGCTGCCGACCAGGTCGACGATGGCCGAGCCGACGACCACAGCGTCGGCATGGCGCGCAATGGCCGCCGCCTGCGCCGGAGTCTTAACCCCGAACCCCACGGCAACCGGAAGGGCCGTCGAAGCCTTCAGGCGCGCAACCGCCGCCGCAATGTCGGAGGCTTGCGCGCTGTTGGCCCCGGTGATTCCGGCGACCGCGACATAATAGAGGAAGCCCGAAGCCCCCTCCAGCACGGCGGGAAGCCGCGCCGCATCCGTCGTCGGCGTCGCAAGCCGAACCAGGTGCAGGCCCGAGCCGTTCAGCGCGGGCAGCATCTCGTCAGCTTCCTCAGGCGGAAGGTCGACCAAAATCACCCCGTCCAGCCCGGCAGCGCGCGCATCGCTCGCGAAGCGGTCGGGCCCATAGGCAAGGATCGGGTTCACATAGCCCATCAGAATCAGTGGCGTGTCGGCATCCCGCGTGCGGAAGTCCGTCACGATCGCCAGCAGCTTCTTTAGCGAGATGCCGGCCCCCAGCGCGCGGATGTTGCCCGCCTGGATCGCAGGCCCATCCGCCATCGGGTCGGTGAAGGGCATCCCCACTTCGATGATGTCGGCCCCGCCCGCCACAAGCGCATGCAGGATCGGCGCAGTCAGCTCGGGCGAGGGATCGCCGCCGCACACAAAGGTCACAAGCCCCGCGCGGCCATCGAGGGCCGCAAAGCGGCGCGACAGGCGGTCGCTCACAGCTTGACCCCCAACGCATCCGCCACCGTAAAGATATCCTTGTCGCCCCGGCCGCACAGATTCATCAGCAGGATCTCGTCCTTGCCCATCTGCGGCGCCCGCTTCGCCACATAGGCAAGCGCATGCGCCGGCTCCAGCGCAGGGATGATCCCCTCCTCGCGGCAGAGCATCTTGAACGCCTCCAGCGCCTCGCGGTCGGTAATGCTCTCATAGCGCACCCGCCCGATCGAATGCAGCCAGGCATGCTCCGGCCCGATGCCGGGATAATCCAGCCCCGCCGAAATCGAATGGGCGTCGGTGATCTGCCCGTCCTCGTCCTGCAGCAGGAAGGTCTTGTTCCCGTGCAGAACGCCCGGCTTGCCGCCCGTCAGGCTCGCGGCATGTTCGCCGCTGTCGATCCCATGCCCCGCGGCCTCGATCCCGACCAGCTCGACAGGATCGTCCAGGAAGGGATGGAACAGCCCGATCGCGTTCGATCCCCCACCGACGGCCGCGACCGCCACATCGGGAAGCCTGCCCTCCAACTCCAGCAGCTGTTCGCGCGCCTCGGTCCCGATCACGCTCTGGAAGTCGCGCACCAGCTCGGGATAGGGGTGCGGCCCGGCTGCCGTGCCGATGATGTAGAAGGTGTCGTGGACGTTGGTCACCCAGTCCCGCAGGGCCTCGTTCATCGCATCCTTCAGCGTCTGCGAACCCGAGGTCACGGGCACGATTTCCGCGCCCAGCAGCTTCATGCGGAACACGTTGGGGCTCTGCCGCTCCACGTCGCGCGCGCCCATGAAGATGGTGCAGGGCAGGCCGAAGCGGGCGGCCACCGTCGCGGTCGCCACACCATGCTGGCCGGCGCCGGTTTCCGCGATGATCCGCGTCTTCCCCATGCGCTTGGCCAGCAGGATCTGGCCAATGCAGTTGTTGATCTTGTGCGCGCCCGTGTGGTTCAGCTCGTCGCGCTTCAGGTAGATCTTGGCGCCACCCAGATAAGTGCTCAGCTTCTCCGCGAAATACATCGGGCTCGGCCGGCCCACATAATGCTTCAGCAGCCAGTCCAGCTCCGCCCGGAAGGCCGGGTCGGCTTGCGCCGCGCGATAGGCCGCTTCCAGCTCCAGGATCAGCGGCATCAGCGTCTCAGCGACATAGCGTCCGCCGAACGGGCCGAAGTGGCCGCGCGCGTCGGGGCCGCTCCGCAGCGACGTCTTGGGTTCGATGGTCAGTTGCTCAGGCACGGCGGGCCGCTTCCACGAAAGCCGCGATCTTTGCAACAGACTTGATGCCCGGTGCGTCCTCCACGCCCGAGGCAACGTCCACCATCGGGGCCCCGGTGCGCACGATCGCCTCCGCCACCGTCTCCACCGTCAGCCCCCCGGCCAGCGCCCAGGGAAGCGAGGGCCGCGCCTCGTCCAGGATGCGCCAGTCGAACCTCAGGCCATTGCCCCCGGTCAGCACAGCGCCCTCCGGCGGCTTCGCATCCAGCAACAACAGGTCGGCATCCGCATAGCGCCGGCTGGCCGCGGCGATGTCGGCCGCCGTGCGCACACCCACTGCCTTCCACACCGGCAGCCCATGCCGTGCCTTCAGCGCCGCGACCCGCTCGGGGCCTTCGGAGCCCTGCAGCTGGATCGCATTCAGCCCGGCTGCCCGCACGGCTGCATCCAGCAGCGAATCGTCCGCATCCACGAACACGCCCACCTTCATCAGGTGCGGCGCCCGGGCGCCGAGCCCCCGCGCCCCCTCCAACGACAGCAGGCGCGGGCTTGCGGCCACGAAATTGAACCCCACCGCATCCGCGCCGGCCGACAGGCAGGCAACCAGCGCCTCGGGCGTCGTCACGCCGCAGATCTTCACCCGGCTCCGTGCCATCCCCCTTCAATCGCGACCCCAGTCAGGTCGGTCAACATAAGCTTTCCTTGTTGCTGCCGACCGAGAATCGACATAATCTCGATCCGTGGACTTTTCGTCCGCAGTTCCGGGGCAGGAACTTTCAGGGGAAGGGCATCAATGTTCAGAATTGCATGCATCACTGCCGCGCTTTGCGCGTCGTCGGCCGTCAGCGCGGCCAATCTCGTCACCAACGGCGATTTTGAGGCCGGCAACAGCGGCTTCACCTCGGGCTATTCCTATTCGCCCTTCGGCAACGGGGCCGAGGCCCAGTACACCGTCCGCTCCAATCCCTTCCCGTGGAACGGGTTCTTCCTGTCGCGTGGCGATCACACGTCGGGCACCGGCCAGATGTTCGTCGGGAATGGCGCGCCGACCGCCGGCCAGATCGTCTGGCAGTCCGGGTCGATCGCGTTGTCGTCGGACACAACCTATTTCTTCGAGGCGTTCGTGATGAACGTCTGCTGCACGCCCGCCTATACCGGCGGGAACAGCGATCCCGTCCTCACATTCCGGATTTCGCTCGACGGCGACCCCTCGATCGACCTCGCCACGCGCACTCTGCCGGCGTCCGAGGCCGGGGTGTGGTACGGGCTCACCTCGAACTTCAACAGCGGAGCAGCCTCTTCGGTTGTCCTTTCGCTGGTGAACGAGAACACGACTGCCGCCGGAAACGATTTTGCGATCGATGACGTGACGCTCGGGACCAGATCGGTCGTGAACCCGATCCCCACGATCCCCGAGCCCGGCACCTGGGCGCTGATGATCGCAGGCTTCGGGCTGGTTGGGGCAGCCGCGCGACGGCAGAAAACCCTGGCGCGCAAGCTGGCCTAAAGCGATGCAGCTATCCCGGCGGCTGCGGCCGCCGGGTCCGCCGCCCCCGTGATCGGCCGGCCGATCACCAGGATCCCGGCGCCCGCTGCCAGCGCATCCTTCGGCGTCATCACCCGCTTCTGGTCGCCGAGGTCAGCGCCCACCGGGCGGATGCCGGGTACCACGAACAGCCCGTCGTCCCACTCGGCCTTCAGGCTTGCCACCTCGTGTGACGAGCAGACCACGCCGTCGAGCCCGGCTTCCCGGGCAAGCGCTGCCAGGCGAAGCACCTGGGCATGTGGGTCGCCGAATACGCCCATTGTCGAAAGATCGGCCTCGTCAAGGCTGGTCAGCACGGTCACCGCGATCAGCCTGGTGCCCGGGCGACAGGCTTCGCGCGCAGCTTGCATCATGGCGAGGCCCCCGCCCGCGTGCACGTTCACGACCGCCACATCCAGCACCGACAGCGATTTCAGCGCGCCCGCCACCGTGTTCGGAATGTCGTGCAGCTTCACGTCCAGGAACAGCGGCAGGCCCACGCGCCCCATCCGCCGTACGCCCTCGGGCCCGTTCGCCATGAAGAATTCCAGCCCCAGCTTCAGCCCGCCCACATGGGGTGCCACCGCCCGCGCCAGCCGCTCGGCATGGTCCAGATCGGGCGTATCCAGCCCGACGTAAACGGGGTTCGTGCCCATCGGCTCAGGTGCCGGGCGGCGGCGCCGGAGTCGGCACGGACTGCGCGGCGGGCGGCCGCAACAGCTCCACCTTGGCCTGTGCGAGCTCGGTCTCCGTCTTGCCCAGGCTCGCCTCCAGCTTGGTCACCTTGCGCTTCAGAAGCATCCTGTCCGCCGACAGCCGCAGCCACACCGGCAGGAAGCCAAGCGCAAAGCTCGCCAGCACCAGCAGCGGCAGCCAGACGTCGAACTGCTGGAAGCCCAGATTCACCGGCACGAAGCTGTTGTTCGCGACCGAAAACAGCGTCAGCCCCACCATCAGCAGCACGATCAGTGCCGTCCGGACATGGTTCATATTTCCCCCTCCTGCGCCGTGATCCCGTCGGCTTCCAGCGCGGCCCTCAGCGCATCGACAGCAGCCGCAAGCCGCGTGTCGTCGACCGAGCGCAGCACGAAGTTCGCGCCGCCCTTGCCCTCCCGCCAGAACGGGTACGAGCCGACCTGCACGCCGTCGTGCTCCTTCTGGATCCGCGCCAGCAGGTCCGCGACGCGGCTCTCCTGCGTCCAGGCGCCGACCGCGCGGGAAACGACCGGCCGTCCGCCCGCCAGCTTGCCGTCCAGCCCGCGCAGCATCCCCTGCGTGATCTTGGGCACGCCCGCCATGATGAACAGCCGGTCGAGCCGGATGCCCGGCGCGCCGGTCTCGGGGTTCGGAATCAGGTCCGCGCCCTCGGGCACGCGCGCCATCCGGAGCCGCGCTTCGGTGATCCGGTCGCCATAGTATTTCGTCAGGATGTCCACGGCATCGGGGTGGTGCACCACCTTGCGGCCAAGCGCCGCGGCGATCGCGTCGACGGTGATGTCGTCGTGCGTCGGGCCGATCCCGCCGGTCGTGAACACATAGTCGTGCGCCGCAAGGCAGGCCGTCACCGCCGCGCCGATGGCCGCCTCGTCGTCGGCCACCACGCGGGCCTCCTTCAGGCGGATGCCCTGGATGTTCAGCCAGCGCGCCAGATAGGCGAGGTTCGCATCCTGGGTCCGGCCCGACAGGATCTCGTCCCCGATGATCACAAGGGCGGCCGTCCAGACCTTCTCCCCCCCGATCCCGTCATCCTGGTCCACGCGTTCGTTCCGATCCGGCATGGCATTGCCCTAACGCAGCCCCGCGCCTAAATCCATGGGGGCAAATTCCCCCCTTGAGGCGCACCGCATGACCGACATCGACCTCGACGACCGCACGATCGTGCTGCACGATGCCGCCGCCTTCGACGGCATGCGCGCAGCCGGCCGGCTGGCGGCCGAGGTGCTCGACATGCTGGTGCCGCACGTCGTGCCGGGCGTCTCCACCCTCGCGCTCGACCGGCTGGCCTATGAATTCGTCCTCGCCCGCGGCGCAGTTCCCGCCACCATCTTCTACCGCGGCTATTCCCATTCGCTGTGCACCAGCATCAACCATGTCATCTGCCACGGCATTCCGGCCTCCAAGCCGCTGATGAACGGCGACATCGTCAACATCGACGTGACGGTGGTGCTGAACGGCTGGCACGGCGACACCAGCCGCATGTATTTCGTCGGCGACGTGCCGCTGAAGGCGCGCCGCCTGGTCGACCTCACCTACGAGGGCATGATGCTGGGGATCGAGGCGGCGAAGCCCGGCAACACCGTCGGCCACATCGGCGCCGCCATCCAGAAGCATGCCGAAAAGCACCGCCTGTCCGTGGTGCGGGATTTCTGCGGCCATGGCCTCGGCCGCCGTTTCCACATGGCGCCCAACATCGTCCATGCCGGGCGCGCCGGCGACGGCCCCGAGCTCAGGCCCGGCATGTTCTTTACCATCGAACCCATGCTGAACCTCGGCAGGGCCGACGCGCGGATCCTGGAAGACGGCTGGACAGCGGTCACCCGCGACCGCTCGCTGTCAGCCCAGTTCGAGCATTCGGTCGGCATCACGGAAACAGGCGCAGAGCTGTTCACCAAATCGCCGACCGGGCTCGATTGCCCGCCGTACGCGGCCTGAGGCCATGCCGCCCCGGCAGCTGAAGGAGGCGCCGGGTCTGTTCGGCCATGCCCCCGAAGCCTCCGATCCGGCCCGGAAGGCCGGCCACCGGGATCGCATGCGCCAGCGCCTGCTCGAAGGCGGGCCCGATGGCTTCCACGATTACGAACTGCTGGAATATGTCCTCGCACTTGCCGTCCCCCGCCGGGATGTGAAGCCGCTCGCCAAGGAACTGCTCGTCCAGTTCGGCGACCTGCCGACCCTGCTGGCGGCATCCCCGGGCGAACTGACGCGGATCAAGGACGTCGGCGAAAGCGTCGCGGCTGCCCTGAAGTTTGTCGAGGCGCTCTCCGTCCGCCAGCTGCAGCGAAAGGCACTCGACCGCCCGCTGCTCGCCAGCTTCGACGCAGTCGTCGATTATCTCCACGCCCGCCTCGCGCATGAACTCACCGAGGAATTCCGCGTCCTATTCCTCGACAACCGCAATCACCTGATCCGCGACGTGGCGATGGGCGAGGGCACGGTGAACCAGGCGCCGGCCTACCCGCGCGAGATCGTCAAGCGCGCGCTCGAGCTGTCGGCGGCCGCCATCATCCTTGTCCACAACCATCCCTCGGGCGACCCCACGCCCAGCCGCGACGACATCCAGTTGACCCGCGCCATTGCCGATGCCGCCAAGGCCGTCGGCGTGCAGGTGCACGACCATCTCGTGATCGCCCGGACAGGGCATGTGAGTTTCAGGGAGCAAGGCCTGTTGTGAGAGTGTGGCGTTACGCGCGGAGGTTTCGCGCCGAAGGGCATGACATCCGCATCATCACCGATGTCGGCCTGCAGTCGATGGAAACGCACGTCGAGATCGACGGGCAGCGTCTGGCCGGCGACCGTCTGCTCATGTCGTCCGAGGCCTATCGCAACAACCGTCTCTCGGTCCCGCTGGGCCCGCGCCGACTGGACGTGGAGGCCGGCTACAACAGCTGGTGGAACGTCGGCATGCGCGCCGAACTGGACGGCATGACCGCCTGGGAATCGCATCCCGGCAGGCCGATCGCACTTCCCGGATCTGCCGCCAGGATGCTGGCCGGCCAGTCCGGCCGCGAGGGCCAGGTGGCACGGATGAAGGCCCAGTGGCCCTCTATCGCCGCCGACATGGCCATCGGCTTGCTGTTCTTCCTCGTCGCCAAGCTCGCGGACCTGCGCACGGCCGCGCTCATCGCAGCCGGAGCCGGCCTTGCGCTTGTCCTGGTGCAGCGCTTCGTCAAGGTCGACCTGCTCGGCGGAATGGCGCTGTTCGGGATCGTGATGACGCTGCTGGGCGCCGTCTTCGCCATCCTGTTCGAGGATGACCGGATGATCATGCTCCGCTCCACCGTCCTCGGCGGGATCGCCGCCGGCCTGTTCCTGGCAGATGGCCTGCTGGGCGGGCGTTACCTCGGCAGGCGCATGATGCTCTACATGCCGGCGCAGAACCTGGACCCTCGGCGCCTGGCGATCGGCTTCGGCCTGACGGGTCTTGCCCTTGCGCTTCTGAACTGGCTGGTGGTCGCCCTTGCGACGAAGGACCAGTGGCTCTTCTACACCACCTTTGCCGACATGCCGCTGGCGGTGGCCGGCGTGTTCTGGGCGCTGCGCTATGCAAGGCCCGGGCCGCGGGCCGCCTGAAGGCCCTTTCGGCAGGTTGACCAGCGGCTTCGCGCCGCTACGGCTGGCGGAATGATCCGCTCGACCCTGCTCCTCGCTTCGATTGCGCTGCTCGCTGTCCCGGCCGCTGCCCAGCCCGCACCCCGCCAATGGCCCGTCACCGAGGGCACGGCCACGTTCCGCAACTTCCGCTTCGCAACCGGAGAGGTCCTGCCCGAGCTCAGGATCCACTACCGCACCCTCGGCACCCCACTGCGCGACGGCAAGGGCCGGATCACCAACGCTGTCATGTTCCTCCACGGAACCGGCGGCACCGGCGCCCAGTTCCTGCGGCCCCAGTTTGCCGACGAGCTGTTCGGCCCCGGCCAGCCGCTCGACATCACGAAATACTGGATCATCCTCCCCGACAGCATCGGCCACGGGCAGAGCTCGAAACCGTCCGACGGCCTCAGGATGCAATTCCCGAAATACGACTATGCCGACATGGTCGAGGCCCAGCGCCGCCTGCTGGTCGACCATCTGAAGGTGACAGGGCTGCGTCTGCTCGGCGGCACCTCCATGGGCTGCATGCACAGCTTCGTCTGGGGCACCACCCACCCGGGCTTCGCGAAGGCCCTGTTCCCCACCGCCTGCCTCCCCGTCGAGATCGCCGGGCGCAACCGCATGTGGCGCCAGATGTCGATCGACGCGATCAAGGCCGATCCGCTTTGGAACGCAGGAAACTACACCAGCCCCCCGCTCGGCGGCCTGCGCACCGCGGCCGCACTCGGGCTGGTCGCGGGCTCCGCGCCGGTGCGGATGCAGGCCGAGGCGCCCACCCGCGCGGCCGCCGAAAAGGCGCTGGAAGGCCGGGTCGAGGCCGGCATGCAGGACGATGCGAATGACGTGATCTACCGCATCGACAGCAGCCGCACCTACAACCCCGCCCCGCTACTCTCCCGCATCACCGTGCCCGTCACCTGGATCAACAGCGCCGACGATTTCATCAACCCGCCCAACCTGAAGATCGCCGAGGCGGAAGTCGCGAAGATGCCCAACGCCAGGTTCATCCTGCTCCCCGAAACCGCCGACACCCGCGGCCACTCCACCCACACATGGGCGATCTTCTGGAAGCAGGACCTCGCCGACCTCCTCGCGCGGTCGAACTAGTCCGCCAGCAGGGTCCTGCGCGCGAGGTCCTTGGGCCGCCCGAACATCTCCAGGATCTCGCCAAGCTCCGCCCGGTCCGGAACATGCACGGACGCACCCGCCACCTGCACCACCACCCGGGTCTGCGGCTGCACCGGCACCCAGGCGCCCGCGTTGGCCACCTCCAGCCCGGCCATCAGCTCGATGGGCAGCCCGGCCCCGTCCCAGCGGGCAAACAAAGCCGATCGGAACAGCGGGCTCGGCTCGGTGCGGATGCGCATGCAGCCCGGCTGCGACAGCAGCCCTTGCGCATCCCGTTCCGACAGCAGCAGGTCGATGTCGGCAACCTCCGTCTCCGCGCCATGCAGCACGACCGCAGCACTGCCGATCACCCACCAGGGGTCCCGGGGCTGCCCAAGCGCCTCCGCCGCGCGAACAAGCCCTGCCTCCAGCGCCGGATGCATCAGGACCGTTCGGGCACCTTCACCCGCAGCAGAAGCAGGAAGCCCACCCCCAAAAGGATCAGCACGGTCGCGAACCCGCCCTGCTGGCTCTGGGTGGCAACCGTGCCCCAGGCCACCAGCATCGGCCCAAGCCACATGGTCGCCGTGCCCGACAGCGCATAGAGACCGAAGAAGGTGCCGGCCCGCTCGGGCCGCACCAGCTGGGTGAGAAGCGTGCGTGATGAGGCATAGGCCGCCGTGATCGAAATGGCGCCGAGTCCGGCGGCCGCAATGAACGCGAGCTCCGGCAGCGTCGTGAACATCGGCCCGTCGAACAGCGGTAAGGGGTCGACCGGCATCCACAGCACGCGGTCCGGCCGAGCGCCCAGCATGCCGAACAGGATGGCCATGGTGACCGCGATTTCCAGCAACACCGCGCGCTTGGGGCCGATGCGGGGATCGATCCAGCCCGCCAGCAGCCCGCCGCCGACCGCCAGGATCGACATCAATATGCCATAGGCCAGCATCTCCAGCGTGCCCCAGCCCATCGTGCCGGCCGCCAGCACGCCCGAAAAGATCAGGATCGCCGTCTTGCCGTCGGCATAGATCATCCGGGCGAGCAGGAACTTTGCGGCCTCGCGTTCCCGCTTCAGCTCGGCCACCATCGCCTTCAGGTCGCCAAGTGCCTTGCCGATGGCGGAGCCCAGCCGTTCACCCGTCGGCGGCACGTCGGGAACGCCCCACAGGATCAGCGCAAGCCCCACCAGCAGCGACCCAGCCACGATCGGCCCGACGATCCGCGCCGGCTCGTTCGCCGACTGGTCCAGCCCGAACAGGGGCTCGGCCGGCACGAAGCCCCAGTCGACCGTGCCGGGAAGCGAAAAGGCCCACAGCACGAAGATCAGCATCGCAACCGACGTCGCATTGCCCAGCGCCAGCCCCAGGCCCGATGCGCGCGCCGTCTGCCCCGGCCCCCGCCCGCCGGCGGCCGGCAACAACAGTGCATTGTGGAACACCTCCGTCCAGGCGAACAGCATCGACTTCGCGGCCGCAATGGCCAGGAACACCCCCGGCCCGATCGGGCCACCACGGGTCACGAACCACAGGCTGAAATAGAGCGGCACCATCAGCAGCACGGTCAGCGCCAGCATCGGCTTGCGCGGCCCCAGCCGGTCCACCACCAACCCCATCAGCGGCGCGGTCAGCGCAACCGCCCAGCCCGCATACTGGTGCGCGCGCGCCGCCAGCGCCTGCCCCTCGACAGGCGTCGGCGCCACCGCCTGCACATAATAGGGCATGAACACATAGATGGTGATCAGCACCACCGCCGGGTTGCGGAACCCCTCGAAGGCGGCCCAGCACCAGGCCGAACGGGGAAGCGCACCCCCGGCGATCGCGCCGGCCGGGGGGGCAGCTGCCGTCATGACAGGTGGGGCAGTTCCGAAAGCGGCAGCTCCGTCGTCGCCTTCATCTGCTCCATCGCGAAACTCGACGACACGTCTCCCATCGGTGCCACCTGGATCAGGCGCCGGTAGATCCGGTCATAGTGCGCGATGTCGTGGCAGACGACCTTCAGCAGGTAATCGGTGTCGCCGGCCATGCGGTAAAGCTCGACCACTTCGGGGATCTGCGCAACCCCTGCAGAAAAGCGGGTAAGCCACGCTTCGTCGTGCGCGCCGGCCTTCACCGCCACGAAGGCGGTCACCCCCAGCCCGATCGCGTCCCGGTCCAGCAGCGCGACCCGGCCGAGGATCACCCCTTCCGCCTCCAGCCGCCGGATCCGCTTCCAGCAGGGCGTCTGCGAAAGCCCCACCCTTTCGCTGATCTCGGCCAGCGAAAGCCCGGCGTCCGCCTGCAGCAGGGTGAGGATGCGCTTGTCAGCCGCATCGAGATGAAGATTCTTCTGCATCGGATAATGGTAGAAGAAAATTCTCCAATCTGTCCATCCGGGCTGCAAGAAGGCAAAGTCTTTCGCAATCTCCCGTTGTAGTTTTGCGCCACAGCATCAGGGAGCGCAGAATGATCGACCGCCTGTTCCGCAACCACCCGGCCTCGGTGAACGAAACCTATCTCGAGCATATGGCGGTTGCCGGCAGCTTCGGCTGGGCCCTGCTGCAGGCAAGCTGCGCCTGCTTCCTCCATGCGCTGGTGCCGGGCCTGTGCGAACGCACCGGCAGCCGGATCATCACCCGGCTCCACATGCGCATGGTGACCAACCGCGTCGCGAAAGCAGCGCCCGAGGACGACGCAATGCTCTGGCTTGCCGCCAACATCTGACACCCGCGGTCAGGTCATCCGGTCGGGCGGCCTGCGCAGTTGCCTCCCGGTCCGACTTCGTGCGCGCGGGTGATCGAATCCTTGCAAAGGATTGCTGCGGCGCTAACCTCTTCGCCGCGTATTGCGTTGGGGGCATCGTGGAACAGGGGCGGGGTCAGAATCTGGCCGGACGCGCCCCCGTGGCCGGAGTATGGGCCGCGGGGATCGCACTCCTGTTGACCCTTCTGATCGTCGGCCCCTTCGGCACGAACGATGGGCCGGCCCATATCGGCTTTGCCCGCCTGTTCGTCGACGGTCCCGCCGGTCCCCTGCAGGACAGCATCTACCGGGTCTCGCACGCCATCCGGCCGAACATGCTGATCTACATCCTGGCCGGGCCGGGAATCGGGCTGTTCGGACACGACATGACCGAGCGCCTCGTTCAGGCGCTGGTGTTGCTCGGCCTGCCGCTTGCCGGCTGGTTCGCGGCTTCCGCGCTCGGGCGCTCCGGGCCTCTTGTCGCCCTGCTGCTCTTCACCATCGCCTTCAACCAGATGTTCTTCCTGGGGCTCTACAACTTCGCCCTGTCCCTCAGCCCCTGCCTGGTTGCGTTCGGCTGCGCCGTGCGGGGCGAACGGTCCGGCGGTTGGTGGTGGGCAGGTTTCAGCCTGGCTCTTCTTCTCGCCCTCCTGTCCCACGCCGGCGGCTTCGTCATTGCGGTCGTGCTGACTGCCGCCTGGCTTCTTCCGGCCTTCGTGCGGGACATCAGGTCCCGGCCTTCCATCCCGCTCAGGCGCTGGTGGCCGGCGGTGCTGGCCACATTGCCAGCGATCCTGGTGCTGCTGGTTTACCTGTCCGACCAGTCGGACCATCCGCTCAAATATGGCGCCTCGGCTTTCAAGCGCCTCAAGTGGATCGTCCACTTCAACAATCTGCGCTTCAATGGCGGATGGAGCCACTGGATCGCCCGCGGGTTCAAGCTGCTGGCCGTCGGGCTGCTGCTGTGGGTCGGCTTCGTGCGTTTTCGGGCCTGGCGAACGGATCCGACGAGCCGGTTCGACACGATCCGCCTTGCGATCCTGATCGGCGCGGCATGGGCCCTCGTGCTGGCCTTCCCGGACACCATGGGCGGCGGATGGGGTCATGCCGGGCGGATGTACCTCTCCGTGTATTTTGCGCTGCTGATCCTGTTCGCCGCGCACCCGCTTCCCGAATCCTTGTGGCGTCCCTTCACCCTGTTCGCGCTTGCGCTGTTCGGCCTGATGCTCGCGGGCACGGTGCAGCGTCAGCGCCAGGTGCGGTCGATCACGCTGGAATCCGACGCGCTGCTGCAGCAGGTCGGTGCACATTGCCTCGTCGCGCCGATCTTTCCCGATCAGAGCCGATCCGCATTGCCGCAGGAACTCCAGTTCGAACCATTGTTCCACGTGTCGACCAGGATCGAGCACCTGAAAGACCGTGTCTCGCTGCTGAATTTCCTCGCGCCGCTGGCGGTCTATCCGGTTTCCTACCGGCCGGGCATGAGCCCCCTGAAATCCCTGTACCCCAGCATGGCGCACGAGCTCGATACGGGCATGATCAACATCCCCGCCTTCGAGCGGGTGTCGGGGCTTCGGGTGGACTATGTGGTGACACTTGGCCCGGCAGCGGCCCTTCGCCCCGGCCTCTGGCCCGACCAGCGGAACTACCGGCTGGTGGCGTCCTCCAGCCGCGGCACCTTCCACCTCTACGCCCCCAAGGCGCCCCCCGGGCCAGAGGTCAGAACGGACTGCCGCGCCGGCAGCTGAGGCCTCAGTCGGCGCGGCTGTACCGATCGAGCTCGTCGCCCACCACGCGCACGACATGGAGCACATTGGTGGAACCCGGCACGCCGAAAGGCACGCCGGCCATCACCACAAGGCGGTCGCCGGGCTCGGCCGCCCTGTGCCGCAACGCCATGCGCTTCGACTTGGCGACCATCTCCTCGAAGCTGCCGATGTCGCGCGTGTGGACGGCGTGCACGCCCCAGGTGAGGCCCAGGCGCCGTGCGGTCGACAGCTTCGCAGTCATGACCAGTATGTCCGCCGGGATCCGCTCGCGCGCAATGCGGCGGGCGGTCGATCCCGACGTCGTGAAGCAAACGACGGCCTTCGCGCCCACCGTCGTCTGGATCGAATGCGCCGCCTGGCAAAGCGCGTCGGCGGTGGTTGGCTCGGGCGCCGTTTCCACGAAGGCGATCTGCTGCAGATAGGCCCAGTCATTCTCGACCTCGCGGGCGATCGCATCCATCATGGTGACCGCCTCGACCGGCCACTTGCCCGCCGCGCTCTCGGCCGACAGCATCACGGCGTCGACTCCGTCATAGATGGCGTTCGCCACGTCCGACACCTCGGCGCGGGTCGGGCTGGGCGAGACAATCATCGATTCCAGCATCTGCGTCGCGACGACCACGGGCTTGCCGGCACGCCGGGCGGCCGCCACCAGATGCTTCTGCACGCCCGGAACCTGTTCGGGCGGCAGTTCCACGCCCAGGTCACCGCGGGCAACCATGATCGCGTCCGCCAGCTCGATGATCGCGTCCAGATCCTCCAGCGCCGCCGGCTTCTCGATCTTGGCCATCAGATTGGCCTTGCCGCCGATCAGCTTCTTCGCCTCGGCCACGTCATCGGCCCGCTGCACGAAGCTGAGCGCGATCCAGTCGACCCCTGCCTCCAGCGCGAGCGCCAGGTCCCGCCGGTCCTTGCTCGTCAGCGCCGGCAGGGGCACCACCACGTCGGGCACGTTCAGCCCCTTGTTGTTGCTCAGCGCGCCGGGCACGACCACCTCGGTCATCACCTGCTGGTCACCGGCCTCCACCACGCGCAGCACGATCTTGCCGTCATCGAGCAGCAGGCGGTGGCCGGGCTTCAGCACGGCCAGGATTTCCGGGTGCGGCAGCTGCACGCGATCCACCGATCCCGGCTCCGCGCTGGAATCGAGACGGAAGCGCTGCGCTGCGGCCAGCTCCACCCGGTCGCCGGCAAATCGGCCGACACGCAGCTTCGGGCCCTGCAGGTCAGCGAGGATGGTCATCGGCCGGCCGATCTCGGACTCGAGGCCGCGGATGGCCGATATCAGGGCCATTTTCCCCTGGTCGTCGCCATGGCTCATGTTCACGCGGAACGCGTCGGCCCCGGCTTCGTACAGGGCGCGGATCTGGTCAGGGGTCGACGAGGCGGGCCCCAGCGTCGCCAGCACACGGACATGACGGGGGCGGGGGGCCCGATTCGAGGTTGGGGAGGCGGCCACGGGTTTCCTGTTCGCGAACATGCGACTTTGCAATCGCTTCGGGTGCCTTCTAGAGCCTTGTGCCCGCAACTGCCAGCCTGAGGCGTCATCCCTGCGGCGCCGCGATGGAGGATGTCATGACCGAGACCGCGCATCCCGAGATGGAACGCCTCGAGGCGGCGGCCTTCCGGCGCCTGGTCGAGCATCTGCGACTGCGGGACGACGCCGCCAATGTCGACCTGATGGGGTTGGCCGGCTTCTGCCGCAACTGCCTTGCCGACTGGCTGGCGGAGGCCTCGGTTGAGACGGCACATCCGCTGACGCGCGAGGAAGCGCGCAACCACGTCTATGGCGAACCTTATGCCGCCTTCAAGGCGCGCCAGGCCGAGGCCACGCCCGAGCAGATGGCGCGCATGGAGCAGAGCCTCGCCGAGAACGAGCGGGTGCGCGCCGCCGCAAAGAGCCGCAAGCTCGATTCCCAGCTTGACGCGAGCTTCCCGGCAAGCGACCCGCCGTCCATCACCACGCCGCGCTAGAAAGTCACCGAATTGGCCAAGGTCGATGCCCTGTTCCAGCCCTTCGTCTCCGAGAAGCTGACCCTCCCGAACCGGATCGTGATGGCGCCGATGACGCGCAGCTTCTCGCCGGGCGGCGTGCCGGGGCCCGACGTCGCCCAATATTATGCCCGCCGTGCCGAGGGGCAGGTGGGGTTGATCGTCACCGAAGGCACCGTCATCGACCGACCGGGTGCCGCCAACGATCCCGCCGTGCCGCATTTCTACGGCGAAGCCGCGCTCGAGGGCTGGGCCCGGGTGGTGGAGGCCGTGCACGCGAAGGGCGGCAGGATCGCGCCGCAGATCTGGCACGTCGGCTCGGCCATCAACCCGCGCAACCGCGACGAGACGCATGCCGAAAGCCCGTCGGGCCTCTACAAGCCGGGCCGCCCGTTCGGCCACGAAATGTCGGTCGCCGACATCGAGGCGGCGATCGCAGGCTATGCGCGCGCGGCCGGCGACGCGAAGCGGCTCGGCTTCGACGCGGTCGAACTGCACGGCGCCCACGGCTATCTGATCGACCAGTTCCAGTGGGAAGGCACCAACCAGCGCAGCGACGTGTGGGGGCAGGACCGCAGCCGTTTCGCCCGGGAGGTGGTGGCAGCCGTGCGCGCGGCGATCGGCCCCGATTTCCCGCTGATCCTCCGCCTTTCCCAGTGGAAGCAGCAGGATTACGAGACACGGCTCGCGGCAACCCCGCAGGCGCTGGCGGACTGGCTGCAACCGTTGTCGGAGGCCGGGGTCGACATCTTCCACTGCTCCCAACGCCGCTTCTGGGAGCCCGAGTTCCCTGACGAAAAGGATGGCGGCGCAGAGCTCAACTTCGCCGGCTGGGCGAAAAAGGTGACAGCCAAGCCGACCATCACGGTCGGCTCGGTCGGCCTGTCGGGCGAATTCATCGCGGGCTTTGCCGGCGAAGCCTCGCAGCCGACGCCGATCGACGGGCTGGTCACCCGGCTGGAAGCGCAGGAGTTCGACCTGGTCGCGGTGGGGCGGGCGCTGATCGTCGATCCGGACTGGGC
Organism: Sphingomonadales bacterium; assembly: GCA_027490095.1. Lineage (GTDB taxonomy): Bacteria > Pseudomonadota > Alphaproteobacteria > Sphingomonadales > Sphingomonadaceae > Sandaracinobacteroides. The sequence goes on along the minus strand of JAIXYT010000030.1, from coordinate 6,947 downwards.
GGCCAGGGTGCGGGACGGGCGGCAGGATTTCACGCCATTCGACCGCGCTGCGCTGATGACGCTGGCCTGACCGCGCCATCGGGTTCGAACCGGACCCAACATCGCTGGCAAGATCCGGCTGGCTGCGCCGTAATCCGGGAACCACCCAGGAGGCGCACCGCTGGAACAGGATCCGAAATTCGCAGCCCAGGCGCGTCGCCACGCAGCCCAGGCCTATCGCCATGCGGCACTGGCCCGGCGTGCGCGGGTGCGGGCCAAGATCGACATCGTGCTGATCGGGGCGCTGACCGGGGTGGCGGCCTGGCTGGCCAAGGATTCCCACCAGTCCCTGATGGCCGCAAGCCTGGCGCTCTCGCTGGGGATCCTCGTCTATGTGATCCGGCGGGATCGCGATCTGACTGCGCTTGCCGGTGTCGGGCGCTGGCGGGACGAGGCGCTGGAGGGCCGTGGGCTGACCCTGGTAGACTGGCGGGACGGGGCCGAACTGGAGCCCTGGGAAAGCCGCAGGCGCAACCCGGTCGACCACGCCGACCGACCCGCCTTCATCGTCGGAGATTCCGACTCGCACGCGGGCTGTGGATAAGCTAAGGTAAATGTGGCGGAGATCGGTTGTCCGGTCTTTGCTGTTGCCGGCCTTGCCTGGCAGCGACATGCGACGGTGGCGGTCAGGCTGCAGGTGCTCGGAAGTCCGACGCCGCGGGTTTGGACGGTACGAGACTTTGAAAGACGGTTCTTCGAGATGAGTTACGACGACAAGCGGCGCGGTGGCCGCGGGCGGGGCGACGACAAGCGCAGCCGCGGTTTCGATGAGGGTGGCGGCTTCGAATTCGATTCCGGGTTCGGCGGCGGACGTGGCGGCGGCGGTGGCGGTTACGGCCGCGGCGGCTTCGGCGGCGGGCCCGGTGGTGGCGGCGGCTTCGGCGGCGGTGGTGGCTTCGGCCGCGGCCCCGGCGGCGGTGGCGGCTTCGGCGGCGGTGGCGGCGGCGGCTTCGGCGGCCCGCGCGGCGGATCGCCCGGAATCGTGATCGGCACAGCCCGTGGCAAGGTGAAATTCTTCAACGCGCAAAAGGGCTTCGGCTTCGTCGTGCGCGATGACGGCGGCGAGGACGTGTTCCTCCACATCTCCGCGCTCGAGCGGGCGGGGCTGACCGACGTCGCGGAAAACCAGGAAATCGAATTCAACCTGACCGATCGCAACGGGCGCGTTTCCGCGACCGACGTGCAGATCATCGGCGAGACCCTGGAAGTGCAGGCGCGGGCTCCGCGCCCGCCCCGCGAAGGCGGTTTCGAGCGGGCTCCGCGCCCGGCTGGCGGGGGCTTCGGCAACCGTCCGCCGCCGGTGACCGACGGCACCCGCTACGAAGGAACCGTCAAGTTCTTCAACGGTCAGAAGGGCTTCGGCTTCATCGCCCGGGATGACGGCGGCGCAGATGCGTTCGTCCACATCTCCGCAGTGGAACGCGCCGGGCTGACCGATCTGGCGGAAAACCAGCGCGTCACCTTCGAGCTCGAGCTCGATCGTCGCGGCAAGCAGGCCGCGGTGAACCTGGAATTGCTGTAGGCTGAAGCCGGCCGCGATTGGTGCGTAGCGCCAACTCGCGGACTCGGCGCAAGCCCGGCCGGCGAACAGAAGGGCGGAGCCTCGGCTCCGCCCTTTCTGATTCGTCCGACGGCGCGGCTCTGCCGCGCTCTTCTTCCTTCTTCCTTCATCCTTTCATGCCGGACTCGCGGGCTGCGCCCGCGGCCGGCCCCTCCCGGCGCAGCGCCACGGCTGCCGATGCCCGGCACGTCTCCATTCCGAAAGGTCAGGAACGTCAGGGCCCATCGGGGGTGCGTGCGCGCCCGCGTTGCACGGATCGGGCCCTGTAGGACAGGGTCAAGTCCCGGGCCAACCCAGGCAAGGATCGACAGTGAAAAGAGCAGCCCGGGAAGGCTGGCAGATCGCCCGCCTGTAGGACAGCGCTGCGGGCCGATCCGTCCGGCCCATCCTGCCGTCCGGCCGCGCGGTCAGCCCCCGGTCACAGCCTCTGCCCAATGCCGCCGGCACAGCGCCACATAGCGGTCATTGCCCCCGATTTCCGTCTGCGCCCCAAGCGTCACTGCTGCACCCGACGCGTCCACCCGCAGGTTCATCGTTGCCTTGCGGCCGCAATGGCAGACCGCCTTCAGCTCGATCAGCTTGTCGGCAATGGCCAGCAGCCGCTCGGAGCCCGGAAACAGCGCGCCCACGAAATCGGTGCGCAGGCCATAGGCCAGCACGGGCAGGTCCAGCCTGTCCACCACCCGCGCCAGCTGGTTCACCTGGGCGGCGGTCAGGAACTGGGCCTCGTCCACCAGCACACAGTTCGCAGGCGCAGCCGCAACGGCTGCGAACAGATCGGTGTCCGGCCCGAACATATGGGCGTCGGCCTCCAGCCCGATCCGCGACCCGATCCGTCCCTGTCCCGATCGGTCGTCCACGGCCGCGGTCCACAGCATGGTGGTCATGCCGCGCTCGCGGTAGTTGAAGCTCGCCTGCAGAAGGGTGGTCGACTTCCCGGCATTCATCGCGCCGTAGTAGAAATAGAGCTGGGCCATCAGGGCTGGCGCTCTCCGCACTGGTTGCAGTCGGTCCGCTCGATCTGGACGGTCGGGTGGTGGATCGCGAACTCGGCCTTCAGCCCGTCCACCACCTGCTCGATCAGGCTGTCGCCGCTTCCGGCGGGCACGACCAGATGGGCGGTCAGCGCCGTTTCGGTCGCGCTGATCGGCCAGATGTGCAGGTCGTGCACATCCATCACGCCCGGCCGCCCGGCAAGCCACTGGCGAACCTTGTCCACATCGATCCGGCGGGGGGCGGCGTCCAGCGCCATGTCGAGCGACTGGACCAGGATCCGCCAGGTCGTCGACAGGATCACGGCAACGATCAGCAGGCCGGCGACGGGATCGACCCAGCGCGCCCCCGTCAGCAGGATCAGCAAGCCGGCCCCCACCACCGCTGCCGATACGGCCGCGTCCGCGAACAGGTGCACCACGGCGGCCCTGCGGTTCACATCATCCGGGTGCCCCCCCATCAGAAGCCAGCCCGACAGCAGGTTGATGCAGACGGCGAGCGCCGCGATCGCCATCACCGGGCCGCCGGCCGGCGCGACGGACGCCGGGTCCAGCAGCCGCCCGATCGCCTCGAACGCCAGCGCGCCGCAGGCAAAGACCAGCAGCAGGCTGTTGGCGAGCGCGGCCAGCACGCCGGCCTTTCCATAGCCATAGGTGCGCCGCGGCGAACCGGACCGCGTCATTAGCCAGGCCGCCCAGCCGGCAAGCAGCAGGCCAAGCACGTCCGAGGCATTGTGCCCGGCATCGGCCAGCAGCGCCGTCGATTGCAGCGCAAACCCGGCAATCACCTGAACGACCACGATCGCGATGTTCAGCCCGATCGCCAGCCCATAGCGCCAGCCGGAGGCAGGGGCATGGCTGTGGTGGTCGTGCGGCCCGTGCGGGTGGTGCCCGTGCGGGTGATGATCGTGGTGGACATGCGCGGAAGCGGCCATCCGGCCACTCTTGCAGTGCGCTGGCCGGGCGTGCAACAGCCCTCGCACATCATTGGAGACGTTCATGCTTCGCATCCTTCTTCTTGCCACGGCCTTCGCTGTCCTCCCCCTTTCCACGCCGGCCGCGGCCCAGCAGCCGGCCCAGGCTGCAACAGTGGGCGAACAGGATGCGGCACTTGCCGCCTTCTTCGACGAACTGGACAAGCGCCAGCTTGCCATGAACCCGCAGGGGAAAACCTATCGCGGCATCCGCGACGCGGATTATGCGCGGTGGACGGACGGCAGCGAAGCGGCGGACGAGGCGCGCTACAGGATGGGCCAGGAGGCCCGCGCCGAAATGAAGCGCCGCTTCGATCCGGCCAGGCTCTCGCCCCAGTCCGCACTCAGCTATCGGCTGTTCGACTATCAGATGGAGCGTCAGGCCAAGGCCCGGCCCTATCGCCACTACCGCTACACCTTCGACCAGATGAACGGCGCGCAGAGCCAGGTGCCCGCCTTCCTGATCAACCTCCACGGCGTGTCGAACAAGGCCGATGCCCAGGCCTATGTGGAGCGCCTGAAGGGCGTGGGCGCCGTCCTTGACCAGGCCGTCACGGATTCGGCGGCCAGCGAGACGAAGGGCGTGGTGCCGCCGCGCTGGACCTTCCCCTATGTGCTCGCCGACATCACCAACATCACCACCGGCGCTCCCTTCACCGACGGGCCCGACAGCGCCCTCTACGCCGACCTGAAGGCGAAGGTGGGCAAGCTCGACCTGCCCCAGGCCGAGAAGGATGCGCTGATCGCCGAGGGCCGCGCCGCGCTCGTCGACGTCGTGAAGCCCGCCTATGCCCGCACGGCCGCCTTCCTGACCGCGCAGCAGGCCCGCGCGCCGGAAGGCGACGGCGTGTGGCGCTTCCCGGGCGCCGACGCCTATTACGCCGAGCGCCTCGCCTTCTACACCACCACCGACCTGACGGCGGCCCAGATCCACGAGCTGGGGCTGAAGCAGGTGGCGCGCATCCACGGCGAGATGGATGCGATCCGGCGGCAGGTGGGCTTCAAGGGCGACCTCAACGCCTTCTTCGCGCACATGCGGGCCCGGCCGGAGAACTACTATCCCAACACGCCCGAAGGCCGGCAGATGTACCTGTCGGAAACCGACCGCGTGATGTCGGCGATGACGGCGAAACTGCCGGACTATTTCAGCCCCGCGGCCACCCCCCGGGCGCCGCTGCAGGTGAAGGCGGTCGAGCCGTTCCGCGAGAAGTCCGCCGGAAAGGCCTTCTACAACCGGCCCGCGCCCGATGGATCGCGGCCCGGCATCTACTATGTGAACCTCTACGACATGGCCGACATGCCGAACACCGAGGTCGAGGCGCTCGCCTTCCACGAGGGCGTGCCCGGCCACCATCTGGACGGCGCGGTCACCAGCCAGCTGAAGGGCCTGCCGGCGTTCCGCCGCTTCGGCGGCTTCACTGCCTGGAGCGAAGGGTGGGGCCTCTATGCCGAGAAGCTCGCCAAGGACATGGGCTTCTACACCGACCCCTATCGCGATTTCGGCCGGCTGCAGCTGGAGCTGCACCGGGCGATCCGGCTGGTGGTGGACACGGGCCTCCACGACAAGCGCTGGACCCGCGAACAGGCGATTGCCTTTGTCGAGCAGAATTCGGCGGACGCGCCGGGCGGGATCGTGAAGGCGATCGAGCGCTATGCCGTCTATCCCGGCCAGGCGACGGCCTACATGATCGGCCGGCTGAAGATCACCGAGCTGCGCGAGAAGGCGCAGAAGGAACTTGGTGACCGCTTCACCATGGCCGGCTTCCACGACGCCATCCTGCTGAACGGTGCGGTGCCGATGGAGGTGCTGGAAGCGAATGTGAACGCCTGGATTGCAGCCACCAAGGCCGGCGGCGCGGCAAAGGCGGCCCGCTGACGCTGCGCGAAAAGGCTTGATCCCGGCATCGGGAACGCCCATCTAAACCGGACAAATCCGGTACGGGATCGAGTCTCACCCATGTTGCGCCTGTCAAACCTTGCCGATTACGGAGTGGTCGTGATGACGGCGGCTGCGCGTGCGGCAGCCGACAGCCGCCTGATGTCGACAGCGCAGGTTGCCCAGGCCACCGGCATTCCGGCGCCGACGGTTGCGAAGCTGATGGGCCAGCTCGGCCGAGCCGGGCTGCTCACCTCGCAGCGTGGCGTGGCCGGCGGCTTCGCCCTGTCGCGCGCGGCTGCCGAGATCAGCCTCGCCGACATCGTGGAGGCGATCGACGGCCCCATCGCGCTGACCCATTGCGGCCAGGAGGGCGCGGAATGTGACCTGTCGCACAGCTGCGCGGTCCGGCCGCACTGGGCGCCCGTCAACCGTGCGGTAAAGGCCGCTCTTGCCGACGTGAGCCTGGCCGAGCTGGTGCCGGCCCGAAACACCCTCCAGAAGCAGTTCGCATGACCGACACCACCGCCACTGCAGCCCCTGAACCCAGGAACGCCGAAGCTTCTGCTGCCGTCGAGGAGCTTTCCACCTACAAGTGGGGCTTCGCGACCGACATCGAGCAGGATTTCGCGCCCAAGGGCCTGAACGAGGACACGGTCCGCTTCATCTCGGGCAAGAAGAACGAGCCGGAATGGATGCTCGAGTGGCGGCTGAAGGCCTTCCGCCTGTGGCAGGCCATGGAAAGCCCGGACTGGGCCAAGCTGAAGATCCCGCCGATCGACTATCAGGACGCCTATTACTATGCGGCGCCCCGCAAGAAGCCGACGCTCGCCAGCCTCGACGAACTCGACCCCGAGATCCGCCGCACCTACGAGAAGCTGGGCATCCCCATCGAGGAGCAGAAGGTGCTCGCCGGCGTCGAAGGCGCGCGCAAGGTCGCCGTCGATGCCGTGTTCGACAGCGTGTCTGTCGCCACCACCTTCCGCGAGGAGCTGAAGCGCGCCGGCGTCATCTTCCTGTCGATCAGCGAGGCTGTGCGCGAATATCCGGAGCTCATCCGCAAGCATCTCGGCTCGGTGGTCCCCGTCCGCGACAACTATTTCGCCTGCCTGAACGCGGCCGTCTTCTCCGACGGCACCTTCGTCTATGTCCCCAAGGGCGTCCGCTGCCCGATGGAACTCAGCACCTATTTCCGCATCAACGCCGAGAACACCGGCCAGTTCGAACGCACGCTGATCGTCGCCGACGAGGGCAGCTACGTCAGCTACCTCGAAGGCTGCACCGCCCCCATGCGCGACGAGAACCAGCTCCATGCGGCGGTGGTCGAACTGGTCGCGCTCGATGATGCCGAGATCAAGTACTCTACCGTGCAGAACTGGTATCCCGGCGATGCCAACGGCAAGGGCGGGATCTACAACTTCGTGACCAAGCGCGCGCTGTGCCAGGGTGCGCGCAGCAAGGTGAGCTGGACTCAGGTCGAAACCGGCTCGGCGATCACGTGGAAG
>JAIXYT010000001.1 GCA_027490095.1 Sphingomonadales bacterium | reverse complement strand
AGGCCGATGGGGCGCTGATGCCAACGGCCACGATCTCGGGCAGCTATGGCACTGGCCGGCTGGACCCGAAGGGCTATTTCGGCCTGCAGGCGGCCGACGTCACGCCACGGGCGGCCATGGCAACGATCGAACAGCCCTTGTTTGCCGGGGGTCGGATCCTCGCTGGCCGCACGGCAGCCCGCGAGGGGAGGACCGCTGCGGAGGCGAATGCAGGCTTCACCCGTGCCCGGCTGCAGGTCGCGGTCGCGGACGCCTGGGCGGCGCTCGCGGTCTCTGCTCGCGAAGTCGCGATGCGCACGCGCCAGCTCCATCAGATGCGGGAAATAACCCGGCAGGCCGGGTTGCGCTTCAAGGCCGGCGATGCGCCCTCGACCGACCTCTCCCAGGCGCGTGCCCGCGAGGCCGAGGCCGAAGCGGGCCTTGAAGGGGCGAAAGCTGCCCGGGAAGCGGCCGCTGCGCGCTTCACCGCGCTTACGGGTCTTGTGCCGCAGGCCGAGGGTGCGATCCCGCCCCCGCCCGAAGGACCGAGGGACCGCGCATCAGCTGTTGCAGCGGCGCTTGCCGGCAACCCGGCGCTCGCAGCCAGTGCCGGCGCGGCGCGTGCAGCAGGGGCACAGGCCCGCGCAGCCCGTGCGGACTGGCTGCCGACAGTCGGCGCCTATGCGGAGGCGTCCGCCGTTCGCGACCAGTTCTTTCCCGACTATGTGGCGGATCAGACAGTTGTCGGCGTTCGCGCCCGATGGACCCTTTTCGACGGCGGTCGCCAGGGCCGGATCGCAGAAGCGCGGGCCGAAGCCGATGCAGCCCGCGCAGCCGAGGATCAGGCGCGCCGCGATGCCGAAGCAGACGCCATTGCGGCGTTCGAGCAGCTGGGCGCGGCACGCCGGATGGTTGAAGCAGCGACCCGCCGCGAGGTCGCTGCGGCCGAGGCCTTGCGCTCGATGAGGCTTGAGGTGAAAACCGGCATGAAGCCGCAGCTGGCTCTGCTCGATGCCGAACGCGAGGCACTTGATGCAGCTGTTGCCCGCGCGCGGACCGAAGGCGGGCTGCTGGTCGCCGGCTGGCAGCTGAAGGCCCTGACAGGCGGCTAGGAGGTCTGATGCGATACGCACTGCCGTTTCTGGTGATCCTTGCGGGGTGCAACGGGGGTCCTGCCCTGCCGCCGGACCGTGAAGCCGCACTCGCGGCCCGGTCCGAGACGTTGGCGAACAACTTCCAGACCGAGCTCCAGGCCGCGTTGAAGTCCGCGCTGGCGTCCGGCGGACCGGCCGCAGCGATCGAGGTCTGCGCCCAGACGGCGCCGGCGATCGCCCGGCGGCTTTCCACCGAAAGCGGCGCCGAGGTGCGCCGCACCGCCCTCCAGCCGCGAAACCCGGACGCAAAGCCCGACGCGTTCGAACGCGAGACGATGACGGCCTGGCGCGCTGCGCCCCTCGATCCGGCCGGAGAGCCGATGGTGCGCAGTGCCGCCCTTTCCACAGACAAGGGCCCGGCGTTCCGCTGGATGCGCGCCATCCCGACGCAGAAGATGTGCCTGCAATGTCATGGCGAGGCGATCGCGCCCGATGTCGCCGCCGCCATTTCGGCCCGCTACCCTGACGACAAGGCCATGGGATTTCGCGAAGGTCAGCTCCGCGGGGCCCTGTCGATCCACTGGACAGGCGACGCGCTGAAGGGCTGAGCGCGACTGGTCGGCGCTCAGGCTGTCGGTGGGTAGGCCGGCACAAGCGCCTTTTCGCGCCGCCAACTGCGCCAGAAGTCGAGATAGGCCTGTGGCCGGAACCCACGCGCCCGATTGGCGGCCCCTATCGCCCACAGCAGGCGATTCTGGCGGAACAGATCCGCCCACGCCCGGCCGAGTGTCATTCGGCTGTCCCAGATATGGGTCGATTCCGCGCCAGCGCCATTCACCTCGAGGATCCGGAACGCCTCGCCCCGCTGAAGATCTGCAATGTCGGCGAACCGTACGTCGAACCGACCGAACCAGAATTCCGGAATTTCAGCGGCAATCTCGGCGAACCGGGCTTCCATTTGCGGCGTCACCAGCGCCGTCCCGTCGCGGAAGATGGCGCCGCGACTGTGGCTTCCGGCAAAGGCCAGCCGCAGCGGCTCGCCAGCTCGCAGCACCTCGTCCAGGCGCGCGCTGTGGCGGCCGAGATAGAGATGGGCCAGCTGCCCGGCACGGGGATCGGCCCGGATGAGCTGCTCGACGGTTGAAATCCCGTCGCCGATCACATGCGGGAAATACTTCAGCGTCAAGGAAACGATGCGCCCCCGCTCCTCGCCTGGATGCCGGACCCAGAACACACCGGCCTCGCCCTCCAGATCGATCAGCGTCTGCAGCACCAGCCGCTCGCCAGGTGGAAAGGCTGCGAGATAGTTCGCAAGTTCAGCCTCTGTCCGCACCGGCCGAACACCAGCGCCCCGACAGCCGAGATCGGGCTTTGCCACCAGCGGCAGGCCGAGACCCGCCTCGGCTGCCGCGCGCAGCGCCCGTCGGCAGGCCGACATGGGGAGATCGTGCCCACGGTCGAATGCGATGTGCGGCGCGAACCAGTTGCGTGCTTCGGGCCGCACCAGCCCGAGCACAGCCGACTTGGATTCGCCGACGATCCCACCCCCTTCGATGGACGGGTTGGCGATCAGGGGCAGCCGGACACCCAGATAGCGGACCGAGAGCAGGACATTCCACACCCAGACCGGCGCGTAGAACGCAGCAGCTGGCCAGAATTCGAACGGGGAAAGGGGTGGCCCCTCCTCAAGCGGCGGCATGCCCATGTGGGGGGCGGCCTTCGGCGCGGCTTCTGGCCGTCCGTTCAACATGCCGGACCCGTTGCCCGCGCTGCTGCGGCAATTGCAGCCTCGATATCCGCCCGGCTGTTCCATGGAAGGAAGTGATCGCGATCCCTGAGCGTCACCATTGACAGCTGCGCCTGCGTCATCCGTGCCGTCATGAAACGCGTGTTGGAGAAGGGCACCAGCGGGTCGGCGGTGCCGTGGACGATCATCACCGGGCACCGGATGCCGACCAACCGGGGCGACAGCGCTTCGAGCTGCGGCTTCAGCGCCATCAGCTCGCGATTGGCATTGCGAAGCGGGCGCGGCAGCAGATCCCGCAGCAGGGGCCATTCCCCGAGCGGCTGGGCCCAGTGCGTCTTCTCGAGCGACGGATCAAGCGAACCGGCAACCAGCACAAGTGCTGCAACCCTGCCGGGATTGTCGACTGCGACCTGCGCTGCAATCGGTCCGCCAAGCGAATGGCCGACCAGAATGGGCTTCGGATCGCCACCAAGCAGGGCCGCCACGGCTTCCGCCTGCCGCGCAAGAGAGACCTCGGCACCATCGGGGCCGCTTCCGCCGAAGCCCGGCCTGTCGAGCGCGAGGTATCGAAAGCCGGTCGGCGCCGCGAGGAGGAAATCGGCCCAGCCGTCCGCGCTCCCTGGGGTCCCATGAATGAAGATCACCCTTCGCCCGGCCCGATCTCCATAGGCCAGCACATTGACGGGCTGCCCATTGACCACCAGCTGCTCGCGGCCCATCCGCGCCATGTCGTCGGGCCCCGCCACGGGCCCCGGGGGGGTGGAGCAGGCCGACAGCAGGGCTACCAGGAGCCCGACCGACGCCGGCTCAGGCGCGAGCCAGCGCATCGCGGTGCAACAATGTGAACAGGTGTCGCTGCGTCGAGCTTCCGCCCAGGTGATGCAGGCGCGGCAGCACCGTCCCGAGCCGGGCGGCGGCCTCGGAGGCGGCGCCACGTGCATGGGCGACCAACCCGTCCACCGCAACGGGAACGATATCGCGCCAAACATCATCCCGGGCCCGGGCTGCATTCGCTGACAGGCTGCGCTGCATTTCCGCAACCGCACGCCAGCGCCCTCCCCTCGCGAGGCCATAGAGATAATGGAGATCCAGAAACCCGTTCACATGCTCGCCGGTCCGGCCCTCGAGCCAGCCGGCCAATTCTTGCCAGCGATCGCCCACGTCCACGCCGCACAGCTCCAGCCGCGCCAGAAGGGAAACCGCGTTCACCTGGTCGTGGCAATAAGCCTTGCGCACCCCCCACACGCGCGTGTCGTACAGGGCAAGGGCCTCGGCATAGTCCCCCAGTTCGATGTGGAACAAGGCGAGATGCCACCAGTTGTGGGTCCGCAGGAACGAGGAACAGCGCGCCCACTGCGCGCTCCGGCCCGACAGGAAGGCGATTCCCTCATGGGATCGGCCCGTCCGCTCCAGCACATGGGCGAGCGTGTGCTCGGCCCAGGGGTCGAAACCGGCGTCCACGGCCCGGCGGGCCAGCAGCTCGGCATCCCGGAGGGCGCCCGTCTGCTCCAGCGCGAAGGCGTGCATTCCCAGCACGGCCGGCACATCGGAATTGGCCGAAAGCAGCTGCCCCGTCAGATGGCGCATGCGCGCGAATTCACCCCGGTTCAGCAGGTGATACTGCCCAATACGCGCGGACACGAGATCGCGCGGCCAACGCTCGGCGATCGCCAGATGAAGGCTCAGCGCGGTCTCGATCCTGTTCTGCGACCAGTGGTGGATCGCTTCCACCAGCATCTGTTCGCGCTCTGGTGCCAAGCGGGCCAGGCTGCGCGCGACCGCGAGCGGCCCGGCTGCAGCAACAAACCCCGCCGGGGTCATGGTAAAGAGCTCGATCGCGGCAGCGAGAGCGTGCGCGAGCGCAAAGCCCGGATCCATCTCGCGAATCTTTAGGACAGCACCGGCTTCGGCCCCATAGCGCAGCAGTTCACCCTGGAAGTGATCGATCGCCTCCACAGCCGCGATGCTTGTGGTCCCGTGGACGAGACCGGTCTGCCCGCTTGCAGCCAGGGATCCGGGAGCAGGTGCAGCCGGGCAATCTGGTCTTGCGAGAGGCGCGTTTGCAACGGCTTCCGACACCGCATCGGTCACCGAGCACGCGCCTTGGCAAACTGTTGCAACGGTTGCTTCAGGAGATGGGGCAAAAGCATCAGCGCTCCGGCAACAAGGGCCAACACCAGGCCGCTCGTTGCATCCATCACCAGCTGGCCGGCCCCGAACAGCAGCGGCGTCCACAGCAGGCCTGTCGTGACCACGATCGCTCCGAAGACCAGCGGGGACATGCCCGCCAGCCCGCTTCCGGCATAGGCCGGCAGCCGAAGCCCGGGGACGAACCGGGCAGCTGCCACCAGGGCCGGCGATCGCCCGACCTCCAGAAGCCGGCCACCCTTCGAGACCCAACGCCGGGCGGGCGCCCACCGGCCCGCAAGCCGGCCTGCCCCATGCAGCAAGGCGTCCCCTGCGACCGTTCCGGCGATCACCGCCGACAGCGCAAGCACGGGATCGACCGCCATCTGGCCGGCCAGCGCCCCGGCGGCAAGCGCCGTTGCATCCTCCAGCAGGAAGCTCATCAGCACCACTGCTCCGAAGAACAGCACCGGCTGCGACGCCAGCATCGAGAGCAGGAGCGCCGGGTCGGGGAGTGACATCAGCCGCGCCTTCCCTTGATGAAGCCGAGGATTTCCCCACGCGACAGCCACAGCAAGGCCGCACAGGAGAGCCATACAGAGACGGCCATCCCGAACAGGAGCCCGCCGTCGCTGGACCCGTCGGCGTTGACGACAGCGACCCCAAGCGGCGTGAACAGGTGGAACAGGATGGCGCCGGAAATCACCCCGAGCCCCATCAGTGCCCCGACCGGTCTGAGCCACCGGAAGCGCAGCGACAGGGACGTCAGCAGCAGAATGCTGGCGACCAGCTCGGCCGTGCCGATCACATATTGCGAGAAGATGCCGCCCGGCGCGAAGAGCCCGGGAAAGCCGAGCCCGGCTGCCCAGCCGTCGAGCGCGCTGAAGATATACTGGGTCTCCGGCGAGTTGGTGAACTTGAAGAACAGGGACTGCACGAACACGAATGCAACCCAGAGTGTCAGCACGATGGGCACCCAGCGGCGCGGGGGGCTGGGCGCGAGAACGGTTCCGCCGCCTCGGGTCGAGGCCGCGTTCATCCGAGCACCTTTGGCCAGTTGGCGTTGGCCTTTGCGATGTGGCCGGGGATGTCGGAAGCCCATTTGCGGCCGACGCTGGCATCATAGTTCAGATAGAGCCGCCCATCGACGATCTTCCAGACGTTCGGATCGGCCGAGGCCGTGTAGCCCTGCGAAACAGCCCAGGCACAATAGCCGCCATATTGGGGCGCGTAGCGGGCCGGGTCGGCCTTGAAGCGATCGCGGTTGGCGGCACTGGCAAAGCGATACTCGGCCCCTTGCCAGCTGGCGGTGAACGCCTTGCTGCCCTCGACAGGCTTGCTGACGGCAAAATAGGCGACGGGATCGTAGCCGCTGACGGCCACCTTGCTGAACACGCCCGTGTAGACGGAGGGCTTCGCGGCAACGGCCGGCTGGGCCATAGCGACAGCCAACCCTGCTGCCGCCAAGAAAAGTCGTATCGAACGCATGACCGGATCCTCCGGATAGGGGCAGCACAGCGCTGCCCGACATCTGCAGAATGCCGGTCCGGGTTCCAGCGGTGAAATGCCGCCTTTCTATTCATTCGATAGCCGAGGCCTATCGCGCGCCAGGTGGTGCGATGCGTTTGATGTATCGACTTCATGCGGGCCGCAGGGGTTCAAGATTGGCGGCATCCGGTTCATGGATGACGGCATGAACCCGCTCCGATCTCTTGCCGCGGCCCTCGCTGACGCTCGCATGAGCCGCGGCCAATGGGAGCCCGCCTACAACGCAATGGTGGCGGACCTCAGGGCCAGCGGTGCCGGCGAGTCGGTACCCGGCGCGGGCGATAGAATGCTGGATTTCGGTCTTCCGGACAGCGAAGGGCGCTGGACCACCCTTTCTGAACTGCTGTCGACCGGGCCGCTGGTCCTCAGCTTTCAGAGAGGCGGATGGTGTCCCTATTGCCGTGCCGAGATGGCCGCCTGGCGGCGTGCGCTGCCGAGCCTCGCGGCCGCGGGGGCAAGTCTTGCAATCGTCACGCCGGAGACGGGCGGCCGCGCTGCAGCGCTCGGCGAACAGGTGGGCCCCGATTGCCGCATTCTGTGCGACGTCGACCATGGAGTGGCCATGACACTGGGCCTGACGGTGCCGCTGCCGTTCGAGATCAGCAGCCGCTACCGCGCAGGCGGGCTGGACCTGGACAGGCTTACCGGGGGTGCCGGCAGCTTCGTTCCGATCCCGGCCACTTTCGCGATAGCCGCTGATGGTCGGATCCTGTTCCAGCACGCCGACCCGGATTTCCGCATTCGCGCCGAACCTGATGATGTGGTTGCAGCCATCGCGGCAGAGGCAAGCATCAGCCGCAGTTGATCTGCCAGCCCCGTGCGCGCACCGACTTCAGAAAGATATCGGCCGCTGCCGAGCGGCGGCGACCTGCAACAGCCGCCAGCACCACCGTGCGTTCCGAGGCGCAGCCCACCAGTGGCCGCCACGCCGTCGAAGCCGGCCGCACGATCCCTTCCGGCTGAAGGGAAAGGCCAAGGCCGGCTGCAACCAGCATTGCAGCGGCAGCCGCGCTGCCGGCCCGGTGAACCGGCCGCACGCCCGCTGTCAGAAGGAACTCCTCGACCGGTCCGCCCTGCATGACGGCCCGCTCGCCGGCGAGCGCCTCGAAGGCAACACGGTCTTCGGATGCGAATGCGTGGCCGGCAGGAACCAGCAGCCCGAACCGCTCCTGGCGGAGCTCCCAGCAATCCACGCGCGCCGGCATGTCCCCGGCGGCAGGCCCGATGATCGCGTCCAGGTCGCCGGCAAGCGCCGCCTGCAGCAAGTCGGCACCCTCGCCCGTGTGAAGCACCAGCTCGAAACCGGATATCCGCGCGCTCATGTCGCCGAGCAGCGAAGGCAGCTCGGGCAGGTGCACATCGGCTGCAATGCCGAGCGAAAGCGGCGCGACCTGGGCCCGTTCCACCTGCCGTGCGAGCACGCGCGCCTGCTGTGCGGCCTCGTAGCTCCGTTCCAACAGCGGATGCATCAGCCGTCCAAGGTCGGTAAGATGGGTGAGTGCCCGCTCCCGACGGAACAGCTGTCCCCCGAACTCGTCTTCAAGCTTCTGGATGGCACGCGTCAGGGACGGTTGGGTGACATTGCACTGCTCAGCCGCGCGCGTGAAGTTCCGCTCCCGCGCGACGGCCAGAAAATAGCGGACCTGATGCATTTCCATCGGCAGTGTCCCGTCAGGTGGATACCTTAGGGGCAGCATCCCATGGTCGGCTAGTATCATATTGCGCCGCCTTGCTGCCACGTCGGCCGACAGTCCGCGGCGGTCCGGCTCGAAGTTGGGCGCCGGCCCTGAGTGGCAGGATAGCCTGCAGCTATCGAAAGCGTTGCCAGCAAGCATTCGAGGCGCCTTGTCGCCATCGCTAGATTGCCCTGATCGATGTGGGGGGAATGATGGAGGGTCGACGGGCACATGGGCGCTGATTCGGTCGCCATTTCCTTCGGCCCCGGGCTTTTTGCCGGGTTTGTGCTGGTCGCCTTTATGGGCGTCGCAATCCAGCGCGGGTCCACCTGTCTGGTCGCTGCAGTTGATGAGGTGGTGACTGATCGAACGGCTCGTCGCCTCCGCGCAATCGCGCTGGCGGGCCTGCTGTCCGGCGCCCTGATGGCGATTGCCGGGCCGACGGCGGAGTCCGGCCCGGCCGCGCCAGCCCTCTCGACAACGGCCATCGGCGCCATGCTCCTGGGAGTCGGGGCGGTCGTGAACCGCGCCTGCATCGTTGGCACGGTGGCCCGCATCGGCTCAGGCGAATGGGCTTTCCTGTTCACGCCCGCCGGCATTGTTGCAGCATCCCTTGTCCTTGCGGACTTTCCTTCGCCCCCCGGGTCGGGCGGCCCTGCCCATTCCAGTGCCGCGGCCGGTCCCGGCGCGATTCTGCTCCTCCTGTTCGTCGGTGCGGCAACGGCATTGGCAAGCCTCCGCGGTGAACGCATGACAAGCGAGGCGCTCTGGCCCCGCCTCCGGAGCCCTCACGTTGCAACTGCCGTCATCGGCATCCTGTTCGCGCTGCTTTCGCTGATCGCAACTCCATGGAGCTATGCCGACTCGCTTGGTGTTCTGGCGAGGACTGGGATGGCAGAGCAGCCCGGGCTTCACCTCGGGTTGGTGGGGATCCTGCTGGCCAGTGCGCGGCTGGCAGGGCGTGCAGACCGCAAGACCCTGCCGTCACGGCCGACGCTCTCCCACTGCATTCGCTGCTTCCTGGGCGGGGCGATCATGACAGCGGGAGCAATGCTTGTGCCCGGGTCGAACGACATGCTGCTCCTGCAGGGTGCTCCGATGCTGCATCCGCATGCCCTGCTCGCATTGCCCATCATGGCCGGCACGATTGCATGCATATTGCTGATGCGGCATCGATTCCGCTTGAAGTGACGGGCGGTGCAGTTGATTGAAACTGTTGGGAAAGCCGGCAAAGAATGTCGGGCGCTGCGCATCGAGGACTCTGAATGGACTCAAGCGGACGGATCGATCAGCTCCTTTTCGAGGCCCGGTCAGAGGCCATCAGGGCCCACCCAGGCTTCCCGATCGCGAAGCAGCGCTTCTGCACGGATGTTCCAGCTGTCTGGCTGGCCTCGTCGCTGAACCGGCGCCTGATTGCCGACACTGGTGCCATGGCCGTCAGTATCACCGTTACCGGGCTCAACAGGCTCGATCCCGTGAACGGCGCCTCGCTGGAGACGATGATCCGCGGCCTCGAGGCCAGCCGGATCGCGAGCGGCAACCGCGCGCGAAGCCTGATCGACATGCTGAAGCGCGCGGGCGGCGTCGAGGCCGTTCCCCACCCGGACGACGGTCGGCGCGTGAAGCTTGTTCCGACGGCCCTGCTTCAGCAGACCCACAGGGACTGGCTGCTCTCCGTGCTGCGCCCTTTGGCCGAGGTCACCGAGCTCCCGGCGCCGCCTGATGAACTGGCGGCGGAGCCACGCCTGGCGGAGCGCTACATCACCTCGATCATGCTGCGCCAGGTGGTCGATGGCTTCACGATCTTCGGTGGGTGGCCGGAGGTCGAGGCGTTCATGAATCGCCGACACGGATATCTTCTGATGCTTGCTCTTGCCGGGGCGACGGACGGTTCCATCGACATCAACAGGTCGCGAACGGCTCAATGGTACGGCGTGTCCCCTGCCCATATCGCGACGATGCTGGCCGATGCCGAAGCCCATGGCTGGCTGATTCGCCGGCAGCCATCATCCGTCGTCGAGCTGGACCCTGCCTTTGCCGACCGGCTCGATCTGTGGGTTGCGCGGGAACTGGCTATCGTCGCGCTGTGGCTCGAGGCGAAGCGGCCGGCCGTGCCGACGGCCTGAACAGGGCGCGCCGCTCAAGCCCCGCGCTTTGCATCGGCCAGTCGCCGTGCCTCGCTGCGCACCTCGTCCCCATGTTGGCCGGCCAACGGAGCATGCCCGCCGCCCGCTTCGAATTCGCTGAACCGAACCGGATGGCGCATACGCATCCAGCCACCCTCGCTTGGATGCTCCACCTGTTCGAAGAACCCCGTGGCCTTCAGATGCGGGTCGTCAATCACCTCGCCCAGATCGCGCGCAATCATTGCCGGGATCTGCGCAGCCTGGCACCGCTTCAGCAGTTCAGCCGAACTGAAAGTCGGCGTCAGCCGCGCGACCTCACGATACATATCCGGCATGTGCTTCACGCGGAGCTTGCGCGTTTCGAAGCGCGGGTCTTCCAGGAAGCCGGGATTCTCCAGCAGCGTGAACAGCCGCGGCCAGGCCTCGTCGGTATAGGCAACGATGCTGATGTATCCGTCGCTGGTCCTGAAGGGCTGCCGGTCCGGGTCGATCTGCCGGAAATAGCCGACTGGCCCGTTTGCAGGCACGAAGGTCTGCCCGCCCAGATGCTCGGTCATCATGAAGCTGGTGAAGGTCTCCAGCATCGGGATCTCCACCCGCTGCCCCCGGCCTGTCCGCAGCTTGTGCACGATTGCTGCCAGCACCGCATAGGCGGCGTGCAGGCCCGCCACCTTGTCCGCCACAAGGCTCGGCAGGTAGCGGGCTGCCGGGTTGCCATCGACGCGCGACAGCAGGCTCGTGGTGCCCGTCGCTGCCTGGATCACATCGTCATAAGCCTGCAGCCCGGCATAGGGCCCTTCCTGTCCGAACCCCACGCAATGCGCGTAGATGATGTCCGCCTTCAGGGCCTTCACGCTGTCATAGTCCAGCCCGAGGCGCTCCGCCGCCTCGCCCCGAACATTGAGGATGAACACGTCCGCGGTCGGAATCAGCGCACGGATGACGGCCTGGTCCTCATCGGTCTTCAGGTCCAGGACGACCGATTTCTTGCCCCGGTTGAGCGAGAGGAACCCGGGGCTCATACCCGGCGTCTTTGCGGCCTTCGCTGTCCAGCGATACTGGTCCCCGCCGCCGGGCGCCTCTACCTTGATCACCTCCGCGCCCAGATCCGCCAGGATCTGGGTGGCATAGGGCCCGAACACCACGCCCGTCAGGTCGAGGATGCGGATTCCCTGCAGCATTGCGCCCGACTGTTGCATCACCATCTCCCCAAGGCCTCTGCTGGTCGGGGATGCCCTCCCGTTGCCCGCGGCGCCACGCGCTGAAGCGCTAGGGCCTGCGGCGCCCTCCCCAAGCTCCCAGTTCGACAATCCGCAGCATCAAGTGCATCCAGCGAAGCACCATCGCCCCGGGGACCCCGGAGCATCAGGGGAGACACATATGTTCAGCCACATCATGCTCGGAGCCGACGACATCGCGGCGTCCAAGGCCTTCTACGACGCAACGCTCGGCGCGCTCGGCGTCGCGCCGGGCTTCACCGACGACAAGGGCCGCGTCTTCTGGATGACACCGACCGGCATCTTTGCGATCACCAGGCCGATCGACGGCAAGCCCGCCAGTTGCGGGAACGGGTCAACGGTCGGATTCGCCGTGAAATCGCCCGCGGAGGCCGACGCCTGGCACGCCGCCGGTCTGGCGGCTGGCGGCACGGCCTGCGAAGATCCACCCGGCGTCCGTTCGGGTGCCACTGGCAGCCTCTATCTGGCCTATCTTCGGGATCCGGCGGGCAACAAGCTCTGCGCCCTCCACCGGATGTGATTCACCTGCCCGGGGCGGCTCGCACCGCCCCGGGCGCCAATCCGATCGGCAGCGCTGTCGTCGCCTTGATCTCGGACAGTGCAACGGTTGAGGTGATTTCCTGGATGCCGGGCACCCGCGAGAGCTTCTCGAAGAAGAAGCGCTCGTAGCTTTCGACGTCGGGCGCGACCACGCGCAACAGGAAGTCGACTGGCCCCATCAGCACCCAGCATTCCAGCACTTCGGGAAACCGGCGGATGGCCTCGGCAAATTCGTCGAGATGCTGGCGCCCCTGCGCCGACAGCTTCACCTGCGCAAAGATCTGGGTCTTCAGCCCGAGCTTGCCCCGATCCAGCAGCGCGACCTCGGCGCGGATTACCCCGTCGGCCCGCAACCGCTGTACACGCCGCCAGCACGGGGACTGCGACAAGCCCACCCGCTCTGCCAGTTCGGCCGTCGAGAGGGAGCAGTCCTCCTGCATCTGGGAGAGAATTCTTCGGTCGGCGTCATCCAGCAGCACGTTTTATTCTCCATTTATCGATGTAGCCTCGTTTTAATGCGCCTTTGGCTGCAGAACAGCAACAGAAAGACAGGAAATCCCTCCGCGGCGCGGCTATTGTCCCGGATACGGAAGCGGAAAGGATCGAACGTCATGCGGACCCAGGCAAGCTACGAGGCGACGGCAGAGCCGGACCCGGGCATGCTGATCCGTATTCTCAACCTGTTCGCCTTGAGGGACCATGTGCCCGTCCGCGTCCGCAGCCGCACGGTCGGCAGCCGCCTGCAGGTGGCTGTGGATGTGCAGGGGCTGCACGTGGCAGAAGCCGAGCTGATCGCAGCCAAGATGCGTGCGCTTGTGGGTGTTTCGGCCGTACGGCTTGAGCAGATGGCCTTCAGCGCCGCGGCCTGAGCCGCCGCGCAGCGCATTCGTATTCGCCATTTCCCTCGGGTCCGGCCCCTGCCAATGTCGGGAACAACGACAGGGGAGGAAGATCAGGCTGTGGCATTGAACCCGGGCGCAGGCCCAACCGGCACATCGCCTGAGCCGGGCGGCATCGACCTGCCCGACCTGCGGCTCTTCGTGTTCGCCCTCTTCTTCATCTTCGGGGGCATCACCAGCCTGAACGACATCCTCATCCCGAAGCTGAAGGGCCTGTTCACCCTCAGCTATTTCGAGGCCATGCTGGTCCAGTCGGCCTTCTTCGCCGCCTATTTCGTCGTCTCGCTGCCGGCAGCGGCCGTGGTGCAGCGCATCGGCTACATGCGCACGGCCAGCGTCGGCCTCCTCGTCATGATGGCAGGCTGCCTGCTCTTCATCCCGGCGTCGCTCACCGGAAGCTTCGCCCCCTTCCTGGCGGCCCTTTTCGTGCTGGCAGCAGGCGTCACGACCGTCCAGGTGGTCGCCAACCCCTTGATCTCGCTGCTTGGTCCTCCCGCCACCGCGCACAGCCGGCTCACATTTGCGCAGGCGTTCAACTCGCTCGGCACGACGCTCTTCCCCTGGGCGGGCGCCACCCTGATCCTTGGCTCGATCGCAACGATCGCCCCCGACGCCTCGGCAGCCGACATGGCGGCCCACAATGCGCAGGAAACCCGGGTCATCTGGGAGACCTATCTCGGCCTTGCCGTTGCGCTTGCTGCCATTGCCGCGATGGTCTGGTGGCGCCGCAACCGGCTGCCGCATGCGCCTGCTGTCACCCCGATCCTGGCAGCCTTCAATCTCCTCGGCCAGCTACGCTTCGCGATGGGCACGCTCGGGATCTTCCTGTACGTTGGCGCCGAAGTTGCGATCGGCTCGCTGATTGTCAACTATCTGATGCAGGCCGATGTGCTGGGCCTTCCCGAGCAGCAGGCAGGGCATCTTGTCGCCTTCTACTGGGGCGGCGCGCTGGTGGGCCGCTTCATCGGCGCTGCAATCCTGCGAATTGCGCGCCCGGGCTTGGTGCTCGCAGGAGCCGCCACGATGGCCATTTTGCTTCTGCTGGTCTCTGGCCTCACATCGAGTGTCGTTTCGGGTTACGCCTTGCTTGCGGTCGGGCTCGCGAATGCGATCATGTTCCCGACCATCTTCACGCTCGCAAGCGAGGATCTCGGAACCCGCCAGGCCGAGGGTTCGGGCATTATCTGCATGGCGATCGTCGGCGGCGCGATCATCCCACCGCTCACCGGCCTGTTCGCGGATGCGGCCGGGCTGAGGGCCTCGCTGCTGCTTCCGGCGGCCTGCTACCTCTATATCGGAATGTTCGGGGTCTGGGCTGCCGCCTCCCGCAGGCGCGCCGGACATGCGAGATATGCCTGAAGTCAGCTAGGCTCCAGCAGGCGGAGCGCTGGGTGCGACGAGCAGCCCCCTCGCAGGTGCAGCAGATATCTCCTAGATGGTGCAGACAAGTGGCAGGACCCTCCCCTGCCAGGAGCGCTGAATGTCCGAGCTCGATCCCCTGCTGCTGTCGCGGATTCAATTCGCCGCCAACATCAGCTTCCACATCCTGTTCCCCACGATCACGATCGCGCTGGGCTGGATGCTGCTCGGCATGAAGCTTGCCTACAACCGCACGCGCGACGAGGCGTGGATGGACGCCTACCGCTTCTGGGTGAAGGTCTTTGCCCTGTCCTTCGCCATGGGGGTGGTGTCCGGCATCACCATGAGCTTCCAGTTCGGAACCAACTGGCCGGGCTTCATGCAGACTGTCGGCAACATTGCCGGCCCCCTCCTGGCCTATGAAGTGCTGACAGCCTTCTTCCTCGAGGCCGTATTCCTGGGAATCATGCTGTTCGGCTTTCGCCGCGTGCCGGATTGGGCGCACACGATGGCGACCTTTCTGGTTGCCGCCGGCACCACATTGTCCGCCTTCTGGATCATCGCGCTCAACAGCTGGATGCACACCCCGGCAGGTTTCGAGATGGTTGATGGCGTGGCCCATGCGACGGATTGGTGGGCCGTCGTGTTCAACCCCAGCTTCCCTTACCGACTGGCGCACATGCTGCTCGCCTCGGGTCTCACGGTGGCCTTCCTGATGGCAGGGCTGTCGGCTTGGCGCTGGCTTCGCGGCGACCGGTCGGCCCCCGTCCGGCTGGTGCTGCGCGCCGGCATTCTGACGGCTGCCGCCCTTATCCCGCTGCAGATCCTTGCCGGAGACCTGCACGGGCTGAACACACTTGAGCACCAGCCTGCCAAGGTGGCTGCAATGGAAGCCAATTGGGACAGCCGGGGCGGAGTCCCACTCGTGTTGTTTGCCCTTCCCGACGAAAAGGCGCGCACCAACCGCTACGCCGTCGAACTGCCCTATGGCGCGAGCATCATCCTCACCCATGAGCTGGAGGGCAAGGTTCCCGGCCTCAACCAGTATGTGGGCAATCATCCCCCGGTTGCAGCCGTGTTTTTCGGCTTTCGCGTCATGGTCGGACTTGGGGTTCTCATGCTGCTCGCCTCCTGGTCGGGCGCCTTCTTCATGCGCTGGGGCCGGGGCCCACAGGCGCTTCCCGTGTGGCACCTGCGCCTTCTGGCACTGATGACCTTCGCCGGCTGGATCGCGACGCTTGCGGGTTGGTATGTCACCGAGATCGGGCGGCAGCCCTGGCTGGTCACCGGTCTGCTTTCGACGGCCGATGCCGTTGCCGCCGTTCCGGCGCCGATGGTTCTTTCCACCCTGCTCCTGTACCTTGCGACGTACGCCCTGCTTCTTGCGGCTTATATCGGCGTGCTCTTCCACCTCGCGAAGAAGGATGGCGAGCGGGGCGTGATCGAAGACGAGCGCGACATGTTTCCGCCGGTCCTTGCCGCTGCCAGCGTCCAACCGGCGGAGTAGCCGATGGAGCCCTTCCTTCCCGCCGACTGGCTTCCGGTCATCTTTGCAGGCCTGATGGGGATATCGATCCTGCTCTATGTCGTGCTCGACGGGCTCGACCTCGGCATCGGACTGC
Organism: Sphingomonadales bacterium; assembly: GCA_027490095.1. Taxonomy (GTDB): domain Bacteria; phylum Pseudomonadota; class Alphaproteobacteria; order Sphingomonadales; family Sphingomonadaceae; genus Sandaracinobacteroides. The sequence goes on along the minus strand of JAIXYT010000001.1, from coordinate 62,259 downwards.
TTTCACGCGGCCAGTCGAAGGCGCACCGGGACCTGATGATCGCCTCCATCGGACCCTTCTGGGATGCCAACGAGACCTGGCTGGTGCTGGCGATCGGCCTCCTGCTCGTCGCCTTCCCGATCGCCCACGGGGTAATCCTGACAGCGCTGTACCTGCCCGTTGCCCTGATGCTGGTCGGGCTGATCATGCGCGGTGTCGCCTTCGAGTTTCGCGCCAAGGCGCCCGATCCGCGCAAGCCGATGTGGGACCGCGTGTTCTTCGCCGGCTCTCTCATCACCTCGGTGACACAGGGCTACATGCTCGGCCAGTATATCCTCGGCTTCACAGGCGGATGGCCGGGCCTCGCCTTCGGGCTCCTCACGGCCGCCTGCCTGACTGCCGGCTACGCCTTCGTCGGTGCGTGTTGGCTGATCTACAAGACCAGCGGCGACCTACAGGTGAAAGCTGTCGGATGGGCGAAGGTGGGCCTCATCTGGGTGGCGCTGGGCATGGCCGCCATTTCGATCGCCACGCCAATGGCAAGCCCCCGCGTCTTCGACCGCTGGTTCCAGCTCCCGGAGATCCTTTTGCTGGCCCCGCTTCCCATCATGACCGGGCTGCTGATGCTCTCGACCTGGATTTTCCTCCAGCGCGCCCCGCGCGAGGAGGACCGACTGTCCTGGTTCCCGCTCGCCGCAGGCGCCGCCCTCTTCACCCTCGCCTTCTTCGGTCTTGCTTACAGCTTCTTCCCCTATGTTGTGCCCGAAAAGCTGACGATCTGGCAGGCCGCCTCAAGCCCTGAGGCCCTCAGCATCATCCTCGTCGGAACGCTGGTCGTTCTTCCCGTCATTCTCGCCTATTCGGTGCTCGCGCACTGGGTGTTCCGGGGCAAGGCGACCGAACTCAGCTACACCTGACCGCTTCGCAGCACGCTCGCTTGCTGCAGCACAGCCGCATCAAGCCGATATCAGCTGCTTGACCGCACGGCCTCGTCGGACGCATCCATTGGCATCAGGGCGGGCTTGAGCAGGAGCAAAGCATATGGCCGTTTCCAACCGGGGTGCGATCCGCACCGCCGCAACCGTCGCTGTCTGTGCCATTGCTGCGCCTGCCCTTGCCTCCGGATTTGCGCTGCGCGAAGCCTCCCCCGGCAGCGTTGGACGCGCCTTTGCGGGCGAGGGTGCCATTGCCGACTCCGCTGCCACCGTCTGGTACAATCCGGCCGGAATGACCCAGCTGAAGGGCTTTACGGCAACCGCAGGCGGGCATCTGCTTTTCATCAACAGCCGCCAGTTCGAACGCGGTTCCACCCGCACGGTGCCCGGCCTTGCGGCTCCCGTTCCAACCGGGGGGGCAGACGGCGGGAACCCGTTCAACCCGGTGGTCTTCGTGCCGACGGCATACGGCACCCTTCAGCTGACCGATCGACTGACGGCCGGGGTCGGCGTAAATGCCCCCTTCGGCCTTCGGGTCGACTATGACGACGGCTGGTTCGGCCGCTACGACAGCCTCAGGTCCGAACTGACCACCTACAACGTCCAGCCAAGCCTCGCCTGGAAGGTTTCCGACGCGCTTTCGATCGGCGGCGGCATCAGCATCCAGTATGTCGAGGCCGAGCTCACCAATGCCCTTCCCAATCTCTCGCCCTTGCTCGCAGACGGCAGGGCGCGCGTGCAGGGCGACGACATCTCGCTCGGGTGGAACGTCGGCTTGCTGATCGGCGCGGGCCCGACGCGCGTCGGGGTCCACTATCGATCACGCGTGAAGCACGAGCTGAAGGGCAGCTTCGAGGCGTCGGGCCTGGTGGGCCCGCTGGCCGGCGCCAATCGCCGAGTCGATGCCCGCGCCCCGATCACGCTCCCCGACAGCCTGTCAGTCTCCGCAAGCGTGGCGCCAGCACAGGGCGTGCGCCTGCTCGGCACCGTCGAGTGGACCAACTGGTCGCTGTTCGATGCCATTCGCGTGCAGGATGCAAACGGGGGGGCCATCAGCACATCAGAGCAGGGTTACAAGGACAGCTGGAGCGTCCACTTCGGCGGCGAATATGATGTCACCGAGCGGTGGACGCTCCGCGCCGGGATCGCCGGTGATGCAACGCCGACGGTGGATGCCTTGCGCAGCAGCCGGGTCCCCGACGGCAACCGCACCTGGCTATCGGCGGGCGCATCCGCTCGCCTCAGCGACAGCATGGAGGTCCGATTCTCCTACGCCCATGTCTTCGTATCGGAAGAGGCGCTCGACCGGGCGGACAGGTTCTACGAAGGCACCCCTGCAGCGGTCGAGACGGTGATCCGCTCGGTGAACCGCGGCAATGTCGACATGCTCGGGGCGGACGTCACGATCCGCTTCTAGGCTGCCGGAAAGGCCGGTCGGCCTGTCAGGCGCCGTGCGGCAACGCCGCCAGCGCCCTCCGGCGGGCCATCAGCCCGACAAGGCCGAAGCCAAGGATCATCATTGCCCAGGTCGCAGGCTCGGGGATCACGCCCCCGACAGGGCCACCGAACGCCAGGGCGTCCAGTGCGAGTGCATCCAAGCCACCCTTATTGAAATCAACATCCCCCAACTGGGACTGGATGTGTATCTCGTCGAACTGGACGCCCGAAAAGCCGAAGGCCCTGAAGCCGCTGTAGTATGGCGCGTTGGCAAAGGCACCTTCAGCCACCTCTTGACCGCCCAGCAGGAGGCGGAACTGGATGGCCGGAGCGGGCTGTTCCAGCCCAAGCGCGAACGCCTGGGCAGGCTGCCAGCCCGTTCCGCCCGCAAACTGGAAAGCACCAACTGCTTCGCCGAACTGGATACGGGTGTAGCCAAGGCCGCCCCCGTCAACATACCAGCTTTGCCGACCTTCCGCCGCCTGGGAGTCAGCCCAGATCCCCGACCCATATCCCACGTACGAGACGCTGATGCCATTCTCCACATAGCTCAGCCCGGTAATCTCGCCCTCGAACCCGATGGTCTTCTCCGGCTGGAGAAGGAACGGACTCGTGTGCAAGGTCAGGGACTGCGCAGCAGCCCCATCCGAACCAGCAAGGGAAAATACGACGAGCGACGCGGCCGCCAGCACGGCCTTGCCATTCCACATGTTTCCAACCCCTGTTTGCCCAATGCTCAGCATTAGCCGAGATCCCGCTGAGTCGGGAGTCCTGATCGGCGCCCAAAGGTCCACTTTAGAGGTTAATCCGTCTTAACCTCGGCGCCCGCAAACTTCCCGCCGATCTGCCGTTTGTCGATCCGAACAATGCAGAAAGGGATCGCCCCTTGATCCGCCCAGCCTTTCACCCGGTGCGAATGCTCGCCGCCTCGTCCTGTGCATCCCTGGCCATGTGCCTGGGTGGCACACCGGCCCTCTGCGCCACCTATTATGTCGACTTCGAAGGGGGTTCAGACGCAGCCGACGGGCTTTCCCCCTCGTCCCCGTGGAAGCGTGCTCCTGGCGACAGTCGCGCGGGTGCCGGCCCCAGGAATGTGCGCTTGCAACCGGGCGATCGGGTGCTTTTCCGCGGCGGGGTTGCATATCGCGGCACGATCGTTGTTCGCGCTGCAGGCACGCAGGCCTCACCCATCCGCTATGTCGGCGACGAATGGGGGCCCGAACCGGCCGTTCTGGATGGCGCGGAACCCATTGCAGACGCTCGTCCCTGCCGAAGCGCACGAGATTGCGGCGGGGCTGCGGAATGGCACGGGCTATATCGCCTGTCTCTGGCCGGTGACTCGATCGCCTGGGACGGCATCTTCCAGCAGAAGCGGCCGCTGCGTCTCGAACCGGGCAGCGGGGCCCTCAGACCTGGCACGGCCAAGGCGGTTGAGGGGTCGAATGGCAGAACCGTGCTCGTGCGGCCCCTGCCGGGCACGCCAGCCCGCTTTGCAAGCGGAGCCGGCCGTGTCGGCGTCCTGTTCGTTGCAGGTGGCCATGTGGAGATCCGCGGGTTCGAGGTCACTCGCTTCCTGCCTGCTCCGCGTTTCGGCCCCTATGCAGGCCTCGCGATGGTCCAGCTCCAGCCCATGCCGGGGGTGCGGCTGGCTGCACTTCACGGCAGCTTTGGCCTCCAGCAGGCGCCACCGATCGGCCCCTCGATCGCAGGCGTAACCAGCGGACCGATCTAGGGCGCTCGACCCGGAGAATCCCGGGGCGTTTACCACGGTTTAACCTTTACCTGCTGCGGCCATGGTCTAAACTCCGCCGATGGTGGGTCGGAAAGATGCAGGGGTGCCTGGCAGGCCGCGCGCCGGTCGATGGCGCGTGCGGCATGCCGTCGCCATACTTGTTCTTGCGGCCCACCTGCAGCCCGCAGCGGCCCAGGACGCCCGCCAGTCCGTCCCGCGTATTCTGGAGGCTCAGCCTCCGATTGTCGAAGCACCACCCGAGACGCTGAAGGTCAATGATGATCCAACGACCGTCATCGAGCTGCTGAAGGGCGTCCGTTTCGTCTACGATCCGGCTTTCGCCGCCTGGCCGCCCGAGGCGGGAGACCCGCCGATCAACTTCATCGGCCTCCCCATCCTCGACACCCAGGCCTTCCGCGATCGCGCCAAGGTCGATCTTGGCAAGCCGGCCTCGATTGCAAGTCTGAACGCCCTCGCCCGTGCTGCCGTCCAGGCCTATCGCGACGCAGGCAGGCCGCTGGTCGATGTTGCCGTACCCGCCCAGGACGTGACGTCCGGCACAGTCACCTTCATTGTTCGAGAGTTCGTCGCAAGCGACGTGATCGTCGAGGGCGCGCGCCACTTCGACCCGACCCGAATCCGCAACATGATCCGCCTCGAGCCCGGCCAGACGGTCGATCAGACCCGCCTGCTCGAGGACCTTAACCGCATTGCCGAGAATCCGTTCCGTCGCGTCGACCTTCTCTACCGGCGGGGTGAGGCGCCGCTGACGACCGATGTCGTGGTCCGCGTGACGGACAGGCGCCCCCTGCGCGTCTATGGCAGCTTCGAAAACAACGGCACGCCGGCGGCCGGTCGGGAACGCTTCGCCCTCGGGTTCAACTGGGGCAACATGTTCGGCGGTGACGGCCAGATGGCCTATCAGTTCACCGCGTCCCGCGACCTGTTCGATGGCGGGGATTCACGGTTCCGGGCCCACAGCATCACGCTGGTCCAGCCGGTTGCAGACAATGCGACCGCGATCCTGTTCGGAACCTATCAACGCACAGTGCCCGAACTGGGGCCCGACATAGGCCTTACCGGCGAAAGCTGGCAGCTTTCACCCCGCATGACGTTCCGCATCCTGTCCCGCACCGATGCGCGGGCCCAGATCACTGTAGGATATGACTTCAAGCAGACGAACAACAACCTGCTGTTCGGCGGCTTCACCATTTCGGACGAGGCCACCCAGATCCACCAGCTGGTTGTCGACCTGACACTGAGCCGACTCTGGACGCTCGGGCTCTTCTCCGTTTCCAACAGCTTCACATGGTCGCCCGGTGGCATCGGAAGCCGCAACACGGACGAGGCCTTCCAGCCTGGCCCAACCCAATCAGGCACACCGTTCGCCCGCGCAAACTACGGCTATCTGCGCACCAGCCTGTCCCAGACGACACCGCTCGGCCGCAGCGGCGCCGAGGCCGTCACCCGCGTGATCGGGCAGATCACCACGGGCAATCTGTTGCCGTCCGAGCAGCTGTCGGCTGCCGGCCCCGGCTTTGTCCGGGCCTATGATGTCAATGCCGTGATCGGCGCGCAGGGCTTGACCGCCACCCAGGAGATCTGGGCACCGCCGGTGCGCTTCGGTGGGATCGACAAGACCGGCGCAGGAAGCATTCGTATCGGGGCCTATGCCGATGCCGGGATGGTCGGCAACCCCGACAGGCTTGCGGGCGAACAGCGCTGGCAGCGCACGGCGAGCATCGGGGCAGCCGCCCGGGTGGAGCTGGGTCGCTGGATGGACCTCAGGGTCGACTATGGCGCGCAACTCCGCACCCAGCCCGGCCAGGGCAAGCGGGGCAGCCAGGGCTTTGTCAGCCTGACCATCGGATTCTGATCCAGCTCCGCCCCGATAGTCAGTCTGATCCGGCCTCGCCTCAGGGCGACCGTCTGCCCCCTTCGAACGAAGACGCCCCCGCCGGGTTGTCACCAACCGGTGGCACGGGCTCCAGGGCTATGGTGAAGCGGCTCCCCCGCATCACCCGCTCCGGCGGCAGCGCTCCACCGGCCACCAACGTGTCCGAGATGGCCGTCACGCCAGTTGCCACGCCGCCCTGCACATATCCCCCGAGTGCCGGCACCTCGATGAGCTCGGGAATGAACTGCACCAGACCGGGGATGGGCAACACGGTCAGCAGCCCCGAAGTCCGGGTCACGCTGTAGTTTCGGGGATTGCCCGCAACGATGATCGGATAACCGCCGGGCAGCGAGGCGCGGTTGGCGTCGGTCACTGCCGTCAGGCCGATGGATTGCGCCGTGTCCGCGCCGAGCAGCCCGCTCAGCGACAGCTGAAGCGGCGGGTTGGGCGTTCCGAAGGGCCGCTCGGCATCAAGCGCCGTCGCGATCAGCGGGGCCGGCGTTATGCTCCCGATCGCAGCCGAGGCCGTGGGCGCAACGGCATAGTTGCCGGCTGCAGCGCCCGTCAGTGTCACGCCATTGGCCGTCACCACCTTGCCCGTTCCGACGTCGGGCGTGTCGAATACACCCGACCCGACAGTTGCAGACACCACATCGCCCGGAAGAACACCGCCCAGCTGCAGATTGGCGGCCCCGAGTGTGGCAACAACCGTCGCATCATATGTCCTGCTCACACTGCCGGTCAGCGCCAAGGTGAGCAGGCGGCGGGAGATGGTGAAAGGCGCACTGTCGAACGCGATCACATAATTGGGCCCGGCCGCAAGTGTGCCCAGGCCGATCGCATAGGGCGATCCCGCGACCGTCTCGCCGGGCGTTCGCGCAAGCGCGCCGGTAAGAACCGACGCGGCGGTGTCCGCAAACTGAAAGCCGGTCGCCACGAAGGCGAGATCGGGATCCGGGTCGCCATAGATCTTCGTTGCAGGGGTCGCGACCACCCGCAGCGTCGCCGGATCGATCGTGAAGGTCGCGTTGATGAAGTTGATCGCATAGTTGGGGTTCGAAAGTGAGCCCCGCGTTATGTCGTAGACGCCGACATCCTCGCCCGCTTCGCGAACCAGGCTGCCCGACAGGCTTGCGACCGTGTCACCCAGCCGGAAGCCGGACGCCGCAAAGGTCAGCTGCGGATCCGGTTGGCCATAGGTCTTGCCCAGTGGGTCGGCCGTAACGGTCAAAGGCGCAGGCGTGATGGACAGCGCCCCGCCCACGAAGCTGATGCTGTAATTCTGCGCTGCAAGCGTACCCTGGGTGATGGCATAAACCCCGACAGTCTCGCCAGGCGCCCGCGCCAGTGCGCCCGTCAGCGCGGTCGACACCGTGTCACCCGCCACCAGGCCGGAAACGGCAAAGCCCAGGATCGGATCCGGATCGCCATAGAGCCGCGACAGGTTCGCGGCCGTCACCGTCAGGGGCGCCGGGCTGATGGTGAACTGGGCGCCGGCAAAGTTGATCGCGTAATTGGGACCGGCGGACAGCGTGCCGAGCCCGATCGCGTAGCTCCCGACAGTCTCGCCGGGCGCCCGTGCGAGCACGCCCGATAGCACCGAGCTGCTGTCGCCAAGCCGGAAGCCGGATGCCGTGAAGGCCAGTTGCGGATCCGCAGCGCCGAAGATCTTGCCCTCGGCGATGGCGGCCACAGCAAGCGGGGCCGGCGTGATCGACAACGCGCCGGGCGTGAAATCGATCACATAGTTGGAAGCCACCAGCGAACCGATCGTCTGCTGATAGACCCCGACAGTCTCGCCCGAGACCCGCCCCAGCGCTCCGGACAGAACCGCCGCCGTGTCGCCAAGCCGGAACCCGGTCGCCGCGAAGCCGAACAGCGGGTCCGCCAGCCCATATTCGCGCGTCGCATTTTGCCCCACCACGCTCAGCGGCGCGGGATCGATCGTCAGCGCGCCGGGCGCGAAGCTGATGCTGTAGTTCCGCGCTGCGAGAGACCCTTGCGTGATGGCATAGGCACCCACATCCTCGCCCGGATCCCGCGTCAGCGCGCCCGTCAACGCCGTCGCCGCCGTGTCGCCGGCCACCAGCCCGCTGGTGCTGAAAGTGAACAGGGGATCCGCATCACCATAGAGCCGCCGCAGCGGATCCGCCGTTACCTGCAGCCCGGCCCTCGTGATCTCGAACGTGCCGTTGGTGAAGGCGATCGCATAGTTTCCGCCGGCCGACAGCGTCCCCTGGCGGATCGCATAGAGCCCAGCATCGTTCCCGGGATCGCGCACCAGCGCGCCCGTCAGGATGGACGGCCCGTCGCCCTGCCGGAAGCCGGTGACATCGAAGGTGAAGACCGGCGGGTCGAGGTCTCCATAGACCCGGCTGTCATCGTCGGCCACCACGCTCAGCGGCGCAGGCGTTATCGTGAGCCTTCCCGGCGTGAAATCGATGGCGTAGTTCGCGGCTGACAGGCTGCCCTGCTGGATCGCATAGGTACCGACATCGTTGCCGGCCACCCTCGCAAGTGTGCCCGTCAGCACCGAAGCATCCTCGCCCGGCACGAACCCCGATGCCGTAAATGCCCAAGGCAGCGGATCGGCAAGGCCATATTCGCGCGTGGAGTCGAGCGCAGTGACCCTGAGCGGCGCCGGATCGATCGCCAGCGTGCCCGGGGTGAAGGCAATGGTGTAGCCGGGTGCAGCAAGCGTCCCCTGGGTGATCGCATAGCTGCCGACCCCCTCACCGGCTATCCGGGTCAGGCTGCCCGTGAGGATGCTTGCGTCATCTCCGGGCGCAAAGCCCGAGACAGTGAAGGTGAACACCGGGTCCGGGGCGCCATAGAGCCGACGCTGATCCAGGGCGATTACGGTAAGCGCCAGCTGGGTCACCGAGAAGATCGCGGAATCGAAGCTGAGCACATAGTTGCCGGTCGAAGCCAGCGTGCCCGGCAGAATCGCATAGTCGCCGGGCGTGTTGGTTCCGGCCCCCACCCGCGTCAGAGCCCCCGTCAGCGCGGTGGCCACGGTGTCTCCACGGCGGAAGCCGGTCGCGGTGAACACCAGCGCCGGATCGGGCGGCAGGTCGGCTGCATTCACCGACACGTTCGCCGGCGTGATCCTCAGCGGGGCGGGCGTGATGGTAAAATCGGCGCCGGTGAAGTCGATCACATAGTTGGGTGCGGCGAGCCCGTTCTGCCCGATCGCATAGACACCCACATTCTCGCCCGGCGCGCGCACAAGCGTGCCCGTCAGGATCGACGGCTGGTCACCTGCCACAAGTCCCGACAGCATGAAGGTCAGCGTCGGGTCGTCCTGTCCATATTCGCGCGTCACCGGGTTCGCGATCACCCGAAGCGTGGCGGGGTTGATGGTGAAGCTCGCGTCGCCGAAGCTGATCGCATAGTTGGGGTTCGCCAGCGTGCCGAGCGTGATGTCGTACACGCCGACATTCTCGCCCGGGGTGCGGGAAAGCGCGCCGGTCAGGCTGGCGGCCGTGTCGCCCAGTCGGAAGCCGCTTGCCGTGAAGGCGAAGATGGGGTCGTCTTCGCCATAGGTCTTGGAGGCCGGCAGGGCGTCCACGTCGAGCGGCGCTGGCGTGATGCTGAGATTGGCGGGCGTGAAGCTGATGTCGTAGTTCTGCGCGGCAAGCGAGCCCTGGCCGATCGCGTAGGTGCCGACGTTTTCGCCGGGAGCGCGCGCGAGCGCGCCCGTAAGCGCGGTGTCGGCCGTGTCCGACAGCAGGAAGCCGCTGGCGGAGAAGGTGAGCGTGGGGTCTGCAACCCCATATTCGCGCGTCAGCGGATTGGCCGCTACACTAAGCGGCGCACGCGTGATGGTGAAGTCTGCGCCGACGAACGTGATCCTGTAGTTGGCGGCCGAGAGCGTGCCTTGCCCGATCGCATAGACGCCGACATTCTCGCCGGGTGCCCGAACCAGGCCGCCTGACAGCACGGAGGCAGATTCGCCGTTCACGAAGCCGCTCGCGGCAAAGGCCAGGGTCGGATCGGTGGTGCCGTACTGCCGGGTCTGGGCAGCCGCGGTCACGATGAGGGGCGCAGGGTCCACCGTCAGCGTTCCGGGCACGAGGTTGAGCTGGTAGCCTTGCGCCGTGGCCTGCGCGGCCACGACCGTCGCATAGGTGCCGACAGGTGCCGTCGCCGCGGTGCCGCTGCTCGTCACCGTTGCCGTGCCGCCCACCAGCGCAATCGCGAGACTGTCGCCGGGCACCAGGCCGCTGACGCTGAACCCCAGCGGCGGGCCGGACTGGCCGTAGGTCTTGGTCGGGCTGTCACCGGTAAGGGACAGAACCGGCACGAAGCTGTACAGACGGCGGTTCCCGGTCCCGGGCGACGATACGGGCGGCAGGAAGCCGAAGCTCCTGCCATAGAGGTTCGGCGCGTCCGGGTTGAGGTCCTGCCAACCGATGTCGTTGAACGGGCTGACCGAGTAGGTGAGCCACCGCCCGTTCGGCGCCGACAGGGACTGCCCGGCAAGGTTCACCAGCCGCACGCCGGCCGACAGCAGGATCGCATTGCCGCTGCCCGACATGCGGATCGGCGCACCGATCCGGATCTCGTCTCCGGCGAGCGCCTGGAGCTGGGTACCCGTCACCGCGCCGCCGAAGGCGATGTCGCCCGTCCCGCTGGTGCTGATCGACAGCGCCGAGGCCGAAGTGATGGTGCTACCGGCAGCAAGCGTGAAGCTGCGGTTCGCATCCAGCGTGAACAGCGGTGATGTCGTGCCGAAGCTGAAGGCGCCACCCTGCAGCAGGGTCTCGCCCCGGCTCTCCACCAGGCCATTGAGGGTTGCGGTCGGTGCGGTCAGCGTGAAGCTGGCGCCGCGGCCCTGGAGCCGGGCGGGGCTGAGTGTGCTCGGCTGCTGGTTGATTGCCCGGCCGGCCGTCACCGAAAGGGTGCCGGCCGTCACCACCTCGACGAAATTGTCGGCGAAGTTGCCGACTTCCCAGGTGACATCGCGCCCGGCCGAAAGGCTGATGGGGGTGTTTGCGGCAAGGCTGCCGACGCGGGTCCATCGGCCGCTGGCGAACGGGCTGCTGACCAGCCGGATGTCGCGCCCGGCCGTCACGGTCAATGCGCCGCCGCCCGTCAGGAGCTGGAAGTTCCCGACCAGATTGGCGTTGCGACCGACCACGATATCGCCATTGGCACCCGGCGCCTCCAGCGTCAGGGCGCCGGTCCCCGTGCGGAAGGTCCGGTTGCCGGTTCCGGCGAAGCCGATCCCCGTGCCCCGCCCGATCCCGCGGAAGCTGGCGGAGCCCTGCAGGTTGAACCCCGTGTTCAGCTGCAGTGCGTTACCCGCGTCGAGCAGCACCGAACCGCTGCTGCCGGCGGCCGCGTTGATCGCCCCGCCGACGGTCATGCTGGACCCCGCCGTCGCCGACAGCGATCCCGAGTTGGACAGGGCGACGCTTCCCCCGATCGTGATCGAAGCGGGGGCAGTCATGGTGATGGTGCCGCGCGCCATCGTCAAAGTGGAGCTGGTGGTGATCGACCCGGCAGCGTTCGTCGCGCCGGCCCGCAGCGTCAGCGAGCCGGTGCCGGTCGAGCTGATCGCAGACGAGACCGTGATGTTGTTGTCGGCCCTCAACGTCAGGCTGCCGCTGCCAGTCCAGCTCACGCTGGCCGATACGGTGATGTTCCCCGGATCGGCGCGCGCCGGCTGTTCGGTGGTAACCGTGACATTGCTGCCCGCATTCAGCGCATTCTGCAGCGCACTCCGGCTCACCGTGTAGCTGCCCGCAGCGTCGGGCGGCGTGATGACGAACGGATTCGGGTACGGCCCGCCCGGATTGAAACCGCCCGTGCCGATGATCACGTTCCGCGGATCGAGCAGCCATTCCCCGCTTCCGACCTCGACACGCCCATCCTCGATGCCGAGCGCCCCCTTTGACGAGGTTTCGACAAAGCCACCACCCTGCGATCCGTCGGCCCGTATCAGCCCCTCGAACCGGGTCCACTCCTCCGACCAGAGAATGGCCGTGCCACCGCGACCACCCGTCCCGGTCACATCGATTTCCGCGCCCGCCTCCACCAGAAGCCTGTCAGCCGGCGCAAGCCCGGGCCCGCCCTTCAGCGCCCCCCCGATCCGGACAGTCCCGCCATCACCCGCCCGGCCGCCCGCCACAACCCGGGCACCGGCCTGCACGGCAATGCCGGAACCGGTCACATCAATGGAACCGCCCAGATCGCCGGATGCGTCCAGGGTGCCGGAAACCGTCACGCCCGCGTCGCCGACCAGCAGGATCCGCCCGCCCTCGTGGGCAACCCCTGTCGCGCGCACAATGCCGCTCGTGTCCGCCGCCAGCGCATAGACATTGCCGCCGACCGCTCGCAGCTCGGCAGCGGCCGCCTCGATCCGGCCGCTGTTGCGCACTGCCCCGCCCACTCCGGCCTCGGGCGCTATCTCCACATGCACGCGTCCATCGGCGTCCGCGTCGCGAAGCACCAGCCGTTCCGCCGAGACCAGGCGCGCAGCGCCGCCAGCGCGAAGCGATCCCCGGTTGTCCACCAGCCGACCGATCAGCACCAAGTCCCCGCCAGCCGTTATGGAGCCGTGGTTGTCGATGGAAGCCGCTGTCGACCCCTCCAGAAGGCCACCGCCCGCCATGAAGGCCGCTGGCGCGATGGACCGAGTCGACGCAATGAAGCTTCCGCCTGTCGTTACCGTTCCATCGGGCGCCACCAGCACGCCGGCGGGATTCACCAGCCAGAGACTTCCTGTCGATGACAGCAGCCCGGCGATCCGTGACGGGTCGCCGCCAAGGACGCGGTTGAGCGTTGCGCCGGACCCATTCTCGAAATGGACGCGCCCTCCTGCACCGATCGAAAAGCTCTGCCAGTCGATGACCGCTCGGGGCGACGCCTGATCGATGCGAAGCTGACCAGCTGCCGGAGCGAGGATCTGGGCCTGCCCGGCCACAACGGAGCCGCCGGACGGAAGCGAAGGCATGTTCTGCGCCATGCCTGCCTGCATCGGCACGGCCATCGCAATGGGCAGCGCAAGCACAAGCTTGCTGCCCAGCGGCAAGCCACCACGCCTGTTCACTGCCCGACCCATCGGCCAACGTTAACAGACGGCAAGACAAGTACAAGTAAATGCGTAGTTAATGTCTGCAACTTCCTCGCCCAGCGCCCTTCGTTCGCAATCTGCATCATAAGAAAAGGGGCGGCACAGGCCGCCCCTTTCCATCCGCAGGCTACGCCCCGTCAGTCGATCGACCGCCTGAAGGTTTCGGGCAGCAGCACGATCCCGACCACGAAGCAGACTGCCGCAACCACGATCGGGTACCAGAGGCCGTAGTAGATGTCCCCGGTTGCAGCCACCATCGCGAATGCGACCGTGGGCAGGAAGCCCCCGAACCAGCCGTTCCCGATATGATAGGGGAGCGACATGGAGCTGTAGCGGATCCGCGTCGGGAACAGCTCCACCAAGAGCGCCGCGATCGGGCCGTAGACCATCGTCACATACAGCACGAGCAGGAACAGGATTCCCACCACCACCGGCTTGTTGATCTTCGCCGGGTCCGCCTTGTCGGGATAGCCCGCCGCCTTGAGCGCCGCCTTCGCCTCTTCCTGGAAGGCCTTGATTGCAGCCTTTCGGGCATCGGCATCCATGCCGGCTGGAACTGGGGCTGCGATCACCATGTCGCCCACCTTGATGCTCGCCTCCGTGCCGGCCGGGGCCGCCACTCTCGTGTAGGAAACCCCCGCCTTGGCAAGGAAGCTCTTGGCGATGTCGCAGCTCTTTTGGTCGAACTTGTTCGCGCCGATCGGGTCGAACTGCACCGAGCAAGCCGCCGGGTTCGCCATCACCGACACCGGAGAAGCCTGCGTTGCGGCATAGAGCGCCGGGTTGGCGTTGCGCGACAGCGCGTCGAACAGCGGGAAATAGGTCAGCGCGGCAAGCAGGCAGCCAGCCATGATGATCGGCTTGCGCCCGATCCGGTCCGACAGCCAGCCGAAGAAGACGAAGGCCGGTGTCGCCAGAAGCAGTGCAATCGCGATCAGGATGTTGGTGGTGGCACCATCCACCTTCAGCATCTTCTCCAGGAAGAACAACGCATAGAACTGCCCGGTGTACCAGACCACGGCCTGGCCCATGACGGCGCCGAACAGGGCGATCAGCACCACCTTGAGGTTGCCCCATTCGGCAAAGGCCTCGGTCAGGGGCTTCTTGGAAACCTTGCCCTCCGCCTTCATGCGGGCAAAGGCCGGGCTTTCCTCCAGCTGCATCCGGATCCACAGCGAAACGCCCAGAAGCACGGCCGACACCAGGAACGGAATCCGCCAGCCCCATTCCTTGAAGGCCTCCTCGCCGACCCCGAAGCGCACCCCGATCACCACCAGCAGGGCAGCGAACAGGCCGAGAGTCGCGGTCGTCTGGATGAAGCTGGTGTAGAAGCCCCGCTTGTCATCGGGCGCATGCTCGGCGACGTAGGTTGCAGCCCCGCCATATTCGCCGCCCAGCGCCAGGCCCTGCAGAAGCCGCAGCGCCACCAGCATGATGGGCGCGGCAACACCGATCGAGGCATAACTTGGCAGCAGGCCGACGAGGAAGGTCGACAGCCCCATGATGCCCATGGTCACGAGGAAGGTGTTCTTCCGTCCCACCATGTCGCCGATCCGCCCGAACACCAGCGCCCCGAAGGGCCTGACGGCAAATCCAGCAGCAAAGGCCGCAAGTGCGAAGATGAAGCCCGTCGTCTCGTTCACGCCCGAAAAGAACTGGGTTGTGATGATCGTGGCCAGAAGTCCGTAGAGATAGAAATCATACCATTCGAACACGGTGCCGAGCGACGAGCCCAGGATCACCAGCTTCTCGTTGTGGGTGGGCACGTGGTGCTTGGGCACCCCTTTCAGATCGTCCACCGTCAGTTCGGGTAAAACACTCATGTCAGCCTCCATCCCCAGATATCGTCAGAATGTGAACTTCGTCGCGAATTCGAAACGGTCGAGATCGCCGGTCGCACCCGACACCAGCTCGCGCACGCCGTGGCGATACTCCAGCCCCACATCGAGGCCCTTCACAGGCGTCCAGAACAGGTTGCCGGCCGCACTCCAAGCCGAGGCATTCGCGCCAAGCGGGGTCGGCGTGCCGCCATAATCGACCTGCTGGAAGCTCCCCATCACCGTCGACCGCAGCGTTGGCGTCCAGCCCAGCTTCAGCGCTGCAAAGCCGCCCACCACGCCGACACTGTTCAGCTGGGCACCGTCGAACACGGCATCGGGCGCAAAGTTCAGGCCGACATAATGGCCCATGCCGCGCCCGCCGGTCGCCATGAAGCGCAGGTCGTGCCGGCCGCTGCTGCCGAGCATCACCTTGCCGGCCAGCGAAACACCCCAGCCCGACGCCGTGTCGCGGACGGTACCGGTGTCGACCGACAACTGGTGGTAAAGCCCGGCCAGCGTCACCTCGCTCTTGCCCGCCACGTAGCTGACGCGGGCGACGACATCCGGCAGCCGGTCGTCGTCATTCTCCAGCATGGTGGGCGAGGTCGCCGTGATGGTCGCGGTTTCCGGATTCTCGATGGCGCCCGAAATGGCCCAGTTTGCCGACAGCTTGTGGGTGTAGCGCAGCACGGCCTGCCGCA
Organism: Sphingomonadales bacterium; assembly: GCA_027490095.1. Classification (GTDB taxonomy): domain Bacteria; phylum Pseudomonadota; class Alphaproteobacteria; order Sphingomonadales; family Sphingomonadaceae; genus Sandaracinobacteroides. Next base: position 46,677 of record JAIXYT010000001.1, on the reverse strand, counting down.
CGAACACGGTTCCCTCTGTCGGTCCGATGAAATCGGTCGATTCCGGCAGCGCCCCCGCATTCTGGAATGTGCTCCAGTCCTGCCCGGCCAGAAAGCCGCCCCAGCTGAACCAGGCCCGGCGCATCGCAATATCATAGCCATTGGTCGTGCGCTGCGACCCCTGCGTGCCGGGGGCCGTCTGCGCGTCCACCTCCACATAGGCCTTCAGCGCGTTGCTGCCTGCCGGCATCGACACGTTCATCCACAGCCGGGTCTGCTTGGCGTGCATTGCGAAGGTGTTGCCCTCGCGCACGCCGCCAACCGGGATCTGCTGCGGAAGATAGAAATCGCGCCCCAGGGCACCCGAAGGTATCGCCCCGCCGCTGGTGCTGGTGGCCGACGCCCACACCTTTACGAAGCCGTGCAGCGACACATTGGCGGGTCCGACATTGAACCCGTCGGTGGGCGGGGTCGGCCGCTTCTCCAGCGCTGCAAGCCGCGTCTCGGTGTCGGCCGCTGGCGCCGCTGCCGCTGTGGCCTGCGCCGCCCTGGGCGCCGCCTGCGCTTGCGTGGCCCGGCTGGCAGCCAGCTCGCCCTTCAGCTCGGCAACAGCGGCCTCCAGCTGCGCCAGCCGCGCCTCCAGCTGCGCCTCGCGCGGGGTCTGGGCCAGCAGCGGCTGCGGCACCAGCGTTGCAAGCGCACAGCCCGCAAGCAAGGCAGAAAGGGCCCTCGAATTCGGCATGCATCCTCTCCCATGTCGGGTCCGGTCTGAAGGCCGGTCTCCCCCCGATGCTGCGCAGCATGTGCGCAGCCGCGCTGCCCTGACAGCCCGACCTTGGTCTAATGCCCATAGACCTTGGTCGGGGGTGCGGAACGCGCCGCGCAAGGCATAATCCACCGAAATGGGAAACAGGCGCGCGAACGCGCCCATGCGGGAGAGGAATGATGAGCCAGGACCTGTATCCGGTGCCAGAAGGCTGGGCCCAGCACGCACTTGTCGACGCCGACGCCTATCAGCGCATGTACGCCCAGTCGCTTGCCGACCCCGACAGCTTCTGGCGCGAACAGGCAAGGGCGATCGACTGGATCGCGCCCTTCACCAAGGTCTCGGAGTCGAGCTTCCACGAAGCCGATTTCGCAATCCGCTGGTTCGCCGACGGCGTGTTGAACGTGTCGGCCAACTGCCTCGACCGGCACCTGGCAGACCGCGGCGACGTGCCGGCGATCCTGTGGGAAGGTGACGACCCGTCGGAGACCCGCACCATCACCTACAGCGAGCTCCATGCCGAGGTCTGCCGCTTCGCCAATGTGCTGAAAGCCCAAGGGGTGCGCCGCGGCGACCGGGTCACCATCTACATGCCGATGATCCCCGAGGCCGCGATGGCGATGCTCGCCTGCGCCCGCATCGGCGCCATCCACTCCATCGTGTTCGGCGGCTTCTCGCCCGACAGCCTGGCCGGCCGAATCCAGGATTGCGACAGCCGCCTCGTCATCACCGCAGACGAGTCCTCACGCGGCGGCAAATCCGTGCCGCTGAAGGCCAATGTCGACGAAGCCCTGCTTGGCTGCAGCTCGGTCGAGCGCGTGATCGTCGTGCGCCGCACCGGCGGCGCAGTCCACATGCAGCATGGCCGCGACATCTGGTGGGAAGAGGCCCGCGAAACCGTGGCGGCCGACTGCCCCCCAGAGCCGATGGGTGCCGAGGACCCGCTCTTCATCCTCTACACTTCAGGCTCCACCGGAAAACCCAAGGGCGTGCTGCACACAAGCGGCGGCTATCTGCTCTGGGTCGCCTTGACCCACCGCCATGTGTTCGATTACCGCCCCGGCGAAGTCTTCTGGTGCACAGCCGACATCGGCTGGGTCACGGGCCACAGCTATGTGGTCTACGGCCCGCTCGCCAACGGCGCGACCACGCTCATGTTCGAGGGCGTGCCCAATCATCCGGATTTCAGCCGCTTCTGGCAGGTCTGCGATCGGTGGGGCGTCAATATCGTCTACACGGCGCCCACCGCGCTCCGGGCCCTGATGCGCGAGGGCGACGCTTTCGTCGAGGCCACGTCGCGCAAATCGCTCCGCCTCCTCGGCTCCGTCGGCGAACCCATTAACCCGGAAGCCTGGGAATGGTACCACCGCGTCGTCGGCGAAGGGCGCTGTCCCATCGTCGACACCTGGTGGCAGACGGAAACCGGCGGCGCCCTCATCTCGCCGCTTCCGGGCGCAACTGCGCTGAAACCGGGTTCAGCGACACTGCCGCTGTTCGGCGTCGAACCGCTTCTGGTCGACGCCGAGGGACGGATTCTGGAAGGCGCAACCGAAGGCAATCTTTGCATCGCCCGCAGCTGGCCCGGCCAGATGCGCACCGTCTGGGGCGATCACGCCCGCTTCTTCACCACCTATTTCAGCACCTACAAGGGCCTCTACTTCACAGGCGACGGCTGCCGCCGCGACGCCGACGGCTACTACTGGATCACCGGCCGGGTCGACGACGTCATCAACGTCTCAGGCCACCGCATGGGGACAGCAGAGGTCGAGAGCGCTCTCGTCGCCCATGCCAAGGTCGCCGAAGCCGCGGTCGTCGGCTTCCCCCACGACATCAAGGGCCAGGGCATCTACGCCTATGTCACCCTCAACGCGAACGAGGAACCTGGTGAACTGCTGCGCCGGGAACTGGTCGCCTGGGTCCGGCACGAGATCGGCCCCATCGCCACGCCCGACGTCATCCAGTTCGCCCCGGGCCTCCCCAAAACCCGCTCCGGCAAGATCATGCGAAGGATCCTCCGGAAGATCGCCGAGGGCGAGGTCTCGAATCTTGGCGATATCTCGACCCTTGCGGACCCGTCGGTGGTCGCAGCACTGGTCGACACGCGGCAGAAGGCAGCCTAGTTTCCCGCCCGGGACTTTCCGGGGAGGGGGTCGAGTGACATTGGCCGTGCAAAGCTGACGCGCATCCTCATCGCAGACGATCATCCGCTCTTCCGCGCCTCATTGGTGATGGCGGCCGGACGTGTGTGCCCCGGCGCCGAGATCCAGGAGGCTGGAACGCTTGATCGGGCGCTCGACGCTGCCCGCAGTGGAAAGCGCTTCGACCTCGTTCTGCTTGACCTCCGCATGCCCGGCGCCGAGGGCTGCTCGGGCGTTGCCTTGCTCCATGCCGAGCTGCCGACAACGCCGATCCTCGTCATCTCCGCAGCAGACCCTGCGCAGACGGTGGGGACCGTCCAGCGCTTCGGCGCGGTTGGCTTCATCGGCAAGGACCGCGACCTTGAGGATATTCAGCAGGCGATCGCCCGCGCGCTTGCCGGCGAGCGCATAGCCGCACCGGTCGATGCCGAGCTGGATGCAGTCGCCTCGCATGTGGCGGCCCTCACTCCGACCCAACTCCGCGTCCTGCTTGGCGTGCTTGCAGGCCGGCTCAACAAGCAGATCGCACACGACCTCGGGATCAGCGAGGCGACCGTGAAAGCGCACATGACAGCAATCATGCGCAAGCTCGACGTGCAGAACCGCACGCAGGCGGTGCTGGCCGCGCGCGCCCTCGGCCTCGCCGGCTGACGCTTCAGCCGCCCGCCAGCCAGCCCGCCAGCAGGTCGGGATCGAGCGGCTTCGGCAGCAGCGGCACCCCGAGCGACCGACAGCGCGCCTCCACCTCCGGCCCTACCTCCGCCGTCACAAGCGCACAGCGCACGTCCGGCCAGTCCCTCTGGAAGCGCGCAATGAGGTCGAGCCCATCCACCTCCGTACCAAGATCGAGATCGACAAGCGCAACGTCGGCTTCGGCTCCTAACCGCACTGCGCGCGCAGCCGAAGCCGCCACCTTCGGGCGACACCGCCAGCCGCCCAGCAGGGCCACACTCGCCTCGCGAATGGCAGGGTCGTCGTCGACCACCAGCACCCGCAGCCCTTCGACGGCAAGCGAAGGCCGCGGGTCCGCCGACATTGCATCGGCAAGGGCACCCGCATCCACCGCAGGCAGGCTCACCGCGAAGCAGCTCCCTCGCCCCGGCACCGAGATCAGGTCGATCGGCGCCTCCAGCAGCTTCGCCGTGCGCCGCGCAATCGCCAGTCCCAGCCCGATCCCGGCTTCGGCCCCGGTTCCCAGCCGCTCGAACTCGGCAAAGATGCGCTCCCGGTCGGCGTCCGCAATTCCCGGACCGCTGTCCCTCACCTCGATCCTGAGATGCTGCCCACGTCGCCGAACCCCCACCAATACCCCGCCGCGCGCCGTGTAGCGCAGCCCGTTGGACAGGAAATTCTGCACCACCGAACGCAGCAGGTTGCGGTCTGTCTCCACCCAGCCGTCGCCCGGCCCCAGCCGCAACGAAAGCCCCCGCTCGGCCGCAATTGGCCGGAAATTCGCCACCAGCTCCTCCAGCAGCGCACGCAGCGGAAAGCGCGTCGGCACTGGCCGGATCCCGCCCGCGTCCAGCTTCGAGATGTCCAGCAGCGCCCGCAGCAATTCATCCGCCGAGGCAATCGCCCGGTCCACATTTGCCAGCAGGGGCCGCGCGTTGTCGGGCACCTCCCCGCGCAGCGCGGCCGAAAACAGCCGCGCGGCGTGCAGCGGCTGCAGCAGATCGTGGCTGGCGGCCGCCAGGAAGCGCGTCTTCTCCTCGGTCGCCTTGCCCAGCGCGGCGTTCGCCACCTGCAGCTCGCGGGTCCGCTGCTCCACCCGCGTCTCCAGCTCCGCGCGTGCCCCCTCCAGCGCCGCGCGTGCCTCGGCCTCGGCAGTGATGTCGGTGAAACACATGACATAGCCGCCGCCCGCCATCGGCCCGCCCACAGTCTTGATCACCCGCCCGTCGGGCCGCACCCGCTCGAAGCTGTGCGGGCTTGCGCGCCGCATATGCTCCAGCCGGCGGGCGACATGATCCTCCACCTCGCCGGGACCGCATTCCCCGCGCAGCGCATTGTAGCGGATAAGCTCGGCAACCGGCGCCCCCACATGCACCAGGCCGGGCGGATAGGCGAACATGTCCAGATAGCGGCTGTTCCAGGCCACCAGCCGCAAATCACGGTCCACCACCGACACGCCCGGGTCGATATTCTCCAGCGTGGCCGCCAGCAGCCCCTTGGAAAACTGCAGGCTCTGCCCCGTCTCGTCCAGCAGGCGGGCGACCGTATCGACACTCAGCGCCGTTCCAGAAAGTGCCGAGGCCATGATGGTACGGGCCGACGGCGCACCGACCACCCCTGCGATCAGCCGCTCGATCCGGCGCGCAGTCGCGCGATCCATAGGCGCCCCCCGATCGCGTGCCGGGTCGATCACCTCGGCAACCGCGTCGGCCCCCGCGAACCGCGCCGCAAGATCGGCAAGCGCGCCGACACTTGCCAGCCGGCCAGCGGCGTCGCCGGCCAGCCCATCGGGCGACACCGCCCGCAAACGGCGCGCCGACAGCAGCGCGTAGGCAGCCAGATTGCCGCCAAGGCTGATCGCGACACCCAACGACAGGTCCATCGCACGGCCCACCCCAAGCCCCGGCAGCAGCAGCGTCGCCGCCCACAGCAGCAGCCCGGTCGCAAGCCCGGCAACAGCGGCCTTCGCATCGCGCGGCCGATCGCGCAGCGCCAGCCACAGGGCCGGCGCGAACTGCGCCATCGCGGCAAAGGCGATCAGGCCGATGTCGGCCAGCCGGGCGCCGGGCGGGATCGCCAGCGCATAGGCAAGCCCGGCCCCCGTGACCAGCAGGATGGCAAGCCGGCGCACCAGCAGCATGATGCGCCCGACATCGGCGCCGGCCTTCAGCCGCGGCAGCAGCAGCGGACCCACCAGGTCGTTCGAGATCATCGTCGACAGGGCAATGCTTTCGGTCAACGCCATGCCGGTTGCGGCCGCAAGCCCGCCAAGGAACACCAGCAGCGCAAGGCCCGGCGCGCCGGCGCTCAGCGGCAGGTCCAGCACGGACAGGTCAGGCGAATGGTCGGCCGGCAGCAGAGTCAGCCCGGCAAGCGTGATCGGCAGAACCGCAAGTGTGATTGCGGCAAGATAGGCCAGGAACGGCCAGCGCGCAGCCCGCGCATCGTCCGGCCCGTCCGCCTCGATTGCGCCGATGTAGAACATGCGCGGCAGGCAGATGATCGCCACCATCGCAAGCCCGGTGATCACCAGGAAATCGATCCCCAGCTGCTCCGGCGCAAAGCGCGCAGCCATCCGGCCAAGCCCGTCGGCCAGCACGGGCTCCGGGGCCTTCACCAGGAGTGCCACGGCGAACAGCGCAACCGCCACAAGCGCAGCCAGCTTCAGGAGCGATTCAACAGCGACCGCATAGAGCACCGCCTCGTTCCGCCCCGAGGCAGAGTAGCGCCGCGTGCCGTACAGCATGGCAAAGCCCGCCAGGACGGCCGCCGTGATCACCATCGGCAGCACTCGGTCGCCGCCGGCCAGGATCACGAAACCGGTTCCGACCGAACGCAGCTGCAGCGCGAAATAGGGGATGGTGCCGAACAACGCGAGCAGCGTCACGAGGGCCGCAACCCCCCGGCTCTTGCCGAAGCGCCCGCCGATGAAATCCGCAATCGAGGTCGCGCCGTCCGCCTGCACCGCGCGCACCAGCCGCAGGATCAAGCCGGGCGCCAGCATCCACACCAGCATCGGCCCCAGCGTGATCGGCAGGAAGCTCCAGCCGTCGGCTGCTGCTGTCCCGACAGCACCGAAAAAGGTCCAGCTGGTGCAATAGACTGCGAGCGCAAGTGCATAGGCCGGACGCCGAAGTGCCGGCCGAGACGACTGGTCGCGCCGCCGCTCTGCCCAGTTGGCCAGCAGGAAGAGCAGACCGAAATACCCAAGCGACAGGGCCAGAAGGCCGGCCGCCGTCAAAGGTGGATCTCCGGCATTCAGTGCAGCCTCGCGCCTTTCGCCCGGACACAAGGGCGTTCACGGTTTTCGGGCACGGCGGTTGGTCGGCGCATGACGGCCTTGTGGCATGGCCTTCGCCTGCAAGTCACCCCGTCCCGACTTCGCGTTTTCGGGCCCCCGACGCTTGCTGGCGCGGGCAGAATGGTGGGATGGGCTCGACAGCTGTCGGCAGTTGCGCCGAAAGGGGCCGCTGCAAACGATACGGGAGAAGTGAAGCCATGACGTCTGAACCCTCCGGGCTTTTCGATCTGGCGGTTATCGGGCTGGGGGCCGTGGGCTCTGCCTGTCTGTACCAGGCTTTGCGCAGAGGTGCCCGTGTGATCGGGATCGATCGGTTCGATCCCCCCCATGACAAGGGTTCAAGCCATGGCGACACGCGCATCACGCGCCAAGCCATTGGCGAAGGAGATGAATATGTGCCCCTTGCGTTGCGCAGCCACGCCATCTGGGACGAACTCGCTGCCGCGACCGGCGAACGGCTCATCGACCGCTGTGGCTTCCTGCTGATCGTCAGAGGCGATGCTGAAAACCTCCACCATGGGAAGCTTGGCTTCCACGCCCGCACGGTCGCAGCAGCACGACGCTTCAACATTGCCCATGAGCTGATCGATCCCGCAGAGATCATGTACCGGTTTCCATTGTTCCATGGGCTGAAGGGAGACGAAGAGGGCTACTTCGAACCGGGCGGCGGCCAGGTTTTCCCCGAGCGCTGCATCGCCGTGCAACTGGGTGAGGCGCGACGGTTGGGAGCCGATGTGCGAACAGGCTGCGAGGTGCTTTCCGTCGAGCCCGACGGAAGCGGCGTGGCAATCCGCACCTCGGGCGGCATCGTGCGGGCGGCAAAGGCCGTTGTTGCAGGCGGCGCCTGGATGCCCCGTCTGGCGCCATCGCTGGCGTCGCGGCTCAAGATATACCGGCAGACCCTCCACTGGTTTCCGCTGGCCGATCCGGAGCACGCTCAGGCCGCTCCGACCTGGATCTGGAACCGTGAGGCCTCCCCAAGCGGACAGTTTTACGGCTTTCCGTCGCTGCCGGGTTCTGGCGAGATCAAATGTGCCGGTGAGCAGTATGACCAGACCTGCGACCCGGACGGGGTTCGGCGCCAGGTCGACGCCTCCGAAAGTGCGGACATGTTCAACCAGCATGTCCGCGGGCGCCTGCGGGGCGTGGGTTCGCTTGCGACCCGGGCTGCTGCCTGCTGCTACACGGTGGCACCGGGCAGCGACTTCATCGTCGAGCATCACCCCGAAAGCGACGCCGTCACACTGGTATCGGCCTGCTCAGGCCACGGCTTCAAGCATTCGGCCGGGCTTGGCGAGGCCCTCGCATCCCAAGCTCTGGACAACATTGCGCATCCGATGCTGGCGTCCTTCGACGCCACTTGACTTCCGAGGCCCGCCAGTCGGCGCGCCCTCACATGCGTGCAGGCCCTGCCAGTCCGGCAGCTGCAACATGCCGATCGCCGGCCTATGGTGCCCAGGAAAGGACTCGAACCTTCACGGCCTTTCGGCCACAGGTACCTGAAACCTGCGCGTCTACCAATTCCGCCACCTGGGCAAGGGGGCTTCCTCGGCCGAACCCGCAGGCAGGCCGAGAGGCGCGCTCGTTATGTGGCGCTCTGTCGATTGTCAACACCGGCAACGCCCGGCTAAGGGCCGCGGCATGCAAATTGCTTCAGCCCCCAGACTTGCAGCCCTCATCGGTGGTGCCGGATTCGTCGGGACAGCCCTTACCGAGGCGCTTGTGCGCTCGGGCTGGCGCATCCGGATCGTCGGGCGCAACCCGGGCAACGCCCGCCACCTTATGCCGCTCGGCAACCTCGGCCAGATAGCGGCCACCCGGGCAGACCTGCGCGTGCCCGCCAGCCTGGAGCCCGCCCTTGCAGGCGCGGACGTGGTGGTGAACCTGGTCGGCATCCTCGATGAGAAGGGTGGCCAGTCCTTCGCCCAGGTCCAGGCAAAAGGCGCGGCCCTGGCCGCCCAGACGGCGGCGCGCCTGGGGATCGCGTCGTTCGTACAGGTCTCTGCCATCGGCGCCGACCCAGCCAGCCCGTCCGCCTATGGCCGGACAAAGGCCGAGGGCGAAGCTGCCGTCCGCGCGGCTGTTCCCGGCGCCGTCGTCGTGCGGCCAAGCCTCATCTTCGGGCCGGACGACGGCTTCACCAACCGTTTCGCAGGCCTCATTTCGGCGGCCCCCATCGTACCTGTCATTGCGCCGGAAACCCGGTTTCAGCCGGTCTACATCAAGGATGTTGCGGCCGCTCTGCACGCCGTCATCGAAGGCGCGCCTGCTGGCCAGGCCGGCAGCACATTCGAGCTCGGCGGCCCACAGGTCTTCTCCATGCGCGAGATCATGGCCTTCATCGCCGCCGAGATCGGTTGTGGCGGCAAACCCTTCATCGACACACCCGATGTCGGCGCTCGGCTGCTTGCCGCCTTCGGATCGCTTCCGGGGGCGCCCCTAACGCGGGACCAGTATCTGATGCTCCGAAAGGACAATATCGTCAGCCCGGGGACGCCCGGGCTCGCCGAATTGAGCATCACCGCCACCCCGATGGAGGCAGTCGCGGCCACCTGGCTCAGCCGCTATCGAAGCGGTGGTCGGTTCGGCGGCAAGACCCAAGCCTAGGGCATGGACACCTCCGCGATCCTCCAGGCTCTGTTTCTGGGCCTGCTCGAGGGCCTGACGGAGTTTCTCCCCGTCTCGTCGACCGGCCACCTGATCCTGGCTTCGGAACTCATCGGATTTACCGGGGAGGGCTCGGTTGCCTTCAAGATCGCGATCCAGTTCGGCGCGATCCTCGCCGTTCTGGTTGCCTACCGGCAGCGCTTCACGGCGGTCGCGTTCGGCGCCCTGCGCCGCGAGCCCGCGGCCACTGCGTTCATCCGGAACATCCTGCTCGGCTTCCTGCCAGCGATGCTGGTGGGCCTCGTCGCCTACTCCGCAATCCGGGCCCTGCTCGAAAGCCCGATCACGGTTGCCGTTGCGCTCATCGTCGGCGGCATCGCCATCCTTGTCATCGAGCGAAGCGTCGCTCCACGCGTGCCCGGCACGGTCGAGGACATGCCGTGGAAGACGGCGCTCGGCGTCGGCGCCGTCCAGTGCATCGCGATGATTCCCGGCGTCTCCCGGTCGGGCGCCACCATCATGGGCGGGCTCCTCATGGGGCTGGACCGCAAGACGGCTGCCGAGTTCAGCTTCTTTCTCGCCGTTCCCACCATGGCGGCCGCGACCGTCTATGCGCTCTACAAAGAGCGCGACCTGCTGCACGCGGACGACCTGGGGCTCATCGCAATCGGCTTCCTCGCTGCATTCCTGTCAGCTCTGCTTGTTGTTCGCTGGCTGGTCGGCTTTGTCGGCCGTCACGGCTTCGCCCCCTTTGCCTGGTACAGGATCCTTCTTGGCACCTGCGCTCTCGCATGGTTGATGATCAGATAGTCCCTTTTCGAGACCAATATGCTCGATACGACGGACGGAATGATGGAGATCCTTCTCTTCGGGTGATTATTAGGTCAGCAATGCTGCTGTAACCTCTGGCCAAGTCCACTTGCCGCTGCTAAGGCGCCCGCATCACGTCGATTCTTGGGGGTATCACCTGTGGCAAACACCCGAATGCTCAGCTTCACCCATACCGAGCAGGCATTCCCCGAAAAGCGCGCCGCAGGGACCCGTGCGCACGATTTCCACGAGATCAGCCAGCCCTTCCTCATCGCCAAGGCCGAGGAACAAGCCTCCCGCTGCTCGCAGTGCGGGGTTCCCTTCTGTCAGGTCCACTGCCCGCTGCAGAACCACATTCCGGATTGGCTGAAGCTTGCCGCAGAAGGCCGCCTGCGTGAGGCGTACGAGCTCTCCACCTCCACCTCCACAATGCCGGAAATCTGTGGCCGCATCTGCCCACAGGACCGCCTGTGCGAGGGCAATTGCGTCATCGAACAGTCAGGCCACGGTGCAGTCACCATCGGGTCGGTCGAGAAGTTCATCACCGACACGGCCTGGCAGGAAGGGTGGGTCGAGCCGCTGGTCCCGCTGGCAGACCGCAGTTCACAGTCCGTCGGCATCATCGGTGCCGGCCCGGCCGGCCTCACGGCCGCCGAACTGCTGCGCGTCCGCGGCTACGAGGTGCATGTCTATGACCGGCACGACCGCGCCGGCGGCCTGTTGATCTATGGGATCCCCGGATTCAAGCTCGAGAAGGAGGTGGTGGAACGCCGCGTCCAGCGGCTTGTCGACGGCGGCATCCGGTTTCACCTCAACACCGACATCGGCACCGATATCGGCTTCGCCGAGCTCCGCCAGCGTCACGATGCCGTCCTCGTCGCGACCGGCGTCTACAAGGCTCGTCCGCTGGGCCTTGAAGGCGCGGCGCTCCCCGGCGTCGTGAAGGCGCTCGACTACCTCATCGCCTCCAACCGCGTCGGCCTCGGAGACGATGTTCCAGCCTTCGCCTCCGGCGAACTCAGCGCCGAGGGGCGAGATGTCGTGGTGATCGGCGGCGGCGACACTGCGATGGATTGCGTGCGCACCGCGGTCCGCCAGGGCGCCCGATCCGTCACGTGCCTCTATCGCCGCGACCGCGCCAACATGCCCGGTTCGCAGCGGGAGGTGCACAACGCCGAGGAAGAAGGCGTGCGCTTCGAGTGGCTCGCAGCCCCCGCCAGCTTCGCGGCAGGGTCCTCGGGCCGGGTCGCTTCCGTCAAGGCCAGCCGCATGCGGCTCGGCAACCCGGATGCCTCCGGCCGCCGCACGCCCCAGCCCGAAGCCGGGCAAGATTTCACTCTGCCCGCCGATCTGGTGATCGAAGCGCTCGGCTTCGATCCTGAGGATTTGCGGGCCGCCTTCGGCGAACCCGGTCTTGCGGTCACCCGCTGGGGCACGGTCAAGGCCGAGAACGAGCGCCTTTCCACCAGCCTGACGGGCGTCTTTGCGGCGGGCGACATTGTCCGCGGGGCCAGCCTTGTCGTCTGGGCTATCCGCGAGGGCCGCGACGTCGCACAGTCCATGCACGCCTGGCTCAGTACCCAGGCAAAGGGTGCCCAATCGCCAACCGGCGCCCGCAAGGAGGCAGCATGATCATGTCGAAGATGTCCGTTTCAGTCCGCGTGGGGGCTGTGCTCGCGCTTGTCGCCCTTCCGGTCGCCGCTCTGGCGCAGGACGCCACCAAGTCAGCCGCGGCGGTGGTCGAACTCCAGAACCCGTCCGCCCGCGCCAGTGCCCAATTGGAGGCCCAGCTGAAGGCCATGCGGAACGGCGATGCCATCCGCGCAATGCTCAGCCAGAATCCGCGTTTCAAGCAGGAAGCCGCCAAGAACCAGCCCGCCTTCAATGCTGCGATTGCGCGGATGGGCGCGATGCAGGCCGATGCGCTCGGCCCGATCCAGCGCGAAATGCTGACGGCGTCGCGTCAGGTCGCCATTGCTGCCTACGCCCGGGAATTCACGGCTGCCGAACTCGACCAGATCGCCGCCTTCTACCGCTCGCCGGCCGGCGCCAAGCTTCTCGCGCGCCAGGGCGCCATCAACGCCGAGGTCGGCAAGGCCATGCAACAGAAATATGCCGCACGTGTGCAGGCGGCCGAGAAATCGGTTGGCCCGAAGATCGAGGCGGAACTCCGCAAACTCTTCCCACAACAGGCGCCGGCAAAGTGACGACGCTCGCCCTTGCCTTTGCATTCGGGCTGCTCGCGGCAACGCCGGCCATGGCAGGGCAGACAGGCAACGCCGGCGAAGCAGCAGCGACCCCGCCAGCCTCTGCCGCCGAGAGGGCCGAACGCGAGAGGATCGCCGACGCCATCATGGCCGAGGCCAATGTCGTCGGCATGCTCGACCAGATGGTCCCCGCAATGCTGGACCAGATGATGCCCTCGCTGATCCAGGGCAACAGCGGCCGCGAAGACGAAATCCGCCGGATCCTGTCCGAGGAGCTTGGTGGTGCGCTGAAGCAAGCCGGCCCTGCGATCGTCAACCGCTCCCGCGATCTGTACGTCGAGCGGTTTTCCGCCGCCGAGCTTGGCGAAATGCTCGCCTTCAACCGCTCGCCGACCGGCCGCAAGGCCACCCGACTGCTTCCCGAAATCCAGATGCAGATGTTCGCTTACGGCCAGCAGGCAGGGCAGGCCGCCGTCGCTGCTGTCATGCCCCGCATCATCGATCGGCTGAAGGCGGCCAACGTCAAGCTGCCGACATCCTCCTGATCCCCAGAGGAAATCCATGGACCGTCACCCCGCCGACATCCTCACCCCCGCAGACGCCGAACGCGCGCGCCTTGCGCACGAAGGCCTGTACCGCCCGGATCTCGAATCCGACGCCTGTGGCGTGGGCTTGGTGGCCGCCATCGACGGCAAGCCCAGCCGCCGCGTCGTCGAAGCCGGGATCGAGGCGCTGAAGGCCGTCTGGCACCGCGGTGCCGTCGACGCCGACGGCAAGACAGGCGACGGCGCGGGGATCCACCTCGACTTGCCCGTCCCCTTCTTCCTCGATGCCATCGACCGCGCCGGCCAGGCCCCACGCCCCAACCTGCTCGCCGTTGGCATGGTCTTCATGCCACGCACCGATCTCGCTGCTCAGGAAAGCTGCCGCACCATCGTCGAGGCCGAGATCATCGCCGAGGGCCATTTCATCTATGGCTGGCGCCAGGTGCCTGTCGACGTCTCCGTGATCGGCGCCAAGGCTGCATCCCTCCGCCCCGACATCGAACAGATCATGATCGCCGGCCCCGCCGACACCTCCGAGGAATCCCGCGAGGCCTTCGAAAAGCAGCTCTACATCCTGAGGCGCCGAATCGAGAAGAAGGTAATCGAAGCCCAGATCCAGGGCTTCTACATCTGTTCGCTCTCGTCCCGCTCGATCATCTACAAGGGCCTCTTCCTCGCCGAGAGCCTGTCGGTCTTTTACCCGGACCTGCTCGACCCGCGCTTCGAAAGCCGGTTCGCCATCTACCACCAGCGCTATTCCACCAACACCTTCCCGCAATGGTGGCTGGCCCAGCCCTTCCGCTGCCTCGCCCACAACGGCGAGATCAACACGATCCGCGGCAACACCAACTGGATGAAGAGCCACGAGATCAAGATGGCGGCCACCGCCTTCGGGGACTCGTCCGAGGATATCAAGCCGCTCATCCCGGCCGGTTCGTCCGACACGGCCGCGCTCGACGCCGTGTTCGAGGCGATCGTCCGCTCAGGCCGCGACGCCCCCACCGCCAAGACCATGCTCGTCCCCGAGGCCTGGACCAACGACGCCGACATGCCGGCCGCCCACACCGCCATGTACGCCTATTTCGCCTCCGTGATGGAGCCGTGGGACGGCCCAGCCGCGCTCGCCATGACAGACGGCCGCTGGGTCATCGCCGGCATGGACCGCAACGCGCTAAGGCCCATGCGCTACACCCAGACGTCAGACGGCCTCCTCGTCGTCGGCTCGGAATCCGGCATGGTCTTCCTCCTCGAGGATCATGTGGTCGCCAAGGGCCGCCTGGGGCCCGGACAGATGATCGGCGTCGACCTCGCCGAAGGCCGCCTCTATCATGATCGCGAACTGAAGGACCGCATCGCTGGCGCCCAGCCCTATGCTGACTGGGTTGGCGATTTCACCACCCTCGCAGACCTTCCGCCCGCATCCGCCCCCGTCGCCTATCCCACCGGGTCCACGCTGCGCCGCCTGCAGATCGCGGCAGGCCACACGATGGAAGACATGGAGCTTATCCTCTCCCCGATGGTCGAGGACGCGAAGGAAGCCGTCGGCTCCATGGGCGACGACACGCCGCTTGCCGTCATCAGCGCCAACTCGCGCTGCATGAGCCACTTCTTCCGCCAGAACTTCAGCCAGGTCACCAACCCGCCGATCGACAGTTTGCGCGAAAACCGCGTGATGAGCCTCAAGACTCGCTTCGGAAACCACGCCAACATCCTCGATTCCGAAGCCCCGCAGGACGGCGTGATGGTGCTCGACAGCCCCGTCCTATCGTCGTCGGAATGGCTGCGCCTTAAGGCCCATTTCGGAAGCTCGGTCGCCGAAATCGACTGCACCTTCGATTATGCGGACGGCGCAGACGGCCTTAGGGCCGCCATCGCCCGGATCCGCGCGGAGGCCGAAGCCGCCGTCCGCCAGGGCAAGTCCCAGCTCTTCCTCACCGACGAGCACCAGTCTGCCACCCGTTGCGCCGTCACCATGATCCTGGCCGCCGCCGGGGTGCACACCCATCTGGTCCGCAAGGGGCTTCGCACCTTTGCGTCGATCAACGTCCGCTCGGCCGAGTGCCTCGACACCCACTATGCGGCCGTCCTCATCGGTGTTGGCGCCACCACCGTGAACGCCTGGATGGCCGAGGCCTCGATCGCCGATCGCCACGCCCGCGGGCTTTTCGGCGCCCTCTCGCTCGAGCAATGCATTGCCCGCTACCGCAAGGCGGTTGACGACGGCCTCCTCAAGATCATGTCCAAGATGGGCATCTCGGTCATCTCCAGCTACCGCGGCGGCTACAATTTCGAAGCCGTCGGCCTCAGCCGCGCGCTCGTCGCCGATTTCTTCCCCGGCATGCCGGCCAAGATTTCGGGCGAAGGCTTCCATAGCCTGTTCCTGTCGGCTGGCGAACGGCACGACCGTGCCTTCGACGAAGCGGCAACCGCGCTGCCGGTCGGCGGACTTTACCGCTACCGCTCGGGCGGCGAACCCCATGCCTGGCAGGCCGGCCTCATCCACACCCTGCAGGAGGCCGTCGCGAACGACAGCTACAGCCACTACAAGCGCTTCTCCGAAGGCGTGCGCAAGCTGCCGCCCATCTACCTGCGCGACCTCCTGGAGCTGAACTACGCGCCCCAGCCGCTTGCCATCGAAGAGGTCGAGAGCATCTCCGAGATCCGCAAGCGCTTCGTGACCCCCGGCATGTCGCTCGGCGCGCTCAGCCCCGAAGCGCATGAAACGCTCGCCATCGCCATGAACCGGATCGGCGCCAAGGCGGTGTCGGGCGAGGGCGGCGAGGATTCGATCCGCTACAAGCCCTACGCCAACGGCGACAACGCCAACTCCACCATCAAGCAGATCGCGAGCGGCCGCTTCGGCGTCACCGCCGAGTATCTGAACGCCTGCACCGAGATCGAGATCAAGGTCGCGCAAGGCGCCAAGCCCGGCGAGGGCGGCCAGCTCCCCGGCTTCAAGGTGACCGAGATGATCGCCCGGCTGCGCCACAGCACGCCCGGCGTCACCCTCATCTCGCCGCCGCCCCACCACGACATCTACTCGATCGAGGACCTCGCCCAGCTCATCTACGACCTCAAGCAGATCAATCCGATCGCAAAGGTTTGCGTGAAGCTGGTCTCGTCGGCCGGCATCGGCACCGTCGCGGCCGGCGTCGCCAAGGCCCACGCCGACGTCATCCTCGTCTCGGGCAACGTCGGCGGCACCGGCGCCTCCCCGCAGACCAGCATCAAGTACGCCGGCACGCCCTGGGAAATGGGCCTGTCCGAGGTGAACCAGGTCCTCACCCTCAACGGCTTGCGCCACCGGGTGAAGCTCCGCACCGACGGCGGCCTCAAGACCGGCCGCGACATCGTCATCGCCGCCATCCTCGGCGCCGAGGAGTTCGGCATCGGCACCCTCAGCCTCGTCGCCATGGGCTGCATCATGGTGCGCCAGTGCCACTCCAACACCTGCCCCGTCGGCGTCTGCACCCAGGATCAGGCGCTGCGCGACAAGTTCGGCGGCTCGCCTGAGAAGGTCATCAACCTGATGAGCTTCATCGCCGAGGAAACCCGCGACATCCTCGCCAAGCTCGGCGTCCGCTCACTCGACGAGGTCATCGGCCGCACCGAACTGCTCCGCCAGGTCAGCCGCGGCGCCGAGCATCTCGACGACCTCGACTTGAACACGATCCTCGCCAAGGTCGACGCCCCCGACGCCATGCGCCGCTCCAGCAAGGACGCACCGCGCAACCCGGTGCCCGACAGCCTCGACGCCGAGATCCTGCGCGACGCCGCCGCCGTCTTCGAACGCGGCGAGAAGATGCAGCTCACCTATTCGGTGCGCAACACCCACCGCGCGGTCGGCACCCGGCTCTCGGCCATGATCACCCGCACCTTCGGGATGACAGGCCTCGCCCCCGGCCACGTCCACGTCCGCCTGCGCGGCTCGGCCGGCCAGTCGCTCGGCGCCTTCGCCGTCCAGGGCGTCCACCTCGAAGTGTTCGGCGATTCGAACGACTATGTCGGCAAGGGTCTCTCCGGCGCCACCATCACGGTCCGCCCGATGGTCTCCTCGAAGCTCGCCACGCAGGACAATGCCATCATCGGCAACACCTGCCTTTATGGCGCCACCTCCGGCGAGCTGTTTGCGGCCGGCCAGGCCGGCGAGCGCTTCGCCGTCCGCAACTCCGGGGCCACCACGGTCGTCGAAGGCTGCGGCGCCAACGGCTGCGAGTATATGACCGGCGGCATCGCGGTGATCCTGGGGTCCGTCGGCGACAATTTCGGCGCAGGCATGACGGGCGGCATGGCCTTCATCCACGACGAGGCCGGAAGCTTCCCGCGCAAGGTCAATCCCGACTCGGTCGTCTGGCAACGCTTCGCGAGCAGTCACTGGGAAGAGACATGCCGCAATCTGATCCTGCGCCACGTAGAGCTCACCGGCAGCCGCTGGGCTGCATCGCTGATCGAGGACTGGGAGCGCACGCGCAACTTCTTTTGGCAGGTTTGCCCGAAGGAGATGGTCAGCCGCCTTGCCCACCCCCTTTCCGACGCGCCGATCGAGATGGTGGCAGCAGAGTGAGCGAAATGCCGGAACTCGAGGCACGACTCCGGACCATCGCCCTGACCTACCCCGAAGCGCACGAGGACTTCCCCTGGGGTGAGCGGGTGGTGAAGGTGCGGGGCAAGATCTTCCTGTTTCTCGGCATCATCGACGGAATTCTGCGGATCGGCGTGAAGCTTCCGGCCTCGCACCCGATGGCACTGATGTTCGACGGCTGTACCCCGACCGGCTACGGGCTCGGCAGGCATGGCTGGGTATCCATCCGAATAGGCGACGAAGGCGGTGGCCCGGATCCCGATCTCCTGCCCGGCTGGATCGACGAAAGCTATCGCGCCGTTGCCCCCAAGGCACTGGTGAAGCTGCTGGACTGAGAACCTGCAAGCCCTACAGCCGGGCCTTCAGGATTTCCGCCAGCCGCAACGACATGGCAACGATCGTCAGCGTGGGGTTTGCGAACCCGCTGGTAGGAAAGACCGAGGCCCCGGCCATGTGCAGATTGCGTGTTCCGAACACCAGATGATCCGGATCCACCACACCATCCACCGCGCGGTGAGCCATTCGCGTTGTGCCATTGTGGTGCCAGCTCCAGCCCCAAAGCTGCGGATATTGCAGCGCGTCTGCCACCCAATCCATCATCCCCACTCGACCCAGTCCATTCGAGATTGCAGCTCGGCCCAAATGCTCGATAGCCGCTTTGGCGGTCACGATCTCGCTGTCCCGAGCCTGCATATCGACTTCGACCACCGGAAGACCGATCGCATCACGTTCGCGCCCGAGGCGCACCCGGTTTCGCGAATCCGGAAGCTGCTCCATTTCGACAAACAGACCGACGGCAGGCTTCAGCTGGTTGTAGGACAGAAAATGCGGGAACCTACGCGCCATCTTCTCGAAACTGATCTCGTCGAATTGCCGAAGGTAGTAGGGGATGCGATGCCGAGTGAGGGGGGGGCGAAGCGTCCTCCCAGGCACGAAGCTGTCCTTGTGTCCCCGTGGCATAAAGCGGAAATAGCAGCCCCCGGCTCCGCTACGAGCCTGCACTTCTGGGGGCATGGATATTGCGGGCAATAAAGTTCCGCCTACGCCTGGAACCAGCTCCATGGCTACCTCGGTCAGCTTCTCGCCATCTCCGCTTGCTGACAGCAGACCAAAGGTCGCACTGAGATGTTCTTGCAGATAAAGGCCTATGTGCTCGGCCGAACCAGCCGCGAGCGGAAGGCCCGCATACTGCATCACCCGCAAAAGCCGCGCATTCTCGATCCCGCCGCATGCGAGGACCAGAATCCGACCTCTCGCTTCGCCGGTGCGTCCTGCAAGGGTTCGAAAGCGGAAGCCTCCAACTGTGCCGTCACCCGACACATCGGTGACGCCGGTCACGGCGGCATGCACCAAAAGGTGGATCGTCCGGTGGCGCCTTAGGATCGGTTCCTCTCTTTCACCCAGCCGTACGGGTGATGTGGCCGGCAGCTGCCAGACGTGGTTCAGCAGTTGCCGGCCCGGCAGGCCGGGCCGGAATGCAGCCAGTGCCGGCGCACTCGGCATCCTAGCAACGTCCAGGAAGGCTGCCGCCTCCTGATAGTGGCGAGCCAGTTCTGAATAGGGGATCGGCCATGCCGGTCGGCCAGGTCCACCGGCAAGGTCGCTCGGTCGCATCCACCCGCATTGCCCGGCCCAGTGGCCGGTCGTTCCCCCGAATTGCCGCAACCGTGACCACTGGATCGGATAGTCCCAGCCGAGGTTCCGCCCCTTGTAGAGGGCCTGGCTCTCCTCTTCGAAATGGATGTTTCCAGCCTCCAGCATCAGCACGCGCCGGCCTGCTGCGGCCAGAGACTTGGCAAGCGAGATGGCGGCAGGCCCGCTGCCGGCAATCACCACGTCGGCTGCGAACCGATCCGGCGTTGCAGGATCGGCAAAGTCCAGGATCAACGGACCGCCCCGCGGGCTGCCAGAAGCACAAGATCGAAGGGCGCCAGAAGCCACCCCCCCACAAACAGGCAATCCCCGCAGACAGTTTCCTTCGCCACGTCCATCAGCGCCTGTTCCGGATCGGTCGAGGCCGAGATGCGCGCCAGCAGCGCTGCACCCTCCGCGCGATACCCCTCGACAGCGCGCGCCAAGCCCGGATTGCTTTCCACGATTACACCCGGGAGCCTTTGGTCGATCTGCGCGGCGATCGCGGCAGCGACAGCTTTGCCTCCGGTCAGCGCGATCGCAGGGCCAATTACCAGGCCAGCGAGCATCTCGCGCCTGCCCAGAGCGCCCGTCATCTGTGCAGCCGCATCAGATAGAGCACCACCAGCGACAGCCCGGGGATCAGCAACAGCAGGCTTTGTGCCGACGACCGACCAAGATGCCGCAGAAAGCGCCTGAGCGGGAGGGTCAGCACGGCAAATGCGGCCAGCCAGGCAACCACGAGCAGCAGCCGCCAGAGGTCCAGATCGATCACGTCCGGCCTGCCGCGCGCAGAATTCGATGGAACAGCAGGGGGGGCCCAAGAAACGGAATCAGACCGACCAGCCCGAACCGTCTCGGCAAGCCGTGCCTGGCGGCAAGACGCATCAGAAGCGGAACCGCCAGAATCCCTCCAAGCCCGAAGGAGACAGCGCTGAGCACCGCCACATAGGCTGCGCCATCAAGGAGAAGTGACATTTGCCACCTTCATTCCTTTACAATACCGCCAAAAAGATTGCTTAAGCAAGCTCCCGATGGTTGCCCGCCACGTCAGGGCAGCCGTGTCAGGCCATCAGGGGCGCCAACGGAATCTGTGGTTGGCGGGGCGTAGCAGGGACAGGAGCGGCGTCAGGGGCAATCGAAACAGATGGTGCCAGTCCCTCTGGGAAAGCATCAGGGGAACGCTCGCTGCAAACACCCTGTAGGCTGCCGACGGATGACCGGTTGCGAAGAAGTTCCGGATGGTGATGCGGGCAGACTTCAGAAGGGTCTGGTCGCGCACCGCATCCGGGCCGGGATAGGCACCCGCCCGATGCCGCGACAGGATGAAATGAATGGCTTGCTCCGTTGCGCCAGCCTGCTTCGAAAGACTGTCCGGGCTGTTGGACCGATAGCCGAGCAGGACCGGCGCCACGATGGAGACGCAGGGGCCCCGGTTGCCGCACCGAAAGAACAGATCGGTGTCCTCGCCGCTGCGAACCTCTGTCGTGAAGCCGCCGACCGCCTCGAAAACGTCCTTGCGCACCACCATGTTGCACGACCCGATCATCGCCAGGGGCGCATTCAGCCGCATTGTGTAGAGATCGGGATGCTCGACCACGTCGACAGGGCTTTCCCCGATGCTCGCGAGTTCCGAAACATCCGCGAACACATGGGTCTGCAGGAAGGCAAAGGCCGGGTCGCCCGCCGCAATCAGACTTTGGAGAAGAATCCGCGGGGTCCAGGGCAGCCACAGGTCATCGCTGTCCAGAAAGGCAAGCCAGCGCCCCCGTGCTTCCTGCGCGCCGCGGTTGCGGGCCGCACCGGGGCCGGCATTGGCCTGCCGCACCAGGCTGATGCGCGCGCCGCGGCTGGCAGCAGCGGCAGCCAGCACTTCATCGGCGGTCGAATCCGTGGAGCCATCGTCCACCACCACAACTTCGAAGATCGACGCCGACGGTTCCAGAAAACCCGCAAGGGCTTCGCGCACCATGCCCGCCCGGTTCCAAACCGGCATGACGACGGAAACAGGGGGGTCTTCCATCGGTTCCATCGTTTCTTCCGTCGTAGGCGAAGCGCCGCCACTCTCTCGGACACGCTCGCCATGTCAAGAACGGCAAACCCCGTCTGCGCCTTGACGCTCCCCCATTTATGAGTGGTAAGCGACGCGACGTCACAAGAGATCCCCAGATGAGCAGACCGATCCGATGACGGCCCACCCTCCCAACGATGACGGCGAGGGGCGCAAGGCCGGCGCAACCCGCAGCAGCGCGGCTCTCGGACGGCGTGTTGCCGGATCGGCTGGCCTGCTCTGGCTCCTCTCCATGGGGCTGCGGCTGATCTCCACGCTCTCCATGCTCGTGCTCGCGCGCGTGCTCGTTCCCCAGGATTTCGGCCTGGTCGCACTCGCCGCCTCGATCATCGTCATCCTCGACGTGATGACGAATGTGCAGGCAGGCACAGCCATCATCCAGATGCGCAACCCCGACAAGGCGCTGTTCGACACCGCATTCACGCTCAACATACTGCGCGGCGCCTTGGCAGCTGTGCTACTCTGCGCCCTCGCCTATCCGCTCGCCGATTTCATGGAGACGCCCCAGCTCGCGCCGGTCCTGATGGCACTCAGCGGCCCGCTGCTCGTCAACGCCTTCAACAATCCCTACTTCATCCTGTTCGCCCGCGATCTCGACTTCCGCGCCGAAACACGGCGTCGCGTGACGGCTGCGGTTGTGGGAAGCCTTGCGTCGATCGCGCTTGCCCTCCTCTTCCGCAGCTACTGGGCGCTGATCGGCGGAAACCTGGTTCAGGCCATTGCCATGCTCACGCTCAGCTGGTGGCGGGTCCCCGGTCGACCCGGCCTGTCGCTTGCCCGCTGGCGCGAGCTCTTCGGGTTCGGCGGATGGCTTCTCGTCCAGCAGATGGTTCAGCAGATCGGCCTCAAGTTCGATTACTTCTTCATCGGACGGGTGCTCGATCCGGCGACACTTGGCGCCTATCACGTCGGCAACCAGGTGAACCAGCTGGCAACCGGCGATGCCGTGCCGGCGCTCTCCAAGGCGCTATTTCCCGCCTTCTCGGTCATCAACGACGACCCCGAACGGCTACGGCGCAACTACCTCGAGGTGCAGATCATCTCGGCAGCCATCGCGCTTCCGGCGGGAGTCGGTCTCGGCTTCCTTGCAGAGCCGCTTGTCCTGCTGCTGTTCGGCCCCGGGTGGGGCAAGGCAGTGCCCGTCGTGCAGATCATGGCACCTCTGATCAGCCTGCAAGCGCTCGGGGCCGGCGTCGACGGGATGGCCATGGCGCTTGGTCGCACCCGAACCCTCGCGGTCCGGCAGGGCCTTTACATCGCAGCCCGCACCGCGCTCGTGACTGGCGGCTGGCTGCTCGGTGGCTATATCGGGATCATCCTTGGCCGCGCAGTCGCCGGAATCATCTACCCGGCCTACAATCTCGCACTCGGCGCCTCGCTCACCGGAACCAGGATGCTGCAGCCACTGGCCGCGGCGTGGCGCAGCTTCCTGGCAGCGGCAGCAATGGCGGCAGCCATCCTGCCCTTCCTTGGGCAGGACTGGGCTGCGATGTCCTGGTTCACCCTTGCCACAACGCTTGGCGGAATTTCCGCGCTCGGGGCTGTCGCCTACGCGACCTCACACCTGCTGCTCTGGACCCTGTCGGGCCGACCTGCCGGCGCAGAACAGCGCATCCTCGAGCTTATCGCACAGGTCACCCGCAGGTGACCATCGGGTCCGGCGGACAGGGCCACATCTGAGCCGATACCATCAGACCAGCGCCCGAATGGCCGCGAAGGTCGCGTCCACGGTCTGCTTCTGCGCATCAACGCCAGCACGGATTTCGGCGCTCAGCCGGTCATGGTTCTCCATCGCATAGCCGACGCGCGCCACCACTGCGTCCACAATGGCGCCGCTTTCCCAAAGCGCGGCATCGTTGGCTTCGATGATGAGGTCGGACCGGCCGAGCATGGTGCCGATCACGCCTTCGTACTTCTTGGAATAGGCGAGCGAGATCGCCGGCTTGCCCATCTGGAAGGTGGAGACTGCCGGATGCATCCGCCCGGTCACGGTGAACAGGCCGTTGCCCAGCACGAAGCGTGCACGGGTCGGCATGATCTGATCGGTCACGAGCACCGTTCTTTGCGCCACGTCAGGCGCCAGCCGCTGGTGCACTGCACGCACATTCTCGGCCTCGTCGCCATAGATGCCGAACGTGTGGGCCAGCAGGCAAAGCTTTCGGCCGGCCATTTCAGGCCGCGCCATGATCGCATTGGCCATCGCCGCGTGGCGCTCAAGGAACAGATTGCGGTCCGGCGTGTAATATTTTGATCCCAGGCCCGAGACGATCATCGTCGCGTAGCCATCGGGTTGCAGGCCATTCGCCGCCAGAACCGAATCCCGAATGTCAGTCCGGTGCTGCAGCGGCAGATCAGCGTAGGCGAGGTCCGTGCTCTGTTGCACCCTGCGGGTCAGGCCCAGTTCGTCCTCCAGATAGCCGGTACACCACCGATCCCTCGGGAAGATGTGCATGCCCGGAAAGAACAGCCGTGCAGCTGCCAGGTTTGCGCGCCGGTCGAACGGCCCCAGCGTCTGCCCCAGCAGGATCGTCGGCGCATCCCGAGTAAGCGTCCAGAGATTGGCGATCTGCTTCCAGATGCGAACGTCATAATATTCAGAGATATCGTCTCCGCCCAGCACGACGATCAGATCGGCATCGTGTGTTGCGCGCTTCTTGGCAGCAATGCCCAGAAGCTGCTTGCGTCCGATCTTCTGGCCGAACCGAAGCTCCGGCACATAGGGCTGGATCGCGCCGTCACTGACACCCGACAGCTCTCGGAGGCTGACCTCCTTGTCCTCGGACTTCAGAAAGTCACAATGGATGATGCACGCGCCGCCGAACAGGTCAAATAACCTCTGGGCCGTGATCATGCCCATCATCGCCGTCCCGTAATTGTCGAAGTTCGGGAATCCCTGGAGGTATACTCGTTTCAAGGCGGATCCAGTCTTGGTGAACTGTGGTTTACACTGTCCGTCTTCGGAATAGTGCAAGCGATTCAGGGCATTGCGTGTTGACTCGAATGTCGGGCGATCTATATCAACGCCATGCCCGGCGTAAAACCACGAAAAGCTCCGGACGGCGTCGTCCGGACGGCGCCTGGCAACGCGAGCCTCATCCTCTGCACGCGCAACGGCGGCCAGCGGCTGCAGACCTGCCTGCAGGCCGTCGAGGCGATAGACCCGGTGCCAGGCTTCGAAGTCATCATCGTCGACAATGGCAGCGACGACGCCGGGTCGATCGCAAGCATGCGCGCCTTTGTCGAGACTTCGCGCCACTCGGCTCGCCTCGTCACCGAGCCCGCTCCGGGGAACGGTGCCGGCCGAAATGCCGGGATTGCCGCCGCCCGCGGGGACCTGCTGATCTTCATCGACGATGATTGCTATCCCGCGCCCGATCTTGTCCGGCAATGGCTGGGTGTGTTCCAGCGGCCCGGGCTTGGCTATGGCACCGGCCGGGTCCTGCCGCATGGCAGCCACAACAGGCTGCCGGGCTTCTTCCGCGACGACCCGCAGGAGCGGATCATCGGCTCCGGCCGTTTCGTGCTGTCCGGTTTCATGCAGGGGTCCAACATGGCCTTCTCGCGCGCATGCCTCGAAAGGGGAGGGGCCTTTGATCCCCGGTTCGGCTCGGGCGTTCTCTATGCCGGCGAGGATTGGGAGATTGCGGTTCGCGCCTCTTACGCGGGCTTTTCCGGCGGCTATTTCCCCGGACCGACCGTCAGTCACGACCATGGGCGAACGGCTGAAGAGGCAGCCGCCCGCATGGACTATTATTGCTTCGGAACCGGCGCCGGCTACGCCAAGATCATGACGGACCATTGGCGGCTCGACACCCCGGCCCGTTTCTTGCTCAAGCTGCGCCAGATGCCCCAGTCCATGCGCAAACCGATGTTGGCGGGCTTCCGGCACTATCTGCACAGCAAATGGCGGGGGGATTCCGCCCCGGTGGTGATGAATTCGGGCCGGGGCTCCATTTCTCTCGGGTCCTCGCGCGATGCATGACGGCGCTATTGCAACCGGCACCCGTCGGGCCAACCCGCCACGGATGGCTCTCTCCTGGATTGCCGGGGTCGCATGACCGCTGACCTGACCGCAGCTGCCGACGAATTTCGAAAGGTCGTGAGCGGCGACTTCTGCAGCGGGTGCGGAGGCTGTGCGGTGGCAAGCCAAGGCCGTATCAGCATGCGGTTCGAGCCGGATGGTCGCTATCTTCCGGATATCGATGCCGCCTCGGAAGCCGATCTCGCGTTGGCCTCGCGTGCATGCCCGTTCTCGTCGGCCGGCCCCGACGAGGATGCCATTGCGGACCGTCTGTACCCGGAGCTGCAGAAACACCCGGCCATAGGCCGCCATGCATCCTGCTACGTCGGCCATGTCGCAGAGGCCGGTTTCCGCGACCGCGGCAGCTCCGGCGGGCTTACGAGCTGGATCGCAGCCCGCCTTCTCGAAGACGGCGACGTGGACGGCGTCATTCACGTCCAGCCTGTTGCCCGTGATCCCGGCGCCAATGCAATCGACTCGCCGCTTTTCCACTTTGCCGTGTCGCGCTCGGTCGAACAGCTGTCGAAGGGGTCCAAGTCCCACTATTATCCGGTCGAGCTCTCGGCCGTGCTTTCCCAGATCCTGTCGAGGCCCGGCGAACGATTTGCGATAATCGCGCTGCCGTGCTTCATAAAGGCCATCCGTCGCCTGGCGCTGCAGGACCCCCGCGTGGCCTCTGCAATCGGTCCCACGATCGGACTGGTCTGCGGCCATCTCAAGACCGCCGCCTTTGCGGAAATGCTTGCCTGGCAGGTCGGCATAGGACCGGATTCGCTTTCCGCCATCGATTTCCGGCACAAGCTTCCGGAGCCGCCCGCCACCTCCTACGCCATGGCCGCAACGGGCCGCAACGGCGAGAGGACTGTCCGTCCCATGTCGAAGCTGGCCGGCAGGGACTGGGGCCAGGGTTGGTTTCGGCTCAACGCCTGCAGCTATTGCGATGACGTCGTCGGCGAGACGGCCGACATCTCCATCGGCGACGCATGGCTTCCAGGCTGGGTCGAAGATCCGGCAGGCACCAATGTCACGATCGCGCGCTCGGCCCGGATGCAGGAGTTGCTGGCCACGGGACTTTCCAGCGGCCGACTTGCCGTCCAGGACCTGTCAGCGGACGACGTCGCGAATTCGCAAGCTGGTGGCTTCCGATACCGGCGTGATGCACTCGAACTCCGCCTTGCCGAGGCAAAGGACAAGGGCCGCTGGGTCCCGAAAAAGCGGGTCAAGCCGGCCCGCCGCATCACCGGGCAGCGCAAGCGCACGCTGGAGGTCCGGGAACAAATGGCGCGCTTCAGTCGCGAAGCCGGCGCGCAGGCACGGCAGAGCGGCGACTTCTCGTCGCTCCTGGCACGGATGCAGAAGCTGGTGGAAAGGGAGCGTCAGATCGCGCGCCCCAAGCTTCGGCACAAGGTGATGCGCTGGCTCAGGTCCCTGCGGGCAGGTGCGCCCCAATAGCGACAAACCGATCACGGCGCGAGGAGGGCGCGCCCCCCGCGGCCAACCATTTTCGCGAAATCCGGTACTTCGTCAAGAAACAGGACGACCATCCACGGCCATGCGGCGCACACCAAGCCCTTAGAATTGCACCCGCTTTGTGTAGCCACCGTCCACGATCAGGTTCGTCCCCGTGATCCAGCTGGCTGCCGGGCTCGCCAGAAATGCGATGGCGTTGGCGACATCTGTCACCTCGCCCATGCGCTTCAGCGCCGTCGTGCCTTCCACCATCTTGTACACGTCGGGCGCGCCCTGCTTGACGCCGTCCCAGTTGCCGCCCGCGAACCACACCGGCCCCGGCGACACCGCATTCACGCGGATTCCTTCCGGCCCCCAGGCCTGGCCCAGCTGCTTCGAATAGGTGAGCAGCGCTGCCTTGATCGAATTGAAGGCGTTGGGCGCGAAGAAGGTCTCGGTTGCGGCCGTGCTTGCCACAATCACCACGGCGCCGGCCGTCGATTTCTGCAGATAGGGGTGCATCGCCTCGCAGCCGCGCACGCTGCCGAGCACATCGAACTTGTAGCAGGCGTCCCAGTCGGTCGCGAGGCCGGAGCCTGACGCGCTTGCGGACGGAATGAAGATGTCGCAGCCGCCCAGTTCGTCCGCGATGCTTGTCAGCAGCGCCGGATAGGCGTCCATGTCGTTGAGGTCGCCCTGCTTGCCGACAACCTTGCCGCCGTGCCGCGACAGGCTCTTCACGGCCTCGGCGATCTGGTCGGGATTGCGCGAGAAGAAGCCGACATCGGCGCCTTCGGCTGCCATCAGCTCCAGCACGGCCCGCCCGGTGCCGCGGCTGCCGCCGCTCAGGATGACCTTAAGCCCTTTGAGTCCCAGATCCATGTGACGCGCTCCCTCGCTCCGTGGGGGGTACAAAGCCCGTGGGGCGCGTCCAGCGCAACTGACGGTGCTGACAGTCAGTCCTTCTTTACCCCGTAGCGGCTTTCGAGGAACCGCCCCTCGATCTCCAGCGCCTTCAGCCGTTCGCGCGCGAGGTCGCTCGTCAGCCGGTCGATCTCGCTGCCCACCACCTTCAGCCCGTCACGGAAATGGGCCTGCGCCTCGGCCGAGGTGCGGTGCGTCACCGGCACTTCGGCGTAGCTCTTCACCAGCCGGGGCAGATGATCGGAAAGCAGCCGCCGCGCCTCGTCGGCTTCCGGTGTCGCCGGGTCCATCCGCTGCAACTCAGGCGCCAACTTGTCGAGCTGGGCCATGATCCGGTCCACCTCGCGGGCGGCGGGGGCCGGCAGCGCGGGGCGCTGCGCCTCCAGCCAGCCTTCCACGTGCAAGGGGAGTTGCGAAAGCGGGGCCTCGGGCAGCTTCTCCAGCTTCGGAACGACACGGCGGGAGGCCGGCAGGCTCGCCATCAGCACCATCACGCACATCGCCAGCATGGCCGTCGCCACCACGCCCGCAAAGGCCAGCGGTGCAACGAAGGTGCCGTAGAGGATGGCACCCACGATCACCAGGAACACACCCACGGCCATGTTGCGCATCCGCCGGCCGGCTTCCTGCGCCCCGCGCTTGAGGCGCTTGGTCGTGACGGCAACCGCGTCGGGCGATTTCATCGTGCGCGCCAGCCACTCGTCGTAGCGGGCGAGCGCGTCGCGCGTTTCGGGCAACATCGGAGGCTCAGCCCTCGATCGGCGTCAGCGGCTCGGCCGCGCGGGCGTTCCCCGCGATCTGCGCCATGCCCTCGGCCCGGGCGATATAGCCCTTCGACTTCTCGACCTCGCTCGACAGCGTGGTCACCGTCGTCTTCATCGATTCCAGCGCCTGCACCTTGAACTGGTCGATCGAATCCATGGTCTGGTAGATGTTCTGGAAGGCTTGCTTCAGCGTCTCGACCGGAATCGTGGAACCGGCCGCCTGCTTGTGGATCTCTGCCGTCTGCACGCGCAGCATCTGGCCCGTCGCGTCGATCACGTTTGCGGTCGTTGTGTTGAGCGCGGTGATCTGATCCAGCACCAGCTTCTGCCCCGTCAGCGCCTGCGCGACGGTGACAGCCGTGCGCAGCGCGGAGACGGTGGTCGTCGACGCCCGGTCCACGCCCTTCAGCAGCTCGATGTTGTTCTTCTTGACGAGATCGAGCGCCAGATAGCCCTGCACGCTCACAGCCATCTGCGTCAGCAGGTCGGTGGTGCGCTGGCGCGTGTAGAACAGCGCGGTCTCGCGGATGGCCTTCGCCTTGGCAGGATCGCTGGTGTCGAGCTCGATGGCCGCTGCCTCCAGCCGCGCATCCAGCAGCTTGGACATGTGGATCATCTGCTCCAGCTTGCCCATGGCTTCCCACAGGCTCTTCCGCTCGGTGTCGATCGCGGCGTTGTCGCGCAGCAACTCGTCCTTGCCGTTGGCCAGGCTCTTCAGGATGGTGCTGATGTGCCCCTGGGCGGACTTGTAGCTGTCGAAATAGTCGCGCGCCTTGTTCCCGAAGGGCAGGATGCCGAACATCTTCTTGCGGGTCATCAGGTCGCCGCGCTTCGACGGATCCAGATCCTCGACCGTGCGCCTGAGCTGCGTCAGGTCGGCGCCGATGCCGTTGTCCTTGTCCATCGCCTTGACCGGGCGGTCGAGGAAGCGGTTAGACTGGCCGGCTGCCTCGGCGATCTGCTGTTGGCCGAGGTTGGCAAGCCGGTCGACCTGCTTGCCGAATTCGGGGCTGTTCGCATCCTGTGCGACCAGCGAGCTGACAAAGCCGTCGACCCGCTTCTCCAGCTCGGTCTTCTGGGTGTCGGACAGGGGCACCAGCCCCGCGGCTGCCTCGGGCGCCACCACGGCAACGGGTTCGGGGGCATCGAGCTTCAGCTTGGTTTCCTGAGACATGTCATCCTTCTGGCGACTGCGGGGCACGGCCCCGGCCGGGAACATCCCTGCCGGCTAAGCACCCCCGAGGCCTCTCTCGCCCACAAGAATGGCCCCGCCCTTCGCGCTTCGCAAGGGGTGGGGTCTTTTGGGCGGGACGGCTTCTTTTCGCTGCCCACCGGTGGCAGGTTGGCCACATGGTCGCCCATCCGCGCTTCGTCGTCTTCTTCATGCTGTTCGGCTTCGCGACCGTGCTGGGCTGGCGGCCGCTGGGCCCGGCTCCGGCGATCATGGTCGGCTTCGATGCCGCTGCGCTGGTCTTCCTCGCCTCAGTCACGCTGATGATGAACCGGGATGAAGCGCACCACATCCGCAGGCGCGCGGCGGTCAACGATGCCAGCAAGCTGCTGCTGGTGCTGCTCGCAAGCCTGGTGATGGGAACGATCCTCGTCACCGTCGCGCTCGGTCTCAGGCAGGCAGCGGCCGACCCCACGCGCATGGGGCTTGCCCTGCCGCTCGTCACCCTTGTCCTCGCCTGGCTGTTCGGATCGGCCGTGATGGCGCTGCATTATGCCCACATCTTTTACGACAGCCGCATGCGCCCCGGCGAAGAGGGCGCGTCTTTGCCATCCGACCATGCCGGGCTGCTGTTCCCTCAGACGGAGACGCCGCTCTATTGGGATTTCGCCTATTTCTCGCTGAACCTGGGGATGACCTACCAGGTCTCCGACGTCGCGATCACGTCGCCGCGCCTGCGCCGGATCGTGATCCTGCACTGCGTTGCGGCCTTCTTCTTCAACATCGGCGTTCTCGCCCTTGCGATCTCGATAATCGGAAGCCTCGTCTTCCAGCGGGTCCCGGGCTAGGAGCGGGCCATGCTCGCAAACGGCTTCGACGGCACCCGCCTTCACGTCACCGAAATGGGCGAAGGGCCCACGCTCCTCCTGCTGCACGGGCTGTTCTCCAGCGCGGAGACCAACTGGATCCGCTATGGCACGGCCCGCCGCCTGGTCGAGGCCGGCTACCGGCTGATCCTGCCCGACTTCCGCGGGCATGGGCAAAGCGATGTGCCATCAGCGCCCGAGGCCTGGCCTGCCGATGTTCTGGCGATGGATATCGAAGCGCTGATCCGGCAGCTCGGCCTTGGCACCGATTATGTGCTGGGCGGCTATTCGCTGGGTGCCCGCACGGTCGTCCGCCTGCTCGCCCGCGGCGCACGCCCCAGGGGGGCGATCCTTGCCGGCATGGGTCTCAAGGGAATCGTTGGTGGGGCCGACCGCGGCCAATGGTTCATCCGCATGATCGAGGGGCGCGGCAGCTGGCCGCGCGGCACACCCGAATTCGTGGCCGAGGCCTTCATGAAGGCGAGCGTCAAGGACCCGGACGCCATCATCCACCTTCTGAAGGGCCAGCAGAGCACGCCACGGCAAGCGCTGGCCGGGCTCGACCTGCCGATCCTTCTCCCCTGCGGGGCGGACGACCGGGACAACGGCTCGGCGCAGGACCTTGCTGCTGCGCTTCCGAACGCCACCTATGCGGAGATTCCGGGCAATCACATGGCCAGCGTAACCAAGCCCGAACTTGCCGAGGTGATGATCGACTGGCTGGCCCGCCGCTAGAGCTGCCGCTTGAACCAGCTGAGCGCATCGGCCCAGGCAGCCTTTGCCGAGGGCTCGTGGAAGCTCGGCCGGTAGTCCGCCAGAAAGCCGTGGTCGGCTTCGGGGAAGCGGCGGATGAAACTCGGCGACTTGGCGGCCTTCAATGCCGCGTTCATTGCCTCCACATCGGCTACAGGGATGCCCTTGTCGAGATCACCATAGAGACCCAGCACAGGCGCCTTCAGCTTCGCGGCATGGTCGATCGGCGCGCTCGTCTGCAGCGCATTGGGCTGACCGGTCAGTCGCCCGTACCAGGCGACTCCAGCCTTCAACTGCGGATTGTGCGCGGCATAGAGCCAGGTGATCCGCCCGCCCCAGCAAAATCCCGTGACACCCAGCCGCTTCGCGTTGCCACCATCGGTGCCGGCGAAGACCGCCACTGCATCCAGATCGGCCATCACCTGCGCGTCGGGCACCTGGGACACGATGGTCTTGAACAGCGTCTGGATGTCGGCGGCCTTGGTGGGATCCCCCTGCCGCTGGTAGAGATCGGGTGCGATGGCGTAGTAGCCGGCAGCCGCAAAGCGGCGCGTGATGTCCTGGATCCATTCGTGGACACCGAAGATTTCCTGCACCACGATCACCACGGGCGCATTCGCCTTGCCTTTGGGCTTTGCGCGGTAGGCGTTCATGGTGAAGCCCGCAGAAGCCGGAAACGTGATCATGCCGGCGTCCAGCCCGTCCGTCGGCGTGACGATCCGATTGGCGAGCACCGGCTGGGCAGCCAGCGCATAGCCCAAAGCGGCGGCCCCACCGCCCAGTGCGGCTCGGCGGCTCACGCCCGACATGCGGACCCAGTTTTCGGTTTCGAGCAGTCGGTCGGTCGGTTGGGTCGTATCGGTCATCGCGTGTCTCCCTTCCTGCCCTGCCTAGCGTGCAAGCCGGTCGCCGTCATCACCACCGGCATCGAAGCAGGTCCGGCACCCGGCTGACGGCGGACAGAATGTCCGCGCGCCCGCGTCAATCCGAATGGCGGTTGCCCCCATCCGCGGCTAGGGTCTGCCCTATGCTGCTCATCCTGGGCCAGGGCTATTCCGGAACCGCACTCGCAGCGGCCGCGCGCGCGGCAGGCCATGATGTGTTGGGCGTGAAGCGACGGGCTGCCGACGGTGTCATGGCCTTCGACGATCCCGCATTGCCTCATGCCATTCGCGCGGCGTCGCACATCCTCTCGTCCGTGCCGCCCGACGGCGTGACCGGTCGGGACCCCATGCTCGAGCGTTTCGGCGACCTGCTGAAGGGCCATGGCGGCATGGTCGCATACCTTTCCTCCACAGGCGTCTACGGCGACACCGGCGGGGCATGGGTCGACGAATCGGCGCCGGTGGGCGGCGGGCGGCGCAGCGCGCGAACCGAGGCCGACCTCGGATGGCAGGCGCTGGGCGCCACCGTCTTCCGTCTGCCGGGCATATATGGCCCGGGGCGTTCCGCACTCGATCAGGTGCGTTCAGGACACGCCCGCCGGGTTGACCGGCCCGGCCATCGATTCAATCGCATCCATGTGGACGACATCGCCGGCGCCGTGCTGGCGGCCATCGCCGCAAACGCGCGCGGCATCTTCAACGTGGTGGATCGGCTACCGGCCGAGCCCCGCAATGTCACCGAATTCGCCTGCGGCCTGCTTGGCGCGCCGCTTCCGCCGCTGGAGCCCATCGAGTTGGCCAAGCTGAGCCCGATGGCGCGCGGCTTCTGGACCGAGCGGCGCGCGGTCGCAGGCTACAAGTTGGAGCGAGAGACAGGTTATCGTCTGACGCATCCGGACTATAAGGCAGGGCTGACAGCCATCCACGCGGGCGAGCGGGGCAGAAGCCCAGGGGGAGACAGAGGATGAAGTTCGGGACCAGCCAGACAGGCGTCGGAAAGTCGGTGGAGCGCGTCGAGGATGCCCGGCTGCTGACCGGTGGAGGGCGCTACACCGACGACCTGCAGCTGCCCGGAATGGCCTATGGCGTTACGCTGCGCAGCCCCTACGGCCATGCGGCCATCACGCGTATCGACGCCGCGGCCGCCCGCGCAATGCCTGGCGTGCTCGGCGTCTATTTGGGCGCGGATCTGGACGCATATGGCGACGTCCCCTGCGCGGTGCCGCTGTCGGGCCCGATCAAGACACCCCGGCCGCTTCTCGCGAGGGACCGGGTGCGCTTCGTGGGTGATGGAATTGCCTTCGTCGTTGCCGAAACGCGCGAACAGGCCCGCGCGGCGGCCGATGCCATCGAGATCGAATTCGAGGAGTTGCCCGCTGTTGCCAGCCTCGAGGCGGCAACGGCGCCCGGCGCCCCCGCCATCTGGCCCGACGCACCGAACAACATCGTCTTCCACTGGGAGGTCGGCAAGGCGGCTGCCGCCGACGCAGCGATCGCCGCTGCAGCCCATGTCACACGCCTGCGGGTCACGCAAAACCGGATCGCTCCCACCTCCATGGAGGTGCGCGCCGCCGTTGGCGACTGGGACGGAAGCGCTTTCACCCTCCACACCGGAAGCCAGGGCGTTGCCGGCATGCGCCAGCTGCTCGCCGGGATGGTCATGAAATGCCCGCCCGAACAGCTTCGAATCGTCACGGGCGACGTCGGCGGCGGGTTCGGCATGAAGAGCTTCCTGTACGCCGAATATGCCCTCGTGCTGCATGCCGCGAAGATGCTCGGGCGCCCGGTGAAGTGGACCGGCGAGCGCTCCGACGCGTTCCAGACCGACACCCACGGCCGCGCGATGGAATCGGACGCGGCGCTCGCCTTCGATGCGCAGGGCCGCATCACCGCCCTCAAGGTGGAGACCTGGTCGGACCTCGGCGCCTACCAGTCCCAGTTCGGCCCGGCGATCCAGACGCTTGCCGGCGGCCGAATCATCGGCGGAGTCTACCGGATCCCGGCCATCCACAATGCGGTGCATGGCGTGATGACGAACACCGCGCCAGTCGACGCCTATCGCGGCGCCGGCCGGCCGGAAAGCGCCTACATCATGGAGCGGCTGCTTGAGGCCGCCGCGCGGGAGCTGAACCTTTCCGTCGACGAGATCCGTCGTCGCAACCTGCTGACGCCAACCGAGCTGCCGCACGACAACGGCCTCGGCTTGACCTTCGATGTGGGTGATTTCCCCGCCGTGCTCGACAAGGCGCTCGCCAATGCCGACTGGGCAGGCTTCCCCGCGCGCAAGGCCGCTGCGCTGGCACGCGGCAAGCGCTATGGCCGGGGCCTGTGCTACTATGTCGAGATTGCCGGCGGCGGCTCGCGCGACGAGTTCGCCGATGTCCGCGTGCTGAAGGGCGGCATCGTCGAAGTGGCAGTCGGCACCCAGTCCAACGGGCAGGGCCACGAGACCGTCTATGCCCAGGTCACCGCCGAGAGACTTGGCATTCCCATGGAACAGGTCCGCATCGTGCAGGGCGACACCGATCGGCTCGAGCAGGGCAACGGCACCGGCGGCTCGCGCTCCATGGCCTGGGGCGGCGGCGCCTGCCTGGTGGCCGCCGACGATCTGGTTGCCCGCGGGATCGCGCTCGCCAAGCAGGACCTTGGCGACGAGGTGGATTATGCCGATGGCCTGTTCCGTGGACGGGCCACGAACGCGACGATGAGCCTCGCGGAGCTCGCCGACAAGCACCCGCAGGCCCTCGACGGCCGCGCCCGTTTCGCGCCGGACGATCCGCGCCCGACCTTCCCCAACGGCTGCCATGTCGCCGAGGTGGAGGTGGACCCGCAGACAGGCCGGGTGGAGGTGACCCGCTACAGCCTGGTCGATGATTTCGGCACCATCGTGAATCCCCTGCTGCTGGTCGGCCAGATCCACGGCGGGGTTGCGCAAGGCCTGGGCCAGGTGCTGACCGAGAACATCGTGTATGACGAAAGCGCCCAGCTGCTGACCGGCAGCTTCATGGACTATGGCATTCCCCGCGCCGACGACATGCCTGGGGCAATCGGCTTCGACACGCTGCCCACCACCAGCCCAACCAATCCGCTGGGCGCCAAGGGCTGCGGCGAGGCGGGCACCATCGGCGCGATGCCCAGCGTGATGAACGCGATCATCGACGCGCTGGACGGCACCCAGCTGGAAATGCCGGCGACGCCCGAGAAGATCTGGCGCATCTGCCAGCAGCTGACCCCGGCGATGGCGGCGGAATGAGCTACTGGCTGCTGAAGTCCGAGCCCGACGTCTACAGCTTCGACCAGTTGCTGGCCGAGGGCGAGACGGTGTGGAACGGCGTGCGCAACAACGCCGCCCGCCTCCACCTAAGGGCGATGAATGTCGGCGACGAGGCGCTCTTTTACCATTCGAACATTGGCAAGGAGGCGGTCGGCCTCTGCAGGATCAGCCGCGAGGCCTATCCCGACCCGACCGACGAGAGCGGCCAATGGGTTGCCGTCAGCGTACAGCCGATCCGCAAGCTGGCCCGCCCGGTCACGCTCGCCGCAATGAAGGCCGAACCTGCGCTCGCCGAGTTTCAGCTGATCCGCCAGTCGCGCCTGTCGGTTGTTCCGGTTCGCGACGATGAGTGGACGACAATTCTCAGGATGGCCGGCTGAGAATCCAGGTAGCAACCAGCGCCATCAGCGCGGCGACCAGCAGCGCAAGCGGCAGGGCGGGCTTCGAGGCCAGCAGGAACACGGTGTAGCCGCCGGTCATCCCGCCGACCGCCAGCAGCTTGGCCCTGGGCGGGATGGCGCCGCGCGCCCGCCACTCCCTGATCATCGGGCCAAAGCGCGGATCATCCAGGATGCGCGCCTCGAGCCGGGGCGACGATCGCGCGAAGCAGGCCGCCGCCAGGATCAGGAACGGGGTCGTCGGCAACAGGGGCAGCACCGCGCCGATCAGCCCGGCGGCCGTGGCGACCAGCCCCAGCACAAGCCAGATGCCGCGCATCAGCGAGCGGGACTCGGGCGGGGGCACATGCATGCCTCCTCCCTAGACGACACACATCATACGCAACAGCGCCCGGGGCCTAGTGCCGCCCGTGGGAGCTCGCGTCGCCGGCGCGCCAGCCCTGTCCCTCGCCCGTGCCGCCGGGGCTAGCTGCCCAGAAGTGCGGCGGGCGCGTGACGGCCACAGGCGCCAGCTGGTTCATGGTGGCGGCGTCATAGAGGCGCCCGCCCTGCATCACCTGCACGACCTTCTCGCTGTTGCGGATGTCTGCCAACGGGTCGGCCGACAGCACCACCAGGTCGGCAAGCTTGCCTGCTTCCAGGCTGCCGATGTCCTTCGCCATGCCCAATGAGCGGGCGGGGACGATGGTGCCGGCCTTCAGCGCCTCCAGCGGGCTCATGCCCCCGCGCACGAAGCTCCACAGCTCCCAGTGCGCAGCGATCCCCGGCTGCTGGCCGTGCGCGCCGATAGAAACAAGGATGCCCTTGTCGGCCACCCGCTTGGCCTCGCGCGCCGCGATCCGGTCGAAGTACTGGTCCTCCGGCGCGATGGGGCGTCTCAGGCTTTCCGCCAGCACGCCCGGCGGCGTGTGCGCCTTCAGAAGGGGTTGGTCGAAGATGTCGGTGTGGGCCCGCCAATAGGGGTCGGCGCCCAGCCCGCCGAACGAGACCACAAGCGTCGGCGTGTAATTGACCTTCGTGCCCGCCCACAGCTGGATGACATCGTCGTAGAAGGTCTCCAGCGGCAGATTGTGCTCGAAGGTCGCGTTGCCATCGACGATGTGAGTAATGCCCAGCCCATAGAGCGAGCCGCCCTCGGCCACCACCTGCATCCCCTCGCGTCGGCCCGCCTCGATCACCTGCTGGCGCTGCTCGCGCCGGGGCTGGTTGTAGTTCTTGATGCTCAGCGCCCCTTGCGCCTTCAGCCGGCGCACATGGGCCAGCGCATCATCCAGGTTGTTGGTCTCGGCGAACACCCGCGCCGATTTCGCGCCATAGACGATCTCCCCGGTCGAGAAGATGCGCGGGCCCAGATAGCTCCCCGCCTGCTGCATCTCCTTCGCGGCGAAGATCTCGCTCGCCCGGTTGGAGGGGTCGTGGATGGTGGTGGTGCCCAGCGCGAGCGCCTGCACCTGCACCCAGTTCTGCTGCGGCACGAGGTCTCCGCCATTGCCGGCAGGCCCATGGGCGTGGGCGTCGACCAGGCCCGGCATGATCACCTTGGCCGTAGCGTCGATGCGCGTTGCGTCTGCCGGGATCGGCGTGGTCGCGCGCGGGCCAATGGCCGCGATCCGGTCGCCCGTCACCACCACCACGCCATCCTCGATCACGCCGCCATCGTCGGCTGCCATGCTGAGGATGCGCGCGCCCACCAGCGCGATCGTGCCCTTGGGCTTGTCGGCCGCCACGTCCATCGCCAGCGACAGGCCCGAGCTCGGCGGAGTGTAGCTCTTGGCTGCACCCGGCGACTCCGCGAACATATCGGCCGTGTCGGCCTGCATCAGGGTTGGCCCGATGCTCCATGCAAGGCGGCGCCCGTCGCCCGACCAGCCGAAATAATCCGCCCCGCCCTTGCTCGCCCGCACAACGGGAAGCGCAGTCGCCCGGGCGTCCGCCGGCACCTCCTGCGGCCCCGGCAGGAGCGGCATCACATGCGCCTCGTAATTCTGCCGGAACGCGACATGACGGCCATCGGGCGACACGCGGAAGTCGGTCGCCATCTCGCCACTGGCATGGGTGCGCCGTGCCTCGCCGTTCAGGTCCATGCTGACAAGCGTCTGCTTGCTTGCCGAGCTGCCGTTTGCGAACAACCGGTCGTTTGCGGCGCCAAAGTGCGGGTTGCTTGCGTCGCCCGCCACACGCACGGGCACGCCGCCGCCGGTCGCCACCCGCCAGATGCCGGGATTTTCCGCGCCCCAGGCCGGTGTCACGCCGCCGCCCCGGCGCTTCTCGAAGGCAAGGGTCTTGCCGTCGGGCGAAAAGGCGAGCCGGCCATAATGGCCAGGCGTCGAGACCAGGTCCCGGCCGGCGCCGCCGCCTGGACCGGTGATGCGGATCGTTCCCAACCCCGCATCGGTCCAGCGCACATAGGCGATCTGGCGGCCGTCGCGCGACCAGCTGGGGAAGAGCTCACGTGCCGTGTCGGCGCCGCCGGTAAGGCGTCGGGCCGGGCCCCCCGCGGCGGGCTTCAGCCACAGCTTGCCAAGGCTCTCGAACAGCACGGTACGGCCGTCGGGCGAGGGGGTCGCGAAGCGCACCATCTTCGTGGTGAAACGGGCCGGCGCCACCTCAACCGTGGGGTGGACTGCCGGGACTACCTGCCGGCTGTCAGCCACCCGGAACGGGATTTGGCGGGCATTGCCGCCATCGGCGTCGACCCGGTTCAGCTTGCCCTTCGCCCAATAGATCAGGGTGCGGCTGTCCGGCGTCCAGTCGATGTTCGGGTAAACGCCCGTGACCGCCCAGGTTTCCTGCATGTCGCGGTCGAGGCCCGGCGCCACCCGCTTCTCCTTGCCGGATGCCAGGTCGCGGACGAACAGGCTGCTGCTGTCGCGCTCGCGCCGGATGAAGGCGAGCCGTGTGCCATCGGGCGAAGGCGTGGCCCTGACGGCCCCCCCCGGTGCGGACACGGCGGTCACCGTCTGCCCCGTGGCGAGTTCCACCGTTTGAATCGCGAACAGTTCGCTGTTCGAATCCTGCGCATATTCGAAGATCGGCCCCGGCGAGACGTTCTGCGTGAAATAGATGCGCTTGCCGTCCGGGCTGAACACCGGCTCGCCCAGCTCCTTCTGGTGCTGCTCCGAAGGCCGCTTGACCAGCTGCTGGCCAGCCCCGCCGGAGACGTGCCACAGCCAGATCTCGCCGGTGCCGAGCGAGCGCTGGGTCGTGAAATGCTTCTTTGCCGCGATGAACTTGCCGTCGGGTGACCAGGTCGGCTGGTAGACGAGGCGGAAATCCTCCTTGGTCAGCTGCCGCTTGTCGGTCCCGTCGGCGTTCATCACCCAGATGTTGTCGCCGCCGCCACGATCGGAGGTGAAGGCGATGCGCCGCCCATCGGGCGAAAAGCGCGGCTGAACCTCCCAGGCCAGTCCCTCCGCAATCCGCATCGCGGTGCCGCCGCCGATGGCCAGGGTGTAGATGTCACCGAGCAGCGAAAAGGCGATGATCCGTCCGTCGGGGCTCACGTCGACGTCGAGCCAACTGCCTTCGGTGACGTCGATGGGAACGGTCGCGAGCTGCGCGCCGCCACCCGTCATCACGTCCCACTTGGGCTTCTCGACCGGCTTGTCGGGGGCTTGCGCGAAAAGGGGCGCGGCAACACCCAGCAGAAGGGCGCCCAGCAGTCTCGTCATCCGTAACTCCCTGACCCGGTTTCGGCAGACCCTAGGCCGCAGGGCAAGGGAGGCCAAGCCTCAGCTTTCGAAGCGGGCGGTCGTCTTCGCCTTCACTTCGTCCAGCGCCACGCCCGGCGCCATCTCGACCAGCCGGAAGGGGCTGCCCTTGCGGTCTGCCCGCTCGAACACGGCGAGATCGGTGATGATCACGTCGACCACGTTGCGCCCCGTCAGCGGCAGGGTGCACTGGGGCACGAACTTGGCGTTCCCTGCCTTGTCCGTGTGCTCCATCATGACGACAATGCGCGGCGTGCCGGCGACCAGGTCCATCGCGCCGCCCATGCCCTTCACCATCTTGCCGGGCACCATCCAGTTGGCGAGGTCGCCGTTTTCGGCCACTTCCATCGCGCCAAGGATCGACAGGTCCATGTGCCCGCCGCGGATCATCGCGAAGCTGTCCGCGCTCGAGAAATAGGCGGTGCGGGGAAGTTCGGTGACGGTCTGCTTGCCGGCATTGATCAGGTCGGCGTCCTCCTCCCCCTCCCACGGGAACGGCCCCATCCCCAGCATCCCGTTCTCGGACTGGAGCGTGATGTCGAGGTCGCCGGCGTGGTTCGCCACCAGCGTCGGCATGCCGATGCCGAGGTTCACATAGAAGCCGTCCTTCAGCTCGCGCGCCGCGCGCTGGGCCATTTCATCGCGTGTCCAGGGCATTCAGTTCGCTCCTTTCGGCGAAAGTGCGGGCCAGTGCAGGAAGGTGCCGGCTGCATAGGCGAGGCCGTAGGCCAGTACGATCAGCGACGTCCAGATCAGGAACGGTGTGACCACATCTGGCATGAAGATCACGGCATGGGGGAGCACGAGGGCGCGCAGCAGATAGATTGCGCTGATGACGACAAGGCCCGTGCGCAGCAGAGGCAGTCGCCGGATCAGCCCCGCGCCGGAAAAGGCATAGGCAGCCCAGATCGCCAGCCCAGCTGCAATCACGAGCGTGATGGCCACCGGCTTCCAGCTGCCGCGCTCGGCAGCGCGGGCCATGGCCTCGCCAGCGCCGAAGAAGCGGTACCAGTCAGGGCCGCCGAAGATGACCGCCACATGGAGCGCTGCAGCCGCAAGGCTGAGGCCGCCGCCCGCGATCAGAAGCGTTCGGCCGATGCTCACGCCATCTCCCGCTTGCGCACGGTGCGCTGCTCGATGCGCTTCTCGAAATTGCCCACGAACAGGCGCTGCACGAACACGCTGGGGGTGTGGATGCTGTCGGGCTCGAGCGCGCCGTCCTCGACGATCTCCTCGACTTCGGCGACCGTCACCTTGCCGGCAGTCGCCGCCATCGGGTTGAAGTTGCGCGCGGTCTTGCGGAACACCAGGTTGCCGAACCGGTCCGCCTTCCAGGCCTTCACGATCGCGAGGTCGCCCACGATCCCGCGTTCCAGAATGAAGGTTTCCCCGTCGAAATCCTTGTGCTCCTTGCCTTCGGCCACCAGCGTGCCGACGCCGGTGCGGGTGTAGAAACCCGGGATGCCCGCGCCGCCGGCCCGCATCCGCTCGGCGAGCGTGCCCTGCGGGCAGAACTCCAGCTCCAGTTCTCCCGAAAGATACTGGCGCTCGAACTCCTTGTTCTCGCCGACGTAGCTGGAGATCATCTTCTTCACCTGCCGCGTCTCCAGCAGCAGGCCCAGCCCAAAGCCGTCGACGCCGGCATTGTTGGACACAACCGTCAGGTCCTTGACGCCCGCGGCGCGGATGGCGGCGATGCTGTTTTCCGGAATGCCGCACAGGCCGAACCCGCCGGACACGATCGTCATGCCATCGAACAGCAGACCGCTCAGCGCGGACGCGGCATCGGAATAGACCTTGTTGGCCACATATCCTCCAGCAGTAAGAGCTTGACGTCCGCCTTAGCGACAAGCTTTGCCGCTTTCCATGCCCGTGATTGCGCCGACGCCGCTCTATCTCGCCCGCCACGCCGAAACGGTGTTCAACCGGCACCGCCGCATGCAGGGCAACGAGGCACACACCCCCCTGACGCGCGACGGCATCACCCAGGCCGAGGCCATGGGCGCGGCCCTCGCCCAACACTTTACCCGGAGCGCCGAGCCCCTGCCGACACTCTGGGCCTCACCCGCCGGACGCACCCTGCAGACCGCGGCGATCGTCGCCGAGCATCTGGGTATCCCCTATTTCGAAGTCCGGCCGGATCGCCGCCTGCGCGAGATCGAGGTAGGGCGCTGGACAGGCCGCGATTATGCCGAGATCATCGCGACCGAAGGCGAGATCATCGACATGGAGCACAAGCTGTTCCGCATGCCGATCCCGGGCGGGGAGCATTATGGCGACATTGCCGCACGCCTGACGGACTGGCTGGCCGACGCCGGCGAGGGCCCGGCTCTTGTGATCAGCCATGGCATGACAGCCCGCGTGCTGCGCGGCCTGCTGGTGGGCGGGCGTCGGTATCACGATGTCCCGATCGCGGCAGATGTGCCCCAGGGCTCCGTTCTGCGAATCGCCGGAGGCGCCGAAGTGGCCCTCCATCTTGGGACCGGTGCCGAAGGCCCCCGCGCAGCCTGAAGAACAGGCGCCCCTGTCGGACAGACAGTTAACCACGAAACCGACGCGCAGCCGTTTAATGTTCGTTCACAATCCCGCCCATTTAGGCTAGATTGCAGATTGGGGGCAAACAACGGGCATCAAGCCAATTCTGGTCGATTTCATAAGTCCTTTTGGAGGAGAGGTCTCATGATTCGCGCGATGTTCTTGGCAGCGGTTCTGATGGGGGGCGCGGCGCCGGCCGCGGCAGCAACGACCCTGGACGTCAAGATCGGAACAGTCTCGCCGATACCCGCAATCAATGATTTCAAGGGCAACCTGAACGGGATCGGGCTGGTCGACTGGACGGATGTAGGTGCGGCCGTGTCGCTGTCCAACGCGTCCAGGCTCAAGTTCGAATTTCTTGCTCGCGAAGCCAGTTTCAACAATTCGTTTAAGACATCATCGCTGACGTTCACGTCGACGAGCGGAAACGCGGCATGGAGCGCCGACCAGCTGATCGGAACCCAATCCTATGCGGCCGGTGCAATCACGGACTGGCTGTTCCAGCGGCCGGATGCGACCAGCTACGGCGTCGGAACACAGCAGTTCGGCATCTTTCTGCCCAAAGGCTTCACGTCCAACACGGGCACCTACAGCAGCAGGGTGCTGTATCTGGGCTTCGACGACACAGGGGCCGGACCTGACGACAACCACGACGATCTTCTGATCCGGGTCTCGGTCGTCCCTGAACCGTCCGCATGGGCGATGCTGATAGCCGGGTTCGGCCTCGTCGGCCTCGCCGCCCGCCGCAGGGCCGGGTTCCAGCAGCACTCGGCCTGATTGGCGCGGATGGCCTGTGGGGGCTGCCTCCGTGACCCGAGGGCAGCCCCACACCCGTCGGCGCGGCCGATCCCAGACAGCCCTGGGACCCGTCACCCGCCGACCGGCGGGATGGCCATGATGAGGGCGCCAAGCAGGCTCGACAGGCCCATGAGGAACTTCAGCATAAGGTTTCCGACCCTTGCGGGCTGCCACCAGCATGCCAACCCATCCAGGTTCACCTGCCACAAGTGCCGTCGCGGCCCCAGTTAACCAGTGTAACGCGCGCCATTTCGCTTTCCGCCCACTTGCGCTATGGGCGGCCGCTCCATGGATACGACCCTCATGCCCATTGCGGGCGGCACCGATCCGGTTGCCGTGCCGCGCGCTCCCGTTTCCCGGCCCGACGGCCGCACGGACCTCGTCGGCCTGTCGAAGGCGGCGATCGGCGAAGCCCTGCTCGCGGCCGGCCTTGTCGAGCCGAAGCAAGCCCGCATGCGCGCCAAGCAGATCTGGGGCTGGATCTACAATCGCGGCGTCACCGACTTCGCCCAGATGTCCGACCTGTCGAAGCCGCTGCGCGAAGGCCTGGAGGCGCAGTTCGTCGTCGGCCGCCCCGAGGTGATCGAGGCCCATGTGTCGACCGACGGCACCCGCAAATGGCTGCTCCGCTCGGCCGGCGAAGAGTATGAGATGGTCTTCATCCCCGATGCCGACCGGGGGACGCTCTGCGTCTCCAGCCAGGTGGGCTGCACGCTCAACTGCCGCTTCTGCTTCACCGGCACGATGAAGCTGGTGCGCAACCTCACCGCCGCCGAGATCGTCGGCCAGGTGATGCTCGCGCGCGACAGCCTCGGCGAATGGCCGAGCTCGCCGGAGGGACGCCTCCTCACCAACATCGTGATGATGGGCATGGGCGAACCGCTCTACCATTTCGACAATGTCCGCGACGCGCTGAAGATCGTGATGGACGGCGACGGCCTCGCCCTCTCCAAGCGCCGCATCACGCTTTCCACCAGTGG
This sequence comes from Sphingomonadales bacterium, assembly GCA_027490095.1. Lineage (GTDB taxonomy): Bacteria > Pseudomonadota > Alphaproteobacteria > Sphingomonadales > Sphingomonadaceae > Sandaracinobacteroides. The sequence continues at coordinate 2,840 of JAIXYT010000001.1, read as the reverse complement.
CGTGGTCCCCATGATGGCCCGCGCCGGCGAGGAGATCGGGGTGAATCTCGCTGTCTCCCTCCATGCCGTCACCAAGGAAATCCGCGACGAGATTGTGCCACTCAACCGCAAATACGGGATCGACGAGCTGCTGCAGGCCTGCGCGGAATACCCCGGCGCCAACAACGCCCGGCGCATCACCTTCGAATATGTGATGCTGAAGGGCAAGAACGACCGCGACGAGGACGCGCACGAGCTCGTCCGCCTGATCAAGCAATACAAGCTGCCCGCCAAGGTGAATCTGATCCCGTGGAACCCCTGGCCCGGCGCGCCCTACGACACGTCCGACGAAGTTCAGGTTCAGCGCTTCTCCGACATCGTCTACCGCGCCGGCATCTCGGCCCCCATCCGCCGCCCCCGCGGGCGGGACATCATGGCAGCCTGCGGGCAGCTCAAGAGCAGCTCCGAAAAGCTCAGCCGTGCCGAGCTGGACCGTCGGGCGGAGGAGAAGCTGGCCGCCCTCGGGTAAGCGTCAGCCCTTCCGCGCCGACGCGAACGCGCGCCAGATCAGCAGCACGATCACCGCGCCCAAAACCGCGCCGATGAATCCCGCCTGGTCCCCCGCCTTGTACCAGCCGATCTGCTGCCCCAACCATGTGAACAGCGCCGCGCCCGCAACGCCAAGTATGGTCGTGAGCAAGCATCCCGACGGGTTGCGCGGATCCGACGCAAAGAACCGCGCCAGAAGCCCGGCGAGAAAGCCGATGATGATGGTGCCGATGATGCTGGATGCCATGCGGTTTGCCCTTCGGTTGCGTCAGTTGGCGGTAGCGCAGGGGGTGCCGGGGTTGGAAGGGAAAAAGGGCCGACGGGTGGCTAAGCCGTTGCGGCCTCGCTCCGGAAGTCGGCGGGGATCGGGCAGTCGGTGCAAACGCGGCCGTCGCAGAGGCGGCAGATGGTGCAGCGGTCGAGGTCGGTGGTGTCCATCGTCGCCAGCAGCCGGTGCAGAAGCGCACCCAAGGCGTCCCGCTCGGCTGCCGACAGCGGTACGAGGAGCGGCCGGATGGCTGCGAGGCGCCCCTGCATCAGCTCTTCGCGCAAGGCCATCCCGCGCGCCGTGAGGTGCAACGCAATCGCGCGCCGGTCCCGGCCCGGGCGGCGCTCCACCAGTCCGTCGGCTACAAGGCGGTCGACAAGCCGCACTGCGCCCGGGTGCGAGAGGCGCAGGATGCGCCGCAACTGGTCGTTCGACGGGCCGAGCCCGTATCCGATCACCGCCACCGCCGCCGGTGTTTCACCGGCATGGCTGAGGATTGAGCGAGCGACCTGCTCAATCCGGTCCGCCACTGCGAGCCCGACTGCGCCGAGGAGATTTGCAGTGCGATCGATCATGCCAACAGTAATATGTGCGCGCCTCACATTTTTCAACTTGACGGAATATGTGCGTCGCGCACATATTCCGTCAATACCGACCGAAGGAGCACCTCATGACCGACAGCCCGACTTCGTCCCTCAGCGCCGAGCACCAGGACTTCTACCGCCGCTTCCAGTCCTTCTGGGCGGCCCCCTCCGGCACCCGCGTCGCCGAGTTGATCGCGCCCGACGCCCACATCCACTTTACCGGCGCCGGCACCTTCTCGGGCGCCGACTATGTCGCTGTCATGCAGAGTATGCTGGATTCGATGGAGGGGCTGAAGGTCACCCCACTCGACTGTGCTGGCGACGGCGACCGCCTTTACATCTACTGGGAAACCACGGTCCACATCGCCGGCGAACCCCGCACCTATCGCGGGGTCGATCGCTTCCGCCTGCGCGCAGGTATGGCGATCGAGGAACACATCATCTTCGACTCCGCGGTGCTGCAGGTATCGTGAGGGGGAGCCGGCTGTCGCCATTCAGACGGCCGGCTTCGGCCATTGGTGCTGAGACGTCACAGCGTGATCGCGACGTCGCGCGTTGAAGGGTGCAGAGAAATCATTTCCCTGCCGGAGTGAAGGGGCAGAGCCCCTTCGTGGTTCGCTTCAGACGCTGGCTTGCGACGGCGTGTTGACACCCATCGATTGCAGGTACTTGCGCACGTTGCGGGCGGCCTGGCGGAGACGTTGTTCGTTTTCGACCATCGCGATGCGAACGAAGCCCTCACCTTCCTCGCCATAGCCGACGCCCGGCGCCACGGCCACACCGGCATGGGTGAGGAGTTGCTTCGAGAACTCGAGCGAGCCCAGATGCATCAACGCCGGCGGGAGGGGTGCCCAAGCGAACATGGAGGCGCGCGGGCTCGGGATCTCCCAGCCGGCGCGGCCGAAGGCCTCCACCAGCACGTCGCGGCGCTTGTGGTAGAGCTGGCGGTTGGCTTCGACGATGTCCTGCGGGCCGTTCAACGCCGCGCAGGCGGCGGCCTGGATGGGGGTGAAGGCCCCGTAATCGAGGTAGCTCTTCACGCGCGTCATGGCGGCGATGAGCTTGCGGTTGCCGACCGCAAAGCCGACGCGCCAGCCAGCCATGGAATAGGTTTTCGACAGCGAAGTGAACTCGATCGCGACGTCCTTCGCGCCCGGAACTTCCAGGATTGAGCGGGTGGGTTTGCCGTCGAAATAGAGCTCGGAATAGGCAAGGTCGGAGAGGATCCAGACCTTGTTCTCGCGCGCCCAGGCAACAAGGCGTTCGTAGAAGGGGAGCTCTACGGTCTCGGCCGTGGGGTTGGAGGGGTAGTTCACCACCAGCACCGAGGGCCTCGGCACGGTAAAGCGCATCGCGCGGTCGAGGCTGTCGAAATAGCGCTCGTCGGGCGTGGTGGGCACGGCGCGGATGGTGGCGCCCGCGAGGATGAAGCCGAAGGTGTGGATGGGATAGCTGGGGTT
>JAIXYT010000012.1 GCA_027490095.1 Sphingomonadales bacterium | reverse complement strand
CGGGATCCCGGGCGCAGGCCTTGATCTCGATGACGCCGTCGTAGATTTCCGGCACTTCCTGCGCGAACAGCTTCTTCATGAACTCGGGGTGGGCCCGGCTGAGGAAGATTTGCGGGCCGCGGTTTTCCCGGCGGACGAGCGTGATGAGGCTGCGCACCCGGTCGCCGACGCGCAGCACCTCGCGCGGGATCTGCTGGTCGCGGCGGATCACGCCTTCGGCGCGGCCGAGATCGACCACGATGTGGCCGAATTCCACCCGCTTCACGACTCCGGTCATGATCTCGCTCTGGCGGTCCTTGTATTCCTCATACTGGCGCTCGCGCTCGGCATCGCGGACCTTGGTGACGATGACCTGCTTGGCCGCCTGCGCCGCGATGCGGCCGAACTCGATGGGGGGCAGCGGATCGACGATGAAGTCGCCGACCTTCACGTCGCCCTCGCGCTCCTTGGCGTCGACCAGGCTGATCTGCTTGAAATAGTCGTCGGGCTCTTCCACCACCTCGAGCACGCGCCACAGACGGAGGTCTCCGCCGCGCGGATCGATCTTGGCGCGGATGTCGTTCTCGGCGCCATAGCGGGCGCGGGCGGCGCGCTGGATCGCCTCTTCCATCGCCTCGATCACGATCATCCGGTCGATCGACTTCTCGCGCGCGACTGCATCTGCAATCGCGATCAGTTCGGCCTTGTTCGCAGCAATCGGGTTCATATGCCTTGTGCCCTCAATTCCTCAGCTCCGACTCGTCGTCGGCAGTCTCTTCCTCGATCTCGTCCGCGCCTTCCTCGGAAAGGAGCGCGCCGGTTTCGGCAATCAGCCGGTCGGTCAGCAGCAGCTTGGCGGTGCGGATGCCCGCGAAGGGGAGGCTGACCTCGCCCAGCCCCTCCACCTCGATGCGGATGTCGGTACCGGCGGTGCCCAGGAGCGGTCCCTGGAATCGCTTGCGCTCCGCCCCGTTCATCTGGATGCCGTCGGCCAGTTCCACCTTGGCGAGGTGGCTCGCCCAGCGCTCGAAGTCCTTGAGGCGCGTGAGCGGCCGGTCGATGCCGGGGGACGACACCTCGAGCATATACTCGCTGTCGATCGGGTCGACCTCGTCAAGCAGGGCGGAAATGCGGCGCGAGACCTTCGCGCAATCATCCACCTTCATCTGGCCCGTTGCCGGATCCTCCAGCATCACCTGCAGCGTGAGCGACGGACCCGTGATCAGCGACACGCGCACGAGCTCGAACCCGGCGGTTTCCACCACCGGCTCGATCAGCGCAGTCAGCTCCTCGATCGTTGCCATTCCGTCTCCGCGCCCCGAATCAGACGAAAGCCTCTTCCGCCCCGCAGCCACTCGGCCGGAGGTTCCTGGAAAGTCGTGCCTGTCAGGAAGTGAGCGCTTTATACGCGTGGCGTCGGGTTGCCGCAAGCCCGTGTGGTGAGGTTGCCGCCTGCATTCTTCCCCGGCATAGGCGCGCGCATCATGCAGCAGCTTGTCATCGCACTTCCGAAGGGCCGGATTCTCGGCGAAGCGCTTCCCCTGCTGGAGGCGGCCGGCATCCATCCGGAAGCCGCGCTGTTCGACGAGGACAGCCGGGCGTTGCGCTTTGCCACCAACCGCGCCGACCTGTCGGTGATCCGCGTGCGCAGCTTCGATGTCGCGACCTTCGTCGCCTTCGGCGCTGCACAGATCGGGATCGTCGGCAATGATGTGCTGGCGGAGTTCGGCTATTCCGAGCTCTATTCGCCGGTGGACCTGGGCATCGGGCGCTGTCGGCTTTCGGTGGCGGAGCCGGTGGGGACGCCGCCGATCACCTCGGAAAGCCATGTGCGGGTGGCGACCAAATATCCGCACCTGACGCAGGCGCATTTCGCGGCCCAGGGCATCCAGGCCGAATGCGTGAAGCTCAATGGCGCGATGGAGCTTGCGCCGCTGCTGGGACTGGCGCCGCGCATCGTCGACCTGGTGTCCACAGGTCGCACACTGAGGGAGAACGGCCTGGTGGAGCGCGAGACGATCCTGGAGGTGACCTCGCGGCTGGTGGTGAACCGGGCGGCCTTCAAGACCATGCCCGAGGTTGCCCGGCTGGTGGAGGCCTTCCGACGCGTTTCGGGCAAGGCGGCAGCCTGATGCACCGGCTTTCCACGACCGATGCGGACTTTACCCGGCGCTTTGCAGCCCTGGTGGCCGACACGCGGGAGCCCGACCGGGGCGTCGGCGGCCAAGTGGCGCAGATCCTGGAGCGGGTGAAGCACGAGGGCTTCAAGGCGGTCGCCGACCTGACCGAACGCTTCGACCGGGTGCATCTGACGGCCGGCAGCGCCGAGGTGTCCGAGGCCGAGCGTGCAGCAGCGATCGCGCGGGTGCCGGCCGACCAGCGGGCGGCGCTGGAACTGGCGGCCCAGCGAATCCGCGCTTTCCATGCCGCACAGCGCCCTGCAGATGGCAGCCATAGCGATGCGACCGGCGTTCGCGCCGGCTGGCGCTGGACGGCGATGGAGCGCGCCGGCCTTTATGTGCCGGGCGGGCGGGCGGCCTATCCCTCGTCCGTGCTGATGAACGCCATTCCGGCGCAGGTGGCGGGTGTCGACGAGCTGGTGATGGTGACGCCGACCCCCGACAACAGGCTCAACCCGCTGGTGATGCTGGCGGCCGAGCTGGCCGGCGTCTCCCGTGTGTTCCGCATCGGCGGCGCACAGGCGATCGCCGCGCTTGCCTATGGCACCGCACCCGTTCCGAAGTGCGACATCGTCGTCGGGCCCGGAAACGCCTGGGTCGCGGAGGCGAAGCGCCAGCTTTACGGCACTGTCGGCATCGACATGGTGGCAGGCCCGAGCGAGATCCTGGTGATCGCCGACGCATCCGCCCGACCCGACTGGATTGCAGCCGACCTGTTGAGCCAGGCGGAGCATGATCCCGTTGCCCAATCCATCCTGATCACCGACAGCCCGACGCTTGCCGATGCGGTTGCCGACTGGGTGGAGCGGCTGCTGCCGACGCTGGAGACGCAGGAGGCTGCGCGCGAGAGCTGGGAGGCCTATGGGGCGATCATCCTGGTGCAGGACCTGGCCGACGCGCCGGCCCTGTCGGACGCGCTTGCGCCCGAGCATCTGGAGCTGATGGTGGCCGACCCGGCGCCGTTGTTCGCGGCCATCCGCCATGCGGGTTCGATCTTCCTCGGCAGCCATACGCCGGAGCCGATCGGCGACTATATCGGCGGGCCGAACCATGTGTTGCCGACCGGCCGCCGTGCGCGCTTCTCGGGGGGCTTGAGCGTCCACAATTTCCTGAAGCGCACCACCTGGCTGGAGGCCGGCGAGCGGGGTTTTGCAGCGCTCGCCGACGCGACTGCGACGCTGGCCGACGCCGAGGGGCTTTCGGCGCACGCGCTGGCCGTGAGGATCCGGCGGGAGCCCTAGGGCTTCTTTCGTGCCGGCGGCTTGCGGGCCGGCGGTTGTGCAGGGGGCGGCGGCGTGACTGCTGGAGCCCTGGCCCGGATCAGCATCTGCAGGCAGTCCCCGGCGGCGAAGTCCCGCCCGTCGGGCAGCCGCGCGTCGGCATGGGTTGCAACCATCGGCGTGCCGGCGCCCGGGTAATACCAGACGTCGAGAATGCAGCCGTTGGCGAATTGCAGCTGGCGGGCCTGGCCCTCCCGTTTGTCGAGGCGGGGCGTTCCCAGCAGCTCCAGGGCGGCTTCCGGCGGCCGTCCCAGCAGCTGCTCCATGCCGGAAGGCGGTGGGGGCGCGACCGGAGCAGGCGGAGGCGCGGTGGCGCAGCCGGCCAGCAGGGCCAGCGCAAGAAGAGAGGTCTGCCGCATGGCTCGCCGTCTAGCGCCGCACGCCGCGCGATGCTAGCGGCGGCCCACACGCCTTCCCGCACCAGGAGCCCCGCTTGGCCGACCATTATGATGTTCTCGCAATCGGCAATGCCATCGTCGACGTCCTTGCCTCCCATCCCGACAGCTTCCTGGAAGAGAAGGGCATCCCAAAGGGCTCGATGCGGCTGATCTCGTCCGAGGAGGCGGCAGCCCTTTACGCCAGCATGGGGCCGGGCCGGGAGATTTCGGGCGGGTCGGCTGCCAACACCAGCGCCGGGATTGCGGCAATGGGCGGTCGGGCGGCCTTCGTTGGCCGGGTTTCCGACGACCAGCTGGGCCGCGTGTTCGCGCACGATATCCGGGCAGCGGGCGTGGATTATCGGACGCCGGCTGCCACCAGCGGGCCGCCGACGGGCCAGTGCCTGATCATCGTGAGCCCTGACGCACAGCGGACCATGAACACCTTCCTGGGATCGTGCCAGGAGGTGGACGAGCCCGATGTCGAGGAGTCGATGGTGAAGGCGGCCGCCATCACCTATTTCGAGGGCTATCTGTGGGACCCGCCGGCCCCCATCCGCGCGATCCGCAAGGCGAAGGCGATCGCCCGCGCGGCCGACCGCAAGGTGGCGCTGACCCTTTCCGACGTGTTCTGCGTCGAGGGGCATCGCGCCGAATTCCTGGACATGATGCGCTCGGGCCTTGTCGACATCGCGTTCGCCAACGAGAACGAAGCGAAGAGCCTGTTCCAGACCGACAGCATGGAAGTTGCGATCGAGGGGCTTTCCAAGGCCGTTCCGCTGGCGGTGGTGACCCGCAGCGAGAAGGGCGCGATCGTTGTCAACGGAACGGGCCGCTGGGAGGTGCCGGTGACGGCGGCTGCGCGCGTGCTCGACACCACGGGGGCTGGCGACCTGTTCGCAGCAGGCTTCCTGACGGGCTATACCCAGGGCCGCGCGCTGAAGGACTGCGCCGTGATGGGCACCATCGCCGCGGCCGAAGTGATCGAGCATTATGGCGCCAGGCCCGAAGCCGATCTTCAGGCGCGGGTGAAGGCCGTGCTTGGGGGATGAACGCGGTTCGGCTGACGAGCCTCGCGCATGGCGGCGGGTGCGGGTGCAAGCTTTCACCCGCGGTTCTGGCCGATATCCTGAAGGGCATGCCGCAGGCGGCGCCGTTTCGCGACCTGCTGGTGGGCACCGAGACGTCGGACGATGCGGCGGTCTGGCGGCTGAACGACACGCAGGCGCTGGTTGCGACCACGGATTTCTTCATGCCGGTGGTGGATGATCCGTTCGAGTTCGGCCGGATCGCGGCGACCAATGCGCTGTCGGACGTCTATGCAATGGGGGGCACACCGATCCTGGCGCTTGCGATTGTGGGGATGCCGGTGGCGCAGCTGCCGGTGGAGACGATCGGGCGGATCCTGGAGGGCGGTGCCTCGGTGTGTGCGGCTGCCGGCATTCCGGTGGCCGGCGGGCATTCGATCGACAGCGTGGAGCCCATCTATGGGCTGGTGGCGCTGGGGCTGGTGCACCCGGACCGGGTGCTGACCAACCGGGGTGCCATGGCGGGCGACAGGCTGCTGCTGACGAAGGCGCTGGGGGTCGGCGTGCTGAGCGCGGCCTTCAAGCAGGAGCGGCTGGACGCCGATGGCTATGCCGCGATGATCGCCTCTACGACGCAGCTCAATCGCATCGGGCCGGCCTTGGGAGAAGTGGCGGGCGTGCATGCGATGACCGACGTTACGGGCTTCGGGTTGCTGGGCCATGCGCTGGAGATGGCGCGCGGAAGCGGGCTTGGGGTGGAGATCGACGCCGATGCGCCGGCCGTGCTGCCTGGGGTCGAGGTGCTGCTGCAGGCCGGCGTGCGCACGGGCGCCTCGGGGCGGAACTGGGCGAGCTATGGCGCGTCGGTTCGGCTGCCGGACGGGTTCCCCGGGTGGCGGCAGGACCTGCTGACGGATCCGCAGACGAGCGGGGGGCTGCTGGTCGCGGTGGCTGACAGCGATGCCGATGCGGCGCTTGCGCTGGCGCGGGAGGCCGGGTTCGGGGCCGCGCGGTTCGTCGGCCGAATCGTCGAAGGGCCGCCGGTCGTCACGGTCGGATGATCCGCGCAACCTCCGACCTGTCGCCAGCTGCGCGCGACGGCTTTTCCGCCATCATCGACGTGCGCAGCCCCTCGGAGTTTGCCGAGGACCATGTGCCCGGCGCCATCAACCTGCCCGTGCTGGATGATGCCGAGCGCGCCGAGGTCGGCACGCTGTACGTACAGACATCGCGCTTCCTTGCCCGACGGGTGGGGGCAGCGAAGGTGGCGCGCAACATCGCCAGGCATCTGGACGGCGCACTTGCAGACCGGCCGCGGGATTTCCGCCCGCTCGTCTATTGCTGGCGGGGCGGCATGCGGTCCAATGCCATGGCGACCGTGCTCGGCCAGGTGGGCTGGCCGGTCACGGTTCTGGAGGGGGGTTATCGCAGCTGGCGCCGGCACGTCGTCGGCCGACTGCACACTGCCGGCCCGCTGCTGAACCCCATCCGCCTGCTGGATGGCCCTACAGGAGTGGGGAAAACCGCTCTTCTGGAGGCTCTGGCCTCCATCGGCGAGCAGGCAATCGACCTGGAAGGACTGGCTGGTCACCGGGGTTCGCTGTTCGGCGCGACGGCCGGCGGCCAGCCTTCGCAAAAGCTGTTCGAGAGCCATCTGCTGGACAGGCTGGACCGGATGGACCCGGCACGCCCGCTGTTCCTGGAAGCAGAGTCGAGCCGCATCGGCCAATTGTCGATTCCGCAGGCGCTATGGCTGGCAATGGCTGATGCACCGCGCATCCGACTTGCCGCCACGCCCGAGACACGTGTGCGCCATATCCTCACCCACTATGGCTGGATTGCGTCGGACCCGGCAGCGCTTGCAGACGCAATCGCGCGGTTGCCGAGCCATCACAGCAAGACGCGCAAGGCCGAATGGCAGGCACAGGCGACTGCCGGCGAACTGGAGCTGCTGGTGGCCGGCTTGATCGAGGCGCACTACGATCCGGCTTATGCACGGTCGATGGGGCGGCGGGCTGGCGATTTGCTCGGTACGGTTGCGCTTTCGGGTGACAGCTCCCTGGAGCCGGCGGCCCGCTCGGTGGCGCGACTTGTAGCGGAAACCGGGGGCCCGCTTCACGGCTGACGGCCGCTTGCAAGGTTGTGGACGCGGTGGCAGAAAACTGCAGAAAGGGGGGCTTCATGGCATATTCTCAGTCTGCTGGTTCCAGCCATGGATGATCTGACTTTGCCGAAGGCGCAGCCCATTTGGCTGCGCATCGTGCAATATCCGCCAGTGCGGCTCGGCATCTTCGGCGTGATCATGTTCTACATGCTGGGCTTCTCCAACAATTTCATGGGACAGGCCGCGGGCCAGATATGGGTGCAGATCGCCATTGTCATTGGGTGGTCGGCAGCAGGCTTTGCCGTTTACAGCTGGCTTGTCCGCCTGATTGAGCGGCGGCCGGTGACCGAGCTTGCGCTCCCCGGCATGGGCCGCGAACTGGGCATCGGCCTCGTCATCGGCTTCGGGCTCTACGCCGCCAGCATCCTCGTTCTGATGATCATGGGCATCTACAGGATCGTCGGCACCAATCCCGTCTCGTTCATGCTGACGGCGATCCCGATGGCGGTCAGCGCTGCGGTGTTCGAGGAGCTGCTGTTCCGCGGCGTCCTCTTCCGCATCGTCGAGGAGTGGCTGGGCAGCTGGGTCGCCCTTGTCGTCTCTTCCATTGTTTTCGGTGGCGTCCACCTGATGAACCCGGAAGCCACCATGACCGGCGCCATCTTCATCGCCATCGAGGCCGGCATCCTGCTCGGCGCCGCCTATATGCTGACCCGGCGGCTGTGGATGAGCATGGGCTTTCACGCCGCCTGGAACTGGACCCAGTCGGCGGTCTTTTCCGGCGTTGTCTCGGGCTCCGATTCCGACCCCGGCCTCATCAAGCCGGTCATCGACGGCCCGGTATTGCTGACCGGCGGCCAGTTCGGGCTCGAAGCCTCGATCATCGCGGCGCTGTTCTGCACGACAACCGGCGTCATCCTGACCATCATGGCCGTGCGGCGCGGACACCTCATCCAGCCCTTCTGGAAGCGGAGCGGTCAGCCTGTCGGTGGGTAAGATCCGCAGGGTCGAAACGCGGCGAGTGCCAGCGCCTCAGTAGTTCCACTGCAGCTGGGCGCGCAGCAGGTCGCCCTCGGCCTGGCCGGTGCGGCGTTCGTCGGCCTCGCGGCGCTTCATGTGCGAGTAGGTGAGCGTCAGCTCCAAGGGCTGGATCGGCTGGAACTCCACCCCGAATTCGAACTCGTCGGTTTCCAGCCGCGGGGCGTTCAGAGCGGCCTTCCAGCCGCCGCGATAGTGCTGCCAGCGGCCGAAGGGGATGAAGGGGCCGAGCGGGGACTGCCGCACGCGGTACATGGCCTGGATGTAGCCGCCGGACAGCGGCTTTTCCTGGATGGTGCCTGTGGTGCTGTCGAACTCGGGGCCCCGGCCCCAGGTCCACTCCGCCTGGAGGCCGAAGGGTTGCGGGTAGAGGATGGCGTGGACGACCACGCGGTTGTCGTCGAAGCTCTGGGGGCTGACCCCGCCGGAGCGGAGTTCGGGCTGGAACTGGTTCAGCATGCCCGAACCGCCGAGTTCGAGCACCTGGCCCTGGAATGCACTGCCAAGGCCGTCGAGCTCGATCGGCATCGTTGCCATCGCAACCAGCATCAGGTCGTTGTTGGTCTCGGTGCGGTTGGTGCCCTGGCCGTTGAAGGCGGCGAGCGAGAAGGCGCCATAGTTGCCGAACAGCTTCTGGCCGTCGTCTGCCAGACGCTTCCAGATCCGCTTCACCCCCGACGGCGTGTAATAGCCCGCAATGCCGAGGTCGCGTTCGCCGGGCACGGCGCTGTTGATCGCGTCTGTCCGGTCGAGCGGCACCCGGCTTCCGGAGGACTGCATGTTCTCCCAGCCGAAGGGCACCTTCGACTGGCCGAACCGGAGCTTCCATTCCTTGTTCTTGCCGAAGGACCAGTCGGCATAGGCGTCGCGCAGCTGCAGGAAGCCCTCGCGCCGTTCGCCGACCGACTGGTTGTTCACCGCGCTCGCGAAGTCGGGCTGCAGGTAGACGCTGAGGTCATCACTGATGTCGCCCTGGATGACGAGGCGGATGCGGCGGAAGGAGAAGTTGTTCCGGTCGGAGATTCCGGCGTCCTGGACCGAGCGTAGCCGCGAAATGCCCGGCGGCGCCGTTGCGTCCCCGGCGATGATCTCGTTGACCCGGAGCTGGGTGTAGCCGCGCAGCTGCAGCCGTTCGTGCCAGGGGCGCCCCTCGTCGTCCTGGAGCGTGACATAGGCTTCGTAGGTCGGGGTCTGTTCGGCCGACGTGCCAGCCGTCTGGGCGGGCGGCTGGGCCGTCGAGGCGGCAGCCTGCACCGGAGCCGACGGCGCAGCGGGTGCAGCCGGAGCGGGCGGTGTCGCCACCGCTGCCACGGGGGGAGGGGCTGACGGAGCCGGTGCTGCGCGCTGGGCCGCCTTCAGCTGCTCGACCATCGCCTTCAGCTCGTCGATCTGGCGCTGCAGCTCGGCAATCGTGGGCTCGCGGGTGCCGGTGGCCGACGCGGGTGCCGCAACCAGGGCCAACGCCGCAACCGCAATGCCCTGCCCCCGGATCATCCCCGCACTTCTAGGGCCAGCGGTTGCAGAGGCCAATGGGGCGGCATGTGAAGCTTTTGTGTCGGCTTCACACGCCCGCCACGGCCCGGCCTGCTCTCAGAGCGGCTTCAGCTGGCTGAAGGGGGTGTCCTTGTCGGGACGCAGGTCGCCCGGAAGGCCCAGCACGCGTTCGGCGATGATGTTCCTGAGGATCTCGTCGGTGCCGCCGGCGATGCGCAGGCCCGCCGACCACATGTAGGACCCTTGCAGCTTCTCGAGGTCGGAGCCGGGCTCGACCGCGAAGCCGGCCGATTCCGCCATGTCCATCGCAAAGGCCGTCATGTCCTGCATGGTCTTGGCGACCACCACCTTGCTGATCGACTGTTCGGGGCCGGGGATCTGCCCGCGCGACAGGGCCGAGAGCGCCCGCATCTGCGTGAGCTTGATGCCTTCGTCCGCGATGTAGGTGTCGGCGATCCGGTTGCGCACGTCTGCGCGCTCCATCGCCGGTCCGCTGTCGGTCTCGACCCCCTTCGCCACGTTCATCAGCGTCTGGTAGCCGGGCGCGCCGCGGGGCTTGCCGCCGACCGCGAGGCGCTCGTGCATGAGCGTGGTGAGGCTGACCTTCCACCCGTCGCCCACCTCGCCCAGCCGGTGCGTGTCCTTCACGCGGACATCGGTGAAGAAGACCTCGTTGAAGTCGCTGGAGCCCGACATCTGGCGGATGGGGCGGACCTCCATGCCGGGCGCTTTCATGTCCACGATGAACATGGTGAGGCCCTTGTGCTTGGGGGCGTCGAAATCGGTGCGGCAGACGACGATTCCGAAGTCGGACTTGTGGGCGAAGCTGGTCCAGACCTTCTGGCCGTTGATGACCCACTCGTCGCCGTCACGCACGGCCTTGGTGCGGATCGACGCGAGGTCGGAGCCGGCAACGGGCTCGGAGAAGAGCTGGCACCAGACTTCCTCGCCGCGCAGCGCCTTGGGGACGTAGCGGCCGGCGATCTCGGGCGAACCGTGGGTGAAGACGGTGGGGATGCACATGCCGAGGCCGATGGAGTAGAGGCCGTTGGGCACGAAAGTGCGGCTTTCCTCCTGGTTGAAGATGATCTGGTGCATGGGGGTGAGCCCCTGCCCACCGATCGCCTTGGGCCAGGTGATGCCGACATAGCCGGCTTCGAACTTCTTCAGCTGCCAGGCCTTGGAGCGGGCAACGAACTCCTCGAGGCCCCAGGGCTTTTCAGGCGGCGTGAGATATTCGGCGGCGGCCTCTGCCAACCAGGCCTTCACCTGGGCGCGGAATTCGGCCTCTGCGGGCGTGTCGTTGAAATCCATGGTCTCTCTCCCTCGCCAGTCTCAGGCAGCTGCCTTGTTCCGGTTTTCCAGCGCACGTACCAGACGGTCCGACCAGTGCGCCCTGCTGCCGATGGACGCAGCGAGCAGCCGGTTGCGGCGGTAGTAGAACTGGCAATCCTGTTCCCAGGTGAAGCCGATGCCGCCGTGCAGCTGCACGGCTTCCTCGGCGGTGAAGCGCAGCGCATCCAGGCTGGAAACGCGCGCAGCAGACGCCGCCTGCGACAGTTCCGGGGCGCCGGCGCCCCAGGCCCAGCAGCCATGCAGCGCATGCGCGCGGGCGAGCTCGGCCTTGATATACATGTCGGCGAGCTTGTGCTTGACGCCCTGGTAGCGGCCGATGCGCTGGCCGAAGGCGACGCGGTCCTTGGCGTAGGCGACCGTCATTTCCCGTGCAGCGTCGGCGGTGCCGAGCGCTTCCCAGCTGGCCAGCACGGCCAGGCGTTCGGTGAGGCGCACCCAGTCGGCCGCGGTGCCCAGCGCTTCGGCGGACGTGCCGTTGAAGGCGATCTTCGCGGACGGGCGGACGAGGTCCAGCGTGTCCTGCTTCTCGCGGGTGGTGCCGTCGAGCGCCGCGATCGCCATCGCCGGGCCCTCGGGGGTGGCGATGGTGACGATGGCGAGCGTTGCTACGAGGCCGTCGATCACCGGGGACTTGGTGCCCGAGAGCTTGCCGCCATCCAGTTTTGTGACTGGCATCTGGGTGGGGGAGTTGCTGCCTTCGGCCCAGGCGATGCAGCCCACCGCTTCGCCGCTGGCGAGTTTCGGCAGCCAGGCCGCCTGTTGCGCCTCGGTGCCGGCGATCAGCAGCGCCTCGATGGCCGCGAGCGTCGACATCAGCGGCACGGGGGCGAGGCTGCGGCCGATTTCCTCGGCGAGCACGCAGGCCTCGTCGGCGCCGAGGCCGAGGCCGCCATGCGCCTCGGGCACCCGGGCGGCGGGCCAGCCCTGATCCACCACCTCGGCCCACAGCTGGGCGTCGTGGGTTGCGCCGTCGTTCATCACCTTGCGCGCAACCGGCGGGCCGGCGCGGGCGTCGAGGAACTTGCGCGCGGCGTCCTTCAGGGTCTTGGCGTCGTCGGACAGGTCGAAGTTCATCTGTGGGGTCTCCCTTTGCCCGGTGGCGTAGTCCGCACAGGCGCCGAATCCCGCCTGTCGATTTCTTCAGTCTCCGCCCCCGCTGCCGCCGCCGTCACCGCCGCCGCCTGCGTCCGCGGCATCGCCCCAGCTGCCGCTGGCCCCGCCCCCGCCGAAATCGCCGCCACCGCCCTCGAAGCCCGTGGCCGTGCCGCTGGCGGCGCCGTCGCTGCTGCCGATGGTGGTGCCGTGGTCGGTGCGACGGGAGCGACCGGTGCTGCCGCCCGGCTCATCCCGCCGGCGCACGCCGCCCAGGCGGACGGCCAGCCAGATGGCCAGCATGAGGACAAGAACGAACAGCAGGGCGATCACGTCAGCTGCCGTCGCCTTCGTCGGGCTTGTCGTCGGCCTTGGGCTTTCCAAAGCGGCGGAAGGCCAGCCACAGGCCACCGACCGCGACCACCAGCGCTGTGATTGCGCCGATCAGCTTCGTCAGGTTGTCGGTGGTGCCGCTCAGTGCGCCCAGCGCCTTGTCGGCTTCCTTGCTCTTGTCGACGATCGCGTCGGCGCCCTCCACGTAGACGGCGATGCGGCGGCTGTCGACGAAGGGCTGCCCGCGGGGCGCGAAGCTGCCGTCGGGCAGCTTGGTCATCACGCGGGTGCGCAGCGTGAGCTGGTGCTCCCCCGTCGCCTCGGCGGTGATCGTCCAGCGCCACAGGCCCTCGGTGCCGGCGTAGAGATCCTGCAGTTCGGGCGTGGCCGGGTCAGGCTCGACCTTCAGGCCGGGCTCGGGCAGCAGCTTTGCCTCGATGTAGCGACCGACGGCGGGACGGAAGGTGCCCTCCCGTCCCTCGGCGCTTGCGATGGCCTCCGATGGGGCGCTGCTGCCCGCCTCGCGCGAAATGGCGAGGATGACGGATGCGCTTTCGCCCCGCTTCATGCGTTCGGGTGTCTTGAAGGCCCCCGTGCCGCGCGGAACGGCTGCGAGCAGGGCGCATTCGGCCGGCGGAAGCCGTTCCTCGACGATTGCGCACCATTCTTGGCCGTCGGGCGCTGCTGCGGCATCGGTGGCGGGCGCCTCGGTGCCGACGGGGGTCGGTTCGGAACCGGCCGGCGCGCCGGCCTCCACGTCAACCGGAGCGGGTTCTGTGGCGGGCGCGTCCTGCGGGGCCGAAGCCGAGCAGGCGGCCAGCAGGAGAAGGGCCGATGCGAGAAGGGCGTTGAGGCTGCGCTGCATGGTTCCCCCTTGGCTGTGCCCCGAGGAGGTTAACGCATGCGGCTCAACCTGTCATGCGAAGCCTCAGGCGGCGGCCCGGGCGGCTTCGCCGGGCCATTTTGCCCACAGGGCCGTCCGCTGCGCTTCGACCGCCTTCTGGGCGGCTTCCTTCACCGGGCCGAAGCCCCGGATGTCCAGCGGCAGGCGGGCGATTTCCGCGGCGAGGGCGAGGTTGTCGCCGGTGAGGCCGGCGAGCAGCCGCTCCACCTCGGCTTCATAGGCCGGGATCGCTGCGCGCTCGGCCCTGCGCTCGGCGTTGCGGCCGAACGGGTCGAATGCAGTGCCGCGCAGGCCCTTGCATGCGGCGAGCATGCGGAACAGCGGCTCCACCAGCCAGCCCGGCATTTCATATTTCTTCGGGCGCCCGGTGGCGGGATCGATGCTGGCAAAGATCGGCGGAGAGAGGTGGTAGGTGCGCTTTTCGGCCTTGCTGAAGGTCTCGCCCATCAATGCATCGAAGCGGCCGTCCGTCATCAGCCGGGCGACCTCGTACTCGTCCTTGTAGGCCATCAGCTTGTGGGCGGCGCGGGCGACCGCCTCGGCCAGCGCCTCGGAGCCCGGGCGGACCGCGGTTTCGGCTGCGCGGACCTTGCCGACAAGCGCCTCGTAGCGCGCGGCATAGGTGGAATCGCCCCAGGCGCCTAGGTCAGCGGCGCGCTTCGCGATCCGCGCGTCCAGCGTGTCGGCAACCGCAGGCGCCGGCGCCAGCAGCGCCTCCACCCGAGCGGAATCATGGGCGAGCAGGCGGCCGAGCGCAAAGGCCTGCTTGTTGAAGGGCACGGCAACGCCGTTGAGCTCGATCGCGCCTTCGAGCGCAGCGAGCGACAGCGGGATCAGGCCTTTCTGCCAGGCGAAGCCCATCAGCATCACATTGGCAGCGAGCGCATCGCCCATCAGCGCGCTGGCGATCCGTTCGGCAGCGACGAAGTCATGGCCCTTGGTGGCCTGTTCGACCACTTTCTTCACCTGCGCCGACTTGAAGTCGAAATCGCGGTTGCGCACGAAATCGGCGGTGGGCGCGATGTTGGCGTTGGCGACCACATGGGTGCGGGTGCGGGCCATCAGGTTCTGCGCGGCCTTGTCGGCGGCAACCACCGCATCGCAGGCGATCACCAGGTCCGCGCTGCCCGTCATGATGCGCGGGCCCAGCAGCTGGTCGTTGGACGGCGCGAGGCGCACATGGCTCCACACTGCGCCGCCCTTCTGGGCAAGGCCCGCCATGTCGGCCGTGGTGGAGGCGACCCCGGCGAGGTGCCCTGCCATGCCGAGCAGCGCCGAGACGGTAAGGACCCCGGTGCCGCCGATGCCGGTGACGAGGATGTTCACGGCATCCGTGAGGGCAGGGACCTGCGGCTCGGGCAGCCCCGAAAGGTCGAGCGCGGCCTTCGGCGGCTTGCGCACCGCGACGCCCTCCACGGTCACGAAGCTCGGGCAGAAGCCCTTTACGCAGGAAAAGTCCTTGTTGCAGCTGGACTGGTTGATGCGGCGCTTGCGGCCGAATTCGGTGTCGAGCGGCTCGACGGACACGCAGTTGGACTGCACCGAGCAGTCGCCGCAGCCTTCACAGACCGCCGGGTTGATGATGACCCGCTTGTCCGGGTCTGGCATCAGTCCGCGCTTCCTGCGGCGGCGCTTTTCGGCCGCGCAGGTCTGGTCGTAGATGATGACGGTGGTGCCGGGCGTGGCGGCTGCAGTGCGCGAGATCGGATCGAGCTGGGCGCGGTCGTGGAGTTCGACGCCCTGGGGAAGCGGGGCAGCCGCATAGCGGTCGAGATCCTCGGTGAGCACCCAGACCTTTTGCGCCCCTTCGGCGAGCATCTGCGCGGCCACCTTGTGCACGGTCAGCTGGCCCTCGACCGGCTGGCCGCCTGTCATGGCGACAGCGTCGTTGAACAGGATCTTGTAGGTGATGTTGGTCTTGGCCGCGACCGCCTGGCGGATCGCCAGAATGCCGGAATGCTCGTAGGTGCCGTCGCCCAGGTTGGCGAAGATGTGGTTTTCGTTCACGAAAGGCGCCTCGCCCACCCAGGTCACGCCTTCGCCGCCCATCTGGGTGAAGGTCTGCGCCCGATCCATCCACAGCGCCATGATGTGGCAGCCGATGCCGGCGACCGCGCGGGAGCCTTCGGGCACCTTGGTCGACGTGTTGTGCGGGCAGCCCGAGCAGAAATAGGGCGTGCGCTTGGTGGGGGTCGCGAACTTCGCGAGCAGGGCCTCGCGCTTCTCGAAGAAGGCGAGCGCATTCTCGATCCGGTCGGTCTTGTGGAAGTGGCTGAGCCGCTGGGCGATCACCTTGGCGATGGCGCCGGGCGTGAGCTCATTGTCGGGCGAAAGCAGCCAATCGCCCTGCTCGTCCTGCTTGCCGACCACCTTCGGGCGGACATTGGGCTTCCAGTTGTAGAGCTGCCACTTCAGCTGGTGCTCGATGAACTCGCGCTTTTCCTCGATCACCAGGACTTCCTCGAGCCCCTCGGCAAAGGCGCGCACGCCGTCGGGCTCCAGCGGCCAGGGCATGCCGACCTTGTAGAGCCGGAGGCCGATGTCGGCGGCGACCCTGGCGTCGATGCCGAGCTCGTCGAGGGCTTCCATCGTGTCGGCGAAGGCCTTGCCGGTGGAGAGGATCCCGATCCGCGGCCGCGGCGTGTCCCACACCAGCCGGTCGATGCCGTTCGCCTTGGCGAATGCCTGGGCTGCAAAGCCCTTGTAGCGCTGCAGGCGGGTGTCCTCGTCACGCCAGATGTCGTTGGCGCGGATGTGGACGCCGCCTTCGGGGAAGTCGAACTCGGGGACGATGATCAGGCGCTGTTCGTTCGACAGGTCGACAGTGGCGGAAGTTTCCACCGTGTCGGCGGTGGCCTTGAAGCCGACCCAGGTGCCGGCAAAGCGGCTCATCGCGATGCCGAGCAGGCCGTATTCGACGAACTCGTGGACCGAGGCCGGCGCCAGGAAGGGGACGAAGGCGGCAGAGAAATTGTGGTCCGACTGGTGCGCGAGGGTGGACGACTTGGCGCCATGGTCGTCGCCGACGATGGCGAGGACGCCGCCGTGCTTCGAGGTGCCGGCAGCATTGGCGTGCTTCAGCACGTCCATCGCGCGGTCGAGGCCGGGCCCCTTGCCGTACCAGAGGCCGAAGACGCCGTCATACTTCGCAGCCGGGTTGAGCGCGGCGAGCTGGGAGCCCCAGACGGCGGTCGCGCCGAGTTCCTCGTTGATGCCCGGCACGAACTCGACATTGTGGGCGGCGAGCCGCTTCTTCGCGCGCCAGAGCTCCTGGTCGAAGCCTCCGAGCGGGGAGCCGCGGTAACCGGACACGAAGCCCGCGGTGTTCAGGCCCGCGGCCGCATCGCGCGCCTGCTGCACCAGCGCCAGCCGCACCAGGGCCTGGGTTCCCGATAGGAAGACACGCGTCGCCGACAGGCTGTAGCGATCGTCGAGCGAGACGGCCGATGGTGCTGCAGGGCCTGCGGCGGTGGTGACGGTCATGTGATTCTCCCGGGAATAGGGCAATAATACTGCCATTTCTGGCCATGTGCAACCGTTTCGGCGGTTCAGCTTGGTGTCGCCGGTTGAGCAGCCCCCCTTCGGCGACCGTGGCGCGCGGCGCTTGCGCAGGCGGACTTCGCTGTTATAAGCCCGCGCTTCATTTATGGCGTCGAGAGGCGGCCCCCGGGCTTTCATGGGGTTCTGTCTTGCGGGTGTGGCGGAACTGGTAGACGCGCTGGATTTAGGTTCCAGTGTTGCAAGACGTGGGGGTTCGAGTCCCTCCACCCGCACCAGCCGCCGCCCGGCTGTCTCGATCCCGAACCCGTTGAGAGGATTGCTGTTTCATGACTGTGACCGAGACGCTGAACGACGGCCTGAAGCGCGCCTATGACGTGGTCGTTCCGGCCGGCGCGATTGCCGCCAAGGTCGACACCGCGATCGCGCAGGTGGCCCCGCAGGTTCGCATGCCCGGTTTCCGGCCCGGCAAGGTGCCCGCCAACCTGATCCGCAAGATGCACGGCGAAGCGCTGCGGCGCGAGGCGATGCAGGAAGCGATCAACGAGGCCGTGAACGCGCTGATGGCCGAGCGCGGCATCCGCCCGGCCATGCAGCCGACGATCGACCTCGATTCGGGCGCAGCCGAGGGCGAGGACCTGAAGCTGTCGGTTGCACTGGAAGTTCTTCCCGAGGTTCCCGAAGCCGCGATCGAGGGAATCGCGCTGGAGCGGCTGACCGTCGAAGTGTCGGACTCAGACGTCGACGCGGCGCTGGAGCGGCTGGCCCAGCAGCAGAAGAGCTTCGAGGATGCGCCCGCCAAGGCAAAGGCGAAGGCCGGCGACCTGGTGGTGATGGACTATGCCGGCACCGTCGACGGCGTTGCCTTCGACGGCGGCACCGGCGAGGACATGGAGATCGAGCTGGGCTCCGGCCGGCTGATCCCGGGCTTCGAAGATGGCCTCGAAGGCGTGAAGGTCGGCGACAAGAAGACCCTGCAGGTGACCTTCCCGGCCGACTATCCGGCCGAGAACCTGGCCGGCAAGCCGGCCGAATTCGCCGTGACGGTCAAGGCCGTGAAGCATGCGAAGTCGCCGGTGATCGACGACACGCTTGCCACCAACCTGGGGCTGGAAAGCCTCGATCAGCTGAAGACCATCCTGAAGGACCAGGTCGAAAGCGAGCTCAACAACCTGACCCGCACCTACCTGAAGCGGAAGCTGCTGGACCATCTGGCAGCGGCCCACAGCTTCGAGGTGCCGCCGTCGATGGTGGATGCCGAGTTCCAGCAGATCTGGGCGCAGGTGACTGCCGAGGCGACCGACGCCGACAAGGCGCAGATGGAAGCCGAGCGCGGCGACTATGGCCGGATTGCCGAGCGTCGCGTGCGGCTGGGCCTGCTCTTGTCGGACATCGGTCAGAAGAACGGTGTGCAGGTGACCCAGGCCGAGATGAACCGCCTGGTGGCCCAGGAGGCCGCCCGCTACCGCGGCCAGGAGCGCGAAGTTCAGAAATATTTTGCCGAGAACGCGATTGCTGCAGCGCAGCTGCGCGCGCCCCTGTTCGAGGAGAAGGTCGTCGACTTCCTGCTGGGCAAGGCGACGATCACCGACCGCGTCGTGACCCGCGCCGAGCTTGAGGCTGCCATCGAGAGCGAGGACGAGACGCCGATCGCCGGGCATGTGCATGGGCCGGACTGCGACCATGACCATGACCATGCGCCGAAGAAGAAGGCGCCGGCGAAGAAGGCCGTGAAGGCGGACGTGGCTGCCGAAGAGGCGCCGGCCAAGCCTGCGAAGAAGGCGGCTGCGAAGAAGGCGGCCGAACCGGCCGCCGAGACGGCCGCTGCCGAGGCTGCGCCCGCCAAGGCCGCCCCGAAGAAGAAGGCGGCTGCCAAGTAGGGGCAGCAGCGATCCCGACGATCGGAGGGGCGGCGCCGGCGAGGCGTCGCCCCTTCTTCGTTCAGCCCCTCAGAATGCCGCCGACAGTGTGAGCACGACTGTATCCCGGCCGGCCCTGTTGATGCGGCCGCCGAGCGGGTCGCGGCTCGGGAGGTCCGTGCCGAGATAGGCGACGCCCAGGCTGAGGGCGGACAGATTGCAGGTCAGGCCGAGCATCCAGTCCCATTTCGAGGTGGTGGCCCCTGCTTCGTCCAGGACGAATCCGCCGCGCTCATGGCCCAGCGAACCGTTGAGTGAGAGGGGGGTGCCGGGGATGGCTGCTGACAGGGCGGCATAGGCATAGCGGCTGGCGCCGGAATTGGCCTGCTCGGGTGCCCAGTTGAGCCCGATGCTGGCCGAGACGGGGCCGATGGGCATCCCCAGTGTCCCGAAGACTTCGACCACGTCGGTGCCGTCCCCGCCCGGATAGAGATAACCCAGCACCCCGAACGACGCATCGAGGCCGCCGACCATGCCCGCCCAGCCGGCGGACAGATCGATCTCGGTCGTCGCGCCGTTCAGGTCGGAGACGTTGGAGCCCCAGAACCCGACAAAGACGCCGCTCTCAGTGTCGAGCTGAAGCGAGGGCTGGATGGCAGGCGCGATGTCGGTCTGGCTGATGCCGCGGAACCGGTAGTCGCTGACCAGGGAAACCGTGCCGCTGACCTCGACTCGGGACCCTCCGGTGTCGAGGGCTTGCTCGGTCTGATCGGACTGGGCGGGGAGGACGGCTGGGTTGACGAGACCTGCGGCCGCAAAGACCAGGGCAGCCAGCCTCGTCGGTCCAGGGCGGGGTGCGCTGCTGTCTCGGCAGGTGTTCATCCGCCGCAATACTACCGGCCCGGCGGGGGAGCCGCCACCGGCTTGCGCCTGCAGCGCACACCCATGCGCCCGAAAATGGGTCTGCCGCCGGCCCGGGAGAGCCGACGGCAGACGGAACGCCCCCGAAAGGCGAAGATCAGAAAGCGCCGGTCACCGAGAAGACGATGCGGCCGCACGAGATGCAGCCCCCGTCAGGCACCTTGGAGAAGTTGGGTTGCAGGCGCTGGTAGGCGACGCTGGAGCGGCTGATGTCCGTGTCGACATAGGCGACGCCGAGCGTCACCGGCCCGACGACGAAGTCGGCGCCGAGCAGCCAGTCCCAGTAGCGGCCTGTCGGCGCGATGCTGGTGCCGTTGGGGCCAAGCCCCGGGTTGCCGTCGGAGTAGCCGAGGTGGCCCTTCAGCGTGAGGGGCGCGCCGGGGATCGAATAGCTGATGTCGCCCCACAGATAGATATTGTCCTCGGTGTCGCCGGGCCGGCTGTCCGGGTGGTTGGACCAGTTGCCCAGCGCTTCCTGCTTGGGTGCATAGGCGACGCCGGCCAGCAGGTTGACGGGTCCGGCCGCGCCGCCGAACTTGGCGAACAGCTCGGCGAAGTCGGTGTTGTTCGCGCCGCTCGGGTACATGTACCAGGTGAGGCCGGCATCGAGCGTGCCGTTGCCGATCGGGAACTTGAAGCCGCCGAACAGGTCGAGTTCGAGGTTCGGGCCGCCGAAGGTGCCCCAGCCCGAAAGGCTGGACGACCAGAAGCCCGCGTAGGCACCGCTCTTGTGCGAGCCGGTAAGCCCCCCCTGGATCGCGAAGCTGTTGTTCGACTGGGACACGCCGCGGAAGCGGTAGTCAGACGTCAGGGTGACAGACCCGTTGACGGTGAACGCCGGCTTTTCCTCGGCCTCCTGGGCATGGGCGGCGCCGGCCGGAACCAGCAGCGCGGCGGCTAGCGGTGCGACGGCGAGGAGGGTCGAACGAATCAGTTTCATGCATGTCTCCCTTGGCACCGCGGATGCGGTGATAGCGTCCCTGAACCGCCCCAGCGGTCGTGGATGAAGTGCCAAGGTGCCTGCGCTCGCCAGGCCTGCCGACAGTGCGGCATTGGAGCCATTTGCTCTCTTGATGCCATGAGAACGCAATATTGTGCGGTGCACAAGATGATTTTCGGCAATTTTCGCGCGAATGCCCCCATCTGTGCCATAAGTGCCACAGGTGCCCGCTCCGGGCCGCGCAAACGGCAGCCTGCGCCCTGCGGCCGCCGTTCCCTTGGCCGTCGGCTGCCGCTAAGGATGCTGTCCATGAGCGATCTCTTCGCCGGCGCGACCGGTGGTTCCCAGGGCTATGATGCATCCGCAATCGAGGTGCTGGAGGGGCTTGAGCCTGTCCGTCGCCGGCCGGGCATGTACATCGGCGGCACGGACTCCGCTGCGCTGCATCATCTTGCCGCCGAAGTCCTCGACAACAGCATGGACGAGGCTGTTGCAGGCCATGCGGGCCGGATCGAGGTGGAGCTGGCGGAAGACGGCACGCTGACCATCAGCGACAATGGTCGGGGTATTCCTGTCGACCCGCACCCGCGCTTTCCGGACAAGTCGGCGTTGGAGGTGATCCTGACGATGCTGCATTCGGGCGGCAAGTTCACGGCAGGGGCCTATTCCACGTCGGGCGGGCTTCATGGGGTCGGCATATCGGTGGTGAATGCGCTGGCCGAGGCGCTCACGGTCGAGGTTGCGCGCAACCGGACGCTGTGGCGGCAGCGCTATTCGCGGGGCCACGCCTTGGGCCCGCTCGAGAATCTGGGGCCGACGCCCAACCGCCGCGGCACGACCGTCAGCTTCCGGCCCGACCCCGAGATCTTCGGCGCGGGCGTGCAGTTCAGCGCCGAGCGGCTGTACCGTCTGGCCCGCTCCAAGGCCTATCTGTTCGGCGGAGTCGAGATCCGCTGGCGCTGTGCGCCGTCGCTTGCGACCGAGAAGGTTCCGCAGGCGCAGACCTTCATCTTCCCGGGCGGGCTTGCCGACCATCTGGCCGAGGATGTGGCGGGCGAAGCGACTGTCACCAATCAGCCGTTCGCCGGAACGCATGAGTTTCCCGGCAATGCCGGCCGCGTCGAATGGGCAATGCACTGGACGGTTGCGGCCGAAGGCGCCCACAGCTGGTACTGCAACACGATTCCCACGCCCCAGGGCGGCACGCACGAGGCCGGGTTCCGCACCGCCATCATCAAGGGGTTGAAGGGCTTCGCCGCGCTCATCAACAACCGAAAGGCGGGCGAACTGACTGCCGACGATGCGCTGGTCGGCACGCGGATCATGCTGTCGCTGTTCATTCCGCAGCCCCAGTTCCAGTCCCAGACCAAGGACCGGCTGGCCTCGGTGGAGGCGCAGCGGCTGGTCGAGACCGCGGTGAAGGACCATTTCGACCATTGGCTCGCCGAGGACCAGGAGCGGGCACGAGCGCTTCTGCAGTTCGCGATCGACCGGATGGACGAGCGCCTCGCCCGCCGCGCCGAGCGCGAGGAGAAGCGCAAGACGGCGACCAATGCGCGCAAGCTCAGGCTGCCGGGCAAGCTGACCGACTGTTCGGCGAACGGGCGCGAGGGCACGGAGCTTTTCATCGTCGAGGGCGATTCGGCCGGCGGATCGGCCAAGCAGGCGCGCGACCGCGCAACCCAGGCGATCCTGCCCATCCGCGGCAAGATCCTGAACGTGGCGAGTGCGGCTGCTGCCAAGATCGGTGCCAACCAGGAAGTGGCCGACCTTGCGCTGGCGCTGGGCTGCGGCACGCGCGACCGGTACCGCGACGATGCCATCCGCTACGACCGCGTGATCATCATGACCGACGCCGACGTCGACGGGGCGCATATCGCGACGCTGCTGATGACCTTCTTCTTCCAGGAGATGCCGGGCCTCGTGCAGGCGGGGCGCCTTTATCTCGCCCAGCCGCCGCTGTATCGGCTGAGCGCCGGGGCCGAGAGCGTCTATGCCCGAGATGATGCCGAGCGCGAGTATCTGTTGCAGACGAAATTCAAGAACCGGAAGGTCGAGGTCGGCCGCTTCAAGGGGCTTGGCGAAATGGCGCCGTCGCAGCTCAGGGAAACCACCATGGACCCGGCCCGACGCACGCTGATCCGCGTGACGTTGCCCGAAAGCCACCAGGACCGTTTCCTGGTGCGCGACCTCGTCGACCGGCTGATGGGTCGCGTGCCCGAGCACCGGTTCAACTTCATCCAGGCCCATGCGGCGGGCCTGGAGGCGGACGCGATCGACGCCTGACGCACGCGTCCGGCGAATTCAGGTGACAGTGCCTGCCACGGCAGGCAATCTGGCCACTGCGCCATACTGCGCATTAGAGAACAGGCGCAGCCATTTGCGCCGGATTGTTGGGGGAACCTCATGTCAGCTGTCTTTGCGAGCATCTTCAGCTTCATCACCTTTGCCTTCGTCGTCTTCATCTTCGTGCTGTGGCTGTGGCTGCTGATCTCGGTGATCGGGGACCTGTTCCGCCGCGACGACGTGGGTGGCTTCGGCAAGGTGCTCTGGATCATCTTCCTGGTGGTGCTGCCCTATCTGGGTGTCTTTGCCTATATCCTGACGCAGGGGCGCGGCATGGGCGAACGCAGCGTGGCCCAGGCCCGGCAGGCCCAGAAGGACCTGAGGGAGTTTGTCGGCTTTTCGCCGGCAGACGAGCTGAAGAAGCTCGATGAACTGAAGGCGGCGGGCACCATCACGGCCGACGAGCATGCCAAGCTCAGGGCCAAGGTGATCGGCTGACCCTGTTCGGCAACGCCGGGGTGCAAGGGGTCGTGCGCTGCATCGACGCGCGCGCGGCCCCGCCCTATAGATGGGGCAGGAGAGTCCATTTGCCCCAACCCTTGTCCATCCTGCGGCCGCTTTGCCTGGCCGGCTTGCTGCACGCGCCGCTTGCGGCTGCAACAGCCCCACCGAGCGCGTACGAGGCCGCGCAGGCCTATGTGCAGGGCCGGCTGGCCTTTGCGACCGATGACCTCTCGATTGCCTCCGACCGCTTCGGCATTGCGCTGCAGGCGGGCCCGGACGAGGAACTGCAGCGTCGTGCGCTCGATGTCGCGATCCTGTCTGGCGACATGAAGGCCGCCGTGAAACTCGCCGACCGGATTGCGCTGCCCGAACGGTCCGAGCCGCGGCAGGGAATGGGCGACAGCCTGGTTGCCCTCACCCGCGCGGCCGGTGCCGCAGCAGGGCGCGACTGGCGCAGCTTTGACGCGGCCCGACAGGCCTTTTCGGCTCCCGGCCGGACAGGCGAGTCGGCCGAGCTTCTGTCGATCCTTCTGGAGGCCTGGGGCAAGGCCGGGCGCGGCGATGTCGACGCGGCACTGGCCACGCTCGAGCGGTCCAACGAGCGCGGCATCTCGGCGTCCTATATTGCCGAGCACCGGGCGCATCTTCTGTCGCTTGCGCGGCGCTGGCCGGAGGCGGCGGAGGGTTATTCGGCGATCGTGGCGGCCGAAGGGGCCAATGTGGCGCGGTTGCGGATCGCGGCGGCGGCCGCCGCGCTGGAAGCCTCGAAATCGGATCCGAACTGGCGCACCCGGGCGATCACGCTGCTTGGGGGGGGGCCGGCCCGCGACCCCATGCTGATGGACGCCCGCGCCCGGATGGCAGCGGATCCCAAGCTTGACGGCCGCAGGCTGGGGGGGCTGGTCAGCCGCCCGCAGGAAGGCATCGCCTTGATGCTGCTGAGGGTTTCGACCGATCTTGCCCGCGAGCGGGCGCTTTCCCCTGCCATCAGCTTTGCCCGTCTTGCCACTCTGGTCGACCCGTCGATGCCGGACGGCTGGCTCGTGACTGCCGACACACTGGCGCGGGCCGAGCGTGCCGAGCTTGCCCTGGCAGCGCTCGACCAGGTGCCCGCCGCCGCACCCTGGGGTTTGCTAGCGGATGTGCGCCGAGCCGGGATCCTGACCGGCGAGGGGCGCTACGACGAGGCCGGCGTGATCGCCGAGCGGCTTGCTGCCCGCCCGGATGCCGGCCCGGAGGACTGGACCCGCCGCGCCGATATCGCCCGACAGGCCGGTCGCAATGCGGAGGCCGCCGGACACTACGCCCGCGCGCTGGCCCTGCTTCCAGCGGAGCCCGGACCGGTCCATGCGCAGATCTGGTTCCTCAGGGGATCGGCAAACGAGGTGGCCGGAAACTGGGTGGAGGCCGAGCCGGACCTGCGCCGCGCCGTCGCACAGGATCCGGACAATGCGCTCTATCTCAATTATCTGGGCTATTCGCTGCTGGACCGGCGCCAGAAGCTGCCCGAAGCGCGCGAGCTGATTGCGCGCGCCTATAAGGCGGCGCCCGAGAACGGGGCCATCATCGACAGCATGGGCTGGGCGGAGTTCGTCTCCGGCAACCACCAGGAGGCCGTCCGGCTGCTCGAGAAGGCCCGCGCGGCCGAGCCGGCGGATCCGACCGTCGCCGACCATCTGGGGGATGCCCTGTGGCAGGCCGGGCGGCGGTTCGAGGCGCGGCACGCCTGGGCCAGCGCGGCCGCCCTATCGCCTGAGCCGAAGCTTGCGAAACTGTTGTCGCACAAGCTGGAATTCGGCCTGGACGTCGCGCTTGCGGGCAAGTGACGGGGCGGCGGTGAGCGACGGGCTGATGGGGGCGATCGCGGGCGTGGAGCATGCGCCGGCCAAGATCAACCTGGCGCTGCATGTGCGGCGCCGTCGCGAGGACGGCTATCACGACCTCGAGACGCTGTTCGCCTTCACGCGCTTCGGCGACCGGCTGAACGCGACCGAGGCCGATGACTGGGCGCTGGAGGTGGAGGGGCCGACGGCAGACGCTGCAGGCCCGCTGGGGGAAAATCTGGTGCTGTGGGCAGCGCACCGCTTTGCCCAGAGGACCGGGATCCGCGAGCGGTACGCCTTCCGGCTGGAGAAGCATATTCCCGTGGCGGCCGGGCTCGGCGGGGGCAGCGCCGATGCGGGCGCGGCGCTGAGGCTGCTCAACCGCCTGACCGGCCATCCACTCGGCGACACCGATCTCGAGCAGATCGGCGCGTCGCTCGGGGCCGATGTGCCTGCCTGTGTCCGCTCGCGGCCAGCGCTTGGCACGGGGGCAGGCGAGGCGCTGGTGGACGTGGGCGCGCTGCCGCCGATGGGCGTCCTGCTGGTGAACCCCCGCGTTGCCGTGCCGACCGGGCCGGTGTTCCGCGCCTGGGACGGGACGGATCGCGGGCCGCTTGGCCATGACTGGCGGGTGGCGCGCAACGATCTGGAGGCGCCGGCCATCAGCCTGCAGCCTGTGATTGCCGACGTGCTGGCCTGGCTCGGCACATTGCCGGGCGCATCGCTGGTGCGGATGTCCGGCTCGGGCGCGACCTGCTTTGCCCTGTTCGAGGGCGCAATCCCCGCGGTCGAGCCGCCGGACGGCTGGTGGGTGCAGCCGACGGCGCTTCTCTAGCCCGGCGCCGCCGCCCGGCGCAGCCGGTCGTTGATCGCAGCGCCGAGGCCGTGGCCGGGGATGGGGGCGACCGCGATTGCCGATTTCCCGCTGGCATCCGCCCGATGCAGAAGATCGAACAGCCGCGCCGCCGCTTCGGCGAGGCTTCCGCCGGCGGACAGGTTTTCATCACCCGGGACAGCGCCGAAGCCGATGTGGAACTCGTGGGGCGCGGCCGTTGCGGCCTCCAGCCGGATCGGCAGTTGCGGGGCATAATGGTTGAGCAACATGCCCGGCGCTGCGACGGGCGCCCTGTCGGCGGCGAGCGGTACGGGCCTGCCGACGACCGCGGCGATGTCCTCCGCTGCGATCGCGCCCTGTCGCAGCAGCGTCGCCACGCCGTCGGCGAGGCCGACGATCGTGCTTTCGAGGCCGGCCGTGCAGGGCCCTGCATCGAGGATCAGGGGAACGCGGCCCTCGAGGCTCTTGCGCACATGTTCGGCGCGGGTGGGGGAGAGCCGGCCGGAGGCGTTGGCGGACGGCGCGGCGACCCCGCGATCGAGCGCCCGGACCACAGACTGCATCGCCGGATGCGCCGGCACCCTTAGGGCGATGGTGCCGAGCCCCGCCGTCACAAGCGATGCGACCGGCGCCGAGGGGAGCAGCGGCAGCACCAGCGTCAGTGGCCCTGGCCAGAAGGCGGCCGCCAGCCGTTCGGCGACCGGATCGAAGCGGGCGTAGCGGCCGGCCATCGCCCGATCGGCCACATGCACGATGAGCGGGTTGAAACCCGGCCTGCCCTTGGCGGCATAGACCCTGGCGACTGCCTCGCCGTTGGCGGCATCGGCTGCCAGCCCATAGACGGTCTCCGTGGGAATGGCCGCGATGTCGCCCGCCGCCAGCAGCGCTGCGGCCTGGGCGATGCCCGCCGTGTCTGCGGGCGCCACGCGCGTCATCTGGGCAGTGGAATCCGGCATGCGGGCCGCTATAGCCGCAGGGGACAGGAAAGACAGGTGCTCCGATGACCTACACGCCCCCCGTGACCGAGCAGCGCTTCGTGCTGGAGACGATCGCCCGTATGGACGAGCTGGCGCTGCTTCCAGGCTATGAGGCTGCGACACCCGACCTGGTCGATGCGATCCTGGACGAGGCGGGGAAGCTTGCAGCCAATGTGTTCGCGCCGCTGAATGCGTTGGGTGACAAGGCGGGGGCGAAGGCGGTCGACGGCGTTGTGGCCTTGCCGGATGGCTTCAAGGCCGCGTTCGAGGCCTATGGGCAGGGCGGCTGGATCGGGCTGAACGCAGCCCCCGACCACGGGGGGCAGGGCCTGCCCTTTGCGCTGGCCTGTGCCGTGCAGGAGCAGATCACAAGCGCCAACATGGCCTTCTCGCTGTGCCCGATGCTGACGCTGGGCGCCATCGAGGCGCTGCAGGCGCATGCCAGCCCAGAGCAGCAGCGGCTGTTCCTGCGCCCGCTGGTCGAGGGGCGCTGGACGGGCACCATGAACCTGACCGAGCCGCAGGCAGGGTCCGACGTTGGCGCGCTGCGCACCACGGCGACCCCGGCGGCCGACGGGACCTGGCGGATCAAGGGCCAGAAGATCTACATCACCTGGGGCGAGCATGACCTGGCCGAGAACATCGTGCACCTGGTGCTTGCCCGCACGCCCGGCGCACCTGCGGGCACTCGGGGCATCTCGCTGTTCATCTGCCCGAAGGTCCTCGTGAACCCCGACGGTTCGCTGGGCGCCCGCAACGACCTTCGCGCGGTCTCCACCGAACACAAGCTGGGCATCCACGCCAGCCCCACCTGCACCATGGCCTTCGGCGACAACGACGCCTGTGTCGGGTACATGGTGGGTGCAGAAAATGCCGGCATGCGCGCGATGTTCACGATGATGAACCATGCCCGGATCAATGTGGGGCTGCAGGGAATCGCAATTGCCGAGCGGGCGTACCAGCATGCCCTCGACTATGCCCGAGGGCGGGTGCAGTCTGCCCGCTTCGGGGGCCCCGGGCGCGATCCGGTGCGCATCATCGAGCATGCCGACGTGCGGCGGATGCTGATGACGGTGAAGGCCTTCACCGAGGCCACACGCGCAATCGCCTATCTGAACGCTTCTGCGGTCGACCGCGCCCATGCCGAGCCCGACGCTGCCCGCAAGGCCGAGGCGCAGGCGCTTGCCGACCTGCTGACCCCCGTCACCAAGGCCTTCTCGACCGACATCGGGGTCGAGATGTCGAGCCTTGCGCTGCAGGTGTTCGGCGGGATGGGCTTTGTCGAGGAAACGGGGGCAGCGCAGCACTATCGGGATTCGCGCATTGCCCCGATCTACGAGGGCACCAACGGAATCCAGGCGATCGACCTCGTCGGCCGCAAGCTGCCCATGGAGGGCGGACGGCACTGGCGCGCGCTGCTCCAGCGCGAGCGGCAGTTCGTCGCCGCGCTCCCGCGGACCGGGGAGCTCGGGCAGATGGTTCCCTATCTGGAGGATGCGATCGAGGCGCTGCAGACCGCCTCGGTGTGGATCAGCGGCAACGAAGGGGATCGGCTGTCCGACACGGCCGCCGGCGCGACCCCCTATCTCAGGATGTTCGGCCTGACGCTGGGCGGCACATTGCTGGCGCGGCAGGCGGCCGAAGCCGCGCGCCGGCTGGACGCAGGCGAGGGCGATCCCTCCTTCTGCAAGGCCAAGATCGCGACTGCGCGCTTCTTCGCCGAGCAGCTGCTGCCGGCCGCACCAGCCCTCCTGGGCCCGATCACCCGCGGCGCAGACCTGCTTTATGCGATCCCCGAGGAGGGGCTGGCCGCGGCCTGATGCCACGAAAAAGGGCCCCCGGCGGCAAGCCGGAGGCCCCTGTTCGCGATCAGGTCGCCGATCAGGCGAGCGCGGCTTGCCGGCGGCGCATGGCTGCGCCCACGAGGCCGAATCCGGCAATCAGCATCGCCCAGGTCGCGGGCTCGGGGATGGCCGGGATCACCGGGCCACCGGTGTCCGACGCGATGATGTACACTTGGTCGATCACCACGTCCTTCGACGGGAAGAGATCCGTGTTGAACACGAAGTTCACCGTGTAGATGCCGGGCGATGCAATCGTCAGGTTGCCGGCGATATTCTGCCAGGTCGTGCCAGGCCGGCTGGAGACCGCATAGCTTGCGAGCGTTACGCCACCGATGGTACCGGAGAAGAAGGCTTCGCCCGCGTTGTCATAGCCGTTGCTCGGCGCATAGGCGGAAAAGCCGATCTGGTAGTTGCCGGCTGCCAGGGCCACCGACTGGCTGAGTGACTGGTTCACAGTGAAATCGCTGACGAAATAGGCCGCGCGGGTGCCGACAGGGTCCGGGCTCGCCGAGCCGGGGCCATTGGCCGGCACGGCTTCGCCGAATGCGCCGGTGGGGTAGGCCGAGGCCGAGCCCAGCGTGATCGCAGCAGGCGGATACAGCGGCGAATCATTGTCGATTCCACCGATGGTCCAGCCCGTGAGACCGCTCTCGAAGCTGCCGTTGGTAACGAGGTTGGTTGCCGCCAGCGCGGGGCTGGTCGCAAGAACTGCCGCAACGGCGGCAAGGGCAATACGCTGCATTTCGGTCCGTCCCTGGTGGGCCCTGTGGGGCTCAGATGTCGACACCGACCTCCGGCGTCTCGCGAATGTATGTGCAAACGGCGTGCCAGATCGCCGACACAGGGCAATCCAGCGCCCGGCCGACCCGAAACGTAAAGTTCTCCGACAGGATCGCGTTCGTTAACCTTGCCGGACCGGCGATCCCGGTTCCGGGCGACAGGCCCCCGGTTTCCCTGTCGGGCAGATCAGCCCTTGATCGCCCGCGCAACGGGGCCTGCCGCGGCAGGCCCTTCAGCCCCGGTTGCGGACAGACGGGTCGATGATGATCGGCAGGGTGAAATTCGCATCGGTCTCGTCCGGTGCCACGATCGCGATGTTGAAGCTGTGCTGGACGATCGTGGCGGCCCCTGCTGGGCGCAGGGCCCAGAAGCTGGCGCGCGGCAGGTTGTTCGGGTTGGTGTCCACGACAAGGTTGGCAAGTCCCTTTTGCGAGGCTTCATCCTTGGCGGTGATCGCGGGCAGCATTTGCGGTGGCCAATAGTCCAGCTCGTCGGCAAGCACGATACGGATCAGCACCCGTTGGGGCGCTTGCAGACCCGGATCGAACAGCGGATCGGCGTCGATGTCCCAAAGGGTCCGCCGGACGGGAAGCGGTGGCGGGTCGGGCATGTCGATCCCGGTGTCCGACGGCTTCTCGCCTCCGTGCGCAATCTCGAACTTGAATCGCCGAACCGAGCGTCGGGGTCGTTTAAGGCGGAAGTCGCCGACCCGCACCCGGATGACGCCCCTGATCACGTGGTTCGACAGGTCGGCGTCCGACAGGTCCAGCAGCTGGAACGCCGGCATCGAGATCTGGTTGTCCCTGAAGATGATGCGCGGCAGGATTGCCGGGCGGTCGTCGGTCTTGAGGCCCATGTCGTTCTCCCCCCGCCCGATGAACTGGCAGGCGGCAAACCAGGTGTCGGTATGCGCGCCTGCACCAGCCTATAGCCGAATCGCGTTTCCCGGTCGACGGGGGCTCAGGCCCGATCCTGCCGGCCGGCCCGTTCCAGGAGGGTCCGGGCCTCTGCGGCGAGGTCGATGCCCCATTTCTCCGACAGCCGCGGCTTGCCGTCGGCCCTGTCCATCACGGCGCGGGCAAGTTCGGCGGCAAAGGCGTCGTTGCCGCGGGCAAGCTGCAGCCGCGCCAGGTTCAGGCGACAGAAGGCCTGCAATTCGTCGATCGCCAGTGCGGGAGTCAGTGGACGGCAATTGCCCAGCGCTTGCGCAATGGTGGCGAGCGGTGGATCGAAGGGCGGGCCGCCTTCGAGAACAGTCTGTGCGTGGAACAGTTCGATCACGCGCACCTGCTGGGCCGCGTCGGCATTCTCGGGGTCTGCGCGTGCGAGCGCCAGGGCCTTTTCCCGAAGCGCCCTGAGGTCGGGGCCGGCCTTTTCCGGCTGCTGCAGCCTTGCGAGCGCAAGCTGCGCACCAAGCCGCTCGGCCTGCAGAAGCATGTTCCGTGGCGTGCGGGCAAGCTCAGCCTCCACAAGGGCAAGCTGCTCCGTCCGCCTGGCCCGTGCCGCCCCCGTCTCTCCCTGCGCCCGGTGCGCATCGGCAAGCCAGGCAAGGCAGTTCGCGATCTCGCCCGACAGCGGTGGGTCGGGCGCGCGGCCGCCTGCGGCGGCGCGAAAATGGCCGAGCGCTTCCAGGAAGGCAGCCTCGGCGGCTGCACCGTCGCCCCTCTGCCTGAGGGCGATCATGCCCAGGTTGACTGCAGCAGAGCCGGCCTCCAGCTGCCAGTCCCGCCTTTTCGGATCCTGTTCCACCAGCGCGTCGGCGAACGCGGCATAGCGCTGGAAATGTGTCTGCGCCGCATCGGCCCTTTCACCCTGCCAGGCGGCATAGCCGAGCCAGTATTCCGCCTGCGCCAGATCGAAGATTCGGTCCGGGTCGTCGGGCGCTGCCGCCGCGCGCGCAGCCGCCGCGCGCTGGGCCTCGCCGAAGTGGATCTCGGCGATCGCGGGTCGACCGCGTGTCAGTTCGTCCTCGCCCATCGCAATCAGAAGGCGCGCCCGCTGCTCCAGCGCCGCGTCGGGGAGATCATCGACCGACTGTCCGCCGAAATAGCCGAGAGCCGCCTGGTTGACCTTGTCGAGCAGGTCGAGGCTGCCCATCGGCTTCACTGCGGCCCTGAGGTCGGTGAGCAGCGTTTCGACCATCCGTTCGGACCTTGCGCGTTCGCGCTCGGCTTCGGCCTTGGCGGCCAGCGCATAGGCACTGATCCCGGCAAGCAGGGCCATTCCGGCAACCGAGCTTCCGACGATCGTGACGAGGCGCCGTTGGCGGCGGGCTTCCTCCCGGCCGATGAGCTCGCCCAGTGGAACGCCGGCCAGCTCGGCCAGAAGCTTGAGGAGGGCAAGGCGGGGCCCGTCGCCGACAGGCCGAAAATCGGCAGCAAGCGGCGTGACCGAATGGCCGGCGCCATCGCTTCTGAGGGCAGGGGGAAAGCTGCTGTGCTCGTCTCCCTCGAACAGGGCTGGCAGGATGTGGGCGCCGCGACCGGCGGCCCGGAACATCTCGATCTCGCGGTTGACCCAGGTGGATGCCACCGCCGCCGGCGTGCACACCACGATCAGATGGCCGCTGGAGGCAAGCGCCGCGCACAGCGCCTGTTCCAGATCGGGCGCTGCCGAAAGGGCCGAGCGGTCGCGGAACACCGGCGCGATGCGGTTCGGCTCTGCGGGCACGACGAGCGGGCGCGGAGTCAGCCGCGACGGAAGGCGGTAGTCATCGAGCCGGGTCTGAAGCCACCGGGCATGCGCTTCATCCTGCCGGCTGTAGCTGATGAACGCGCTGTAGGCCTGCGGGACGGACGCCTGTTGCATCATGACCCCTCCGCCCATGGATGATAACAGCCCGGGCGCCCCGACGCCACCGTCCGAACCGCGCCGACCTTGGCTTGCCCGGCCCGTCAGGCCGAGAAGGGTGGCAGCTTCGACGGTGCGCCCGGGTCTGCCACTGCGAGGAACGGCCCGTTCAGGTAGCCGGGCTTTCCATAGACGAGCGGGATGCCGTCTCCGCCCAGGGTGAGCCCTCCGGCTGCGCGCAGGATCGCGTCGGCGGCCGCCGTGTCCCACTCGCTTGTCGGCCCGAAGCGGGGGTAGGCATCGGCTCCCCCTTCCGCCAGCAGGCAGAACTTCAGCGACGAGCCCGAGGGATGGGTGTCTGCGCCCGGGCAGGCCTCGCACCAGGCCCTGGTCTCGGCATCGAGATGCGAGCGGCTGGTCACGATGCGCGGCCCGGTGCCAGGCAAGGGGCGGGCCCGGATCGCATGGCGGGGCGTGCCCGGCGCCTCCTTCCAGGCGCCCAGGCCGGCGGCACCGGTCCAAAGGGTTCCGGTTGGCGGGTGCAGCACGAGGCCGAGCGTCGGCACGCCGTCCTCGATCAGGCCGACATTGACCGAATAGTCGGTTCCGCCGGCCACGAAATCCCGCGTGCCATCCAGCGGATCGATCAGCCAGTAGCGGGCTGTCGCATCGGGAAGGGTACCGGCAGCCGCAGCTTCCTCGCCAACAATGACTGCCTCGGAATCCAGGCTGCGGATGGCGGCTTCCAGCAGCGCCTCGGCGGCTTCATCGGCTTCCGTCACCGGGGATTTGTCGGCCTTGTCCCAGTGGACGAGACCGCCTGCCTTCAGCCGCTCGATCAACAGCCCCGCATCGCGCAGGGCGGGCGCCAGCGCTTCGAGCAGTTCGGCATGGGCGAGATCTTCAGTCAGACGGTTCATGGCTTTCAAGCTCTTGCTGCTTCGGTCGGCCGCCCTATGGTGGGTGCCATGCAAAAGGGTGGCTGTCGATGCGAATAGTGGTTGCGATGTTCCTCGGCTGCGCGCTGCTCGGTTTCGCCGGTGGTGCGAAGGCCCAGGTCTCCGAGCGGCTGGTCGCATGCGCTGCCAAGGTCGACGATGCCGAGCGGCTGGCCTGCTATGATGCAACCGTGAAGGCGCTCGGGGCCGAGGCGCGCGCCGCCAGCGAGGCGCGGGAGAAGGCCGCAAGGGCTGCCGAAGCGGAAGCGGCAGCTGCTGCGGCTGCGCGCGCCGCAGCCGATGCCGAAGCCGCCGCCGCTGCAGCGGCAGCGCGGGCTGCTGCCGAGGCCGAAACCGCAGCAGCAGCGGCGAAGCAGCGCGAGCTGGCCTTCGGCGATGCGAAGGCTTCGGCCGTGGCGGAAGAGCGGCTCGAGAGCATCACCTCGCAGATCGAGGAGATCTTCATCGATGCGCGGAA
This sequence comes from Sphingomonadales bacterium, assembly GCA_027490095.1. Taxonomy (GTDB): domain Bacteria; phylum Pseudomonadota; class Alphaproteobacteria; order Sphingomonadales; family Sphingomonadaceae; genus Sandaracinobacteroides. The sequence continues at coordinate 2,927 of JAIXYT010000012.1, read as the reverse complement.
GCAGCCCCTGTTCCTGCTCGAAAATGGGCAGATGTGGCGCCAGACGGACGGCCTGCCGCTGGTGCTCGCCCGCACCGGCATGGATGTCGAGATCCGTCGGGGCGCCCTGGGCAGTTTCCGGATGACGGTCCCGCGGACGAAGACAACCATATCCGTCCGCAGGGTACGCTGACCGGCACCTCGGCCGGGCGTAGGCGTCAGCCCGCAGGCGGCGCCTTCTGCACGACATTTGCCAACAGGGGCCTCGGGCGTTCCTCCAGCGGCTTTGCAGCAGTCCCCAGGAAAAACCAGCCCACCATACGGCCGCCGGGATGGCCGAGTGCAGCCTCGATCCCGGGCAGATAGGCCGGCGCGCCGGTCAACCAGTTGCCGACATAGCCCAGCGCATGGACTGCCATGAGGAGGGTCTGCGCTGCAGCGCCGGCTGACAATTGCTGCTCCCACAGCGGAATGTGGCTTTCGCGCGGTGTGGAGATCAGTGCCACAAGCGTGGGCGCCTGGCGGGCAAAGGCGTTCATCGCCTCGAGTTCCAGCCGCCCGGCCTCGGGCTTGTCCTGCCGATAGAGCCGCAGCAGGAGCTCCGAGAGGGCATCGCGGTCCTCGATCACCACAAAGGCCCAGGGGGCGAGCTTTCCGTGGTCGGGCACCCGGGTTGCGGCTTGCAGGATCGTCGCGAGTTCGGCCTCCGACGGGCCGGGTGCCACCATGTCGCGCGCCTTCCCCGAACGCCGGGTCAGCAGCAGGTCGATTGGCGTGGAGCGGTCGTTGAACATCTAGAGCGGCCGGAATTTGGTCTGGCTTGTCTGCCGGACACCCTGCCCGAAGGGCGCGCTGATGTCCGTCGCCCCGGACTGCGACACGAGCACATGCGTTCCGCCTTCGGCCTCGGCATAGAAATTCTGCAGATCGAACGCATTCACCTTGGCGACCGACATCACCGGGAAGGGCTTGGGCGCAAACAGACGCACGCTCCGCACGACCGGCCGGTTGCCGACCTTTTCGACCACGGCCTCCGCCGCCATTCGCTCCGAGATGTCGGGCCCCGGGGTGGGCATGGATTTCGGCGGCAGGCTGTTCCAGCGATAGAGGATGCGCCCCTGGGCATCGACGCGGCGCTCGGGCGTGCCGGCCAGAATCGCCGACAGGCGGTAGAAGCCGGGCACCGGCAATGAGGAGACCAGCTTGCGGTGTTCCGACTGCTCCCTCAGCGTGGGCTCGCGGCCATTGACCGACACGAGCTTCCACTGCCGGCCATCGGGCGCCCTCGGATCGAAGCGGTCGACCCGCACCTCGACAACCGGGCCCTTCGCGGTCTGCTTTTCCTCGCGGGTGGTCCGTTCGAAGCCTTTCACGTCGGCGCGCGCAGCCTCGGCCCTCAGCAGGTCGAGAATGGCATCGGCCCGGGCTGGAAGCGCCGGCAGGGCGGCCGCCAGCAGCGCCATCAGGGACGTGAGGAAGCGTCTCACAGCGGGCGGTAGTTCATGACGGAGCGGCGGACACCGCCAAGGCCGAAGGGCGCCTTCACGTCGGAATTCGAGGTCTGCGAGACAAGCACCGGCATGCTGCCGTTGAGGCGATAACTGCTCACCACTTCAAAGCTGTTCATCGTGGCGATTCCGCGGATCTTGAAGGGCTTGGCCGCAAAGATGCGCACTTTGCTGATGATTGGTTTGCCGCCAGACTCGTCGACGGTCGCCTCGGCCGAGAGGTTCCGGGAAATGTCGCCGCCGGGCGTGGAGACGGCGCCTTCGGGCAGGCTGGGCCACAGATAGACCGCCTTGCCGCCCACCTCGGTGCGCTTGGTCGGCGCGGGCGAGAGCACGAGATGGAGGCGATGGAAGCCGGGAATCACGGCCTCTGCGCTCGTTTTCTTGTGCTGCTCCACCTGCTTTGCCGTCGGCGCCTTGCCGTCGGCGCTGATGAGCGTCCAGCGGCCTGAGCTATGGCCGGTCGGCGTGAACCGTTCGACAAGCTGGGTCGGGCCCTTGTCGCTTTCGGGCCTCACTTCCACGCGCAACGCCCGTTCGAAGCCCGTCACCGGCGCCTTCGCGGACTCCGCCAGCACCTGCTTCAGCACGGGATCGGTGGCAGCAGCAGGGGCCGCGATGGCAGCGGCGCTGAGGACGGTGATCGGCAGGATTCGGCGCATGAAGCTCCCCAAGGACAGGTTGGAGCTGTCGCTTGCCTGCATCCGCTTTGCCCCCCGATGAACGCGGATCAGCTGTCGAGGAAGCTGCGCATCTTGCGCGAGCGGCTGGGGTGCTTCAGCTTCCTGAGCGCCTTCGCCTCGATCTGCCGGATCCGCTCGCGCGTCACCGAGAATTGCTGGCCGACTTCCTCGAGCGTGTGATCGGTGTTCATGCCGATCCCGAAGCGCATCCGGAGCACGCGCTCTTCCCGCGGCGTCAGGCTGGCCAGAACCCGGGTCACGGTTTCCTTGAGGTTGGCGTGGATCGCGGCGTCGACCGGAATGACGGCGTTCTTGTCCTCGATGAAGTCGCCAAGGTGGCTGTCTTCCTCGTCGCCGATGGGCGTCTCGAGGGAGATCGGCTCCTTCGCGATCTTCAGCACCTTGCGCACCTTGTCGAGCGGCATGGACAACCGCTCGGCCAGTTCCTCGGGCGTCGCCTCGCGGCCCGTTTCGTGCAGATACTGGCGGCTTGCGCGCACCAGCTTGTTGATCGTCTCGATCATGTGCACCGGAATGCGGATGGTGCGGGCCTGGTCTGCAATGCTCCGCGTGATCGCCTGCCGGATCCACCAGGTGGCATAGGTCGAGAACTTGTAGCCGCGGCGATACTCGAACTTGTCGACCGCCTTCATGAGCCCGATGTTGCCCTCCTGGATCAGGTCGAGGAATTGCAGGCCGCGATTGGTGTATTTCTTGGCGATCGAGATCACGAGGCGCAGGTTGGCCTTCGTCATCT
>JAIXYT010000018.1 GCA_027490095.1 Sphingomonadales bacterium | reverse complement strand
CCTTCACGAGCGTGACCGGAGTGGAGGGGGCAAGCGTGACGGCCGCGTCGTCGGCGACCGGCGCGTAGGTGCGCTCTGTTGGGTCTGCGCCAGGGAGCGAACTCGAGGGGCTGGAGGCCGTGTTGGGAAGGACCGTGCCGACGAGAACGCTGTCGGCGATGCGGGCGCTGTAGGTGACCAGCGCGACCTCGCCGGGAAGCAGGCGTGGAATGACCACATCGTTGGCCGAAGCGAACACCGTGCTGACCCCGTTCAGCACCAGCGTGACGGGGCCTTCGGGCACAAGGCCGGGCGCCGCGACGTCGGTCAGCGCCATGTCGTAGGCGGGGCCGCTGCCGCTGTTGCGCAGGGTGACCTGGTAGCCGACGAGATTGCCGGCCTCGGCGACGATGGGTGTGACGGTCTTGTCGATCGCGAAGCCGGGTTCGACGATGTCGACGCCGATGACGTCCACGACGTTGCCGAAGCCATAGTCGAGGTTGGCCGGGAGGACGAGCAGGTCGCCGTTCGTGTTGCCGGGAACGTCCACCGCGCGGGCTGCGACCGAGATGGTGATGCGGTTGTCGCCGCCGGCGACGAAATTGACGTTCCCGAAGTCCCAGGCCAGCCGGTCGGCAATGCCGTCGCCGTTGCTGTCGGTGAGGACCAGGGTGGGCGCGGGGTTGGTTGCCGTGACCCCGGTGCCGAGCGCGATGGCGGGTGTGCCGACGAGGTCCAGCGTGCCGATGCCGTTGAGCGCCAGAAGGCTGTCGGTCACGACCACCTGCGTGTTGCCGGCCGGCAGGGTGACGACGAGGTCGTAGAAGAGGATCTCGCCGATCGCGAGGTCGGTGAGGGTCGGCCGGAACTGGGCGGTGCCGGTGTCGGCAAGGCTGGTGCCGGTGACCAGCTTGTCGAGGTTGGGGACGCCGAAGGTGAAGGTGTCGGTGGCGATGTCGGGGCGCCCGCCGGGGCCTTCCAGGCTGTCGAAATCGGCGGCTGCGATGTTGGGCACGCCCGAGCCGGGTGGGACGGACCCGACGATGGCGCGGTATTCGACGATGGTCTCCTGCCCCAGCGCCAGCGTGGGGATGGAGACGGCGACACCGGGGCCCGTGACGGTGCCCGGGCCGGAGACGACGACGAGCGAGCCGGGAACGAGGATCAGGTCGCCGGTGGAGAGGTTGTCGGTCAGCTGGATGTCGCGTGCGGCGGCGGTGGAGTCGCCGGCATGGGACAGGGTGAGGCGGTAGGTAATGATGTCGCCGGGGACGCCCGTGATGGCGCTGGCCGTCTTGTCGAGGACCAGTTCCGGTTCGACGATCTCGGTTCGGACCAGCGCTGCGCGAAGGCCGAGCGGGGTGTCGAGCGTTGCCGGCAGCAGCTGTTCGCGGCCCGGGCCGGCCGCGTTCGACGGCACGTCGGCAGCGATTGCCGAGTAGCGGATCACGATGCGGTCGTTCGTGGGGTCGTTGTCGCCGGGGAACACAAGCGTGCCGAAATCGAACAGCAGGCGGTCGCCGATTCCATCGCCGTTGCTGTCGGTGATGGTGGGGGTGAAGCTGACGGCCTGGCCGCCGATCTCCACCGAGACACTGCCGGGCACAAGATCGAGCGTGCCGAAGGCCGAAAGCAGGGTGTCGGTGATGCGGACCGGGCCGAGCGTTCCCTCGGGGAAGGTGGCGACCAGCTGGAAGTCCACCCGTTCGCCGATGACGAGGTCGGGGACTGCGGGATTGAATTGGCTGGTGCCCGTTAGGCTGTCGGAGGTGCCGGTGATCGCCTTGGTGAAGGTCTGCGGGCCGGTGACCGAGATGCTCGCGGTGTCCAAAGCGCTTGCGACCCTGCCGCCCGGGCCGGGCAGGCTGTCCCAGCCGAGCGTCGCGGTGTTGGTGAGGCTGGAGGGCAGCAGGTTCGCGTCGTCGATGCGGGCCTGGTAGGTGATGGTGAGCGTCTGCCCGAGCGCGAGGCTGGCGCCGGTGATGCGGATGCTGTTGGCGGGTGCGCCGGAATCGATGACGGCGCCGGCTGCGCCGCTGCCCGACAGCTGCGGCTGGCCGACGAGCGTGAAGCCCGCGGGCAGCAGGTCTGCGATGCTGTAGTCGCTTGCCGGCGCGTTGGAGGTGCCGGTGTGGCGGACATCGAGGGTGAAGGTGACGAGGTCGCCCGCATCGCCGACAAGCCCACCGTTCACCAGCGCTGTCTTGTCGATCTGCAGCCGCGGCTCGATGATCGTCACGACCGGCGGCGTGGGGTCGGAGACGGTTCCGAGATTTGTGGTGGCGGAGACCGGGTTGGTGAGGGAGACGCCCAGGAAGTTCGGGCCCACATCGCGGACAAGGGCCTGCAGGGTGACGATCACGCGGTCGTCGCCGCCTGCCAGGGGCGGGTTCACCAGCGTGCCGAAATCGAAGCGGACCTGCTGGCCGGAGGTCGACACGGCAAAGCCGGGCGGCGCCGTGGTGTCGCCGAAGGCCGAGACGAAGCTGGCGGAGCCTGCGACATACTGGAGGCCGGCGGGGAGCAGGTCGGTGAGGGTGAGGTCGTTCGTGCCGTTGGGAAGCGTTGCGACGATGCGGTAGGTCAGAACCTCGCCGATGAGGACGTTGGGGTTCGCATCGGAATTGACCGAGCTGTTGATGAGCGCCTTGTCGACGACGACGGGCCCGATTGCCGGAAGGCTGACGGTCGATGAGGGTGCCGGGTTGGGCACCCGGCCGACATTCCCCGCGCCGGGCAGGCTGTCGAACGTGGTGCTGGCGGTGTTGACGATGCTGGTGCCGAGCACGGCTGTGTCGAGCACGAGGGCGCGGTAGGAGACGGTGAGCGTTTCGCCGGGGCGGAGCACGGGGACCTGGATGTCGGCGAAGGAGGCTGCCGTGCCGCTGGCGACCCCGCTGAAGCTGATGCTGCCGGGGACGAGCTGGAGGTTGGGTTCCAGCGGGTCGGCGACGGTGAGATCGAAGGCGGTGCCATCGCCGGCATTGCGGAGCACGAAACTGTAGTCGACGGTGGAGCCGGCGACGACCGGCGAGGGGCTGCCGGTCTTGGTGATCCGCACGTCGGGCTCGATGATGTCGAGCGAGGAGGTGGCGGTTGCCGAGCCGGTGCTGAAGATGGCGCGGGCGGTGTTGGTGACGATGTCGTCGGCGGCGCTGTTTTCCGGAACGTCGGGCACGAGAACCGTAACCCGGATGACGATCCGGTCGGCTTCGGGGTTTGCGTCGGCTGCGTTGTTGAAGAGCGTGCCGAAGGTGAAGGTGGCTGTCTTCAGGTCGGCGGAGAGGACTCCGTCTGCGCCGACGCCGATGAGGCTGCCGCTGATATTGCCGCCGGTGGTGGCGCCGGCCGTGCTGTTGCCGCCGATGGAGACGAGCTGGGCCGAGACAAACTGCAGCGTGGCAGCGCCCGTGGGCAGGATGTCCTGGACGACCAGGCTTTCGGTCACGCCGTCGGGCAGCGTTCCGATGAGGTCGAAGGTGGCGGTTTCGCCGATCTGCACCTGCGGGTTGGCGTCGCCGCCGATCGAGGTGCTGACGAGGATCTTCTGCGAACCCGCCTGCGCAATGGTCAGCGTGGCCGTGGCCGGTGGCTCGTTGGTGATCACGCGGGCGTTGGGGTCGCCGCCCGGGAGCGTTGCATAGTCGGTGATGCGTGCCGAGTTGACCAGTTGCGAGCCTGTTATGACGGTATCGGACACCCGGGCCGTGAAGGTGACGGTGATGGTGCCGCCGGCGTTCAGGCTGTCGGCCGTCACGGTGACCACGCCGCCGGCGTCTGCGACCGCGGCGGCGTTCACGGCGCCTGACGCGGTGACATTGGCGATGCTGACCTGGGTGAAGCCGAGCGCCGCGAGGTCGGAATCGACGAGATTGATGTCGAAGGCGGTGGTGGCGAAGGCCACGTTCGGGTTGGCGATGACGAGGCGATAGCTGACCGTGTCGCCGCCGTCGGCGAGGGTGGGCGTGACCGACTTGGCGAGCGTGAGGTCCGGCGTGGCGAAGCGGACGGGGGCCGTTGCGGTGAGCGTGCCTGCAACCGTGCTGAGGTTTTCGAGCGTAGTGACCCAGTCCATCCGGCCCGTGTTGGTCGCGGTGTCGGCGCGCGCATTGCGCGGATCGTCGACTGCCAGCGCGACCACATCGAAGACGATGCTGTTGTTTCCGGCCACATTGTCGCCGGCGTTCACGACATTGCCGAAATCGAAGGTGAAGGTCTGCCCGGCAAGCGTGCCGGACGAGCCGATCGCGGGGATTCCTGCGCCGCTGATGCCGCTGCCGACCGACACCAGGGTTGCGCTGACGGGCGTGAGGATGCTGGCGCTGGTGGCGGGCAGGATGTCGGACAGCCGGAGGGTGTTGGTCGTGCCTTCGGGCAGGGTGACGGTGACGCGGAAGGTGACCGTTTCGCCGATCGCGAGCGTGTTGCCGCTGGTGAAGGGCTGGCTGGACGCTATCACCGCCTTGGTGATGGCAGGATCGCGGGTGGTGACGGTTGCCGTGTCGACGAGATCGGTTGTCACGAAGTCGGTGCCGCCGGGCCGCGCTGCAAAGGCGAACAGGGTTGCGGTGTTGGTCCAGGTCTGCCGCGGCTGGACGGTGTCGAGCGCCACCAGATCATAGGTGATGACGATGATGTCGTCGGTGCTGGTGCCGGTGGTGGCGCTGCCGTCGGTATCGGGGGCGATGGCGCCGGTGCTGCCTGAATCGGTGAGCCGGATGCCGCCGTCGAACAGGCCGGTGCCGATGAGGGTGAAGGGGACCGGGGTGCCGTTGCCGGTGGTGACCTTGAGATTGAGCGCGGTTGCATCGGTCGGGATGCCGAAGCCTGCGGGAAGCGTGTCGCGGAACTGGACGTCGAAGGCGCCGTTGCGCCCCGTGCCGTTGTTGTTGATGACGATCGCGAAGGTGACCTTGTCGCCGGCGTCCGCGCCGCGCAGGTTGGCATCGATCGCGCCGGCGCCGAGGCCCGCGTCGGTGACCTGGCCGGTGAAGGCGGCCGTGCCGGTGCTGCCGGCAGCGCCGGCGAAGGACACGCCGGGCGGGCTGCGCGAGCCGTCGAAGATGGGCGTGCCGGAGCCCAGATAATCGACCACGCCCTTGGTGATGGTGAGCGCGGGCTGGCTGAGCTGGAACTGGCCGAGCGCGCTGGTGGAGATGGTGACGCCCTGCGAGCCGGCCTCGCTTGCGGTGACGAGGTTGGTGAGCTGCAGCCTGTCGGCAAACGGCACATCGGCGACGGAGACGGTGAAGAGGATCTGCACCTGCGAGGCGGCGGGCGGCGGGTTCCCGGGCTGAAGCTGCAGGCTGTAGGAGCCATAGTCGAAGCTGATCGAGTTCGCGCCTGCATCGGCCGTGACGACCGGGGTCGGCGCGTTGGGCAGGCTGCTGAAGCTGTCGGCCGGGCCGTAGTTCCACTGGCCGGCAAGCGGAATGGTGCCGGCCGGGTCGGTGGACTTGGTGAGGCCTCCCGCCTGCAGCACCGGCAAGGGCAGGAAATCCACCAGGCGGAACTGTTCGACCGAGCTGTTCGGCAGCGAATAGGTGATGCGGAAGGTGATGGTGTCGCCCTGGGTGATGAGCGGACGGCCGTCGACGAGCACGGGGGCGACGCCGTTCACGGCGACCACGTCCTTGGCGTTCACGCGGCCTGCCTGCACGAGGAGGCTTGCGCTGCCGTCGTCTGTGATGGTGGAGCCGGTGGGGAGCCCCGTTGCATTGTCGCGCACGGTTGCCGAGACGGCGACCTGGTTCCCGATTCGGTCGCCCTGGCTGACGGCCTGGCCGAAGGGTTGGGGCGAGGTGAATTCCGGCTGGACGAGGGCACGGAAGGTGATGGTGAGCGTGGTCGCGCCGGTGAGGGCGAGGCTGTCGCCGGGCTGGGTGCGCCCGCCGGCAAGCACGCCGTCGCCGCCCAGCAGGCCGCGGGAGATGAGCTCCTGCGAGAGATCGATGCTGATCGCTGTCTGGCCCGTGGTGCCGTTGAACGCCGTCGTGAAGGCACCGCCGGTGAATTCGCTTCCGCCGGTCGTGAGGCCGGAAAAGGCGAGCGCACCCGTCGCCGTGCCGCGTTCGGTGATGCTGAACACGGGCAGGAAGCTGGTGTCGACCCGCTGGCCGTCGGACAGCAGGTCCGAGAGCTGAAGGTCGCCGAGGGTGAAATAGTCCGAGAGCTGCAACCGGAGCGTGTAGATCACGCCGTCGCCGGCCGAGAGGCCGGGCGCATTGTTGTCGATGAGCGAACTGGTCTTCTGGATGGCGATCGCGCGGTTGACGATGAGGTTGTCCGTCGGGGTCTGATCCTCGCTGACGATGGTGACCGGATCGCGTCCGTCGACGGGCACGAACAGGCCCGTTGCGCGCACGTCGTTCACGGTCTGGCTGGGCTGGCCGGTGACGGGGTCGATGACGGGGGTGCTTCCTCCGCCCTCGATGTCGTTCACGTAGAAGGAGACCGTGATCCGGGCATCGACGCCGGCGACGCCCGTGACCCTGCCGAAATCATAGGCGAGGCGGTTGTCTGCCGGATCGACCACCTGCCCCGTGGCCGGTGCGTCGACGAGGGTGCCGCTGCCGAGCGTGACGGAGGAGCCCAGGAAGACGATGTTGCGCGGCAGGAAGTCCTCGAGCCGCACGGTGTCGACCGCCTGGCCGGTCGCGATGTCGAGATCGATGGTATAGGTGCGCAGGAAGTTGGGCCCGGTGGCGGTTTCGCCTTCGGGGGCATCGGAGACCTTGCCGAGCGTGAAGATCGCCGGCGAGACGGCAAGCGAGACGGGCGGATTCTGCAGGACCGGCGGATCGACCGTCGGGTTGTCGAGCGGGTCCCTCCCCAGCCAGAAGCCGCCCTGGGCGCGCAGCTGGAGCTGGTCTGCCACATGGGCCGGATCATAATCGGCAAGCGGGGACAGGGTGAGGTTGACGTTGACCGTGGCCGGGGTCTGGGCAGGCGTGAAGGATCCGAACGGCAGGGTCAGCACCGCCAGCGTGTCGCCGGGCGTGCCGGTGACGATCCGCGGGTTGCCGGCGGCGTCGCGGGCAAAGGGGTGCACGGCCTGGCCGTTGATGTCGAAGGTGAGGAGCGTCGACTGCACCGGCGCGCCGAGATAGGTGGCCGAGCCGAACTGGATGCCGTCGTTGGGGCCCCCGCTGCCGCCGTCGCGGCCCGTCGTAGGGATGTAGAGGTCGATGTAGGGCCCGTAGCCGGTCTGGCTTCCCGGGCCGGCGTCGGGAGCGTTGTCGAAGGTGAGGTTGATGGTGAAGCTGCCGCCGAGCGGCACGGTTGCAGGGCCGTCGATGGTGACCTGCGCTTCCGCGTCGAGCATGATGCGGTCTTCGAGGAGGAGCACGGGATCGTCGGCAATGCGGTGGGCAACGGCGCGGGGCGCGCTGCCGCGGAGCCAGCGCGCCAGCCGCCGCCCGATGCCGGCGTCGGCCGTCACCGCGCAGCGATCCTGTTCAGCCGGTAGCGCGGCAGCTGCTGCCTGCCGGTGTTCGTGTCGGCGTCGGCCACGATCTCGTAGCCGAGATCGGCGAGCAGGGTGCCCTTGACGCGCGAGAGGTTGGCGCGGGCGACCATGACGGTGGCCTGGGCCTCGGCGAAATCAAGCTCGGCGCGGGTGAGGCGGTCGAGCCCGGTGAGCAGCTGGTCGAGATAGAAGACCCCGTCCGATCCGTTCGGCGCGCCGCTGCCGATGCCGGCCGCCCAGCGCTCCTCGATCACCTTCTGGTCTGCCTTGGCGAGCGAGAGGGCCTCGGCGCGCTCGACCAGTTCGTTCTGGGCGGTGGCGAGTTCGTTGGCGGACACCTCGAGCTCGAGCAGGACGGTGTCGACGAGGGTCCGCGTCTGCAGCGCCTGCTGCACGGTTTCCAGCCGGCGGCGCTTGTGGCGCGCGTCGCGCTCGTCGGGGCCCAGCGGCACGGAGAAGCGCACACCGGCGGTGTAGCTGGCCCGGTTGTCGAAGGCGTCGTTGAAGGGCTGGGAGATAAACTCGCCGGTGCCGCCACCGTTCACCGAACCTTCGAGCACGAGGTCAAGCTGCGGCATGCGCTCGTTCTGCGCCATGCCTTCCCTGAGCAGGGCGGAGCGATAGGCGAGGAAGGCGGACCGCACTTCCGGGCGGTTAGCCATGGCCGTCTGTACGAGGTCGCCGGCTGCGACCTCGGTGCGGGCCATCTGCGGGCGATCCGCCGGAATGATCGGCGGGGCGCCGGTATCCGTGAGCACGGGATCGTTGATCAGGGCGCGCAGCCGGGCGTCGGCATTTCGGACGGCATTTTCGGCCCTGACGAGCCCGGCGGCGCGCGCCGCACTGACTGCCCTGGCACGGCTGATCTGGAGCGGCAGGGCATCCACCCCCGCCCGGTCGGACAGGCGCCGCGCGAGTGTGTCCACCTCGCTTGCGGCGCGGCTTTCCTGGGCCAGGTTGCTGCGCGCAAGATAGAGCACCCAGTAAGCGCGTGTCACTTCCAGCAGATGGCTCTCGGCCTGCCTGCGGAACTCGTCGCGGGCGGCCTCCGCCTCGTTGGCGGCGACCCGTTCGACGGCGCGCCCGTAATCGACGCCGGCACCACGCCACAGCGGCTGGACCAGGCCGAGGCTTGTGCGGGCCCGGGACTGGCGTTCCGGCTGGAAGATGATGGTGTTGCTGTCGAGGCGCGAGAAGCGTTGTGCCAGCGTGACTTCGGCGCCTGTGCGGGTGCGGGAGCGGACCCCGAATTCGGTCACATATTCGGTGTCGCGCTGGCGCGGGTCTCCGGCGGTCTGGGACAGGGCTGTCGTTGCCTCGTTGCGATAGGCGTGGCGCCCTTCGGCAAACAGTTCAGGCGCAAAGCGGCCTTCGGCTTCCTCGACAGCGGTGTCCCGGATGGCGGGCAGCGTGCCGAAGGTGTTGATCTGCAGCGAGTGGCGCGAGGCCCGGTCGATCAGCTCGGCAAGCGGAACGCCCCTGGTGTTGCCCGATCCGGACGTTGCCGACGGCTCCCACCAGGCAAGATCGGCCGGGTTCGCCCGCATCGGGGCAATCAGCGGCGGTTGGGCGATCCCGCGGCGCGCGACCGCATCCTTCACGAACTGCTCGAAATCGCGCGCCTCCCGCCCGACTTCCGACAGCAGGATGGAGTGGCGGGGGGCTCCGCTGGAAAGGAGGGCAGGATCTGCCGGGACCGGTGGCCCCGACTGTGCGACAGCTGCCCACTCGGTGAGCAGCAGCGTCAGTGCGATGGCCAGTGGGCGGTTTCCCCCGGTCCACAACCGACAAGCCCCTGCAACCGTTCGACCGGTTCGACCCTGTTTCTGCAACGCGACACGCCCCCCCATGTTCCTGGACGCGGCACGTGGTCCGATCCCGCACCCGCCCTCCATGCCCCCTTGTTGCAAATCGGAAGGCCGACGAGAAGGGCATCGATAGTGCAAACCGACCCGAAATGCGTCAGACTGGGTGCGCACAGGGCCAGACGGCTCCCTGCCGGTCGTGGATTGCTGCCGGGCGCGCCCGGTTTCGCGGGCAGACATTGCCCTGTGGCCGGGCCTTCGGCCTTATCGGCCGCCGTCCGTCCGCATGGCTCGTGCCGGGCAGCACCCAAGGAGGCCCGGATGCGGATTCCGGTGAGTCTGCAAGGACACAGCCTGTCGGGATTTTGCCCGCGACACACCGGATGGCCCCAACTCTCATTGCCGGCAGGAACGAGCGCCACTAGCCTTGTCCGCACGAATGGACCCTCCTGCAAGCGGCTGGAGGCTGTTGCGGCAAGGCAGGTGTGCAAGGCATGACGATTTTGCCGGGGAAGCTGTTGGCAGGCATCGCCCTTTCGCTGGCGATCGTCGCATTGACCCTGCTGGGCCTCCCGCAACTGACCTCGGCCCCTGCACCGAGGATCGGCGAGAACGCTGCCAACGCGCAGGCAGCCGTCGTGGCGGTGGAGGTGACGCCTTCCAGGGTCGACTATCGCCGCCTCGACGCACGCATCGCCGAACTGATGCAGGACCCCGACATGGTCGGGCTGGCCGTCGGCACGATCGAGCTTGGCGAGGTCCGCTTCATGAAGGGCTATGGCGAAACGGTCGCCGGCTCAGGCAGAGCCGTCACGCCCGACACGGTCTTCCGTTGGGCATCGCTGTCGAAGGGCGTCGCGGCCGCGCTCGTTGTCGGGCTGGCGGAAGACGGAAAGCTGTCGCTCGATGCGCCAATCGACAGCCTGGGGACGACACTCACGCTGCCCGGCGGCACCCGGCGGGTGACGGTTGCCGACATTCTTTCGCACAGGGTGGGCCTGCGCCGGAACGCCTGGGACGACCGGCTGGAGGCCGGAGAGGACCCCAGGGTCCTGCGCGCGGAACTGGGCAGGCTGCAGCCCTTCTGCCCGCCGGCGACCTGCTACGGCTATCAGAACATCGCCTTCGACACGGCGACAGAAATCGTCGAGGCGGTGTCGGGCCAGGGTTACGCCGCAGTCGCCGGGCGACGCCTTTTCACGCCGCTGGGGATGGCGAGTGCAAGCATCGGACAGGCCGGACTTGAAACCTCGGCCGACTGGGCGCGGCCGCACCGCCGGAACCGGCTGCTCACCACCGTGAACGACAGCTATTATCGGGTACCGGCGGCCGGCGGCGTGAACTCGTCGATCCGCGACCTGCTGGTGTGGATGGATGCGCAGATGGGGGGTGCGCCGGCGACCCTGTCGCCGACCGCGCTGGCGCTGATGCACAGACCGCTGGTTTCAACCCCGCCCAGAGGCCGGCGCGGGCCGATGGATCGGGCATTTTCGAATTCCGCCTATGGGCTGGGCTGGCGTTCGCTCACCTATGCCGGCCGCACCCTTGTCGGCCACCGCGGCTCGGTGGACGGCTACGGGACCCTCATCCTGTTCGATCCGGTCGACAGGAGCGGCATCGTCATGCTGTGGAACAGCAACACCGGAAAGCCGGCACGGCTGCAGCTCGAGTTTTTCGACATGCTGTACGGCCTGCCGTTCACGGATTGGCTGGAGCTGTCGGTGGAGCCCCGGCAGCCCGACGCGCCGACCCTCGCCGACGCGGCGGCCCGGCCGGCCGAGCAGGCAGGCTGAGCCCCACATCCCGGGATCCGGCCCTGCAGATATCGCAGGCGCATGGCGCCTTCTGCCTGCTTTGGCTGTTGCTGCCCGGCCCTTGCGACATCGACAGCGGACGGCAAAAATGGTCTTGTGTCGGCAATGACAAGGTTCGCGTGGGGGATTGCGGCACTGCTGGCGGCGGCCTGCCCGGCTGCCGCGGCCACGCCCGTGCCGCAGCTGCTGGACGCGGCGCGGGCCGCGCTGAAAGACGGGCGCAGCTGGGACGCGCTGAGGGCCTATGGCGAAGTGCTGCGGGCCGAGCCCGACAATGCGGAGGCGCGGGCGGGCGCTGCCGACATTCTCGATCGCAATCGGGGGAGCCATGGGGCCGCCGCACTGACGGGCGTGCCGGACTGGCGGGCAGGCGACATGGCCGCGGCGCGGGTGCGCTGGGGCGCGGAGGTGCGGCCCGAAGAGGTGGCGCGGCGGTTCGAGGGAACCGACCGGGCGATTGCCGACCTGGACGCGCTGCTTGCGAAGCTGAAGGCCGATCCGGCGGCCGATCCGCAGCTTGTGCGGCGGGTGCGGCTGGACCGGATGGTGGGCTTGCGCGACCGGGTGCGGATGGCCGAGGTGATCGCCGAGGCCGAGGCCCTGGCGCCGCTGCCGGCCTATGCCGACCAGGCCTATGCGGACGCGCTGCTGTACGAGCGCAGGCCCGAAGCTGCGCTTGCGGCCTATGACCGGGTGCTTGCGCAAGATCCCGGCAACATCCAGGCGCTTTATGGCCGGGTGTTCGCGCTGGTGGAGCAGGAAAGCCTGAGCGAGGCCTTTGCATCAGCCGATGCGATCCTGCAGGACCAGCCGCGGTTTCGCGCGCCGGCGGGCGGGCCTGCCACCAACCCCAATCCCGAGCATGGCTATGCAGCGCAACTGGCAGCCGAGGTGCGGCTGTGGGGCAACCGGCCGACGGACGGGACCGCGCGGCTGACGCCTCTGGCCGACGGCGCGCCGGCCAATTCGAGCTTCCGGCGGGCGATGGCAGGCGCCTATTCGGCGCGGGGCTGGCCGCGCCGGGCGGAGGCGGAAGCGCAGGTGGCAGCGAGCCTGGACCCGGACAGCCTTGCGACAGGGATCGCGCTTGCCGACAGCGCGCTGGTTCGGCGGCGGCTGGGCGAGGCAGAGGAGCGGATCGAGGGGCTGGTTGCGCTGGCGCCCGAGAGCCGCGGAGTGCAGCGGCTGGAGCAGGAACTGCGCGCGGCGCGCGGCTGGCAGCTTTCGGCCGAGCTCAGGCCGACCTGGAACGACGGGGGCGGCAGCTTCGCAAGCGGCGAGGGTTATGACTTCGGGGCGACACTGCTGTCGCCCGAGGTCGCGCCCATGCTGAGGCTGCTGGCGCGGGTGGATCTGGCGGAGGCTGCACCGCCCGAGGGCCGGGTGACACGCAACCGGGTGGGCGGCGGCGTGCAGGTGCGGACGCCGGATGTCGAGGCCTCGCTCTATGCGACGCGCAGCTGGGGAACACTTCCCGAAACGGGGGTGGGCGCGACCCTGGCCGTGGAGCTGGACGACCAGTGGACCTGGGCCGCGCAGGGCGAGATCAACTCGATCGAACTGCCGATGCGGGCGCTTCTGGCGGACATCAGCGGGGACAGTGCCTCGACGAGCCTGACCTGGCGGCGGGACGAGCGGCTGCGGGTGGGCGCCGGGGTTTCCTGGCTGGGCTACTCCGACGGAAACGACCGGGTGGCGCTGAACGGATATGCGGTGCAGCAGCTGATGGCGCGGCCGCACTTCGACCTGTCTGGGCGGGTCGATCTCTATGCCAGCTGGAACAGCCGGCCCGGCGGGCCTTACTTCGCGCCGACCTCGGACTTTTCCGCCTCGGCGGGGCTTCTGGCGCAGCATGTGGCGTGGCGGCGGTACGAGAAGAGCTTCGTGCAGGCCTTTTCGGCGGATGCCGGGGTCTATGACCAGGAGGGCTACGACCGGAGCTGGATCGGGGTCGTGCGCTATGAACATCGCTGGCGGCACGACCCGTGGACGGAGATCGTCTATGGAGTAAGCGTGGACCGGCGGGTGTATGACGGGGTTGCGGAGAACGGGGTCGCGCTGATGGTCGGCCTGAGGCAGGCGCTGTGAGACGGGGGCTTATGCTTGCAGCCGCCGGGCTGGTTTCGCTGGCGGGGCCGGCGGCGGCCGAGGGCACGCGGTTCGCGGCGATCGCCTTCCACGATGTGGTCGACACGCGCGCGGAGCGCACGGACGACGCGGTGACTACGCAGAGCCTGGTCGACTTCTTCGACTGGCTGAAGGCCGAAGGCTGGACACCCGTTTCGCTGGCCCAGGTGGAGGCTTCGGCCAGGGGCGGGCCGCCGCTGCCCGACAAGGCGATCCTGCTGGGCTTCGACGACGGCTACCGCAGCTTCCACGAACGGGTCTATCCGCTGCTGCTCGCCTATCGCTACCCGGCGGTGCTGGCCCTGGTGGGCAGCTGGATGGATGTGCCGGCGGGGGGCATTGTGGATTACGGCGGGAAGCCGGTGCCGCGCGAGCGCTTCGTGACGTGGGACCAGGTGCGTGCGATCCAGGCCTCGGGCCTGGTGGAGATCGCGAGCCACAGCCACGACCTGCACCGGGTGGTGCCGACGACGCCGCAGGGCAACACCGGGCCGGCGGCGCGGAGCTGGCGGTGGATCGGGGCGGACGCGCGCTATGAGACGGATGCCGAGCATCGGGCACGGATCGAGGCAGACCTCCGCCGGTCGCGGGAGCGGATCGCAGCCGAGACCGGCAAGGCGCCCCGCGCGTTGGTGTGGCCGTTCGGGCGCCATTCGGGCCCGGCACTGGAGGCGGCCCGTGCGGCGGGGTTCGCATTCGCCTTCACGCTGGAGCCAGAGCGGGCGGATGCGCGCCAGCCGATGGCGTTGCACCGATACTATCCGACCTGGGATCCGTCGCTGGGGATATTGGCCTGGAACCTGGGTTTCCCGGCGCCGCGGGCCGAGACGGTGCGGCTGGCCTGCGTGGACCTGACGCCGATGGCGGCCCTGCGGGGCGAGGCACAGGATGACTGGCTGGGCGGGCTGATCGAATCCGTGCGGCGGCTGGGGGCGACCGACATCGTTCTGGACGTTGGGCCGAGGGCGCAGGGCGTGGTGACGGGCGCCTGGCTGCCCGGCACGGCGCTGCCGCTGGAGGCCGACATCTTCGGGCGCGCGGCGCGGCAGCTGGGGGTGCGCGCCGGGGTCTCGGTGCATGCGCGCATTCCGGCGGGGCAGGATGCGGCCGAACTGGCGGCGGCAGCCGCAAGGGCTGCGCCCATTGACGGGCTTCTGTTCGAGCCCGGCCCAGCCGGGCTGGCGCCGCCGACGGCTGGGCAGACGCGGACCGACATTCGGGCGGCGCGTTCCGTGGACCCGGGCGGTGCGGTGGGCGCGGGCTTTGCCGCGGCGGCGGCCATCGACCCGCGGCTGCGGCTGATGGTGGCGGCACCGCTTGCCGGGCCGGGGCCGGGCACGGATCGGCAGCTGGCCCCGCGCGAGGCCCCCGGCGGGCAAGCCTGGCTGACGCCGGCGCACAGCGGGCGGCTGGTGGTGCCGGCCGGCACGGACCCGGCGGCGGTGCAGCGGCAGGGGGCGACCGCGCTGTCGCTTTGCCCGTGGGATGGAAAGCCGCTGAAGGGCTTTTCCGCTGCAACCTTCCCGTGGCTCCCCTGATGCCCGGCTGGCTTCTGACGGCGCTGAGCTATGTGCCGCTGTTCTGCTTTGCCTATCCGTTCGTGATGGCCTGGTACTGGATGGCGGGCGGCCTGCTCTACTGGAACTGGCGCGAGCGCGGCTTCCGGCTGCCGGACGATCCGCCGCCGCTCGACCATTATCCGCCGATCTCGGTGCTGGTGCCCTGCTACAACGAGTCCGAGACGGCGATCGAGACGCTGACGACGGCCTGCGCGGTCGATTACCCGGACTTCGAGGTGATCGCGATCAACGATGGCAGCCGCGACGACACGGCCGAGATCCTGGACCGGCTGGCGGGGGAGCTGCCGCGCCTGAGGGTGGTGCATCTGGCGGAGAATGGCGGCAAGGCCAATGCGCTGAACGTGGGCGCGCTGCTGGCGACGAACGAGCTGCTGCTGTGCATCGATGGCGATGCGCTGCTGGACAGGCATGCGCTGCGCTGGACGGCCTTCAATTTCCTGCGCACCGATGTGGGGGCGATCACGGGAAACCCGCGGATCCGCAACCGGTCGAGCCTGCTGGGCAAGCTGCAGGTGGGGGAATTCTCGTCGATCGTCGGCCTCATCAAGCGGGCGCAGACCGTATACGGGCGGCTGTTCACCGTGTCGGGGGTGGCGGCCGGGTTCCGGCGGCGGGCGCTGGCCGATGCGGGCTGGTGGTCCTCGCACACGCTGACCGACGATATCGACATCACCTGGCGCATCCAGCTGGCCGGCTGGCGGGCGACCTATGCGCCGAGCGTGATCGTCTGGATCCTGATGCCCGAGACGCTGAAGGGCCTGTGGAACCAGCGGGTGCGCTGGGCCGAGGGCGGCGTGCAGATGATGCTGGACTATGGCGGGCCGATGCTTCGGGGCAGGATGCCGAGCCTGCTGCTGATCTATGTGAACTATGTGCTGAGCGTGATCTGGTCGTTCGCCATGTTCCTGGGCGTGCTGATCGGCCTTGCGGCCCTTCTGGGCTGGTCATCGCCCGTGATCGTGGCTGGCGTGTCGCTGGTGCCGGCCTGGTGGGGGGCGGTGCTTGCCGTCACCTATTTCGCGCAGGCCGGTGTCAGCCACCTGGTGGAGCGCCGCTACGAGCCCGACATCCTGAAATCGCTGTTCTGGATCGTCTGGTACCCGCTCGCCTTCTGGATGATCGCGACCCTGAGCACCCTGCGTGCCTTTCCCAGGGTGCTGTTCCGCAAGGGCGAGGTGAAGGGCACCTGGATCAGCCCGGACCGGGGGTTCCGCACCCAATGAAGGACCCGTTTGCCGACTGGCCGCCGATCATCACCAACGCCCGACACGGGCGCTTCGTGGACCTGCGCGACACCCTTCTGACGGTGCTGATGTGGGTGCTGATGCTGGCGATCCTGTACACCGAGATCCGCTTTGCCTGGGACAGCCTGCTCGTGCTGCTGGGCCGATCCGACGCACAGATCGATGCCGAGCTTGCACTGTTCTGGCGGCGGATGCAGCCGCTCCTCTGGCTGATGGGGGCGCTGGTGCTGATGCTGGCGGTGGCGACCATCCTGAGCCGGAAGCGGCGGGACGACGCGATCGCCGGGCGTCAGCCCGATCCGTTGCCCGAGGCGAAGGTGGCGGAGCTGGCCGGGATGTCGGAGGAGGCGATGGCTGCTGCACGCGCGCACCGCATCGCGGTCGTGCACCGCGAGGCCGACGGATCGCTTCGGGTGGAGGCGAAGGCGGCTACAACCCCAGCAGCCTGAGGTCGGCGGTGGCAGCGGCGAGCTCGGCGTGGGCCAGCGCCTGGCGCAGCGCGGCATCGATTTCACGGACCCGGGCGTCGGCGGCGCCTTCCTCGCGGAGGGCCACGCGCAGCAGGTCGCTGGTGCCGAGATCGAGGCGGCGGCGTTCGGCCTTGGCCAGGGCCTCGGCCTGGGTTGCGTCGTCGCGCGCGATCCCGAGCAGCTTTGCGGTTGCGCGGACATCGGTGGAAACAGCCGAGAGCTGCACGCCGATTTCTTCGGCGATGCGCTTGCGTTCGGCTTCCAGCGCGGCGACCGCGGCTTCCGTCTGGGCCAGTTTCCCCTGCGCCGCGCGGCGCTGGAGCGGGACAGAGAAGTTGAGGCCGACCTTGGTCTCCGTGCCCGAGCGGCTGGAGCCGCCCTCGCCGATCGCGCCGATGTCCTGCGAGGCCTCGACCTTGAGGTCGAGCCTTGGCTGCAGAAGGTTCCGGTCCTGCGCGAGCCGCTGCCGGGCCTGGGCGATGCGGTTGTCGACGGCCGCGATGTCGGGGCGGGCGGGCAGCACGCCCTCGGGCGGCAGGTCGCTGATCGGCACCAGCTCGATCCGGTTCGGAAGGCGGGTGGGCGACGGCATCTGCGGCTCGCCCGCGGGGCTGCGATAGAAGACCGACAGCCGGGCCGCGGCGACCCCCAATGCCCGTTCGGCGTCTGCCACGAGCGACTGGCGCCGAAGGATGGCCTGGCGGTTCTCGGTTGCGAGGATGGCAGGGACGGCCCCTTCGCGCACCTGGCGCTCGATTCCGGCCTGGCGTTCGCTGGCGACGGCCAGCAGGTCCTTGAAGGCCGCCAGCCGGAGGCCCGAGGCAACCCAGAGCGCGTGCGCCTCGAGGGCGCGGCGCTGCAGCCCGACGGCGGCGATCAGCGCTTCGGTGTCGGCGAGGTCGACGCCGGCATCGGCGAGGCTGCGGGCCAGCCGCCGCTCGTCGATGGCGCGGTCGCGCCAGAGGGCGAAGATGGCCCCCAGGCGGACTTCGCCCAGCTGGTTGGTGAAGCGCTCGTCCTCGTAGATGGGGAATGTGCCGTCGGACAGGCGGTATCCGCCATAGGCATAGCCCCCCCGGTTGGTGAAGGGCTGCTTGACCTCGCTGTCGAAATAGCGGCCGTCGTAGGTGCCCGACAGGCGGGTTTCGGCCAGCGCATCGATCGAGGTGTCGAAGGCACCGTCGGCCTCCAGACGGCGGGCGTCAGCCGCGCGACGCCGCGCCTCCGCCTCCAGGAGGACGGGCGCATTGCGCCGCGTCGTCTCGAGGATCTCGGCGAGGTCGAGCGGGTCGGCGCTTGCCGGGGCAGCCAGAAGCAGCGCCAGCAGCAGGCTGAGCCGGAGACGGGGCATGTCAGCCGCTCTTCTCGGCCGGCGCTGCCCCCGGGTCGCGCTGCTCGCGATCGATCGGCCGCTTGAACTCCAGCGGGAAGTCGTTGAGCTGACGCCAGATTTCATAGCCGATGGTGACGGTTTCCATCATCACCCAACCGCGCGTCTTGGCGCCGAGCCGGATGGTGGGCGCCGGTGGCCAATCATCCCGGTCGGCAGCCGGCAGGACAAGCACGCGATAGAGGCCGCTGGGGGCGGGCGCTGCGTCGACAGAATAGACCACGCCGTCGAAGAAGCCGCGCGCAATCGACGGCCAGCCGGAGACCTGGACGGCAGGCCAGCCTTCGAATTCCAGCCGGACGCGGCGGCCGGCATCGATGAAGATGACGTCGCGGCCGTCGACGAACAGCTCGACCACTTCGCGCGTGTCGGACGGCGCGAAGGTCATCAGCACCTCGCCCTCCTTCACGAAGGTGCCGATGTCGCCCACAAGCAGCTGCTGGACGACCCCGTCGCGCGGGGCGCGGACGAGCTGCGCCTGCTGGCGATCCACCTGGATCTTCGCCCCCGCCTGCTTGGCGCGGACGGCGGCCAGCTTGGCGCGCAGGTCCTCGACCTTCAGCAGCGCGAGTTCGAGATCTCGGGTGGCGCTGAGCCCTTCGGCGACCAGCGTTCGAAGCCGCCGGACATCGCGCTGGGCGACCTCGATCTGCACCTCGATGGAGCGGGCTTCGGCGTCGAGCTGGTCGCGCTCGGCCTCGAGCCGCTGGACGAACTGGGGGTCGTTGTCGACGATGCGGACGACCGGATCGCCTTTGCGCACCTTCACGCCTTCGGCGACATACCATTGGGCAATCCGGCCGGGAACGAGGGCGGTGACATTCTGCACCCGGTCGCGCGGTTCCAGGGCAGACACGCGGCCCACCCCGTGGATGGTCTGCACCCAGGGCACGAACAGCAGGAACGCGACACTGATCGCCACGCCGATGCCGAGCATGATCGCCATCGTCCGCAGCACGCGCGGCGTGCGGATGGACTCCAGCGTCTTGAAATAGACCCGGTCTTCAGCCCGCATTGGCGGGGCCCTTCCCGACGCTCGCCCTCAGCGCATCGAATTCGGCCCGGCTTTCGAGGATCCGCTGCTGCTGCCGGCCCAGCCACAGGAAGCCGTCGAGGGTGACATCCTCCGGGCGGTTGGTGAAGTAGAGCACGGTGGTACGGCCGTTGCGCAGGTGGGCGAACACATCCTCCAGCCGATGGCGCGAGACCATGTCGTAGAGCGGCGACAGCACGAGGATCCGGGGCTGCGACAGGATCGCACCGGCGAGCTTCAGCTGCATCGCCTTGGGAAGGGAGAGCGGCCAGCCGGTGACGGAAAGCTGGGTCTGCATGCCGTCGGGCAGCATGGCGACGCGGTCGTAGAGGCCGACGAGCTTGAGCGCCTCGGCGGGAGCGGTTGGATCGCCCGTGCTGTTGGCGAGATCGAGATATTGGGCGATGCTGGTCTCGACGATGTTCGGGCGGTCGAGGACGATGATGTCGCTGCGCAGCTTCAGGATGTCGACCGCGGCGATGTCGACGCCGCCGAACAGGGCGAGGCCGCTGTCGGGCCGTTCGTGGCGTTTCAGGAAGTCGGCGAACAGGCGCTCCATGCCGGGATCGCCGTTGGCGACGAGGTTGGCACCTTCGGGAATGGCAAGGTCGAGGCGGACCTCGCCGAAATCATGGTCGAAGCGCACATTCTCGAGCCGGAGATCGGCGTTGCGCGGGCGGTCGGCCATTGGCGCCTCATCGCCACGCGGCTCCTGCGGCAGGCTGTAGATGAGGTCCAGCTCTTCCATGGCGACGGCGAAATCATAGAAGGATTCGAAATAGACCCCCAGCTGTGCGGCGCCCAGGAAGACGCCCGAGAGGATCAGTTCGGCCGCGACCAGCTGGCCGATCGACAGCTGTTCCTGGATGACGAGCCAGCCGCCCAGCGCGAGCACCGCGGCGCTTGCAACGGCGTAAAGCAGGAAGAGCGACACCGACTGCGGGAAGGTGCGGCGGAAATGCTTGCGGTGGGCCTCTATGTAGGTTGCGGTCAGCGCGTCGGTGCGCTGGAGCGCATATTCGAAATGCTGTCCCGACTTGTAGAAGCCGTCGGAGCCACCGACGGTTTCGAGCCAGTAGCCGAGCGCATATTTCTTGTGGCTGAGCGCAAAGGCGGTCTGCAGTGCGCTGCGGGTCCAGATGCGCCAGATCAGCCACAGGCAGAAGATGAAGAGCAGGTTGAAGGCCAGGAAGAAGGGGTGGTAGAAGGCCGTGACGACAATCCCGACAGCCGCCTGCAGGACCACAGTGAAGCCCCCGACCGCGAGGCTTGGGACCGCCTTGTGGACGTTCATCATCTCGAAATAGCGGTTGAGGAGATCCAGGCGACGGGAATCCGAGAAGAAGGGATTTTCGGCGTGGACAACGCGGACCGCGATGTCGGCGACCAGGCGGGCGGCGAAGCGGCGGCGGAAGACCTCCATCAGCCAGACCCGCAGGGCGCTGAGGATGGCCCAGAGCAGCAGCAGCACGAAGAGCATTGCGGTCAGCGTGAAGAGCGGCACGGGCAGGCCGGTCGCGGCAACCGTGTTCACCAGCATCTGAACCGAGATGGGCGTGGCGAGCGACAGCAGGCTGATGCCGATGCCGTAGACCAGCGCCATGGTGATGAAGTTCCGGTCCGGGCCGATGATGGTCGAAGCCCAGGACAGGACGTCGCGCAGGCGGATGTCCTTGCCAGCCGCCATCAGGCAGGGCTCCCGGCCGGAAGCCGGCTGGTCTCGGTTGAAATGTTACATGGCCACATTGCGCCGCGCGCTATGGCACGCGCTCAGGGGCCTGCCAAGGCGGATTGTTGCAGCGCGGTAACCTGAGATGCGGCGAGGCGCGTTGGATATGCGCCGAATTCATGGGCCTTCGCCCAAACGGCGGCACCTGCCCGGCGCCGCCGGCGTTCCGCATCAGTTGGCGAGGCCGATGAAGCCGAGCTGGGCTGCCTTGAAGACGGTCTGGCTGCGGTTGACCGCATTCAGCTTGATGCCGGCATTCTGGATGTGGAAGCGGACGGTGGCGTGGGACCGCGACAGGATCATGCTGATCTCCCGGTCGGTCTTGCCGACGGCGGCCCAGCGCAGGCACTCGATCTCGCGCTTCGTCAGCTGGCAGTCGGTCGGCAGCCAGCGGCGGCGGCGGGTCGCCTCGGCATAGCTGCTGATGAAGCGGTGGGAGAGCAGCATCAGCCGCTCGGCATGTGCTTCGAATTGCGCCGACATGTCGGTGACGGTCGGGTGTGGCGCGCAGAAGGCCGCCATGCCGATCTGGCCGAAGGGCTGGTGCACGGGCACCACGATGGCAGAGCTGGTCAGCGCCCGCTTCTCGAAATTGTCGAGCTCGATCTCGTCGAGATAGCTGTTGGGGTGAAGGGTGTGGAAGCCTTGCGAATTCGCCCAGAAGGGCTGGCCTTCATAGCGGCAGGCGCGGGCAAGCGGCGATTGCAGGGCAAGGCTGCGGTTGGTCCACCACTGCTGGCCGGGCTCGGTGAAGCCGAACACGCACTCGGCAAGGATATTGCCCTCGGCATCGAGCATCGGGCGGAGCGAGGCGATGTTGTCGGTCATCACGACGCGGTAATCGCCGAGCGCGTCGACCGCTTCATGAAAGGCCTCTGCTGCGCGGCGGATGTCGTCGCGGTTGGCGATGGAGACGATGGAGGTGTCCATGGGGCTTCTCCTCAGTTCACGCGACGGGTCTTGCCCGCCCAATAGGGTTCGCGCAGCTCGCGCCGCAGGATCTTGCCCGAGGCGTTGCGCGGCAGCGCCTCGATGATGTCGACGGATTTCGGAACCTTGAAGGCGGCGATGCGGGTTCGGGCAAAGGCGATGATGTCTTGCGGGTCGATGGTGGCGCCCGGCTTGGGGACGACGACCGCCTTCACGGCCTCGCCCCACTTCTCGTCGGGCACCCCGATCACCGCGACCTCGGCGACGGCCGGGTGGCCGTAGACCGCGCTTTCCACCTCGGCGGGATAGACGTTCTCCCCGCCCGAGATGATCATGTCCTTCACCCGGTCATGGATGTAGAGATAGCCGTCCTCGTCGAGGTAGCCGGCGTCGCCGGTGCGCAGCCAGCCCTCGCCGTCGAGCGTGGCGGCGGTCGCCTCGTCGAGCTTCCAGTAGCCGCGCATGTTGGAGTGGGAGCGGGTCGCGACCTCGCCAACCGTGTTGGGCGGCAGGGCATTGCCCTCCTCGTCGAGAATGCGGATCTCGACGCCCGGCAGCGGCAGGCCGGCCGAGCGCATGCGCTGGTTGCCGGCCGGATCATGATCCTCGGGCGGCAGGTAGACGATGGTGCCGGTGGTTTCCGTCATGCCATACTGCTGGCAGAAGCCACAGCCGAACACCTCGATGCACTCGCGCAGCAGGTCGAGCGGGATCGGCGAGGCGCCATAGAGGATGTATTTCAGCCGGCTGTAATCGACCTGGCGCGCGCGCGGCTGGCGCACCACGATCTGCAGCGCGGCCGGCACCATGAACATTTTCGATATGCGGTCCTTCTCGATGAAGTCGAGGACCTTGAAGGGGTCGAACTCGCGGGCGATCACCCCCTTGGCGCCGTTGATCATCCCGACGAGGCCCCAGCCGGTGCCGCCGATATGGGCGATCGGCATGGCGACCAGGCTGACGTCATCCGGGCCCCATTCGTTCCAGGGCATCGGCTGCTGCGCCGCGAGCTTTCGGCCGGCGAGCAGATTGTGATGCGTCAGCATGGCGCCCTTGGGCTTGCCGGTGGTGCCCGAGGTGTAGAGCTGGACGACGGTGTCGAAGGGATCGACCGGATAGCGGGGATCCTCGGCTGGCTGGGCGTCGCGCCAGGCTTCGTAGGTTGGCCAGGCGCCATGCGGCTCGAGCGCTATGGTCGGCAGGCTGGCGAGTTCCGGCGTGACGGCGACCGTTTCGGCGACATCGGGGCCGACGAACAGCAGCTTCGCCTCGGCATTGTGGGCGATGAAGGCCATTTCGGCGGGCGCCAGCCGCCAGCCGATCGGGACCATCACGGCACCCGCCTTGGCGGCGCCCATCAGCAGCTCGAAATAATGATCGCAGTTCTTGCCGACGAAGGCGATGCGCTCGCCATGGCCGACCCCGGCGGCGCGGAGCGCGCGGGCAACCTGGCTGGCGTGGGCGTCAAGCTGGGCATAGCTGGTCTCGCGGCCCTCGAACGCGAAGGCAGTCGCCTGCGGGCGCACCCGGGCATGCACACGGGTCACGTCGCCGAGCGTGTCCATCTCGTCGAACAGGGCCGCGGGCCGATCCGCCATGGCGTGGCTGCTCATGCCGTTTGTGTCTCTCCCAAGGGCGTCTCCGAAGGCCTCGTTTCGCGGGCCTTGACGCAAGACATTTCGCTTCATGGTGCCTTGCGGACTCTCCCGGCCCGCGTGCTGATGACAGAGTATCAGACGCCCCGGGTGGACAACCTGTCAGATAGGTGGGGGTTTGGGGTCCGCGCCCCTGCCCTTCCGTGCGGGGCCGGCTTGTTCTAGGTGGGGGCAATGCTGGTGTTCCTTGCCTCGCTGGCCGCAATCCTGGCCCTGACGGGCCTTGCCTGGGCGCTGGGCTTCCGGGCGCGGCCGGCGCTGGACGCGGAAGCGGCGCGGGCGGAGGCCGAGGGGCGGCTTGCGGGGTTTCGCGCGGTCGAGGTTGCGCTGGCGACCGATGGCCATGGTGCGGTGCTGAAGGGAACCGACGGAAGTGTCGCGCTGCTTCTGCCGCTGGGCGACGGCTGGATCGTGCGGCGGGCGCTGCCGTCGAGCCTCAGCTGCGCCGGCGGCCGGCTGACCGCACGGCTGAAGGAGCCGATGCTGCCCGAGGCGCGGCTGCTGCTGGCGCGCTGCCCCGACTGGCTGCCGGAAACTGCGGGCGCGCGGGCATGACCCCCGAAATGAAGCTTCCCGATCCCGTCCAGCTGGCAGTGCCGGCCTTCGTTGCGCTGATCGTGCTGGAGATGGTGCTGGCCAAGCGCACCGGGCGGGGCCGCTATGACTGGCGCGATGCGGGCGCCTCGCTGACCCTGGGGCTGGGCAGCACGGTTGCCGGTGCGCTGACCGCGGGCGCGGTGCTGGCTATGGCGCTGTGGGTGTACGGCCATCGGCTGTTCGACGTGCCCTTCACCTGGTGGGCGTTCGCGATCTGCTTCGTGCTCGATGACCTTGCCTATTATGTGTTCCACCGCAGCGCGCACCGGGTCCGCTGGTTCTGGGCAAGCCATGTGATCCACCACTCGAGCCAGCACTATAATCTGTCGACGGCGCTCAGGCAGACCTGGACAGGCTTTTTCAGCCTGGGCTTCCTGTTCCGCATGCCGCTGTTCCTGATCGGCTTTCCGCCGGCGATGGTGTTCTTCTGCGCCGGGCTGAACCTGGTCTACCAGTTCTGGATCCACACCGAGCAGGTGGGGCGGATGCCGGGCTGGTTCGAGGCCGTGATGAACACGCCGTCGCACCACCGGGTGCATCATGCAGTGAACCCGCGCTATCTCGACCGCAACCATGCCGGGGTGTTCATCATCTGGGACCGGATGTTCGGCACCTTCGAGCCGGAGCGCGACGACGACCGGCCCCGCTATGGGATCGTCAAGGGGCTCCCGACGCTGAACCCCTTCTGGGCAGCGATCCATGAATGGGTCGCGATTGCGCGCGATGCGGCGGCCGCACGGTCGGCGGGTGAGCTGGCGGGACGGCTGTTCGGGCCGCCGGGCTGGCAGCCCGACGGCGCGGGCGAGACATCGGAAACGATCCGGGCGCGCTGGCAGGCCGCCGAGCGGGAGGCCTGAGGCGTGGCACGGAAGTTCCTGTGGGCGGTTGCAATCCTGACGGGCCTGGTGATCGTCGCGGCGATCCTGTGGCGGCTGTTCGCGGGCGACATGATCCGCACCGCCTTCGTGCCGGATACGCCTTATGCCGCGCCGACCGCAGCGGCCCCCGACTATGCAGCGCCTGCCAGCTGGGTCGCGCGGCCCGGGCTCGCCGACAACCCTGCGCTGTGGGCGCCCCAGGGGTTCAGCGCGGCGCCGAAGCCTGCGGCCGCGCTGTTCTTCGTGAGCCCGACCGCCTGGCTCAGCCGGAGCGCCTGGAATGCGCCGCTAGACGATGCCGAAACCAACGAGCGGCTGGTGCGCTTCACCAGGATGCAGGCCAGCGTGTTCAACGGCGTGGCCGAGGTGTGGGTGCCGCGCTATCGGCAGGCGACCTTCGGCAGCTTCCTGAAGCCGGGGCCGGATGCGGACAAGGCGCTGGCACTCGCGCTGTCGGACGTCGAGCGGGCGTTCGACGCCTTCCTGGCGGCGCAGCCTGCGGATCGTCCGATCCTGATCGGCGGGCACAGCCAGGGGGCCCGGCATGTCCTGCACCTGCTGGCGGCACGCCGGGCCCAGCTGGGCGACCGGCTGGTCGGCGTGTGGGCGGTGGGCTGGCCGGTAACGGCAGCCGACCTGTCGCGCATGGGGTTGCCGGCCTGCACGCGGGCGGAGCAGGCGGGCTGCGTGCTGAGCTGGCAGAGCTTTGCGGCCGATGGCGACCTTGCCGAGGCGCTGAAGGGCTTTGCGGTGGTGAAGGACGTATCGGGCACCCCCATCGGCACACGCGCAATGCTCTGCGTGAACCCGCTGACCGGGAGCGCGGACGCCGCCGGCCCGGAGCGCAATGCCGGGATGCTGCAATCGGATGAGCTGCTTGTGCCCAAGGCGGTCGGCGCGAAATGCGACGCGCGGGGGTTGCTGCTGATCAGCCCCACGCCGAAGAAGATCGGCCCCTATGTGCTGCCGGGCGGGAATTTCCACGTCTATGACTATGGGCTGTTCTGGGCGAATGCGCGGGCCGATGCCGAGGCGCGCCTGTCGGCCTATGGCGCAGCACGGTTCCCGGCCGCGAAGGCCGGGGCAGAGGCCGCCGAGGACGGGGCTTGAGCCTGCTGACGACGGATGCGGCGGCCTTTGCCGCGGCGCTTCCGGGCCTTGGGCGGCTGCTGGCGCTGGATATCGGCACGAAGACGATCGGGCTTGCGACCGCGAGCGCGGACTGGCGCTTTGCAACCGCGCGCGAGACGCTCAAACGGACGAAGCCGTCTGCCGACGTAGACGCGCTGAAGGCGCTTGCCGCGAAGGAGGAGATCCGCGGGCTGGTGATCGGGCTGCCCTTGAGCATGGACGGGCGCGACAGCGAGCGGACGCAATCGGTCAGGGCGCAGGCGCGCAACCTTGCCAGGGCGCTGGGGCTGCCGATCCTGCTGTGGGACGAGCGGTGGAGCACGGCGGCTGTCGAGCGCGCGCTGATCGCGGCCGACGTCAGCCGGGCCAAGCGGGCCGAACGGGTCGATGCCCTTGCGGCGGCACACATCCTGGAAGGCGCGCTCGCGCGGCTTGCAGCGCTGCCGCAGACGGCGCGGCTTGCCGGGTCGCGCGATGGGGCTTAAGGCCTGCCCCTTGTGAAAATCCCGGCCGGCACCCACCCCTTTCCGCACCCGCACCTCCTTGCCATCGAGGGTCTGCAACCGTGGGAGATCGGCTTCCTGCTGGACGAGGCCGAGCAGTGGGTGGAAACCAGCCGTCGCGCACGCAAGCATGACGATCGGCTGCAGGGCCTGACCCAGATCAACGCCTTCTTCGAGAATTCGACGCGAACGTTGCTGAGCTTCGAGATTGCGGGCAAGCGGCTGGGCGCGGATGTGGTGAACCTTGCCGCCGGCGTCTCGAGCCTGAAGAAGGGCGAGACGCTGCTGGACACGGCGCTGACGCTGAACGCCATGCAGCCCGACGTGATCGTGATCCGGCACGAGAGCTCGGGCGCCGTGGCGCTGATCGCCGAGAAGGTGGACTGCCCCGTGCTGAACGCCGGCGACGGGCGGCACGAGCACCCGACGCAGGCGCTGCTGGATGCGCTGACCATCCGCCGCCGCAAGGGGCGCATCGCCGGCCTGACGGTCGCCATCTGCGGCGACATCCTGCACAGCCGGGTTGCGCGCTCGAACTTCCACCTGCTGACGGCGCTTGGGGCCGAGGTGCGCGCCGTTGCCCCCCCGACCCTGATGCCGGTCGGCATCGAGCGGCTGGGGGTCGTGCCCTTCACCGACATGGAAGCCGGCCTGAAGGGCGCCGACGTGGTGATGATGCTGCGCCTGCAGCTCGAGCGGATGGACGGGGCCTATGTGCCCTCCACCCGCGAATATTTCCGCACCTTCGGGCTCACGCGCGAGCGGCTGGCGGCGGCAGGCGCGGATGTGCTGGTGATGCACCCGGGCCCGATGAACCGCGGCGTGGAGATCGAATCCGTGGTTGCCGACGACATCCAGCGCTCCGCCATCACCGAGCAGGTGGAGATGGGCGTGGCGGTCAGGATGGCGTGCCTCGACGTGCTGACCCGCACGCGCCGCGGCGAATGGGGCCGGGGCCAATGGGCATGAGCGCGCTGCTGATCCGGGGGGCGCGGCTGGTCGACCCGACGGCAGGCACCGACAGCGTCGGCGACCTGCTGGTGAAAGACCGCGAGATCGCCGCCATCGGCCCGGGGCTAACAGTGCCTGCGGGCGCTGAGGTGGTGGAGGCCCGGGGACAGGTGCTGGCGCCCGGCCTGATCGACGCAGGGGTGTTCCGGACCGACGTGGAGGCAGCGGTTGCCGGCGGCATCACCAGCGTGCTGCTGATGCCCGACCAGTCCCCGGTGCTCGACGACCCGGCACTGGTGGAGCGCGCCGAACGGCTCGGCAAGCCGCGGCTGTGGGTGCGCCCGCTGGCAGCGGCGACGCGGGGGCTGAATGGCCGGGAACTCGGCGAACTGTCGCTGATGAAGGACGCCGGCGCGGTGGCCGTCGCCACCGGCCGCGCGGCGATCGCGGACGCGCAGGTGATGCTGCGGCTGCTGCGCTATGCCGCCGGGCTGAAGCTTGTGGTGATCGCCCATGCGGAATGCCCGTTCCTGACGGCAGGCGCGGTTGCGACCGAAAGCGAGGCGGCGACCCGGCTGGGGCTGGCAGCAGCGCCTGCGGCTGCGGAAGCCGTGCAGATCGCACGGGACCTGAGGCTTGCCGAGGAGGCCGGCGCTGCGCTGCATTTCGCCTGCGTGAGCACGCGGGAAGGGGTGGACCTGGTGCGCAGCGCACGCGCCCGGGGACAGGATGTGACGGCCGGCACGGCGCCCGCCTATGCGCTGCTGTCGGACACGGCGCTTGCCGGCTATCGAAGCTTTGCGCGGCTGTCGCCGCCGCTTCGCAGCGAGGATGACCGGGCCGCCGTGCGGGAGGGGCTGGCCGACGGCACGATTTCGGTGCTTGCCAGCCGCCACGACCCGCGCACGCAGGAGGAAAAGCGCCTGCCCTTCGCCGATGCGGCACCGGGCGCCGCCGGCAGCGCAACGCTGCTCGCGCTGGGACTGGCCCTTGTGCACGACGGCACACTGACCCTGCCGCGGCTGCTGGCGCTGCTGTCGGCCAACCCGGCTGCGCGGTTCGGCCTGCCGGGGGGACGGCTGGCAATCGGCGACCCTGCCGACCTGTTGCTGTTCGATCCGGGCGCGCCCTGGCGCATCATGTCCGACCGGCTGCCCGGGCGTGCCGGCAACACGCCGTTCGACGGGCTTCCCGTGCAGGGCCAGGTGCGGCTGCTGCTGAAGGGCGGCGAGCGGCTGGCATGAGGGGCTGGATCGCAGCTGCGGCACTGTTGCTGGCAGCGCACCCTCTGTCGGCAAGCGTGGACGATGGCGTTACCAAGTGGCGCGCGGGCGACTGGGAGGGCGCTGTTGCCGAGTGGGTGACGCCGGCCGCCAGGGGCGACCGGGACGCGCTGTTCAACATGGGCCAGGCCTACCGGCTGGGGCGGGGGGTGCCGCTCGATCCCAAGGCCGCGATCGATTATTACCGGCGGGCTGCCGACAAGGGCCATGTGGCGGCGACAGCCAACCTGGGCATCACCCTGTGGCAGCAAGGCCGCAAGACCGAGGCGCTGACCCAGCTGAGGACCGCCGCCGACCGCGGAGACCTGCGCGCCGCCTATGTGCTGGGGGTGGCAACCTTCGAAGGCGACGAGGCGCCGCGCAACCCGGCGCTGGGCTATGCCTATGTGGTGCGCGCCCGCGAGGGCGGGCTTTCTCTGGCATCCGGCCAGGCCGCCCGGATGGCGACGCGCATGACGGCCGAAGACCGGGCGCAGGGCGAAGCGGCGGCAGAAGCGCTTGCGGCCGGGCGGCCCGTGGCCGTTGTGCTGGCGGAGATGGCGGCGCCGAAGGCGGCCAGCGAGGCGCCGCTGGCGATCGCGGACGCGGGCGAGGATGCCGCCGAGGAGGGGCCGGCCCGGGGCGAGGAGGTGGCGGACGCACGGCCGGCCGACAAGACCCCCGCCAAGGCAGAGCCGAAGCCGAAGGGAGACGCGAAACCGAAGGCTGAGGCGAAACCGAAAGGCGAAGCCAGCGCCGACGCAAAGGCGGTCGAAAAGGCCGATGCGCCGGCGGCGGATGGCTGGAAGGTGCAGCTGGGCGCCTACGCCAATGAACGCGCGGCGCGGACGGCCTGGGCGACGCTGGTGTCGCAATCGGCCAAGCTGCTGAAAGGGCAGACGCCGGTCTACAATCCGCGCGGCGGGCTGGTCCGGCTGCAGGTGGGGCCATTCGACGATCGGCCCGAGGCGGCGGAGCTGTGCGCGAAGCTGTCGGCGGCAGGGCGGCCCTGTTTCGTGACGAAGTAGGCGGGAGCGCCGGCCGGCAGCGAAGCTGCCGAGTCCGGCTGGAGGGAAAGAAGCAGGTAAGAAGTTTTCGCGGCAAAGCCGCGACTCGTCGGACGGGTCGGCGATGGAGATCGCCGACTCCGCCGGCCGGGCCTGCGGCGAGTCCGGAACAGCGCTGCGCGCTGTTCCTGGCCGCCTTCGGCCAAAAAAAAGCCGCTGCGCCTTTGGGCGCAGCGGCCAGGGTTCAGGGAGGGAATGCCGAGCCCCAGGAGGAGCAGCGGCATTCGTGCGGGCGGCTAAAGGGGGATAAAAGCTGCCCGCATCGGACAATCTGGGTTCAATGGCCGCAGAATGCAAGGGGTTCGGATCGGACAGGCCGGCCGGGAACGGGCCGCTGCCCTCAGCCGAGGCGGCGATACCGCGTCACGCCGTCGCAGCTGATCGGCTCCACCTGCCCCCTGCGATGCAGCCAGCGCAGGTGGGCAAGGGCTTCTCCGGTCGCCATCTGCAGTTCGTCCCTGCCGATTGCGCGGCGGAACAGGATGGCGAAGCTGTCGAAGGCGGACAGCGGCTCGCCGCAGGCCTCCAGCAGGGCTTCGAGCTTGCGATGGTGGTCGGCCGCCAGCTGGTCGAGCCGGGCGTGCAGGCCGAAGAAGGGCTCGTTGTGCGCCGGCAGGACCAGGGTTTCCGCCGGCAGGGATTTCAGCCGCGCGATGCTGTCCAGCCAGTCGCCCAGAGGGTCCGCCTCGGGTTCGGTCGGATAGACGGAAACGTTCGAGGTGATGCGCGGAAGGACCTGGTCGCCCGAAATCAGCAGCCCGTCTGCTGCATCGTGCAGGCAGACATGTTCCGGGCTGTGGCCGGCGCCAACGACGATGTCCCACTGCCGCCGCCCGATCGTCAGCCTGTCGCCCGCACGAAGCCGATGGTAGCCCGTGGGGAGCCGGTGCACGATGCGCCCGAAGCGACCCCATGCGCTTGCCCTCAGGGCCTCGACCGCGTCATCAGGCCAGCCCTGTGCGGCATAGAAGCCGATCACATCCTCGGGCGTCGAGGCGGCGGTGTCGAGGGTGAGGACGCGGGCCAGCATGAACTCGCCCCGGCTGATCTCCAGCGGCAGCTGCCATCGCGTGCAGAGCCAGCCGGCAAGGCCGATATGGTCGGGATGATAATGGGTGACGATGACGCGCCCGACCGGCTTGCCGGCAAGCGGGCCGCCGGACTCCGCATCGAACAGGGCCCGCCAGTGGGCCTTTGCCTCGGCGGACGGGAAGCCCGTGTCCACCACCGCCCAGTGATCGCCGGCGTCGAGCACCCAGAGGTTGATGTGATCGAGGCTGAAGGGGATGGGCATCCGCAGCCAGAAGACGCCCTCGGCCACCTGCAGCAGCCGGCCGTCGCCAGGCACATGGGTGCCGTGGGGATAGACGAGCCCGGCGCGCGCGATGCTGTCGTTCGGGGCGGCCGGGATCGTCAAACCCGGATCAGTCCTGCGACTTGAACAGGGTATCCGCCGTGTGCTCGCGCGGCGTCTCGCTGGCTTCGGGATCTGCGGTGGCCGCGTCGCGCTCTGCCCGAAGCTCGGCCAGAATCGCGTCGCGGTCGGCGCCGAGGCGGCCGTCCTCGACCGGCAGCACGCCGGCCTTCTTGGCCGCTGCCGCAACCAGCGCATCGAGTTCGCGCTGCGAGCAGAGGCCGAGCGTCACCGGGTCCTTCGGCGTGATGTTGGCGATGTTCCAATGCTCGCGCGTGCGGATGGCTGCAATCGTGGTCTTGGTGGTGCCGATCAGCTTGGAGATCTGCGCGTCGGTGATTTCCGGATGGTTGCGGATGATCCAGGCGATGCCGTCGGGCTTGTCCTGCCGCTTGGCGAGCGGGGTGTAGCGCGGACCGGAGGTGCGGCGGATCTGGGCCGGCCCGGGGCTGATCTTCAGCCGGTAGGACGGATCCGCCTGACCCTTGTCGATCTCCTCGAGGCTGAGTTCGCCGGCCCGGACCGGATCGCGCGGGGTCAGCTTGGTGGCAGCCGTCTCGTCGGCGATCGCCTGCACCTCGAGCACGTGGATCTGGCAGAAGGCAGCGACCTGCGCGAAGGTGAGCGCGGTGTTCTCGACCAGCCAGGTCGCAGTTGCGTGCGGCATCAGCGGCTGGGCCTGCTTGATCGGCTTGGGGCTGTTGGCCATGGACGGTTCCTCGGGCTTGCCATGCTGCGCCGGCGGACCGGCGCGGGGAAGGCGTGAACGTGAGGGGCGGGTTTGCCGCCCCGATCTGAAAACGGGCGAAACGGAAATCGATGCCACGTAAAACGGCCACCCCTTGCGGGATGGCCGATGTTGGGGCGAAGAGTAGAGCGCCGTCGGCCCGGGCGCAAGGGGTGAGGCGTATCGGGTGCGCGGTGGCGGGGCTTGCAACAGGGGGGCATTGCCGCCATGGCGCAGGGCATGGGGACTATGGCGAGGGACGGGGCGCAGGACATGCGGCAGCCGGCGGACGCGACGGCCCACCCCGGCGCGGCTGCTCCTCATCCGGCCGTCGTTCCCCATGTCATGGTGCACCCGCCCCGGCCCCGCTGCGTGCTGAACATCGGCGTGACCGGCCATCGGGCCGACCGCCTGACCGAAGCCCTCGAGCCGGCCGTGGGCGCGCGGATTTCGCAGGTGCTGTCGCTGGTCCAGCAGGTGGTCGGCGAGATCCATCTGAAGGGCGCGGCCTGGTTCAACGGGGACAAGCCCGAGCTGCGCATGATCTCGGCGCTTGCCGAAGGGGCGGATCGCCTGTGCGCCACGGTGGCGGTCGGACTGGGATATCGGCTGGATTGCCCCCTGCCCTTCGAACGCACGGATTATGCGGCGGATTTTGCAACAGCCGAGTCCCGGACAGCCTTCGAGGCACTGCTGAGCCGGGCCGACCGGATGCTGGAACTGCCCGGCACGAGGGCGGCACCCGATGCCGCCTACTCGCTGGTGGGCGGCGCCATCCTGGGGTCTGCCGACATCCTGGTCGCGATCTGGGACGGAAAAGGCAGCGGCGGGCGCGGCGGCACCGGCGACGTGGTCGCAAGCGCGCTGTCCATGGGCAAGCCCGTCATCCACATCCCGCTCGATCCGGCAGAGCCCATCCACCTGCTGTGGCAGGGGGAAGGGCCGGCAGGCGGCAGCTGGCACAGCAACCTGGAGCCGCCCGCCGAGCCGTTCGACGAAGACCATCTGGGCGAGGCGCTGTCCGCGATCCTGTTGCCGCCGGACGAACCCGGCGAAAAGGCAGCGCTGGATGCCTTCCTGGTGGAGCGCGAGGAACTGCTGCTGCGCCGGATCGAGTATCCGATGCTGCTGGCCGCCACGGGGGTGCAGAAGCTGAAGCGCAGCGCCTGGCGCAAGGATCCGTATCTGCCGGCCACCCGATCCGACTGGGCACGGTTTGACAGCTACTGGCAGGGGCGAATCCCGACCGACCGGTTCAACCTTCTGGAACATGGATATGCCTGGGTGGACAATCTGGCGAACCGCTTCGCCCAGTCCTTCCGGTCGGGGCATGTCGTGAACTTCGCCTTTTCGGCGCTTGCAGTCGCACTGGCGCTGCTCGGCTATCTGATCGGGGGCAAGGTGAAGGTTGCCTTCGTGATCGGCGAACTGCTGCTGATCGCGGCGATCGTTGCCAACACGCGGGTCGGGCATGCCGAAAGCTGGCAGCAGCGCTGGCTGGATTACCGCCAGCTGGCCGAACGCCTGCGGCCGATGCGCAGCCTCCGCCTGATGGCGGTGGCCCGGCCCCCTGCGGTCAGCGCGACCAGCCGGACGGGAAACCGGCGCTGGATCGACTGGTATGCGGGCTGCATCTGGCGCCAGCTGGCGATGCCGCAGGGGCGGATCGACGAAGCCCAGCTCGCGCGGTTGACCGACCTGCTGATCAAGGAGGAGGTGGGCCCGGAGATCGCCTACCACCACCGGAACGCGCACCGCATGAGCCACGTGAACCACAAGCTCCACCAGTTCGGCTCGGTGTGCTTCGTGACGACCGTTCTGTTGTGCGTCGGCTTCCTGATTTCCAGCATGATCCTCGATGCGGACACGGCCAAGAAGACCGCGATCTTCTTCACGGTGGCGACCGCGACGTTGCCGGCCTTCGGGACGGCCGCCTATGGCCTTCGCGTGCAGGGCGACTTCGCCGGCAGCTCGGCGCGGTCTGCCGCGACGGCCGATGCACTGCAGGAGCTGGTGACCGAACTCGACACGCGCCCAACGCTCGCGCGGACGGCTGCGATCGGCAATGCGGCTGCCGCGATCATGCTGGTGGACCTGGCGGAATGGCGCCTGACCTACCAGCAGCGCGCGCTGGAAATCCCGGGCTAGGGTTCGGCAAGCCAGCAATCGATCCCGGCATGGCCCGCGGCCCCCAGGGGCTGCAGCCGGCGGGCACGCGCAGCGGTCATCCCCCCCAGCGCGATCACCGGGCCCGGCAGGCCGCGGGCCGCAAGCGCGAACCGGATCGGCCCGAGCGTGGCAGCGCCCGGATGGCTGCGGGTCGGGAAGACGGGCGACAGGAACACGAGGTCTGCCCCGGTCCGGAACGCTGCGAGCGCTTCGGTGCGACTGTGGGCCGAGGCCGTCTTCAGGCCGCCCGCTGGCCGGCGGCGGGCCGGGGCATGCGCCGGGTAATGCACGCCATCGGGGGCGCCGACGATGCGGCTGCCGACGAGGCGCAAGCCGCGCCGGCGCGACAGCCTCGCGATTCGCGCAAGCAGGTCTGCCCGAGCCTCAGGCGCAAGGCTGTAGTGCCGGAAGACGATCCCTGCGCCACGGGGCAAGCGGGCGAGTGCCTGCCAGAGGGGGTCATCGGGGTGCCGGCCGCCGAGGCGCTCGTCGGTGAACAGCCACAGAGTGGGAACGCTTGCCCGGCGCATGGCGCGGGCTTACCGCGGTGCCATGAAGATGGCCACAGCAGCTGCAGCCCCCCAGCCGACGGGAACGCCCGCCGAGCGGCTGGCGTTCGTGCGCCGCACGCTTGCCGCCGAAGCTGCCGCCGGCGGGCACCGGCCGGCGAAACTGATCGCCGTGTCGAAGACGTTCGGTGCGGACTCGATCCGCCCGCTGATTGTGGCCGGCCAGCGGCTTTTCGGCGAGAATCGCGTGCAGGAGGCCGCCGACAAATGGCCGGCGCTGCTGGCCGAGACCCCGGACATCGAGCTGCATCTTGTCGGGCAACTGCAGTCCAACAAGGCCGCCGACGCCGTGCGGCTGTTCCAGGCCATCCATTCGGTTGACCGGCCGTCGCTGGTGGCGGCGCTCGCCAGGGCCTGCGCGCAGGCCGGGCGGCAGCCGGAGCTGTTTGCGCAGGTGAACATCGGTGCCGAGCCGCAGAAGGGCGGCGTTGCCATCGAGGCGCTGCCGGCGCTTCTGGACGAGGCCGCAGCCAAGGGGCTGGCGATCACGGGGCTGATGGCCGTGCCGCCGGCCGACCGGGATCCTGCGCCCTATTTCGCGCTTCTGGCAAAGCTCGCCCGGCGCCATGGAATCGACAGGCTGAGCATGGGCATGAGCCAGGACCATGACGTCGCTGCGCGCCTTGGGGCGACCCATGTGCGGGTGGGCTCTGCGCTGTTCGGCGGCCGCTGATTCCTAACAGCTGGAAAGTATAGATGCCGGCTTTCGGCGGACAAATGTAAAGCTCTGTTGCATTAACTTTCCCTTCGCTTGCAGTCAGCAGGTCAGCCGCCAATACCGATGGCGGTCGCAAGCGCCGTTCGAGCGCAGATAACAAATCAGCAACAACAATTCGGTCGCACATGTTGAGGCGGACTTCGTCGCAACCACCTGTTGTCTGCGTCTGCTCGAAACGGTCGGAAGCTTTTCACATGGTCGGCATGAAGGAATTCTGCGCGCTGTTGCTCGCAGGGGGGATGGGTGCAAGCTCGGTTGTGGCTGTGCAGAAGGCGAAGCCTGCGATCAGCAAGGCGCGCGGCACGCCGCAGAAGCCGAAGGTCCAGAAGGCCGTTCAGCGGAGCATGCAGGCAGCCCGGATCGAGGAGTGCCCCACGATCGCGCCGCTGGGGCCGGGGATCGACAGCCTCGCCCCGTTGCAGACCACCGAGTCGGTGTTCGGCCAGCCGGTGATCGGTGGCGGCGGCCCGGGCGGCGGCTTTGGCGGCGGCGGCGGTGGCGGTTTCGGCCCCGATGTCCAGCCGGCGCCCGTTCCTGTCTTTCCCGGCATTCCCCAGCCTGACACCTGGGTGATGCTGGTTGCCGGGTTCGGATTCCTCGGCCTGGCGCTTCGGCGACGGCCGGCGGACGCTGCGAATCGCGCCACGGGAGAGTAGCAGACGGCTGGTCCATGCGGCATGCGGTATGAAGGGGGCGTTACGGTCGTTAACGAAGGACAGCCTGCTTAACCTTGTTCCGTATTGATCTTTTGCCGCAAGCCATGCAGTATGACGGCAACGATAAATGGCATGAAGGCCAGGACTATGTCGCTTTCGAACAAGGCTGCCCAAGGCAGCACTGCATATTGCGCGGGTCTTGCGAATGGCGCTGTCGCGTCTTCGGAGGCCCAGACTGCCACATCAGGTTTTCGCAAGGCTGGCCGCCTTCTCGGTCGCCTGCGCCGCAATCGCAGCGGTGCTGCCGCTGTGGAGATGGCCCTGGTGACCCCGGTGATGCTGGGGCTGCTGATGGGCACGTTCGAATATGGCATCGCCTTCTTCACCTACAACACGATGCAGGTGGCAGCCCGCGACGTCGGGCGCCAGGTTGCAATCAACACCATGCTGGTCGGCAATGCGGAGGCCGCGATTCGCACCAGGCTGCCCGAGTGGGCGCGGACCGGGGCGACGGTGACGATCCAGCAATCGGCACCCGCCAGCCCGAACACCAACGTCTACACCTTCATCATCACGATGCCGATGAGCGCTGCGACTCCGGTCCGGTTCTTCAGCCTCGCAAACAACCACCAGCTTCGGACCGAGCTTCGGATGAAGCAGGAGCTTCCCTACGTCACCAACCCGTGAGGGTTCAATCATCGGGTGCCCGCAGTCGGAAATCGGGGCCCGCAAAGACAAGGAGATGGGATTCGCCATGGAACGGATTCTGAAAGCCACGACGGCACTCGCCCGAAACCGCAAGGGGGCCATCGCCATGATCGCCGCCATGGCCGCGCCGGCAATGGTCGGCACGGCAGCGCTCGCGATCGACTTCGGCAGCTGGTATTACGCGCAGGGCAAGCTGCAGGCTGCAGCCGACTCCGCAGCGCTCGCCGGCCTGCAGGTCATCGAACGACCGACCGAGGTGCCGGACATCGCGCGCAGCTACGCCGCGAACAACGTGCCTGCCGACTATGGCAATGTGGTCACGGCAGCGGATGTCGTGGTCGGCATCTGGAACCCGGACACCCGCACCTTCACACCGGGATCGACGCCCGATACCAACGCGGTGCGGGTGACGGCCGTTCGGTCGGGCGCGCGCGGAAATCGGGTGAACACGATCCTTGCGCACATGTTCACGAGCGCTCCGGATATCCAGGCGACCGCGATCGCCGCCCGCCAGCTGAACATCCAGTACGAGCCGCCCGTCAGCACGAACCTGTCGAACGAGGCGCACGACTTCAACGAACTCTACGCCTATTGCTTCAACCACGCCGGCACGGGTTCCGCCGAATCGCGGCGGAGCCAGATGACGCTGATTTCCAACAACTATCGCGCCGGCCGGGACGTCATCGCGGACAGCGGCGGGGTCATCACCGCCGTTCCGACCGATCCGCTGGTCTGGCCCGAGTGTCAGGACGGACAAAGCCTGAGCTTCCGTCTCAGGAACCTGCGCAGTGCGAAGAACGAGTGGGAGAACGGCCGCCGGCCGGCGCCCAACAGCATCACCACGTTCAACCACTATACCGACACGCGGCTCGACCGCGGCGCTGAACTCTACGACGGGATCTCCAGCGTGAGGATCCTGGAGACCGTCCGGTGCGACACGCAGGCGCTGTGCACGCCCGGCACGACAGGCAGCCCGATTCGCACGGGCCGCAACCGGACGCCCACCTTCTCGAACGTGCCGTGCGAGCCCGGCAAGTTCATGTACTATGGCTGGGAAGACCGTCCGCCGGAGCTCGGCGGGTCGGACCGGGACTATGACGATATCCGGATCCTGATGCGCTGCCCGCGCCAGGGCCGCCTGGGTGACGGCTTCGCGCGCCTCGTCGGCTGACAGGTCCCTCAAGATCGCCGGGGCGAGCCTCGCTCGGCCGGCCAGATCCTCTCGAGCCCCCGTGCCCCCGCACGGGGGCTCGTTTGCGTTCCAAATGGACGCCCAAGTAACCGCCGATGTTCTTGGGCCTGCCGGTTCCGCGTGTCTGCTGCCGCAGCGCCTGCAACGAGACCGGGAAAGCCGAATTGGGTGCCGGGCAGGTAACGGATCATGCGCTCTTCTAGACTGGCACGCCGAGGCCGGTTGTGACGGACAGCTGCCGGGGCAGCGGAAAGTGCGACGAAGCGAGACTTTTTCCGGTTCCAGATGCGGTGCCACCAGGGCCCGGAGGACCACTGCATCTAGCGTTTTCGGAGCCGAAATGGCCCCAATTGCCGGGTCTCTGGCCGGTGTGGCGCGAAGGCCACAATGTTAACCAATGCAAAAAGTCCATTGTGACAAAGGGTTTCCGGCGTTTTTTTCACTTGCACACCGAAATGGACGCAGTTAACAATGTGCCCAGAGACACAGACCGGGACAAAAGGCGCCGATCCTGAATCGGGCAGCCGGATGACCAGGAGGGTCTCAAGACCGGACCGGCAATAACGCTGGCCG
The DNA here is from genome assembly GCA_027490095.1 of Sphingomonadales bacterium. Classification (GTDB taxonomy): domain Bacteria; phylum Pseudomonadota; class Alphaproteobacteria; order Sphingomonadales; family Sphingomonadaceae; genus Sandaracinobacteroides. The sequence continues at coordinate 31,628 of JAIXYT010000018.1, read as the reverse complement.
GTTTGTCAGAAATCCGGCGAAGTCCGGATGTGAATAGAGGGAAGTCGCAAATGAAGACTCTTCTGAAGAAGCTCCTGGGTGACAAGGCCGGTGCGTCGGCCGCTGAATACGCCCTGGTTCTCGCGCTGGTCGGCGTCGCAGTCGCCGGTGCGTTCACCGCTCTTGGTACGGCCGTCACGGGCCGGGTGACCGCAGCTTCGACTGCCATGGCTCCCGCTCCGTAAACGTCGACGATCTGAAGCCCGGGCCCCCGCTCAACCGGGGGCCCGGGTGACAGACAGGAAGATTTCAACGACTTCATCAGACCATTGGAAAGGCGGGTCGGCGCCTGTTTCAAGTCGCCCCACGCCGTTAACCATGTTGGATGAAGCGATCGCCTGAACCCTGGAGAAACACAGGGGGGCGTCAACTGCAGGGTGTCGGGGACCATGCGTCGATCATCAATCCTATTGCTGCTGGGCGCGGTCCTTCTGGGACTGCTTGCCGTCATGGCGGCCCGCATGGTCATCAGCCGCGGCGACGGCGAGAACGCCCGCGCCGAAGCGCCCAAGACCTACGTCATCGTGGCCGGAAGGGCGCTGAAGTTCGGCGACAAGATCGCGCCGGCAGACCTGAAGGTCCAGCCTTGGCCCGGCGCACTCCCCAAGGATGCCTTCGCGGAACCGCAGTCGGTGGTCGGAGACGGCGAACGGACGGCGCTGCGCGATATCCAGGAAGGCGAGGTCATCCTCGCCACAGCACTTACCGGGGGCGCAGGCCGCCTCGCCTCCTCCTCCCTGCTCGGGCCCGACATGCGGGCCGTTGCCGTGCCGGTTTCGGAAACCTCGGGCGCGGGCGGCTTTCTGGCGCCGGGCGACCGGGTGGACGTCTTCATGATCCGCAAGTTCCAGGACGATGTCGCCTATGCCGGCATGGTGGTCCAGGGCGCGCGGGTGCTGGCCGTGGGCCAGACCGCTGATACGTCCAAGGCCGATCCCGAGATCGTGAAGTCGGCAACCATCGAAGTGACGCCCGCGGAAGCGCAGAAGATCGCGCTGGCCCAGAGCGTCGGCGAGATCCATCTGGCACTCAGGGCGACCGGCGATGAAAGCCGCGTCCCGCTCCAGACCGTCAACGCCTTCGACAGCTTCGGCATGCGGCCGCCGGCGAAGGCGACCGGTGGCGCGCCCGCGCCGGCCGATGCGGGCTCCGGCTCCGCAGCGCGCCCCGCAGGTCCGCCCCGGATTCCCGGCGGCGTGGATGTGAGGATCGTGCGTGGTACCGAAACGTCGGTCTATCAGGTGCCGCGGTGAAAGGCTCGAACATGGAACAGCGCCAGATGATGGCGATGGGCGAAGGCACCGTGCGCAACTCCGCCAAGGGGATCGCGACACTGGCAGGCGCACTTCTCGCAACCGCGGCAGCCTTTGTCCTGCCGGCAGCTCCGGCAGACGCCCAGGGCTTCACCCAGTCGGACTCGAAGGCCGGCGCGGTGATGACGGTGCCGATGAACAAGAGCCAGGTCCTGAAGCTGGACCGCGCCTTCGCGAAGGCGATGATCGGCAACCCCGACATCGCGGACGTGATGCCGCTCACATCGAACAGCGTCTACGTGCTGGGCAAGAAGGCCGGTTCGACCAACCTCGCGCTCTATGATCGCGCAGGCGGGCTGATCGCAGTCGTCGATGTGGCCGTCGGCCCGGACACGATCGGGCTGAAGCGGCAGATTTCCGACAGCTTCCCCGGCGAGGCGATCAACGTGTCGCTGTCCAACGAATCGATCCTCCTGCAGGGCCAGGCTTCCAGCCCGCTGGCTGCCGAGCGGATCGCGGCGCTGGCGGAAACCTTTGCGCCCGAAAAGGTCATCAACATGATGTCCGTGGGTTCGCCCCAGCAGGTGCTGCTGGAGGTCCGCGTCTCGGAAATGTCGCGCGGGGCCGTCAAGGCGCTGGGGATCACCCAGGCGACCTGGCAGAACGGCGGCGTCGGCGGCGGCGGCTCGGGCGTTCAGGTGCAGACCTTCGCAGGCTTCCTGAGCAACCTGTTCGGCTCGACGCTGAACGTGCAGTTCGAGGCGCTGGAGCGGGACGGGATCGTCCGCACCCTTGCCAGCCCGAACCTCGTCGCGCTGTCGGGCGAGACGGCGAACTTCCTGGCGGGCGGCGAATTCCCCGTGCCGACCGGCGTCGACATGCAGGGCCGGGTGCAGATCGAATTCAAGCAGTTCGGTGTGGCGCTTGCCTTCACCCCGACGGTGCTCGCCGACGGGATGGTCAATCTGCGGGTCGCGCCCGAAGTCAGCTCGATCGACCGCGACGTGTCGGTGGAGCTCGACGGGTTCAACATTCCGGGCCTGAAGGTCCGCCGCGCGGTCACCTCGCTCGAGCTGCGCGATGGCCAGTCCTTCGCGATGGCGGGGCTCATCCAGTCGGACTTCGCCGACACGGTCCGCGCGATCCCGCTGCTGGGCAAGATCCCGATCATCGGCACGCTGTTCCGCTCGACCTCGTTCAACAAGGCGGAAACGGAACTGGTGATCATCGTGACTCCGCGCATCGTGCGGCCGACGAAACCGGACCAGCTGGTGACGCCGACCGATTTCGCAGCACCGCCCAATCCTGCCGCGCTGTTCCTGCTGGGGCAGACGGAGAAGCGCACGCAACCCCCGGTTGCAGCACCCCGCGCCCCGACAGCACCGGCTTCGGCACCAGCGCCGTCTCCCGGCGGCATCGACGGCGCCCAGGGACATATTGTGAGGTAAGCCATGCAGACGCGTTCCACATTCCAACTCCCGATCCTGATGACAGGGCTCGCCCTGTCCGCAGGCCTGGCCGCGCCGGCTGCTGCAGGGGCCGAAAAACCCTTCGGCTGCGCGGTCAAGCAGAATGTCGAGGCGCAGGTGGTCGACATGGATCCCCAATATGCCGGTGATCTTGTCGAAGGCGGGGTCGGCCAGCGCAGCTCGGCTGCCGTGCGTCGCTACATGACCGACAGGATCCGCCCGCTCATCCGCTCCGATCTGCGCTCCGCGGTCGGCAGCCAGGGTGCTGCTGCCAAGTCGGGCGATGTGTCCGGAAGCGGAGGGAACTGATCATGGGCGTCGAGCAGGTCGGGCTTGAGGCACCCCAGGTTGACAAGGGCGATCCCGCCGGCGGATTGCCCTGGCGGAAGGGCGAGGAGCGTGGTGTGATGGGAGGACCTTTGAAGGTGATCCTGATTCCGCGCGAAGCGGGCAAGGCGCCGGACGCGGACCAGCTGGCGCAGGCCGGCATCCTGCTGCACGAGCAGCTGGCCGACATCGCGACCATTGCGGAAAACAGCCCGCTTCTCGGCGAAGCCGATGCCCTGGTCGTCGAGATAAACCCGGCCAACCCGGCGCAGATGGAGGCCTTCGACCGGCTCGTGCACCTGGCCGGCGGCGAAGTGGGCGTGATCGCGGCGGTCGACGGGCTGACGGTCTCCAGCACCCGTGCACTGCTGCGCGCCGGCGCGCTGGACGTGCTGCCGATTCCCTTCACGGCCGATGAACTGCGGCAGGCTGTCGAGCCTGCCCGCCGGGCAGCGCGGCCGGCGACCCCCCGCACGGCTCCGGCCGTCCAGCGTCGGCAGGGGCGCCTGGTCGCCTTCATCGGCGCACTGGGCGGCGTCGGCACCACCTCGATCGCGACCCAGCTGGGGGTGATCTGGGCAGGCACCAGCCGGGTCGGCCTCGTCGACCTCGACGTGCAGTTCGGCAGCGCCGCCCTCTCGCTCGACCTGAAGCCCTCGCTGACGGTCGGCAACCTGATGGAAAATGCGGACCGGCTCGACAGCGAACTCCTGCAATCGGTCGCGATCCGGCATTCCTCGGGCCTCGAGGTGATCCCGGCGCCGACGGACATGCTGCCGATCGATGCCATCTCGACCGACTTCGTGGACCAGCTCCTGCGGACGGCGAGCCAGAGCTTCGACGTGGTGCTTGCGGACCTGCCGATGGTCTGGACCGAATGGACCGTTCGCGTCCTGCAGCGTGCGGATGCCATCGTGATGGTGACCAACCTGTCGGTGCCGGGCATCTACCAGGCCCGTCGCCAGCTGGATGTGCTGGATGCCAACGGGCTGATGAACAAGCTGCAGGTGGTGGCCAACCGGGTCCAGTACGGCATGTTCAGCAGCAAGGTCGATCTGTCGGAACCCGAAGCCGCCCTGGGGCGCAAGATCGAGCACAAGGTGGCCAACGATTATCCCGCCATGAGCGCGGCGAACGATGAAGGCCGCACACTGAAGGATGTGCGCGGCAAGTCCCGCATCCTGAAGGATCTGCAGCAGCTCTCCGAAAGGCTGAGCGAAACGCTGTCGGCGATCGAGGCCCCGCAATGATCTGGCCCGGCAAGAAGGGCGCAGCGCCGGCTGCCGCTGCCGGCCCGCAGGCGGCACCGGCCGCGGCTGCCCCGAAAGCCAGTTCAGAGCCGAAGCCCGCCAGCCTTTCGGCAAAGCCTTCCGCCCCGGCGGCCACGCCCAAGCTGCAGCCCGCCGAAGCGCGCGGGATGGACATGAAGACCGACCTGAAGGTCGAGCTTCACCAGAACCTGCTGGACCGGATCAACCTCGGCGCGCTGGAAAGCATGACCCGCGAGCAGGTCGGCCGCGACATCGGCGACATCGTCTCCGAAATGCTGAAGGAAATGAACCACGCGCTGAACCTTGCCGAACGCAAGCAGCTCGTGGAGGACATCCTCGACGAACTCCTCGGCCTCGGGCCGCTGGAGCCGCTGCTGAAGGATGCCAGCATCACCGAAATCATGGTGAACACCGCCTTCATCGTGTTCGTCGAGCGGTCCGGCCGCATCGAGGAAACCAAGGCGCGCTTTGCCGACAACCGGCACCTTCTCAGGATCATCCAGAAGATCGTGTCCGGGATGGGCCGCCGCATCGATGAATCGTCGCCCATGGTCGACGCCCGCCTTCCCGACGGAAGCCGCGTCAACGCCATCATTCCGCCGCTGGCGGTCGACGGCCCGATCCTGACCATCCGGAAATTCTCCAAGACGCCGATCGACATGGACAAGCTGGTGGCACTCGGCGCCATGCCGGAGGCCTGCGCCGAAACGCTCCGCGCCGTCGTGAAGGGGCGCCGCAACGTGCTCATCTCGGGTGGTACCGGCTCGGGCAAGACGACCATGCTGAACGCGATGTCGGCCTCGATCGGCGCGCACGAGCGGATCGTGACCATCGAGGATTCGGCCGAGCTCCAGCTGCAGCAGCGGCACGTGATCCGCCTGGAAACCCGCCCGCCGAACATCGAGGGCAAGGGCGAGATCAACCAGCGGGACCTCGTGAAGAACTCGCTGCGGATGCGTCCTGACCGCGTGGTGCTGGGCGAGTGCCGCGGCGGCGAAGCCTTCGACATGCTCCAGGCGATGAACACCGGCCACGACGGCTCGATGACGACCGTGCACGCCAACACGCCGCGGGATGCCCTGTCGCGCCTCGAGCAGATGATCGGCATGTCCGGGCTGGAAATCAGCCCGAAGGCGGCACGCTCCCAGATCGCATCGGCCATCCAGGTCGTGCTGCAGCTGGAGCGCCTGTCGGACGGCAAACGGCGCCTCACCTCGCTCGCCGAAGTGACGGGCATGGAAGGCGAGACCGTGCTGCTGCAGGAAATCTTCCGCTTCGATCGCCAGGGCATCGATGCGCAGGGCAATGTGATCGCCGAGCTGAAGCCCACAGGCATCCGGCCGAAGTTCATGGAATATCTGAGCGCGCGCGGCATCAACCTGCCTTCGCACCTGTTCGATCCCTACCGGCGGATGGATTCGGCCGCCTGATCATGAACGGCAGCACGATCCTCTTCCTCGGCGGAATCTTCCTCGGTGTGGTGCTCCTCGTCGAAGGGGCATGGTATTATTACCAGGACGTCCACGCGCCCAGGACGCGGATGAACAGGCGGCTCGACCAACTGCGGTCGGGCACGCTGCAGCAGCAGATCGAGGCGTCGCTGAAGCTCGGCGGCATCGAGCGGAGCGAGACCTTCGTCGGCGAGATCCTGAGCCGGCTCGAATCGAAGCTCAACCAGGCCGGAATGCGCATCTCGCCCGAGCGGTTCCTGTCGATCATGGCCCTCATGACGCTCAGCATCGCCATCGCGGCGCCGATCTTCCTCGGATTCGCGAACATGCTGGGATCCTTCACCGTCTGGATCATGATCGCGGTGGTGGCCTTCGGCCTCGGGGTGATGGTTCCTCTCGCGTTCCTCGATCGCAAGGCCATGAAGCGGATCAAGAAGATCGAGGAGCAGTTTCCGGTCGCCCTCGACATCTTCGTGCGGGGCCTCAGGGCCGGCCACCCGGTCACGGGCGCGCTCGATCTGCTGGTCGAGGAAATGCCGGACCCGATCGGTTCCGAGTTCGCGACCGTCGTCGCGGAAATCAGCTACGGCTATGACCTCAGGGCCGCGCTCGAGAACATGGCGGACAGGATCCAGACAACGGACCTGCGCATGTTCGCCGTCTGTGTGGCGATCCAGTCCGAAACGGGCGGCAATCTGGCCGAGATCCTCGAAGGCCTCGCGAACGTCATCCGGGAGCGGAACTCGATGGTGCTGAAGGTCCGCGCGCTGGCATCGGAAGGCAAGATGACCGCCGTCGTGCTGTCGCTGCTGCCGGTCGGCACCTTCACCTTCGTGCTGACGACGAACCCGAGCTTCTACCTGAACGTGATGAACGACCCGATCTTCCTGCCCGGAATGATCGGCATCGTGGTCTGGTACGGGATCGGCATGACGATCATCCGCAAGCTCATCGATCTGAAGGTCTGACGGGATGACCTCGGAGGTTCTGAACTACGTTCTTCTGGCGCTGATCTTCGTGGCGGTCGTCCTCGGCGCGCTCGCGATCGCACCCATGTTCCGCCGCAAGGTCAACCTTGCGAGCCGCATTTCGACCGTCCCGGCAGCCGTGGCCACGCAGACCGGCGGCGGGCCCGGCCAGGGGCAGTCGCTCCGGACCGATTCGACCAGCTCCATCTGGGCGCGCCTGGTGGCCGAAGTCGAAAGCCGCGGTCTCTCGCTTGAGGATGACAAGGCGCCCATCCTGAAGGAAAAGCTGGCACTGGCCGGCTACAGCCAGGATTACGCCGTCAGGGCCTTCGTCCTGGCGCGGACGGTTCTGGCGCTGGTGATGCCGGTCTGCGTCTACCTGTTCCTGCAGGTCACGGGCTCCACCATGTCGTCGAGCTCGCAGTACATGGCGATCGCCTTTGCCGGGATTGCGGGCCTCTACCTTCCGAACATGGTGGTGAACCACAAGGCCGACAAGAACCGCACCGAGATCCTGAACGGATTCCCGGACGCGCTCGACCTGATGCTGGTGTGCGTGGAAGCCGGCCTCGGCATCGATGCCTGCTTTGCTCGTGTGGGCCAGGAAATCGTGAACCTGCATCCGCGCCTTGCCCGCCTGTTCGCCGGTGTGTCGCTGGAACTGCGGGCCGGCCGCGCCCGGGCAGACGCGCTGAAGAACATGGCCAAGAAGAGCGGCGTTCCCGAAATCCAGTCCTTCGCGACCCTGATCGTCCAGTCCGAAAAGCTGGGCGCCTCGATCGGCCAGGCGCTCAAGGTCTATGCCTCGGAAATGCGGGAATCGCGCCGGATGCGGGCCGAGGAAAAGGCCCACCGGCTGCCGGTCCTGCTGTCGGTTCCGCTGGTGTTCTTCCTGCTGCCGACGATGGTGGGCGTGCTCGGCCTGCCGGCGGTGATCCAGATCCTGAGCCTGGATATCTGATGGCCCGCAGGCGCACCCGCCAGGCCACCCTCACCCAGCTCGCGCTGGGCGCGGCGCTGGCCGGCCATGGCGCAGTCGACGCGAAGACCGAGGATCTCGGCAAGGTCCGGATGACCGGGCCCGATCCGATCGCAGGCGCCACGGCAGAGGCCGCACGCGCCCAGGGCAAGCAGCTGCTGCTCGCCAACAATGTGACCCAGGCGCTGCAGGCCTATCGGCAGGCGCTGGCCCAGGATCCCGAATCGATCGAGGCGCTGAACGGCATTGCCGTCTGCTACGACCGCCTCGGCCGCTTCGAGGACGCCCGGCTGCACTACGAGACCGCGCTGGGCATCGACCCCACCTCGGCCATGGTTCTCAACAACTATGGGCTTTCGCTCTACCTGCAGGGCGACCTCGGCGGCGCCGAGCGCTTTCTGCGGCTGGCGGCCTCGGCCGGCGATCCCGATGTGCAAGCCGCGAGCCTTCGGACCCTTGCCCGGATCGAACGGGCCGGCAAGGCGGCGCCGCGCGCCGGACAGGTGCAGATGGCCGCCGCGGCACCGGCGCCCGCCGGCCCGACCATTGTCCGCACCAGCGGCCACGAACAGCGGCTCGTCCTGTCGCAGCCGAAGTCTGCCGCACGGGTGCAACTCGCAGCAGCGCTGCCCCCCGAACGGGCCATGCTGGCAGCGGCAGTCGGCGCCCTGTCCACCGACGAGGACGCCCGGATCGCCTCCGGGGAACAGGCCGCCGTCGCAGCCGAACAGGCGGCGGCTGCGCGTGCCGCAGCCGAGCGCGAGGCCGCAAGCCTCCTGGCGGAAGCGCGGGCCTATGTGCCCGCCGACATGCAGGTGGCAGCGCTGCTGAAGGCCGCGCGGGATGCTGCGGCCGCGCGCGACGAGAAGGCGCCAGCCGAAGACCCCTGGAAGCAGCCTGTCGAAGCCAGGCTGGCCCCGGCGCCCTCCGACACGGACTGGCATCGCGACCAGATCCTCGTCGCGATGCCGTCGGGCAACGCAAACGCCCGCCGGTCCGGAGACCGGGCGGCCATGCGCATGGCGCTGCTGGCCGCCGGCTTCGCGCCGCCGCGGCCGGCGCAACGCGAGGCGCTGGTCGCCGCTGCCGTCGCAGCCCTGGGCAACAGTGCACCGCGCCGCACGTTCGAACAGGCGTTCCAGAGCGACAACAGCCGCCTGAACGATTTCGCGGCCCGGCTTCAGGGCAGCAACGACAGTGACGAACCGCAAGGCGAACTGTCCGTGGCGGAAAAGGTTGCCCGGCTGGAGGCACTGATCGCGCGGGTGCGGGAGGCCGCATGAAGGCGCGCACCGTCCGCCTGATGGCTGCCTGCGCTGCGCTTCTGGTGGTTGCGGGCGTGGATCCGGCCGCCATGGCTGCCCCCGCCCCTGCTGCCCCCGCCCCTGCTGCAACGGGGCCCGATGCGCCGGCGGCACTGGATGGCCAGGCGCTCACCCTGGAGTTCATCGACAAGGCCATCGCCGAAGGCCGCCTGAAGAGCGCCGGCGAACTGATCCTGCGGGCCCGGGCGCGCTATGCCGGCCCGGAACTCAGCCTGCGGGAAGCGGAGCTGATGCTGGCCGGAGGCGGGATCAACGCGGCAGCAAGCGCCTTCCAGGCTCTGGAGGCCGAGCCCGGGCTGCGCGCGAGGGCGCTCGCCGGCCGGGGCATCGCGGCGATCCGCGCGGGCCAGGACGCAGCCGCCGAAACCCTGCTTGCAGCGGCCGTCGAACAGGATCCGTCCCTGGCACGCGCCTGGTCTGCCCGCGGCGTGCTCGCAGACCGCAAGCGCGACTGGGCCGGGGCGGAGCGCTTCTATTCCGAAGCCCTGAAGGCAGCGCCCGAGTCGGCGCAGATCCTGAACAACCGCGGCTATTCGCGGCTTCTGCAGGGCCGTCACGCCGAGGCCGAGGCGGACCTGGAGCGGGCGGTCAAGCTGGACCCGAAGCTGAAGGAAGCCGCCACCAACCTCACGCTCGCAAAGGCCATGCAGGGCCGCTACGCGGAAGCCTTCACCAGCGGCGATCGGGATGCCCTCGCGCGGGACCTCAACACCGTGGGGGTCGCAGCCATGCTCCGCGGGGACACCCGCATCGCGCAGAGCTACTTCACGCGCGCGATCGAGATGAACGGGCGCTATGACCGGACGGCGGCTGCAAACCTCGCCTATCTGAAGGCAATCGACCCAACGCTGGAGCGCGAAGCCAAGGTCGAACGGCAGTGAGCATCGCCCTGGTTTCGGCAGGGGTCGCCGGGCTGGCGCTTCTGATTTCGTGCCTGTGCGACCTCCGGCGCTTCGAGATTCCGGACAGCCTGTCGGTCGTGATCCTGCTCGCAGCCGCCGCCTTCGGACTGGCGACACCGGGCTTCGACTGGCTGTGGCACATTGCCGGGCTCGGCGTGATGTTCGCGGTGGGCCTTGGGCTGTTCGCGGCCGGCTGGATGGGCGGCGGCGACATCAAGCTGCTGGTCGCAACCGCCCTTTGGACCGGGCTGCAGGGGCTTCCCGCCTTCCTGCTCGGGGTGTCGCTGACGGGCGGCGGCCTGGCGCTGGTGCTGCTCGGCTCGCGGGCGGCCCTGAAGGCGGCAGGCGTCGAGACGGAGCGGATGCCAGGGCCGCTGCGCGAGGGCGCACCGATGCCCTATGCCATCGCAATCGCCGGCGGCGCCTTCTGGTGGGCGGCACGGACATGGCCGCTTGCCTGAGCGGCCATAGCCGGGCGGGGCCGGCCTAGTCCGGCCGGCGGGCGATGGGGCGCCCGACGGCCTCGGCGATCATCACATAGAGTTTGCCGATGTCGGACGACAGCAGGACGAGTGCGAAGCTCTCCCCGTCCGGATCCTTCAGCACCCGGCGGATGAGCTCCTCGAACTGGTCGAGATAGCGGCTGGCTTCCTCCCGGAAGGCGTCGTCGTGCTGGTAGTGGCGGGAAATCTTGCGGGCCGTGTCCTTGTCGGCAAGGCGAACGGTCGTCCGGGCGAACAGGCTCTTGTCGCCATCGAGATAGCGCTTCCAGGCGCTGTCCCCGACATCGACGGCAAGCAGGCGCGCGACATCCACCGAAGCCTCGTTCAGGCTGTCGACCAGCCGGATCGACCGCGCCGCCAGCGTGTCGCGGGCCCGCACATCCATCCGTGTGTCGACCTCGTCGACGCGCGCCTCGGTCTCGGAAATCACGTGCATCAGCTCGACCAGCCGGCCCGTCAGCCGCTCGGACGCCTCCGTGGCGGCTTCCGCGGCCTTGACCGAGGCATCCTCCAGCGACGCGATCTGCAGGCGGATCGGGGCACCGAAGGCGGCTTCCGCCTTGTTCGTGGCCAGATCGTCGAGCGCGGCCTGCGCCTCGCCCACGACGGAGGACAGGAGCGTCTGGATCTCGGACGCGGTGGAGTTCACCGACGCGCGGACCTGCATCACATTCTCCACCATGCGGGCGGCAGCGGCGATCGCGGTCTGTTCGGTCGTGCTGTGGATGTCCGCCACGATGCCGCGCGCGGACTCGAACTCACCGGCAAGTGTCTTCGACAGGGAGACCACCGCCTCATGGTCGCGTTCGAAGGCCGCCGAACTGTCGCGCAGCAGGGCGACCTGGCTCTCGATCCGGTCAGCCAGCGCATCGAGCTGGTCCGACACCGACCGGCCGCGGTCGCCGAGCGCCTCGAAGCTTCCCGCCAGCTGCGGAAGGCGCGAATCGGCAACCCCGGCAAAGGCCTCGAAGGCGGGCAGAAGCGACCCGATGCGCTGCTCCAGCGCCCCGACCTCCGCCTGCCGGCCCTCCACGGCCTCCCCCAGCCCCCCGATTGCCGACATGGTGCGGCCCAGGATCTCGACCGTTTCGGAATGGGCCTGGGCCGCCCGGGCTCCCAGGTCCACGAAACGGCCCTCGACTTGGTCAAGGCTGGCCGAGGCCTCGGCAGCCATGCTCGCCGCAAGCTCCTGCTGCCGGATCCTGAGCTCCCCGAGCCTCAGCTCGACGCCTGCAATCATCCGGCCGGCTTCGGCCTCCATGTCGGCCCCCAGCTCGGCCTGGCGGCCCTTGAGCCCTTCCAGGCGGCTCTCGATCTCGGAGATGGCTTCGGCCAGCGCGTCGCGCATCCGCGCAGCGGACTGGGACTGGCGCTCCCTCAGGTCCGCCAGCTGCGTCTCGAGCGCTGCCAGCGAGTCGGCGAGACGCTGCTGCTGCTCCAGATCGGCCACGCGCTGGCGCTCGGCAAGCGCCGAAAGCCGCTCCTCGAAGCCGCGGGCCGTCTCGTCGGTCTGGGCGACCAGCGCCGTGGCAGCAGCCGACTGTTCGCCGCGCAGGGCAGCAAGGCGGCTCTGGATATCCGCAATGCCGTCCGCGGCCGTGGCACGCAGCTGATCGGACAGCTGCATCTGCTCGGCAAACTGGCCCCGCAGCTGGCTCGCAGCGCCCAGCAGCACGTCCAGCCGCTGGCCGATCACGCGGGTGCCTTCGGTTCCGAACCCATCGAGCTCGGCGCGGGCATTGGCCACCATCTGCTCGACACTCTTCGCCTGGGCCGACAGGGTGTCCCCGATCGATGCAAAGGCCTCGGCCGACCGGTCGAGCACGCCGGTGACGGCGGCATCGAGCGTGTAGGCCCGGTTGGCGATGGTCTTGGTGGTGTCGGTCGAGGACTGGTCGATCTGGGCGATCAGGCCCTGCATGGTCGAGATCATCGCCTCGGCCTCGCGACCGGCATCGCGGCTGTGGGCGCCGACCTGGGCAAGCGCGCCTTCCACCGTCTCGATGTGGCGGCGCGCCTCGCTGCCCGCGATCCGCAGCGCCGCTTCAGCCTCGCGGGCCTGTGTGGCAACGGTCGGAACGACGTCCTGCAACAGGTTTGCAGCCTTGCCCAGATCGGTCGAGGCCAGGGCCATGGTGCCAGCCGATACCTCGAGCGCGGCTGCCGTCGCCGCCAGGCCCTCGCCGTTGGCCGACGCGGCTGCGCGCAGCTGGTCCACCTTCGCAACGCAGGCCTCGAGCGTTTCGTCGATTCGGCGCAGCTGCGCCTCGAGGTCGGCTGTTGCACGCGCCGCCCCGTCCACACGCTGCTCGATCTCGTCGATCTCCAGCGGGCGCCGGCCGACGGGCATGAAGGCGGCGAGCAGCAGCAGGACGATCAGCGGCGGGAACAGGGTGGTGGCACGGTCGGACAGAAGCGCGAGCTGGTCGGGCGGGGCGAGCGGGAGGTTGGTGCTGGCAGCCAGCGTTATCAGGAACCAGGCAAGGCTGGCGGCTGCCAGTGCCCAAAGCGGCCATTGCCGCTTAGCCTCATATCCCGTCGCCGATTGGCTCATCCGACCTGCGCTCCTGCCACGGGGTCCGAGGAGCGAATCGGACCGATGGCGAATTGCACCGGCAACCACTAGTGGTTGCCGCCCCACAGAACACTGATACCATATCTGGTAGCATGCAAGCGGCGGTCATCGTTTGTCCACAATCATCTGTCGCATGAGAGGCGCGCCCGACACCCGCGAGCGCCTGCGGCGACAGGGGCTGGTCAGGCTGTCCGCACCGCTCTGTGCGCCGGTTGCCGCATGCCCGACAGGCGGTTGTCGAGAACGTCCTCCGCCTCGGCGATGATCCGGTCGATCAGCTCCCGGCAGGTGGGAATGTCGTGGATCAGGCCCTGCACCATCCCGGCCCAGAACACGCCCTTCGACAGGTCGCCGGTCTCCAGCAGCTCCTTTCCGGCAACACCCGAAACCAGCTCGCGCACGTCCTCGAACTTTGCCTCGGGGTTCTTCAGGCGGCGGACGACCTCGTCGGACACGTCGCTCTTCCCCACGCGCGCGGTGTTGTGGAAGTTGCGGAAGATGAGGTGCGAGCCACGCTCGTCATTCTCGACATATTTCTGCTTCACATTTGGGTGGATCGGCGCCTCGGCCGTTGCACAGAAGCGCGTCCCCATGTTGATCCCCTCGGCACCGAGCGCAAGTGCGGCCACCAGCCCGCGCCCGTCGCCGAAACCCCCCGATGCCAGCAGCGGGATCTTCACCCTGTCGGCGGCCGCCGGAATCAGGATCAGGCCCGGGATGTCGTCCTCGCCGGGATGGCCCGCGCATTCGAACCCGTCGATCGAGATGATGTCGACCCCCTTGCGTTCGGCGGACAGCGCGTGGCGTACGGCCGTGCACTTGTGGAGGATGATGGTGCCGGGCACCTCCCGCAGCACCTCCCAGACTTCGGCGACGGCCTGGGTGCCGGCCGTCTCGAAGATGCGCACGCCCGCATCCAGAGCCGCCCGCGCATAGCCCACATAGTCGGGCGACATCGTGGTCGGAAACACCGTGACGTTCACGCCGAACGGCTTGGTGGTCATGCCCCGGCAGCGTTCGATCTCGGCGGCAAGGGCCGCCGGCGAGGCTTGCGTCAGCGCCGTCAGGATACCGAGGCCGCCGGCGTTCGAGACAGCTGCGGCAAGCTCGGCCACCCCGACGGACTGCATCCCGCCCTGCACGATGGGATGCGCGATGCCGAGCATGTCTGTGATCCGGGTCTGGAAGGGCATGGGCCTGCTTTCCGTGGCTGTTGACGCGCAAAAGCATAGGCGCGGCGGATTGGCGATGGGCCTCACCCAAGTGGCAGCATTTGCGCCGCGAAGGCTCACGGCGGGGCAGCAAAGTCTGCCGAACGGGTTGATAAATTCCCGCACCGGGACCATGGGTTCGCCACCATGCTGAACATGAAATCGCGCTACGCCATGCGCGCGCTTCTCTATCTCGCCGGTCGGCACGGCGAGGGCCCCGTGCAGATCGGCGAGATCGCCGACAGCCAGCGCATTCCGCGCAAGTTCCTGACCGTGATCCTGTCGGAGCTGTCGCGCGAGGGCATCATTGGCACCAAGCGCGGGCGCGCCGGGGGTTACTGGCTCGAACGGCAGCCCTCCGAGATCAGCTACGGCGATGTCGTCCGCATCACGCGCGGTTCGCTGGCGCTGGTGCCCTGCGCCTCGCGCCTCGCCTACGAGCCCTGCGACAACTGCCTGCCGGAAAGCGAATGCCACCTGCGGCTGGTGATGCTGGCCGTGCGCGATGCAACGGCAGACGTGCTCGACCGGCTGACCCTCGCCGACCCGCCGCCGGGCGAAGTGCAGCTGAAGGCGCCTGCCGAAGCCCAGCTTTAGCCGGGCAAAGACTCCCTTGCTGCCCGACCCGATTGTCTATTCGAACGCTTGAGTTAAGCTCTCCTTCACACAGCTGAGGAGGAGAGGAAGATGACGAGCAGTCCCCGAATCACCGCCCCTCGAACGGTCGCCGACGGCGCAGCCCGCGCAGGCCGCACCGCGCGGATCCTGAACGTGCCCGGGGTCGACAACAGCGGCCCGGCGCACTGGCAGACCCGCTGGGAGCAGCGCTACCCCTGGTTCCACCGGGTCGAACTCGGCCTGTGGCACCAGCCCGACCGCGCCGTCTGGGTGCAGCGGCTGGACGGGGCGATTCGCGCCGCAGACCAGCCCGTCATCCTCGTGGCGCACAGCCTGGGCTGCCTGGCCGTTGCCTGGTGGGCGGCATTGTCGGGCCCCGGCTATCGCGAACCGGTCGCCGGCGCGCTGCTGGTGGCGCCAGCCGACGCCGAACGGCCCGGCGCCTGCGGCCGCGTCTCGGGTTTCGGCCCCGTGCCGACCCATCCCCTCCCCTTCCCGTCGATCCTGGTCGCCAGCCGGAACGATCCGCACGCCAGCTTCGACCGCTCGGCCCGTTTCGCCCGCGCCTGGGGCAGCCATCTGGTCGACGCAGGCGAAGCCGGCCACCTGAACGCAGACAGCGGCCTCGGCGACTGGCCCCTCGGCATCTCGCTGGTCGATCGCCTGGTCGATGCCGCCAGCCTGGCGCAGGATGCGCACCGCAGCCTTGCCGAGGCAGCCCACTTCCTGTCGATCGGTCCCGTCGGCGAAAGCGGGGAGGCCTTGGCATGGTAACCCGCCCCGACCGCGCGTCCGAACCCTGCCGCACCCCGGAAGACGGGCTCGCCCTCGTGGCGCAGGCGCTCGACCGGATCCGCTTCGGCGACATCCGCCTCACCATCCACGAGGGCCGGCTGGTCCAGATCGACATCACCGAACGAACCCGCCTGTCCCAGACCTGACCCCCTTTCCCGTACCGCGTATGGCCACCGGACCTCCGGAGTCATGCCTCTCTCCAGACATCTGCCGGAGGATTGCATGATCAAGACTTTCCTGTTCGCGAGCGCTGCATGCGCCGCCGCCACCCCCGCCCTCGCCGCCGAGCCGGCGGCCGACCTCGCCGACCAGCAGCTCGCTTCGGCCGAGCAGTCCGGGGACATCGTGATCACGGCGCGCCGGCGCGCGGAAGACCTGCAGAAGGTCCCGATCGCGGTCTCGGTCGTGGGCGCCGAGCAGATCGAGGCGACCGGCGCCTTCAACGTCTCGCGCCTGGTGCAGCTGCAGCCCTCGGTGCAGTTCATCTCGTCGAACCCACGCAACACCGCGATCAACATCCGCGGCATCGGCGCGCCCTTCGGCCTCACCAACGACGGCATCGAACAGGGTGTGGGCCTGTACATCGACCAGGTCTATTATGGCCGGGTTGCCGCTGCGACGCTGGACTTCGTGGACGTCGAGCAGGTCGAGATCCTGCGCGGGCCACAGGGCACGCTCTATGGCAAGAACACCACCGCCGGCGCGCTGAACGTCACGACGCGCAGGCCCAGCTTCGATTTCGAGGGCCGCGCCGAGGCCAGTTACGGCAACCTCAACTTCATCCAGCTGAAGGGCTCGGTGTCCGGCCCGATCGTAGCTGACAAGATCGCTGCCCGGATCAGCACCTCGGTCACCCTGCGCGACGGGACGTTGCTGAACACGGTCACCGACCGACGCGTGAACGAGACCAGCAACATCGGCATCCGCGGGCAGATTCTCTGGCAAGCCACCGACTCGCTCGACCTGACCCTCTACGCGGACTGGAACCGCCAGGATCCGGAGGGCTTCGCGCAGAACTTCGTGAAGGCCGTGCCGACGGCCCGGGCTGTCACGCGGCAGTTCGCCAACCTTGCCCGGCTGTCCAACTACACGCCCTCCAGCATCGACCCGTTCGACAGGCTCGTCGACGCCGATTCCGTGCTGAGCGCAAAGAACACCCACGGCGGCGTGTCGCTGCTTGCCAACTGGGACATCGGGCCGGCGACGCTCACCTCGATCACCGCCTGGCGCAAGTGGGACTGGGTGCCCTCGAACGACCGCGACTTCACCAGCCTCGCCATCACCCCGCTGGTCAATAACCCCTCGCAGCAGACCCAGTGGAGCCAGGAACTCCGGCTCGCATCGAACGGACAGAACCGCTTCGACTATGTGCTGGGGGCCTTCTACTACAACCAGAAGATCAACACCCAGGGCGTGCAGGTCCAGGGTCCGTTCGCAGGCCTGTGGCTGCTGGGCCCGACGGTGAATGCCGCCAACCCCGGCCTGATCGACGGCCTGAGATCGGACAACGACATCCGCTACCGGAACGACAGCTTCGCACTGTTCGGCAAGCTCACCTGGCACATTTCCGACACGCTCAGCATCGCACCTGGCTTGCGCGTCAACTACGACAAGAAGGACGGCTTCTACAACGCCGTGGTCACCGGAGGCCTGCCCAACCCGACACCTGCCCAGCGGGCCATCAAGAACAGCGTGCTGCAGAACCAGTTCTACGAGGCGGACTTCAGCGACTGGAATGTCTCGGGCGACCTGACCTTGTCCTGGCAGGCCACCGACACGGTGCTGGCCTATGCGACCTATGCGCGCTCGTTCAAATCGGGGGGCATCAACCTCAACGGGGTGCCGACCCTTCCCGACAATGTGACCCCGAACCTCGATACCGCGACGGTCGCGCCCGAAGAGGTCAACCACTTCGAGATCGGCCTGAAGACGCAGTTGCTCGACAACACGGCGACCCTGAACATCGCGGCCTTCCGCACCGACATCAAGGACTTCCAGACGACCGTCGTGAACAACACCGTGGGGGTCATCCGCGGCTATCTCGCCAACGTGCCCAAGGTGCGCAGCCAGGGGGTCGAGGTGGATTTCACCGCGCGCCCCGTCGAGCGGCTGAACGCCTATGTCAACTTCGCCTGGACCGATGCGACCTATGTCGACTTCCCCAACGCCCCGCTGCCGGTGGAGCTGTCGGGCGGGCCTGCCGGATCACCGCAGTTCGTGGATGCCTCGGGCGGGCGCCTGCCCGGCGTTTCCGAATATGCGCTGAGCTACGGCGCCGAATACCGCCTGCCCGCCGGGTCGGGCGAGGCCTATGCCGGGGTCGACGGCAGCTTCCGGTCCGATTTCTCGTCCAGCCCGACACCCTCGCGGGTGATGAACGTGGAAGGCTATGTGCTCACCAACCTGCGCGCAGGCTACAGGTCGGACAGCGGGTGGGACGTGTTCGGCTGGGTGCGCAACGCGTTCGACACGAGATACTTCGACTTTCTGACGGCAGCGCCGGGCAGCACCGGGCTCATTGTCGGCCAGCTGGGCGATCCGCGGACGTGGGGCGTGACAGCCAGCGTCCGCTTCTGACAGGGTGGCCCGGATGGCGCACGCCCTTCCCCTCCCTACACTGAAACAGGCGACCCGCCTCTGGGCGCGCATCGGCCTGCTCTCGTTCGGGGGCCCCGCAGGCCAGATCGCCCTCATGCACCGCGAACTGGTCGAAGGGCACAAGTGGGTGGACGAGGGCAGTTTCCTGCATGCCCTCAACTACTGCATGCTGCTGCCCGGGCCGGAGGCGCAGCAGCTTGCCACCTACATCGGCTGGCGGATGCACGGCGTGGCGGGCGGCATCATCGCCGGCAGCCTGTTCATCCTGCCCGGCTTCCTCGCGATCCTTGCGCTGTCCATCCTCTATGTGACTCTGGGCGACGTGCCGGTGGTGGATGGCCTGCTGTTCGGGCTCAGGGCCGCCGTCATTGCCCTGATTGCGCAGGCACTGGTGCGGCTGGGCGGGCGGCTCGTCGGGAACCGGGTGCTGGCAGCGCTCGCCTTCGCGGCCTTTGCTGCACTCTATGTGTTCGCGGTGCCCTTCCCCGTCGTCATCCTGGCGGCGGCGCTGGTCGGCTATGCGTCCGCACGGGCCGGCAGCACGGCCTTTTCGGGCGGGGGCGGGCATGGCACCGGCGATGGGTTGGTGGAGCAGCTTCCGCTGCCGGCGACGGGCGGTGCGGTGAAGGCCGGAACACTCTTCCTGGCTCTCTGGCTCCTGCCGGTCGCGCTGGTCGCGGCGGTGCTTGGACCGGGCAATGTGTTCACAGACCTTGCGACCTTCTTCTCGAAGCTGGCCGTGCTCACCTTCGGAGGCGCCTATGCCGTGCTCGCCTGGGTCGCGCAGGCGGCCGTCGAGCAGTTCGGCTGGCTGGAGCCGGGCGAGATG
This sequence comes from Sphingomonadales bacterium, assembly GCA_027490095.1. GTDB lineage: Bacteria > Pseudomonadota > Alphaproteobacteria > Sphingomonadales > Sphingomonadaceae > Sandaracinobacteroides. Next base: position 12,515 of record JAIXYT010000018.1, on the reverse strand, counting down.
CTGGACGGGCTGGGCCTTGCAGAGACCACGCCGGGCCCGCTGATCCTGGTGTTGCAGTTCGTGGGATTCCTGGCTGCCTATCGCGATCCCGGCGCACTCGACCCGCTGCTTGCCGGCACGCTCGGCGCCGTGCTGACTGTCTGGGTCACCTTCATGCCCTGCTACGCCTGGATCTTCCTGGGGGCGCCCCATGCCGAGCGGCTCCGCGCCAACAAGGCGCTTTCGGCTGCGCTGACGGCCGTCACGGCCGCGGTGGTAGGGGTGGTCGCCAACCTTGCGCTGTGGTTCGCGCTGCACAGCCTGTTCACCGCGCACCGGCCATCGGGCATTCCGGGAACCCGGTTCGAATGGCCGGTCATCGCCTCGGCCGACTGGCCCGCCATCCTGCTGGCGATTGCCGCGCTGGTTGCAGCGCTGCGCTTCAAGGTGGGTCTGCTGCCGCTGCTGGGCGGCTCGGCACTGGCCGGATTGCTGCTGGGGCTTGCAGGTCTGGCTTGAGGAGGCACGAGAAACGCGCCATCGGGACGCCATGAACATCGCCCGCTTTCCCCGTCGCCGCTACACGCCCCATGCCACCCCGATCGAGCCGCTGCCGCGGCTTTCGGCAGACCTCGGCATCGACCTCTGGGTGAAGCGCGACGACCTGCTGGGGCTCGCCGGCGGCGGCAACAAGACCCGCAAGCTGGAATTCCTGGTGGCCGACGCGCTGGCCCGCGGCTGCGACACGCTGATCACGGTCGGCGCGCCGCAATCCAACCATTGCCGGCTGACCCTCGCCGCGGCCGCCCGCGAGGGGCTGAAATGCCGCCTCATCATCGAAGAGCGGGTGCCCGGCACCTACGCCCCGCAAGCGGTCGGCAACAACCTGCTGTTCGACCTGCTGGGGGCCGAGCGGGTGCACATGGTTCCGGCCGGAACCGACCTTGCAGCCGCCTTGCAGGCCGAGGCGCAGGCGGTGGAACGCGACGGCGGCAAGCCGGCGATCCTGGTCGGCGGCGGCTCCAGCCCGCTGGGCGCGCTCGGCTATGCGGCCTGTGCAGCCGAAATCGCGGCCCAGGCCTTCGACATGGGCCTCGCCTTCGACGAGCTGGTGGTCGCCAGCGGCAGCGCCGGCACCCATGCAGGCCTTGTGGCAGGGGTTGCGGCGCTGAGCTGGAACCTGCCCGTCACCGGCATCAGCGTGCGACGCCCCTCGGCCGAACAGGAAGCCAATGTGCACAGGCTTGCGGTCGAGACAGCCGCGCTGATGGAAACGCCGGCGCCGGCGCGCGAGACGGTGGTGGTGGATGACCGCTGGGTCGGGGCGGGCTACTCCCTGCCCACCCGCGCGATGGTCGAAGCGGTCCGGCTCGCGGCGTCGCGCGAAGGGCTGTTGCTCGATCCCGTGTATACGGGCAAGGCATTTTCCGGACTCATCGGGCGTGCGCGGGAGGGGGCGTTTGGCGATCGACGGCGGATCCTGTTCCTGCACACGGGCGGCGCACCGTCCCTTCACGCCTTTGCCGGTGCCCTGCGGGATCCCGACCTCAATTGAGCCGGGTAGTCGCGCCGATTCAGAGACTTCCTGTTGACGCGGCGCAGGACAATCGGCGTGATTGGCGGCATGGGGCCTGCTGCAACCGCTGACTTCATGGCACGCCTCGTGCGCGGGGTGGCGGCCGGGCATGATCACGACCACCCCCGCATCCTCGTCGACAGCAACCCCCATGTCCCGGACCGCAATGCGGCCCTTGCCGGAACAGGCCCGTCACCGGGGCCGGCCCTGGCAGCAATGGCGCGCGGGCTCGCAGCACAGGGGGCCGCGCTGCTGGCCATGCCATGCAACGCCGCCCACGGCTGGGCAGACGATGTGCGCGCCGCGACCGATCTGCCTTTCATCGACATGATCGACGCAAGTGTCGCGCGGCTGGCCGGCGCCCGGACCGTGGGCCTGATCGCCGTGGCGGCGACGCTGGACGCGCGCCTGTACCACCGGCCGCTGGAGGCTGCCGGGATAGGCGTGATCGAGCCCGACCGGGCCGAGGTCGCCGCCCTGGTGGCGCGGGTGAAGGCAGGCGATGTGGGGCCTGCAGCACAGGCGGCTGCGACGGTGCTGGCAGCCGGGCTGGTGGCAACGGGCGCCGACATGCTGCTTGCCGCCTGCACCGAGATCCCCCTGGTGCTGGGGCAGCCGCAATGCCGCGTGCCCCTTGTCGAAACCACGCAGGTGCTCGCCGACGCCGTCCTCGAGGCAGCGGCGGCATGACGGCCTCCCCTGTCATCACGCCGCGCGAGATCGGGGCCCTGCTTGCCGCCCGACGGGACGCGGGCGAAGTGATGATTGCCGGCCTCACGGGCTCGGTCGCAGTGGGCAAATCGACACTTGCAGCCGGAATCGCGGAGTCGCTTGGCACGGCGCTCCGCGTGGACGTGATCTCGACCGATGGCTTCCTGCTGCCCAACGCCGAACTGGACGCCCGCGGGCTGTCGATGCGCAAGGGATTTCCCGAGAGCTACGATCTCGATCGACTGTGCCGCACGCTCGATGCGGCGAGGCTGGGCCCGGTGCGCGTGCCCGTCTATTCGCATGTGCACTACGACGTCGACGCGGCGCTTGAGCGGACCATCGACCGCCCCGACCTGCTGCTGGTCGAAGGGCTCGGCCTCGCCCCCGTCGGAGAGGACCACCGCGCCTTGCAGTCGCTGGACGCGCTCCTCTACCTCGACGCAACCGAGGAGGATCTCGAGCACTGGTTCCTCGAGCGCTTCATGGCGCTCTGGTCCGCAGCCGCCGAAGATCCCACCAGCTTCTACGCCCGCTTCAGGGACCTCGGCGAGATGGAGGCGCGCGGTTTCGCCCGGACGGCCGTCTGGCGCACGATCAACCTGCCGAACCTTCAGGAGCATATCGTGCGCGCCCGCCCGCACGCCGACATCCTGCTCTGGAAAGAGCGCGATCACCAGCTGCGCCTGGTGCGACCCCAGGTCTGACCGCTTGGCAAGCAAGGCCCGGCCGGGCTAGCCTTGCCGGGACAGAGCGAGAGGGATCGGCATGACATCGACGACAGGGCCAATCACCGACCAGGGCGCCTTCCGACCGGTGCCGCAGACCGTGAACCGCCGCGTCTGCCTTGCAGGTCTGCCCTGCGTCCGCCCGGGATACTGAACGATGCCCGATGCCACCCGGCTCTCCGCCATCCTGTTCCTGCTGACAGCCTCCGCAACCGCCAGGGCAGAGATGGTGATGTTCAGCCAGCGGAACTTCCAGGGCACCAGCTACGCGCTCACGGCCGCGAGCAGTTCGCTCAGCTTCTCGCCGCGGTCGGTGCGCGTGCTGCCCGAAGAACCGTGGGAGCTCTGCCCGCGCCCCTTCTTCGGCGGGACCTGCATCACCGTCTCGGACGCGCAACCGAAGCTCAACCTGCCCCGCGCCTTTTCCGGCATGGTCCGGTCTGCACGCCCGGCGGCCGGCACGGCGCAGGCCCCGGAGACGAACCCGGCCAAGGACAGCCAGCCCAAGCCCTGACAGGGGCACCAGTTGCAAGGGAGCGCGCGGCAGCGCCAGAAGGCAGGCATGATCCGACCGGCGCGCCCTGACGAGCTTCCCCGCCTCGCCGAGATCGAGGATGCCGCCGAGGAGCGCTTCGCCGGCACCCACATGGCGTTCGTGCGCGACCTGCCCCACTCGGCGCCGGCCCATTCGATCCCGCCGCATGTGAAGGTCTGGGTCTCGGTCGACGCCGATGATGTGGCCCAAGGGTTCCTCGAGGCGGAGCCGATCGAGGGCTGGCTGCATATCCTCGAGGTTTCCGTCCACCCCGCAGCCCAACGCCAGGGGCGGGCCCGTGCACTGGTCGAGACTGCGCTGTCGCACGCCCGTGCCGAGGGGCTTGCGATGGTATCTCTGACGACGGATCGCGAACTGCCGTTCAATGGGCCAATGTATGCGCGCATGGGCTTTTCGGAGCTTACGGCCGTGCAAGCGCCCCCCTGGCTTGCAGCCATTCTGGCGCAGGAGGCAGAGCATGGGTTCGACCCGGCCCTCAGGATGGCGATGGCGCGCCGCCCATGAGCTTTCGCGCGGACGCCGCACCGCAGGATTGGGCGCCTGTTGCCGATTGGCTGGCCGGCCGGGGGCTGCACCTTGACCGGTCTGCCCCGCCGAGGCAGTTCGCAGGCGGTCTCGCGAACCTCAACTATCTGGTGCAACTGGATGGTCGCCCCGCCGTGTTCCGCCGCCCGCCAGCCGGAACGCTTGCCCATGGCGCCTCCGACATGGCGCGCGAGGCGCGGGTGCTGGACGCGCTCAACCCCGTCTTTCCGCTTGCACCACGGTCGATCGCCTTCTGCGACGACCGGTCCATCATCGGGGTCGATTTCCAGCTGATCGAATACCGGCCCGGGGTCGCGATCGGGGGGAGCCTGCCCGAGGGGATGGGTTCGGCCGATGCAGGCTGGCTGATCGAGGCATTGGTGGGCGCGCTTGCACAGCTGCACGCGCTGGAGCCCGAGACGCAGGGCCTTGCCGCGATCGGCAAGGCGACGGGGTTTGCCGAGCGCCAGCTGAGGGGCTGGGCCAGGCGCGCCGAGGCGGCCTTCGGCGCGGACGCCCCGGCAGCACTGGCGCCGCTTTTGGGCCTGATGGGCGGGTCGATCCCGGCCGACCCGCCTGCCCGCGTCCTCCACATGGACGCGAAGTTCGACAATCTGCTGGTCGACCCTGCGGCGCGAAAGGCGACCGCGCTCATCGACTGGGACATGGGGACGCTGGGGCCGCCGGCCTTCGATCTTGCCGTCCTCCTCTCCTACTGGATCGAACCCGGGGACATGTCGGGCACGCACGCGCTCAACGCCGTCCCGTCGCTGACCACCGGCTTTCCGCGCAGGGCTGACGTCGTTGCCGCCTATGCGCGGGCAACTGGCGCCACACCACCCGATCTCGGCTGGCACCTGGGCCTTGCCCGGCTGCGGCTCGCGACCGCGTGGATGCAACTCTATCGCTTGTGGCAGCAGGGTGGCCTCGTCGGAGACCGCTATGCGGGCTTCGCAGAGCTTGCCGCGGCGATCCTCGCCCAGGCGCTCGACAGTTTTGGAGACATTGGATGATCGACTTCTCGATTTCGCCCGAGCTTGCGGAGCTTGCCCAGCGCACCCGCCGCTTCGTGATCGACGAGATCATCCCGCATGAACGCGACCCGCGCCTGACGCAGCATGGGCCCACCGACGAACTCCGGCAGGAGCTGGTGGAAAAGGCTCGGCGCGCCGGCCTGCTCTCGATCCAGGTCGCGAAGACATTCGGCGGCATGGGCCTCAGCCACGTGGAGGCTGCCGTGGTGCTGGAAGCCGCCGGCTGGTCGACGCTCGGCCCCATCGCGATGAACTGCGCCGCGCCCGACGAAGGCAACATGTTCATCCTGTCGAAGATCTGCCGCGAGGACCAAGCGGCCCAGTTCCTGAAGCCCGCCGTCGAGGGCCATCGCCGCACCGTCTTTGCAATGACGGAGCCCGACGGCGCCGGATCGGACCCGGCCCAGCTGAAGACCGAGGCCCGCTTCGACGGCACCAACTATGTGATCAACGGCCTGAAGTGGCTGATCACCGGGGCCAATGGGGCCAAGACCTGGATCGTCATGGCCCGCGTTGCCCCCAACGCCCACGGCCCTGACGGCCCCACCCTGTTCCTGTGCGAAGGCGACACGCCCGGCATCGTGATCGAGCGCGTCATGAACTCGATGGACCGCAACTATGTCGAAGGCCATGGCGTCGTCCGCTTGCGAAATCTCACCCTCCCCGCCTCCGCCGTGCTGGGCGAAGTCGGCGAGGCCTTCCGCTATGCCCAGATGCGCCTTGCGCCCGCGCGGATGACGCACTGCATGCGCTGGCTGGGGGCCGCCGCCCGCGCGCATTCCATTGCCATCAACCACGCCCGCACCCGCACCGCCTTCGGCAAGACCCTGGGCGAGCACCAGGGGGTGTCCTTCCTGCTGGCGCAGAACGAGATCGACCTCAAGGTCAGCCGCCTGCTGATCTGGCAGACCGCCTGGCTGATGGACCAGGGCGTGAAGGGCCGGCACGAAAGCTCCATTGCCAAGGCCGAGATTTCCGAGCGGCTGTTCCAGGTCACCGACCGCTGCGTGCAGGTGCTGGGCGGGATCGGCGTCACCGACGAGACCGTCGTGGAGATGATCTACCGCGACATGCGCCCCTTCCGCCTCTACGACGGCCCGACCGAAGTCCACAAGTTCGCGATCGGCCGCCAGCTGATGCGCAGCGGCACCGAGTTCGAGGCGACGCCGACCGCCGACGGGCTGCCCATCCCCTATGTGAAGGCCGCCGAATGAGCGATCCGGCCGGGCGTCCCGTCTGGCAGGGCAAATTCCTCGAAGCCCATGTTGCCCCATGGGGCGACGACGGCCAGTGGGAGTATGTCAAGCGCGCCCGCGGCATCCAGGCCGCCGTCATCCTCGCCCTCACCAGCGCCCACGAGATCGTTCTGGTCGAGCAGTATCGCCCGCCGTTGGGGCGCCCCTGCATCGAGCTGCCCGCTGGCCTTGTCGGCGACGAAACCGAGGGCGAGGCCGTGTTCGCCTCCGCCCGGCGCGAACTGCACGAGGAAACCGGCTTCGAGGCGACCGAGTGGGAGGAAATCGGCGAATTCGCCTCCTCGCCCGGCATGGTGGGCGAGATCTTCCACCTCTACCGCGCGACCGGCCTCACCCGCACGGGGGCCGGGGGCGGTACGCCCAGCGAAGGGATCCGCGTGCATGTCGTGCCGGTCTCGGGCATCCCCGCCTTCATCGCGCAAGCCCGAACCCGCGGCTGCGTGATCGACACACGGCTCCTTATCGGGCTGTCGCTCGTCTGAGCAGCTCGACCCGGATCGCGCTCGCAAGCGGGGTGGTTCGGGCTTCGTCCAGCCGGGTGATCCAGGCGGTCGGGGTGGTTGCGTCCTCAGCCACGGCCGCGTCGAAGGCGGCCCAGAACTGGGGTTCGAGCGCAATCGAGGTGCGGTGGCCCTGGATGGTGAAACTGCGTTTGGTGAGCATTCTTTGGGCTTAGCGGCCGGCGGCTAAGCCGCCGAGTCCGCTTTGGAAGGCAAGGAAAAGACAGGAATTTCGCGGCAAAGCCGCGAGTCGTCGGACTGGCGGGCGATAGAGATCGCCCGCGCAGCCGGCCGAACGCTGCAGCGAGTCCGCGAGTTTGTGCTGCGCACAAATCGCGGCCGCCTCCGCTAGTACATATGCTGCCCGCCATTCACGCTCATCGTGCTGCCCGTGATGAACCCGGCATCCTCCGAGCACAGGAACACCACCGCGCGCGCGATCTCGCCGGCATTGCCCAGCCGGCCCACCGGGATCTTGGCGACGATCTTTTCCAGCACGTCGGGCGGCACCGCGGCCACCATGTCGGTGTCGATATAGCCGGGTGCGATCGCGTTCACGGTCACCCCGAACTTCGCGCCTTCCTGCGCCAGCGCCTTGGTGAAGCCATGGATGCCCGATTTGGCGGCCGCATAGTTCACCTGCCCATATTGCCCGGCCTGCCCGTTGATGCTGCCGATGTTCACGATCCGGCCCCAGCCGCGCTGGCGCATCCCCGGGAAGGTCGCCTTGGCAAGGTTGAAGCAACCGCCCAGGTTGACGTCGATCACTTCTTTCCAGGCCTCGAAGGTCATCTTCAAGAGCGTGCCGTCGCGTGTGATCCCGGCATTGTTCACCACCACGTCGACAGGGCCCAGCTCGGCCTCGATCGCCGCGACATTGTCGAGCGTCGCCTGATGGTCGGCGACATTCCATTTCCAGGCCTTGATTCCCGTCCGCTCGGTAAAGGCCTTCGCCCGGTCATCCGAACCGACATAGTTTGCAGCCACGGTGAAGCCGGCAGCCTTCAAGCCGACACAGATGGCCTCCCCGATGCCCCGGGTGCCCCCGGTGACAAGTGCAACACGCGCCATGATCCTCTCCCCTTCCGTCTTTCCGCGAAGCTAGACGGGGCCTGAGGCCCGCACAAGCGGCCCCCGTGCGGAAAGTCTCAGGAAATCCAGCCCGCAAGCGCCTCGCCGAGCAGGGTCTTCAGCATCGCCATGCCTTCCGCCGAGGTGTTGAGGCAGGGAAGCGCCGCATAATGGGTGCCGCCCTTCTCCAGGAAGGCGTCGCGTGCTTCTTCCGCGATTTCCTCCAGCGTCTCGATGCAGTCGGCCGAAAAGCCCGGCATCAGCACGGCCACCTTTTTCACGCCGCCGGCTGCCATCTCCTCCAGCAGCGGCTGGGTGTAGGGCTTCAGCCATTCGGCCCGCCCGAACAGGCTCTGGAAGGCGATCGGCATCTGCGCGGCCGACATGCCCATGGCCTCGCGCAGCAGGCGCGCCGTCTTCTGGCACTGGCAATGATAGGGGTCGCCCAGGTCCAGCGTGCGGCGCGGCATGCCGTGGAAGCTGAGCACGATGCGCTCGGGCACGAAGTCGAGGGCCCCAAGACTCGTCTCGAGCGAGGTCTTCAGCGCCGCGATATGGGCAGGATGGTCATGATAGGGCGCCAGAGAGCGCAACGCCGGCATCCAGCGCTGGCCATTGGCCCAGCGGAACACCTCGTCCATCACGCTGCCGGTGGTTGCGCCCGAATATTGGGGATAGAGCGGGGCAATGCAGATCCGGTCGCAGCCCGCCGCCTTCAGCCGATCCAGAGCGAGGTCCATCGGCGGGTTGCCGTAGCGCATCGCATAATCGACGACGACATTCGGCCCGAAGGCACCGTCCAGAAGCTTTGCCTGGTTGCGGGTGATCAGCTTCAGCGGGCTTTCATTTTCCGCCTTGTCCCAGATCTTCGCATAGTTGGCGGCCGTCGTCTTCGGGCGGGTGTTCAGGATCACCAGCTTCAACAGCGGCTGCCACAGGATGGGCGGGATCTCGACCACCCGCCGGTCCGACAGGAACTGGTCGAGATAGGTCTTCACCGCCGGCACGTCGGGCGCGTCGGGCGACCCCAGGTTCACGAGCAAAAGCCCGACCTTGCCCGACCGGACGGGCGGGTGATCCGCAGGACGCGTCATCTACGCCGCGTAGGCTCTGGCGAGCGGCAGGCTGCGGGCCCGCTTGCCGGTGGCGGCCGCCAGTGCATTTGCAAGCGCCGGGGCTGCCGGCGGCAGGCCCGGTTCGCCCACGCCGCCAAGCGGCCCGCCCGCGTTGACGATCACGGTCGCCTGGCGGATCGGCGCGTCGGCCAGCTTCAGCACGCTGTAGCGGTCGAAGTTGCGCTGTTCGGCTTCGCCGTCGGCAAATGTGATCTCCTCGCCCAGCGCAGCCGACAGGCCCATGATGGCCGCCCCTTCCAGCTGTGCGCGGACGCTGTCGGGCGCGATGGCGCGGCCGCAGTCGATCGCACTCACCACTTCCAGCAGGCGCACCTGGCCGGCAACCACGCCCGCCGTCACCACCATGGCTGCAATCGAGCCGAAGCTCTCGTGCAGCGCGATCCCGCGGGCGAAGCCCTTGGGCGCAGGCGTGCCCCACTTGCCTGCCTCTGCTGCCGCCTTCAGGACGGCCTGGTGGCGGGGCTTGCCGTCCAGCAGCTTCAGGCGGAAGGCGAGCGGGTCGATCGCGGCGGCGGCTGCCAGCTCGTCGACGAAGCTTTCGACGATGAAGCCCGAAAAGCTGTGCCCGACCGAGCGCCAGTAGCCGAGCGGCGCCGGCTGGCCGACAGGCACATGCACGGCCCGGAAGGCGTCGACCGCGTAGGGAATCTCGGCCAGCCCCTCGATCTCGGCAGCCGACGCCTTGTCCGTGTCCGAGGCCATGGCCGGCATGTTGCGCTTCGAGAAACTGTTGTTCACCGCAGGCACGGCGATCCGGCTGTCCCAGGCGGCAACCGCCTTCTCACGCGCCAGCACGCCGCGCATGCGGGCATGGACCGGCGGGCGGAACCGGTCGGACCCGAGGTCCTCCTCCCGGCTCCAGATCAGCTGGACAGGCTTGGCCGTGGCGCGCGCGATCAGCGCCGCCTCGACCATCGCGTCGGGCTCCGCCTTGCGGCCGAAGCCGCCGCCCAGAAGGGTCGGATGAATGGTGACGGCATCGGTGTCGAGCCCGAGCGCGTCGGCAACCTGGCGGTGCGCCAGCGTGAGCGACTGGGTGGGCCCCCACACCTCGGCGCGGCCACCGACGATGCGGGCAGTCGCCGTCATCGGCTCCATGCAGGCGTGGGCGAGATAGGGCAGGCTGTATTCGGAAACGATGACGGTGCCGTCGGCCGCATCGACATCGCCATGTTCGGCAACCGCCTCGCCCCCGGTGCCGGCCGCCGCCTTGGCGAGTTCCTGCTGGATCCAGGCGCCGGCCTTGCGCCCGTCGACTGCGAACTTCGCTTCGATCGTCTCGAGCGCACGTCGCGCTTCCCAGCTGGTCACGCCGGTGGTGGCGATCCAGTTGGGGCCCTTCACCAGCACCACGCCCCGGGGTGCCGTCGCACTGGCAAGGCGGCCGCCGACCGGGCCGTGACGGATCGCGGCAAACACCATCCCGGGCAGCCGCACATCGGCCCCGAACCGGGCCGAACCGTCGACCTTTGGCGGCAGGTCGATGCGCGGCAGCGGCTTGCCGTCGAGCGGACGGGCCACGGCAGGCCGAAGCACCGGTTCCCCGGGCTCGACATCCGGGTCCACCAGCTTCGCCGCATCGGCGAACGACATGCGGTTGGCCTTGTAGACGACGAAGCCGCGCGCGGTGTCGAGTTCCCCGGCCGCCACACCCCATTCGTCGGCGGCCGCCAGAACGAGCCGCGCGCGTGCTTCGGCAGCCGCCCGGCGAAGCGCGTCATGGTAGCTCATGACGCTGTTGCTGCCGCCCGTGAGGTGGAGGTTCAGCCGCTCGATGGCCTCCTCGCCCAGGCGGCCCGCCATCCCGCGCAGCGGCCCCGGAAGGCCCGCCGTCGCGAAGGTGGCAAGGCCGACATTGGCATAGGCAGGGTGCCAGGGCGCAGGCTCGACCGCCATCATGGCCCAGTCGGCGCCAAGCTCGTCGGCCACGATCTGGGCAAAGCCCGACAGGATGCCCTGCCCCATCTCGGCCTGCGGAACGGCAACCGTCACGCGGCCGTCCGGACCGATCTTCACCCAGGGCCCAAGCAGCGTTTCCCCTTGCGCCGGGGTCCAGGCGTTCGGATAGGTGCGGGGCCACAGCGCATAGCCGACCAGCAACCCGACCGCAGCCCCGGTCCCGATCAGGAACCCGCGACGCGACGGCAGGAAGCGGGTTCCACGCGAAGGCTGGTCCGGGGTCTTCTGCAGCATCCCCTCGGCACTAGCACGGACGGGCGAGGGCTGAAAGGCAGCCGAACGACCATGGACCAGTCGTCGCAGCCCCTCAACGGCGCTGGTGAATGAAATCCCTGATCGCGTTCACCAATTCCGGCGACGCGTAAGGCGAAATCTGCCCGCCGCCGGGCGTTGGAGACGCCTGCGCAAGCAGCTCGTCGATCAGATCCGGAACGGCCTGCGCATCAGCTGCCACGTGGAGGCCCGGGCGGCCGGCGAAGCGGGCAGCGGTTGCCAGCTGATGTTCGTTGCGATGTTCGCCAAGCGCAGCGCGGCGCGCCATCATCAGCAACGGCTTCCCGGCGCTCAAGGCCGAGATGATGGAGCCCATTCCGGCGTGGCCCACCAGCAGGCGACTGGCCTCCAGCCGTTCCTGGAATTCGTCGGCAGACACGAAGCTCTCGAACGGAAAATGCCTGGGCAGATAGCTGTCTGCCGCCAGCCGGCCCAGCTGGCCGAACACCGGAACATCATGGGTGGCAGCCCAGGCGTCGACAGCCCGCACCAGACGGTCGAACGGCTCCTGCGTTCCGACGGTCAGGAAGATCATGGGCGACGGAAACCCTGCATCACGAACATCACAGAATGCTGCCGGAATAGCCCGGTCTGTCGCCCCTCTGCAGCTCGGGCCACTGTGTCAGGAACAGGTCCGCGTGCGGGCCGGCGCGTTCGCCCGAAAGGCTCAGCTCCTCGCCGTTCGCAATGCTGTCGATCCAGCAGGTTCGGGCGCCCAGAAGCTTTCCGGCCCGGATCGCGAAATAGCCGGCCGACGCGCCCGTGGTCAGGATCACCTCCGGCCGGACCCTGAGAACCAGGGCGGCGACTTCCAGCATCTGCCGAACCAGCTTCGCCTTCGTCCAGCGATTCGCATCGCAGACGGCGGTGTAGCTGGCGACGGCCTGGCCCCGCGCGGCCACCGCAGCGCGCACGCGCTCCTCATGGTCCGGGCTGGTGCAGGCGTAATGCACCTCGCAGCCGTCCCACGCCGGCATCAGCCGCAGAAGCTGAACCCAGTGCCCGCCGGTCGACGAAATGACGAGAACACGCTTCACGCGAACGCTTGTATCCCGGTCTGTGCGCGTCCCAGGATCAGCGCATGGACGTCGTGCGTGCCTTCGTAGGTGTTCACCGCCTCCAGGTTCATCACGTGGCGGATCACGCCATATTCGTCCGAGATTCCGTTGCCGCCGTGCATGTCACGGGCCTGGCGGGCGATATCCAGCGCCTTG
>JAIXYT010000040.1 GCA_027490095.1 Sphingomonadales bacterium | reverse complement strand
TTGCCTTCGGCGCATTGCACGGGAATCGCTGCACGGCTGTAGAGGCCGATCACATGGCCTGGGCGGGTTGGATGCCTGTCGGCGTCCTTGAGCACATCCCAGAGCTCTCGGTAGCTCAGCGGGCGATGGCCACGGGCGGCAATGCTGGAGGCTGCTCGCTTGACCTCAGAACCTTCGAGCCCGGTCAGCGCCACGTACGGATCTGCTGCGGCCGGGCTAGAGAGATGGAGGGTGACGAAGGCGGCGACGACGATGCGGAGGACCATTGCTGGGGACGCGGTCAAGGACAGTGTTTCGGTATCTTCGCCGAATCAGAGGCTTGAAGATCGGAGCAGGGTGGCTCCAGGGCTGCGCCGATCTTCTTGGCAGCGTGCGATGGGCAGTCGAAGGTGGCGTCAGCCACCAAGTTGCCGCTATTCAGCGGTTGCGGCCAGTCCCTGTTGTCGAGTGGCCGCGCTTGCTGTGGGCTCTGCCGCCAGTGAAAGGCGGGTTCCGAGGTACATCTGACAGCCGTCCGAGAGATCGGGCAAGGTCAGGTATCGGCGTCGGATTGTTCCAGCCCCTGTGAGCCGACTGGATCATCTGGACCGGTCAGTCGCGTGGGCGTTCTGGCCCATCTGCGCCTGCGCGTTCCGTCACGACGACCTTGCCTCGTCTGCCAGCCCGGGGTTTGCAAGGGGCTGTCGTCGGACCATGAATGCGAATTCGAATGCCTGTCATATCAACTGCCTAACTTCCGCTTTGATGTTCGGTACAGAAGGCCCGCAGGTCGCGGACCAGCCGAAACACCAGGAGCAGGCATGAAGACACGCAAGATGATGCTCGCAGCGCTGTTGGGCGCTGCAGCGGTGGGTTCAGCACAGGCGGTGGCCCTGCCGGCCAGCGGCTACAGCCAGAACTTCGACGGCATGGGCACAGGCACGGCCCTGCCTATCGACTGGAGCAAGTTCAACGGCGAGAGCGGCACCAACAACGGCACCTGGACCGCCAGCATTGCAGCCAACGGCGCCGCCGGCAGCGTGGCCTCGATGGTGCAATCCACCACACCGCTGGCCGTGGCCACCGCACCCACCGGCAACAACAACAACTCATACAACGCTGCCATCAGCGCCGCCACCATCACCGACCGCATCCTGGCAACGGCGCCCACAACGATCTCGGGCGTGGCGCTGCAGTTGACGCTGACCAACGAGACGCGCTTCGCCTTCGACGCGCTCAACGTCAGCTACGACATCGTCCGCTTTACCGCGGCCGGCACCGCCAACGAGTTGCCCGGCTACCAGCTCTTCTTCAGCCTGGGAGGCAACAGCTGGGTCAATGCCGCCAGCTTCAACCCGACGCTGGCCAACGTGCCCAACAGCGTAGGCGTTTCGGCGTTCGCCGGCGTGGTGGCGCTGGACAGCACGGTGGCGCCGGGCGCAACGCTGCTGCTGCGCTGGGTGGACGACAACGCCGACCAGACGTCGCCAGACCAGATCATCGGCCTGAACAACGTCAACATCAGCGCCGTGCCGGAGCCGGGCGCCTTCGCGATGCTGCTGGCGGGCCTGGCCGTGCTGGGCTGGCTGAACCGGCGCCAGCGTCGGGGCTGACTCGCACGACTCCCGGAGGAAACCATGATTCCCTCATCCAGGGCCTGGTTCGCGGCCAGCCTTTGTGTCGCGGCCCTGCTCGCCAACGCGCCCGCGACCCACGCCACCGAGCTCAACCTGCGCCTTATCGGCAGCCAGCAGATTGCCACGGGGACACTGTTCCAGGGCATCGAGTTCGGCGGCATCTCGGGTCTGGACCGCCTGGTCGACGGGACATATGTCGGCCTGTCGGATGACCGCGGCGGCGAGCGCGGCACGCCCCGCTTCTACAAGCTCAGCCTGGATCACGACGGCGCCGGCTCCAACGGGGTGACGATCAACAGCCAGAGGTTCATGCAGCGCCCCGACGGCAGCGCCTTCCCCTACAGCCTACGCACGGTGGACCCTGCGGGCATCCGTGTGCTGCCCAGCGGTAACCTGGCTTTTAGCAGCGAGGGCAACTGAAGCAGCACACACGGCGCGCGGTACCAGCCATTCGTGCGCGAGATACGGCCTGACGGCAGCTACGCTGATCAACGAAGGCGTCGTGCTCGACACCATGGAAGGCATGAGTTGGGGCCGCCGCAGCCCGTCACGGGGGCTTCACGCGCGGCGGCTACCGTGCGAAGCCTGACGGCATCTGGCCCGGGACGCTTGACTCAAGACACTTTCCTTCGGTTGCGGTCCCTCGGGGCGGTGTCGCGCGCGGCGCGGCTTGCGTTGTGCTTGGCCGGTCTGAGCTTGGCAGCCTGCTCACCCCGCATGGCCTTGCTGCAAGGGGCAGCCGACGAACTGGCCGGCCAGGGGCAGGCGCAGGAAGAGGACCTGGGCCTGGCGCGCGACGCCGCGGCTTTCTACCTGAAGCTGTCGGAATCGGTACTCGCGCGCACGCCCGGGCACCTGGGGCTGGCGGAATCGGTTGCGAGCGGCTTCACGCAGTACGCCTACGCCTTCGTCGCCTTCGAGGCCGACCGGCTGGACGCGACGGACACTCGCGCGGCACTGCGCCAACGCCAGCGCGCCGCGCGCTTGTATGCCCGCGCCAAGCGCCATGGCTTGGCGGCACTGGAGCAGCGCCTGCCGGGCTTCGACAAAAGCCTGGTGGCAGGGACGCCCCCTGCGTTGCCAGCCGAAGCCGTCGGCGTGGCCTACTGGACAGCAGCAGCCTGGGGCGCGCAGATCGCGCTGTCCAAGGACCGTCCGGAGACCGTCGCGGACCTCCCGCTGGCCATCCGGCTGGCCGAGCAGGCTTACGCCGCGAACCCGGACCACGCCCAGGGTGGATTGGCTGTGCTGCTGGCGCAGTTCGAGCTGGCGCGGCCGGGTGCACCCCGGCGTGAGGCCGAGACGCGCGCGCTGGCCTACCTGGCCCGCGCCGAGCGCGCTGCCGGCGGCCGCAGCCCGGCCGTGCTGCTGGCGCGTGCAGAAGGCTTGGCCGAACCCGCTGGCGACCGCACGGCCTTCGAGGCTTTGCTGCGCCAGGCCCTGGACGCGGCAGCCGGCCGCACGGACTTGACCAGCCAGGTGCTGCGCGAGCGCGCCCAGTGGTTGCTGGACACCGTTGACGACCGCTTCTGAACCCCCACTCTGCCGCCAACCGATGACCACTCCCGACAGCATCCCAGGCCGGCGCAGCGCGCTGGCCGGCCTATCCGCGCTGGGCCTGGGCCTGCCCGCCTTGGCGCCGCCGGCGCTGGCCCAAAGGCCGCCCGCGTTGCGTGTGGGCACGCTGGTGCCGCGCAACTCCCTGTACCACCAGAGCCTGATGGAGCTGGGCGAGGCCTGGCGTGCGGCCCAGGGAAGCGGCGCGCGCTTCACGGTCTTCACCGATGGCAGCCAGGGCGGCGAGGCCGAGATGGCGCGTCGGATGCGCATCGGCCAGTTGCAGGGCGCGCTGATGTCGGTGGTGGGGCTGCGCGAGATCGAGCCCACGGTGGCCGCGATGCAGAGCCTGCCGCTGCTCTTCCGCACCTGGGAAGAGGTGGACCACGTGCGCGAGAAGATGCGGCCTTCGCTGGAGGCGCGCTTCGCCGAGCGCGGCTTCATCGTGCTGGGCTGGGGCGATGCCGGCTGGGTGCGGTTCTTCTCGCGCCAGCGCGCGCTGCGCCCGGGGGACTTCCGCGGCATGAAGTTCTTCGCTTGGGGCTCGGAGCCCGAGCAGCAGGAGATCATGAAGAGCCTGGGCTACACCCCCGTACCGCTGGAGACGGCCGACATCCTGCCGGCGATGCAGACCGGGATGATCGAGGTGGTGCCGTCCACGCCCTACTTCGCGCTGGCCAGCCAGGTCTTCAACACCGCGCAGCACATGCTGGAGATCAACTGGGCGCCCATCGTGGGGGCGCTGGTGATCACGAAGAAGGCCTGGGACGAGATGTCGCCAGCTGGCCAGCAGGCGCTGCGCGCGGGCGGCGAGCGCGCAGGCGTGCAGATGCGCGCGCAGGCCCGCCGTGAGGTGGACGAGGCGGTGCAGGCAATGCAAAAGCGCGGCCTGAACGTGCATCGGCCGACGCCCGAACAGCTGCGCGAGTGGGAGCAGCTGGCCGAAGCGCTGTACCCCCGCATCCGCGGCACGATGGTGCCAGCTGCAACATTCGACGAAGTCTTCGCCCACCTGCGCACATTCCGTGCGACGCGGGGCCGGTGACCGGGCCGCTGCACTTGTCGGGCACTGAGATCGCCGCACGGCGGGCGCCTGGCGCCTGGCTGTCGCGCTGGCGCCGGTGGGACGAAGCACTGGCAGCCGTCGCGCTGGTGCTGATGACGCTGGTACCGCTGGTGGAGATCGCCGCGCGGCCCTTCCTGGGCCGCGGCGTGGAAAACGCCTCGGTGCTGGTGCAGCACCTGGGTCTGGTGCTGGCGATGGCGGGCTCGCTGGCCGCGGGCCGCCAGGGGCATCTCACCACGCTGGGCAGCAGCCTGGACCAGTGGGGCAGTGCGGCGGTGCAAGCCGGCGTCAAGGCGCTGGCACGCGGCTTCTCGGCGCTGGTGTGCGGGCTGCTGGCCTTGGCAAGCTGGCGCTTCGTGGCCACCGAGATCGAGGTCGCGCAAGTTCTGGCCTATGGCGTGCCGGTCTGGGTGTTGCAGGCCACCATGCCGCTGGGCTTTGCGCTGCTGGGCGCGCAAATGGGCGTGCGCTGCGCGCAGGCGCTGCCGTTGCAAGGCGCCGCGCGCCCCGTTGCGGCCTGGGGGCTGGGCCTGGCCCTGCCGCTGGCGGGCTGGGTGTTGGGCTGGCGCCTTGACGGCTACCCGCTGCCGCTGGCGCTGCCGCTGGTGCTGGTGTTGATGGCGCTGCTGGCCGGCGCGCCGATCTTTGCCGTACTGGGCGGGCTGGCACTGGCACTGTTCTGGAGTGAAGGCCTGCCGCTGGCTTCCACTGCGCTGTCGCACTACCAGATCACCGTCAACCCGTCGCTGCCGGCGCTGCCGCTGTTCACGCTGGCCGGCCTGGTACTGGCGCGTACCGGCGCGGCCCAGCGCCTGGGTGCGCTGTTCGTGGCCCTCTTCGGCGGCGGCGTGCGCGGTACCGTGGTCGCGGTGGCGGCGCTGTGCTCGGGCTTCACGGCGCTGACGGGCGGCAGCGGCGTCACCATCCTCGCCCTCGGCGGCCTGCTGCTGCCGATGCTCGTCAAGGCCGGCTACCCAGAGCAGCGCGGCATCGGCCTGGTCACGAGCGCCAGCGCCTTGGGCGTGCTCCTTGCCCCCTCGGTGCCACTGATCATGTACGCGGTGATCGCGCGCGTGCCGATCGAGCAGATGTTCCTCGCCGGGCTGGTGCCGGCCGTGCTGATGGTGGCCTGCCTGCTGCTGGTGGGCGGCTACCTCCGGCGCGATGCGCAGGTGCGCCCGCTGGCCGATGCACCGCGCCCCGACGCGCGCAACGCGCTGGTCGCGGCCTGGGCCGCGAAGTGGGAGCTGGCTGCGCCCGTGGTGGCCATTGGCTCTTTGGGCAGCGGGCTGGCCACGCCCACCGAAAGCGCGGCACTGACCGCTGCCTATGCCGTGGCCACGCAGACGCTGGCTCACCGCGAGATGAGCTGGCGGCTGCTGGGTGGCTGCCTGGCCGACTGCGCCAAGCTCATCGGCGGCGTGATGCTGATCCTGGGCATGGCGCTTGCCCTGACCAACTATCTGGTTGATGCCGGCATTCCGGACGCCGCCACGGACTGGGTGCAGGCCGTCATCCCGAACAAGATCGTGTTCCTCATCGTGCTGTGCGTGTTCCTGTTTGCAGCGGCTGCCTTGATGGAGATCTACGCGGCCATCGTGGTGCTGGTGCCGCTGCTGCTGCCGCTGGCCATGGCCTACGGTATCGACCCCATCCACTTCGGCATCATCTTCCTCGCCGCGATGGAGGTGGGCTACCTCTGTCCGCCAGCCGGGCTGAACATCTACTTCGCCTCGGCGATGTTCGGCAAGAGCATCCGCTACGTGGCCGTCTCGGTGCTGCCGGCGATGGGGGCCATCTTCCTAGGCACGCTGCTCATCGCTTTGGTGCCGGCGCTGGCCACTGGGCTGCCGTCGCTGCTGGCAAGCCGCTGAGGCCGGCCCGCATCGCGCCCCGGGCCTGGCTCAGGCCAGATCGTCGGCTCAGCCGTGCACCAGCCATGCAAGCCATCGACCGGTAGCCCCAGCGGATGCGGGACGGCGCTACGCTCCACTACGAACGCCATCGTCCCGAGCGGACCACGCTCTACCGTATGGTGCAGCTGCATGCAGGCCGCTTCATCTCGCACACCGAGCCTGGCACTGGCGGCGACCTGCCTCGTTTCATCGGGGACGAGGTGGATACCGCCCTCCACTGCGGCAACCTGGCGCACGGGTTGGCTGCACAGCGCTGGCGTGCGAAGCCTAGCCGCATGGCGTCGATAGCCCGACGGGGGATCAGCAGCGCCCGTCAGATCGGCTCGACCCCGGGGGCGACGCGGTACTGGGCGACGAACGCCCTCATCACTTCAGCCGGCGGTCGAACCCCGCCTGGGCGAGAACTCGATGGCCGCCGGCTGCGAGCCGTGCTGGCCCTGCGTCTCCACGACCATTCGAACGGCCCGCTCCTGGGCCTCAGGTGAAAACTTGCTGGCTCTCTTCATGGCTCCATCCTGTCAAAGCTTGGAGCCTCCTCAAAACCCTGGGCGGTTCAGGCAGCACCACACAGCTCAATGTGGCCGTGCCGCTGAAGCGAAGCGTGCAAGGTCAGGGTCGACCGGATGGCATGTCGGGGCCGAAGTGCCCTACCTGCAAAGTCTGGGTGAAGCAGTCGGCCGTGCGACGCACATACGCTGCGCGGGGTAGCCCGCGCATGGTCGGGGCTGACCGGCTTGCGCAGGCCATGCGTCGGCGGTGGATGGGCTCGCCGGTACGCGCCAGGTGGGTTCGGATGTACAGCAGCACATCGCGTACGCGGTAGTTGCAGTGCACCAGGTGCATCAACCACAGCGCGCCTCCCTCGTTCCATTCCCACGGCCGCAGGCTAGCGGCCGGCGACTGGGTCAGCCGAGCGGCCGCGATGGCGCCGGGGCGCGCCCAGGTCCAGAACGCCACCGGCTCGAGACGCTGATCGAAGGCGAAACAGCACTGGTCCAGGCGGATGGCCCGCAACCATTCGCTGGCCAGCACGGCAGCGGGTTGCATGCAACCGCCTTGCATGGCCACCTGAAAGGCCATGCCCAGGCGCAGATTCACCGTGCGCTCATCCAGCATCGCGCAGGTCCCCTCGATCAGGCGCAAGTTGGCCGCCGGCCAGTGCCAAGGCCAGTTCCGGGCGAGGCTCGCGCCGCTTGCCACGCTGCTGGAACCAGGTGCCCGATTCGGTGTCGTAGCCCAGCCGTTCGCCGCGCGGACCATTTCCCGCCCATGCCTCGTGCAGGCTCGGCGGCGCGAACACGGCGCGCGCACGGTTGTCCACCGCAGCGACCAGCGCGGACAACTCTTGGGCTCCTTGTCCTCTGCGCAGGGCCCTTTGCGCGACGCGCCTGCACAGCGATCGGAAGGCCCCCAGCGTGAGGTCGGCCCGCGCGTCGCGGGCGCGCTCGGCTCCCAGCCACAGCAGGGCATTCAACCCGTGCAGACCTGCATCCGTTGGATGACCACGGTGGTGCTGCCACGCCTGGCGCAAAGTGCCCAGGCCTTTGGCCAGCGCGGGCACCAGGTGCTCCGGCACGGCCGCGGCAGCCAGGCGCCGCGCGGCATCAGCTGACGATCTGGACTGACTCAAGGCACCCAGCACATCCGCCAGCCCGTCGCGCCCGATCGACTTCATGTCCGGGCTGCGCGGTTCGATGCGTTGCTGGTTCCCCTCGCGCATCACGGCCACGAGCGCCGGGCCCAGCGTGCGCGCCACGGTAGCCGCCTCCGCTGCCGGCAATGCATCTTCCGGAATGCCGGCCACCAGCAGGGCCTCGTGGGCCAGCGCCTGCCGATGGGCCGATTCGAATCCGCTGCGCGTGTCCTCGGACCGCCAGACCGAGCGCGCAGCCTCGCCAAGAACGTGCTGGCCGATCACCGCTTCCCAGTGCAGCAACGCGGCAGCGGCACCCGACGGCTCTTCCCACAGCGTGGCAAACCGTCGCGGGTAGCCGTACCCTTTGGAATTGCCGTAGTCCGGCAGGCCGACCGCGGTGCCGAAGTCCAGCCAGCGACCATCGAAAGCCATGTTCGAAGCGTTGAGCGAGCCATGCATCACGCGCCGTACCTGTGCAGCGGCGCACTGATGGGCAACACGCGACACCAGCACCCGGCGCCACTGCAACAGGTTGTCCAGCGTGGGCGCTGCCGAACCCGTCAGGGGCTCGACGCAAGCCGCCCAGAACCGGCCGTAGGCGCGCGCCATGCGTTGCGTTTCGCTGGGCCAGCCAGCCGGGCGGCGTGCCTCGAAGGCGGGTGCCGGCAGCAGGTGCGCGGGTCGCAGCACGGCCTCGCGCAGCAGCAGCGCACGGGGTGCCCGGCTCGGCAGGCCGTCATCGGTCTGCACGGGGCAGGTGCCTCCCGGCGCCACCAGGCCCACCACCGGTACACAGCCGGCTGGCAGAAAGGCCCCGAACACGCGGGACCAAATCAGTTCCTGCAGCGCAACTTCCAGAGGCAACAGGCCGTGCGCGTGCCAGGGATCCGCCTGGCGGATTGCCGCATCCACCAGCACTGTGGGGCCCGCCCCCTTGGTCTGCCAGCGGCCATGGGTCAGCACCCGCCCGGCACCGCCATGGGGCATGCCGTGCCCATCCCCATAGCGTTCCACCCAGGCCCTGACCCCCGAACGGGGCGACGACCGAACACCCGACCACAGCCCGGTGCTGTCCACTACACGCACAGCCGCCAACAGCCGCGCGTCGCTGCTGAACGCACGGCGGCAGCGGTAGAGCACGGCCCAAGAGCCGGCCGACGCGGCCGCCACACGGATGGCCCCGAAGTCGCCCCAAGCGGGCACAGTGCGCACGACCTGCCGCCGGCTAGTCAGCCCAAGGTCTATCGACGCCCACTCTCAGGCCGTTCCGACGAACACCCCCAGACCGATCGGCCTGAATGCGGGGTTGAACTTGAAGCCGACGTTCTGGATGACCGTGTTGCCGGTGTAGCGCCATGCCCATACATCGGCGGAGCCAAATTCGCCAGTGGTTACCTGTCTCCATTCCCGCTGACTGGCCGAAAGGGTGGCAGTTCCAACCTGCTGCGGATTGGGCCCGAACAGTCCACGCACGGTCACCACGGCAGTCGACTTCCCGCGAGAATCTTCCGGGTCCTGTCCGGTGATGCGCAGCTTCAGCTGCGGCGTGTTGTAGTACTTGCGGGTCAGAGCTTCCCACCTGCGGTTCGTACCTTTCTGGCCCGGGGTAAAGGTCGCGATCACCTTGTTTTGCATGTCCAGGACTTCGATCTTCGACGTCGGCTGCATGGGCGCGTACTGTTTGTCGCCGGCCGTGGACCAGGCCCATTCGACGGCCACTTGAACCGCCGGGTGGGCATCACTCACCTTCGGCATGCTTTGCTTGCCCGGCACGCCGAAGCTGCGGTAGCGGTAGCTGCGCACCACGTCGCCATTCCTGTCGCGCACAAACACCATGCCGTTCTCGCCCTTCTTCACGAAGAAGTCGACCTGCCCCGCTACGGCAGACGTGTCGCCGGCGCGCGCACCCTTGCCGGTGAAGTCGGATTTGGTCGAGGCTGCGCCCCCGTCGGGCTTCACCGTCACACTGCCGCCCGGTGGTACGTCCTTGATGCGCATGGGCACCACCGACACCGACCGCGTCTGCGCTCCGCTCGCGTTGAAGGTCTTCCAAAGGAACTCTTCCGGCTTGCCTGCGCGTGAAGTGGCAACCACGACGTCGTTGAGCGTGGTCTTGAACGAGATCGCGCCCTTGGCCTTGCTGGTGTCGCCCTTGGCCTGGTCTTGCACGTTGTGGACGGTGTTGCCATTCCAGTCGAACACGCGAACCCGCGTGGCGTTGCCAGTTGCAGTGATGGTGGGCATGGTTGCTCCTGTGGTGGGTTTGCCTGAAGAAGGTAGGCCGTGCGGTCACAGGCATGACCACAGGGCACGCCATGGTGGCTGTCGCCGTTGCTGCGGCACAGCGAAACATTCGCGCGGCGTGTTGACTGCGGCGCATGGCCTGCCACCCCGTGCTTCCAGGGGCATTCCAAACCGTCGCGGCTCTGGAAACGCTCGGCACTGCAATGCGCCTGCACCAGCGCCGCCAGCTTGACGAGCCCATGAGCAGCGACATCAAGTCCCAAAGACTGCTGTACTGGAACTGGCCTGAAGGTGCCCTGGCTGATGCCATGCATCCTGGTCATGCGCCCGGGTCATGCAGGCAGCGCTGTGCGGCATCTCCCAGCTCGAAACCAAATTGCCTTCTTCGGCGTTTTGCCTTCGGACCGCGGCGATACCAAGCATCACTTCGCACAGCTCAGCAAGATGGCCCTGGCCGCACGGCAGGCCATGGGCACGATTGCCCACAACATCAAGCGGGTCCTGCGGATCCTGGGCATCACCAGAACGATGCAAGCGATGAAGCTGGTGGGCGTGTGAACGCCGCCTCATGGTCGCGGTGAGGCCGCAGAACGCCAAGAGCGACGGTGGGCGGCATACGGGGCAACAGAGCGCACAGGATGCTGAGTGGAGTGCTGGAGACCTCTGGTTCGAGCGGCCGTTACCCTATGGCGGCTGTACTTTGAAGCCGGTCGTCGGCGTGATGATCTCCTTGTCCGCCGTATGACCGCAAGTGGCCGGGTCCTGGTGGCCACGAGCGGCTGCCTCGCGCACACAAAACCTGAAAGAGGTCGGTCCACGCGACGGGCAGCTTCGGAGATGCCTGACGGGCAGGTTTGGGTCGGCAGTGACCCGTCGAGCCGAACAGGAGCAGTTGTTCGACCTGATCGTGACGGGGTCAGGGTTGGACGGCCAGCGTTTTCTTCACGGCAAACCGATGGTCTCCGGAAACGTCAGCAGTACCTCGATATCCGTCGTTGACGGAGTGGTCGCTCGTTGGCCCGAGCGACTGCAATGCCTCCCAGGCCGTGAGTTTGGCCTCCGGCAGCGACGGACCGCAACCGCTGCAAACCTGCCATCCCACCCTGGCGGGAAACTGCGAGCGTTGTGCCAGGCCAAACCCATAACCTATCGCGGACCGCTTCTTTCGCATGCCTAGGCGGCAATCGACGAGATCAAGCAGCTGGGCAACTCGGTAATGGTGCTGGCTTCTGGCGCCGAACGTAACGGACCGGGACCGTTCTTCAGAAGCGGCAAACAGCGCTTCATGCAGCGCCCACCCTGGGGGGGGGTCGTGCACGACCAGCTTGCCCCGGTCGCTGTCGGCCCTGGCGAGCGTCATCTGCAGCCCGTGGAACGGGTCTGGGCGGGCGATCGCGACGCGGGTCTCTCATCGACGGACAGCTTGGCGCTACCACGCACCGAGCGCTGCGTTGGCCGGAACGGGAATGGGCACTGGACTGCCGAAGGCGATGAGCCACGGAGTCCGCAGCGTGAACGTCGCCAGTTGCCCACACGTCTGAACCAAGGATCCCATCCGGACTACTGATCCCCACCAGGACAGTCTTGCTGCGGCGTAGCCTGCGGCTGCGCGGCGCAGTACTCGGCCCAGGCTTCCATCAACTCGCGCCGCCTGTTGAGCAAATCGCCGCGGCGGTATGCCGCTTCGACCTTGTCACCCACCGCATGGGCTAGCGCGGCCTGGGCCACTTCGCTGGGGTAGCTGGTGCACTCGGACACCCAATCCCTGAATGTGCTCCGAAAACCATCCACGGTGGCGGCCACCTTCATCCGGCGCATCACCGCCGTCAGGCTCATGTCCGACAGCGTGCCTTTCGTGCCGCGAAAGATGATGGCGTCCGCTCTGGGCTGTTCGGAGCGCACCCTGCGAAGCAACTTCAACGCGGTTGGTAGCAGGGGACCACGATGCTCCCGCCCGCGCTTCCTGCGCTCTGCCGATACGCTCCAAAGGCCCGCGTCGAGATCGATCCTGGCCCAGGTCGCGCCGCGAACCTCGCCTGAGCGGGCGGCAGTCAGGATGACGAACTCCAGCGCTCGCGCGCCCGTTCCCTTCTGCTGGCGCACGCGGCGCATGAAGCCGGGGGCTTCGGCCACGGGCACAGCCGCGTGGTGTTCGATGCGCGCGACCTTGGAGGCCTTGGGCAATGCAGCATTGAGGTTGCCACGCCAGCGCGCCGGGTTAGGCCCCTCACGCAGACCGCGAGCAGTCGCATAGTCCAGCACGAGTTCGATACGCGAGCGCACACGGCTGGCGGTTTAGGCCTTTTTCGCCCAGATGACTTC
>JAIXYT010000011.1 GCA_027490095.1 Sphingomonadales bacterium | reverse complement strand
TCTTCCACGGTGATCACGCCTTCCTTGCCGACCTTGTCCATGGCTTCGGCGATCTTGTTGCCGACTTCGGTGTCGCCATTGGCCGAGATGATGCCGACCTGGGCGATTTCGGCCGAGTTGGCGACCGGCTTCGAACGGGCCTTCAGATCCTCGACCACCTTCAGAACGGCCAGATCGATGCCGCGCTTCAGGTCCATCGGGTTGATGCCGGCCGCAACCGACTTCAGGCCTTCGCGCACGATCGCCTGGGTCAGCACGGTCGCGGTGGTGGTGCCGTCACCAGCAATGTCGTTGGTCTTCGACGCCACCTCGCGCACCATCTGCGCGCCGATGTTCTGATACTTGTCCTTGAGCTCGATTTCCTTGGCGACCGTCACACCGTCCTTGGTGATGCGCGGCGCGCCAAAGCTCTTCTCGATCACGACGTTGCGGCCCTTGGGCCCAAGCGTCACCTTCACCGCATCGGCAAGGATGTCCACACCCTGCAGGATGCGCTCGCGGGCGTCCCGCCCGAACTTCACTTCCTTGGCTGCCATATCCAGTTTCCTCTTCAATGAGATTTCGTCGTCCCGGGCTAGACCCGGGACCTCGTGCCGTCAGAAAGCCGAGGGGCCCGCAAGCGGGCTCCCCTCCCGGTCGTCAAACCAGCCTCAGGCGGCCTTTTTTGCTGCCGCGGCTCCGTGGACCAGGCCCAGGATATCGCTTTCCTTCATGATGATCAGGTCTTCGCCGCCGACCTTCACTTCCGTGCCCGACCACTTGCCGAACAGGATGCGGTCGCCCGCCTTCACATCCATCTGGATGCGGTTGCCGGCCTCGTCCTTGGCACCGGCGCCGACAGCGACCACTTCGCCTTCCTGCGGCTTTTCCTTGGCCGTGTCGGGGATGATGATGCCGCCGGCCGTCTTTTCCTCGGCCTCGATGCGGCGAACCAGCACGCGATCGTGCAGGGGCGTGAATTCCACCATGTTGGTCCCTCTTATGTTCGCTTGCAGTTGAAACGCGGCCAGGCGGGAAACCCCTCCCGGCCAGGTTTTAGCACTCACCTTGGGGGAGTGCTAACATGGCTGAAATAGGATCGCCGCCACGACCGGTCAAGACGCAGCGCCCCATGAAATTTTCGTGAAGCCGCAGCGGCGGCCAGGGCTTACTGCCCGGCGAGCGCCCGCTGCCCCTGTGCCGCCCCCGTGTCCGGCACGGTCTCGCCGGTCCGGTCGCGGATCTTCGCAATCTCAGCCGCAACGGTCTCGGGCGTCATCGCATCGGCCCCCACATGCACGCCTTGCGTCAGCGTCACATGCGCCGCCTCGAACCCGCCGCCGCCGGCATTCAGAATCACATTGGTCGGCGCCTCCTCGCTCACGAGGTAGATCGACGCCGGCGACACCGTCTCCGGCCCCATCTTCGCCAGCAGCTCGGCCGGCATCAGGTCCTCGGTCATCCGGGTCGCCGCCAGCGGCGCGATCGTGTTCACGCGAACATTGTACTTGGCGCCTTCCAGCGCCAGCGTCTTCATCAGCCCGACAAGGCCCAGCTTCGCCGCACCGTAATTGGCTTGGCCGAAATTGCCGTAAAGCCCGGTCGACGACGTCGTCATCAGGATCCGCCCATAGGCCTGGTCGCGCATCAGGTCCCACACCGCCTTGGTGCAGATCACGCTCCCCATCAGGTGCACGTCCAGCACCATGCGGAAATCCTCCAGCGTCATCTTGGTGAAGGTCTTGTCCCGCAGGATCCCGGCGTTGTTGATCAGGATGTCGATCCGCCCCCAGCGCGCCTTCACCTCCTCCACCATGGCGAAGATGCCGTCCGCGTCCGTCACGCTCGAGCCATTGGCCATTGCCTCGCCGCCGGCAGCCACGATCTCGTCCACCACGGCCTGCGCCGCGGTCACGCTCCCGCCCGATCCGTCGCGCGCACCGCCCAGGTCGTTCACGACCACCTTCGCCCCGCGCGCGGCCAAATCCAGCGCATAGCGGCGGCCAAGGCCGTTGCCCGCGCCCGTCACGATTGCCACGCGGTTGTCGAAGCGGATGCTCATCTTTCAAGTCTCCCTTTGAGTTCGACGCGCCATAGGGCCATTCGCTGCCGTCGGCAAAGCCGCCGAGTCCGCTAGGACTGGAAGGGCCGAAGGGAAGGAAAAATCGGGTCCGGCAAAGCCGGACTCGTCGAACGTGTCGCCTGGCTTCGACAGCCGCACGCCGGCCGGGCCTGCGGCGAGTCAGCGGGTCAGTGCTGCGCACTGATCGCTGCCCCCTCCGGCCTCAGCTGGCCATTTTGAGGGACGCGTCGCTGTCCAGCGCATAGCCGGCCGACCGCACGGTGCGGATCAGGTCCGGCAAATCGTCCCCGTTGATCGCCTTCCGCAAGCGCCGGATATGCACATCCACCGTCCGCTGTTCCACATAGACATCCCGGCCCCACACCGCGTCCAGCAGCTGCTCGCGGCTGAACACCCGGCCCGGATGCTCCAGGAAGTGCCGCAGCAGGCGGAACTCCGTCGGCCCCAGCTGCACAGCGGCGCCATCGCGCGTCACCTTGTGCGCGCTCGTGTCCATGGAAATCCCGCCATATTCCAGCGCCCCGCCGCTCAGCGCAGGCCGCAGCCGCCGCAGCAGCGCGCGCACCCGTGCCACCAGTTCCCGTGGGCTGAAGGGCTTGGTCACATAGTCGTCGGCCCCTGTCTCCAGCCCCCGCACCCGGTCGCTCTCCTCGGCCCGCGCCGTCAGCATGATGATGGGCAGGCCAGCCGTCTCTGGCGCCCGGCGCAGGCGTCGGCACACCTCGATGCCGCTCAGGTTGGCGATCATCCAGTCCAGCACCACCACGTCCGGCCGATCCTCCTCGGCCAGCACCAGCGCTTCCTCGCCGTCGGGCGTCGTCACGACGTCGAAGCCCTCCTTCTCCAGGTTGTAGCGGATAAGCTCGACCAGGTTGGCGTCGTCTTCGACCAGCAGGATCTTCGGGCGCATGTCTCTCTCCTATTCGCCGGCCAGCGGCCGTCTCAGTCGTTCGGTTCGGCCGCGATCGTCGCGGTCTGATCGGTCTTGGTCCGCTCGGCGATATGCTCGCCCGTCACGGAAAAATGCACCAGTTCCGCGATGTTGGTGGCATGGTCGCCGATCCGCTCCAGGTTCTTGGCGATGAACAACAGGTGGGCCGACGGGGTGATGTGGTGCGGGTTTTCCATCATGTAGGTCAGCAGGCTGCGGAACAGGCTGTTGTACAGGTCGTCCACCTGGGCATCCCGCTCCATCACCTGGATGGCGAGCTCAGGGTCCCGGTCGACATAGCAGTCCAGCGCGTCCCGGATCATCTCGGCTGCCGCCTTCGCCATTTCCGGAATGATAACGGCCGGCCCGATCGGCGCGGCCTGCGTCAGCACCGGCACGCGCTTGCCGATGTTCTTCGCATAATCCCCGATCCGTTCGATGATGGCGGAAATCTTCAGCGCCGCGACGATCTCGCGAAGGTCATCCGCCATCGGCGACCTCAGCGCGATGATCGTCACGGCCTGGCGCTCGGCTTCGGTCTCCATCGCGTCCAGCTGGGTGTCGCGGACCACCACCTCCATCGCCGCATCGGCGTCGCGCCGGCGCAGCGCATCCACGGCGTCCTTCACCTGTGCCTCGGCAAGCCCCCCCATCTGCCCGATCAGCGAGCGGAGCTGTTCGATCTCCTCGTCGAACGAGCGAACGGTATGTGCAGTCGGAGCTTGGGCCATGTCGTGTCTCCTCAGCCGTACCGACCGGTGATGTAGTCCTTGGTGCGGGTTTCCTTCGGGTTGGTGAAGATCTCCCGCGTGTCGCCATATTCCACCAGCGTGCCCAGGTGGAAAAAGGCGGTCTTCTGGCTCACCCGCGCGGCCTGCTGCATGTTGTGCGTCACGATCACGATGGCATAGCGACCGCGCAGGTCGTCGATGAGCTCCTCGATCTTGGCCGTCGCAATCGGGTCCAGCGCGCTTGCCGGCTCGTCCATCAGGATCACCTCGGGGTTCACCGCGATCGCACGCGCAATGCACAGCCGCTGCTGCTGGCCACCCGAAAGCGCAGTGCCGGAATCCCCCAGCCGGTCCTTCACCTCGTCCCACAGCCCGGCGCGCCGAAGCGATTTCTCCACGACCACGTCCATGTCGGCCTTGCTGCGCGCCAGGCCATGGATGCGCGGGCCATAGGCCACATTCTCGTAGATGCTCTTCGGGAAGGGGTTGGGCTTCTGGAACACCATCCCCACCCGCGCGCGCAGCTGCACCACGTCCATCTCGGGGGAGTAGATGTCCTGCCCGTCCAGCCGGATGTCGCCCGTCACGCGGGCGGCCGCCACCGTGTCGTTCATCCGGTTGAGGCAGCGCAGGAAGGTGGACTTGCCACAGCCCGACGGGCCGATGAAGGCCGTCACATCCTCCTTGCTCACATCAATCGAGACACCCTTGATCGCCTCGAACTCGCCATAGAACACCCGCACGTCGCGCGCGGTCATCTTCAGCGTCGTCTCCGCGGCCGCCGCAGGCGCCGTTGCAGTCAGGGCCATGTCGTTCACCAGCGCACCTCGAAACGGTTCCTCAGATAGATGGCGAGGCTGTTGATCGTGAGGAGGAAGACCAGCAGCACGATGATCGCGCCGGACGTCTTCTCGACGAAGCCCCGGCTCACATTGTCGGACCAGATGAAGATCTGCACGGGAAGCGCAGTCGCCGGCTGCGTGAACCCCTGCGGAACGCTCGTCAGGAACGCCCGCATCCCGATCATCAGCAGCGGCGCCGTCTCGCCCAGCGCGCGCGCCATGCCCAGGATCGTCCCCGTCAGCATCCCCGGCAGCGCCAGCGGCAGCACATGGTGGGTCACCACCTGCACCCGGCTCGCCCCGATCCCCAGCGCCGCATCGCGGATGGAGGGCGGCACCGCCTTGATCGCCGCCCGGCTCGCGATCACGATCACCGGCAAGGTCATCAGCGCAAGCGTCAGCCCGCCGACGATCGGTGCAGACCGCGGCATGTTCAGCGTGTTCAGGAACACCGCCAGCCCCAGCAGGCCGAAGATGATCGAGGGCACCGCCGCCAGGTTGTTGATCGACACCTCGATGATGTCCGTCCAGCGATTCTTGGCCGCGAACTCCTCCAGGTAGATCGCCGCCAGCACGCCCACCGGAAAGCTGATCAGCAGCGTCACCACCAGCGTCAGGAAACTGCCCTTCAGCGCACCCCAGATGCCGGCCAGCTCCGGATCCACCGAATCCGCGCTCGTCAGGAAGGTGCCGTTCAGCCCCTTCTCCAGCTTGCCCTCGGCCGACAGCTTGCGCCAGACGGCAACCTCCGCATCGCTGACCGGCCGGTCGGCTTCGCCGGCCTCCAGGTCGATCCGCCCCTTGGCCAGCTGGTCCAGGTTGGAGGTCGTGATCAGCCACATCTCCGTCGTCTGGCCGATCAGGCCCGGGTCCTCCTCGACTGCCTCGCGCACCGCAAGCCAGGCCCCGTCGGAAACGATCCCGACGTCGGTCCGGAACGCCTGCTCGACCGAATCCGAAACCACGCCCTGGAAATTCGCCCGCCGCAACAGGGCCGGATCAGCCTTCACCGCCTCGGCGGTCACGCCCAGCCGTTCGGGCGACAGGGTCACGGGCACAAGCACCCGGGTCTGCACGAAGCTCGTCCAGCCGCTCGCGATCACGGTCGCCATCAGGAACAGCAGAAAGCCGATCGCGATCGACAGCGCGGCAAGCCCCATCAGGCGGAAGTTCCGCTCCTGGGCATAGCGGCGGCGAATGCGCGCCTGCATCGCAGGCGAACTCCAGGCCGTGGGCGCCGTGCCCCGGGCTTCGGTCAATGCAGCCTCAGTCATAGGCTTCCCGATACTTCTTCACCACGGCCAGCGCGTAGATGTTCAAGGCCAGCGTCACCAGGAACAGCACCAGCCCCAGCGCAAAGGCCGAAAGGGTCTTGGCGCTGTCGAACTCCTGGTCGCCGGTCAGCAGCGCGACGATCTGCGCCGTCACCGTCGTCACGCTGTCGAAGGGGTTCAGCGTCAGGTTGGCGGCAAGGCCGGCCGCCATCACCACGATCATCGTCTCGCCGATCGCCCGGCTCACGGCCAGCAGCACGCCGCCGACGATCCCGGGCAGCGCCGCGGGGATCAGCACCCGCCGGATCGTCTCCGAAGGCGTCGCCCCCATTGCAAGGCTGCCGTCGCGCATCGACCGCGGCACCGCCGTCAGCGCATCGTCAGCCATCGAGCTCACGAACGGGATGATCATCACCCCCATCACCAGGCCGGCCGCCAGCGCGCTTTCCGAACTTGCATTCGAAATGCCGATCGAAATCGCGAAGTCGCGCACCGCCGGCGCAACCGTCAGGGCCGCGAAAAAGCCGTAGACCACGGTCGGAACCCCGGCCAACACTTCCAGCACGGGCTTTGCGACCTTCCGGAACTCGGGCGCTGCATATTGCGTCAGGTAGATGGCCGTCATCAGCCCCAGCGGGATCGCCACCACCATCGCAATGATCGCACCGATGAACACCGTGCCCCAGAACAGCGGAACGGCCCCGAACGCGCCCGAGGATCCCACCTGGTCCGCCCGGATCGCGGTCTGCGGCGACCATTGGGTGCCGAACAGGAACTCGACCGGGCTCACCATCTGGAAGAAGCGGAAGCTCTCGAACACCAGGCTGGCGACGATCCCGAAGGTCGTCAGGATGGCCACCAGCGAGGCCACCACCAGCAGGATCATCGTCATCCGCTCGACCCGGGTGCGCGCCCGGAACTGCGGCGTCAGCCGGCTCCACCCCCACAGCGCACCAACCGCGCCAAGCGCAAGCGCGCCGAGCCCGAACACCAGCCCGTAGCGCCGGGCTGCCACCTTCCAGGCTGCGGCCGCGGCTTCGGCATTGGGATTGAAGGCCGCGGCATAATCCCCACGCACCAGGCCGCGCACCTCAGACAGGAAGGCCTCCCGGTCCAGTTCGCTCGGCCCGACCGCGCCCGCCGGAAGCCCGGCCAGCACTTCGCGCGCAATCAGGCCTTCGCCCAGAAGGGCCCAGGCCACCAGCAAGGCCGCCGCCGGCAGCAGCGCAAGGATCGCGACAAAGGCGCCATGATAGCCGGGGCGCGAATGCACCGCCCCCACGCTCGTCCCTTCGGATGCCACGAACGCAACCCCGCGCTGGCGGCCGAGCAGATAGCCACCGCCGCCCAGCAGCAGCAGCATCGCAAGGGCGAGGCCGACGCTCACGCCAGGTCCTCCGCCGCCAGCGGCGTCAGGGCCGCAGCCCGCGCGCGGGTTTCGATACGCACCTCCTCGGGCGAAGGCACCAGGCCGCGCCGCTCCAGGTATCCGCCGGGCGCCCAGGCCCGGTCGCTGGTGTATTCGTCCAGGAACTCGCGCAGGCCCCGGATCGCCTTCACATGCTGCGCCTTCACATAGATGAACATCGCCCGCGCAGCCGGATAGGTCCGGTTCGAGATCGTCTCGTTGGTGGCAGGGACTCCGTTGATCGGCACATCCCGCAGCGTATCCAGATTGGCCTCCAGGAAGCTGAACCCGAACGCGCCGATGGCATTCGGGTTGGACGCCAGCTTCTGCACGATCAGATTGTCGTTCTCGCCGGCTTCCACATATTTGCCGTCCTCGCGAACCCGGTTGCAGATCGTCTTGAAACGCTCCTCGTCCGCAGCCTTCAGCGCCTTCATCGCGGGCTCGGCAAGGCAGCCTGCCTCCATGTACAGCTCGTTGAAGCTGTCCCGCGTGCCGGATGTCGGCGGCGGACCGATCACCTCGATCCGGATCGCCGGAAGGGCCGGGTTCACATCCGCCCAGGTCCGCGCCGTCTGCGGCTTGCCGAACGGCTCCGCCGCAAGCGCCGCATAGACGTCCCGCAGCGTCAGGTTGATCGGCACACCCCGCTTGCCCTGCGCCAGCACCAGCCCGTCGATGCCAACCTGCACCTCGACAACCTCGCGCGCCCCGTTCGCCAGGCAGTCCTTCAGCTCCGAGCGCTTCATCCGCCGCGAGGCATTGGCCACATCCGGAAAGCGCGATCCGACCCCGGCACAGAACAGCTTGATCCCGCCACCCGTCCCCGTCGCCTCGACGATCGGCGCCAGATATTCGGGATTGTTGCGGCTGAAATTCTCGGCAACCGCCGTCGTGAACGGAAAGACCGTGGACGAGCCGACAATCCGGATCTGCGTCCGCGAATCACCGCACGACGACAGCAGGGCAGCGAAGGCCGCCGCCGCAGCAAAGGCGCGAAACTGTGGCAGCCGTTGCAAGAATCGTCCCCGCTCGAATGCGTTGGCATCGCAGCGCCCCGCAAAGTCCGAAGCGCCGTCCAGCCGGTCTAGGGCCAGACCGTGCGGCTTATGTGACAGGCGCGTTGCGGTTTTGTGACGGCCGCGCCGGCGCTGTCCCGCCCTCGGGTTCCTGCTCGCCCGGCTCGGTCCGCGGCAGGGCCTGCACGGGCAGCGTGAACGACACATTCGTGCCCTCACCCTGCCGGCTCACGATCTCCAGCCGCCCGCGGTGCCGTTCGACGATGTGCTTCACGATCGCAAGCCCCAGGCCCGTGCCACCCATCGAGCGCGAGCGGCCGGTGTCCACCCGATAGAAGCGCTCGGTCAACCGCGGCAGATGTTCGGGCGCAATCCCGTCGCCCTGGTCGATCACCGAAACGCGCACCATCGGTTCGCCGCGGGCAGCCGTGTCCGGCGCGGCCACCACAACGATCGGCGTTCCCGACCGGCCATATTTCAGCGCGTTCGACACCAGGTTGTGCAGCACCTGCAGGATCTGGTCGCGGTCCGCGATCACCTGCGGCAGGTCCGGGTCGACCCTCAGCTCGAGCTGCCGCCCGTCAGACTCCAGCCGCATCGCCAGCGTCTTGCCGACATCGGCCAGCAAGGGCGGCAGCGCCAGCAGCGTCTGCGGTCGCACATGCTTGTCCAGCTCGATCCGGCTCAGGCTCAGAAGATCGTCGATCAGCCGAGACATCCGCCCGGCTTCGCCCGCCATGATCTCCAGGAACCGCCGCCGCGCCGGCTCATCCTCGGCTGCAGGCCCCAGCAGCGTCTCGATGAAGCCCGAGATGTTGGCAAGCGGCGTCCTCAGCTCATGGCTCGCATTCGCCACGAAATCCGCGCGCATCCGCTCGGTCAGCCGGGTCTGCGTCATGTCCGAGAATGTCAGCAGAAGCCGGCCGCCGCGCTGCGGCTCGGGGTCAACCGCCACCACCCGCACCTGGAAGGCACCGTCATGCACCCCAAGGGTGGTCACCTCGCGCGGCTCGGGGCGTTCGCCCGCCATGCCCAGGCGGAGGGCCTCCACCACAACCGGGTGCCGCACCGTCTGCCGCACATCGGTGCCGACGATCCGGTTCCCGAACAGGTCCTGCGCGCCCGCATTGGCGGCCAGAACCCGCCATCCGCCGGACACCACGATCGCGGGATCGGCAAGCGCCGTGATGCTGACCCGATCCTGCCCGTCAGCCGGTTCGAACGTCATGCTCCGCGACCGCAGCGACACGTCGGACTCCTCTGGCTCGGGAAGCGGTTCGC
The DNA here is from genome assembly GCA_027490095.1 of Sphingomonadales bacterium. Taxonomy (GTDB): domain Bacteria; phylum Pseudomonadota; class Alphaproteobacteria; order Sphingomonadales; family Sphingomonadaceae; genus Sandaracinobacteroides. Next base: position 27,509 of record JAIXYT010000011.1, on the reverse strand, counting down.
TTGCCCGATAAACCAGAAAGATGACAAACCCGATCAGCAGCCCATAGACCAGCGGCGACACGCCGGCATTGGCGGCAAGCGCCGCAGCCGGCAACCCGGCAGCCGCCGCCACACCCGTCAGGAAGAACTGGTTGCTCGTCACGCCCGTCTAGGTGCCACAGCTTGGGCGCCCATGCATCCCGTTTGAAGCGGGCCGCCGGCCAAACGCCCCGAAATCGGCACCCCCCCGGGTCAGCCGCCCTTCAACTTGCGCACAACGGCCTCGCCCATGCCCCCCATAAGGTCGAGCAGCCGATCCGGGTCCTGCCGCTTCAGATCCAGCAGCGCCATCTCCGGCCCGCCGCCCCCTACCGGGATCTCGCGCAGGCCCCGTGCCATGCCATCCAGGATGATGGCCGCCGCCTCGTCGGCCGTGATCCCGGCGTCCACATCATCGTCGCCGGCACCCTTGACACTGCCGTCGCCCGTCAGCGCCCGCGCCCCGATCTCGGTGCGGACAAAGCCGGGCACGATGGTGGTCACCTGCACCCCCCGGTGCGAAACCTCGGTGCGCAGCGCATCGAAAAAGCCCATCACCGCGTGCTTGGCCGCGCAATAGCCGGTGCGCTGCGGCGATCCCACCTTGCCCGCAACACTCGCCACCACCGCCAGGTGGCCCGTCCCCCGCGCCAGCATCTGCGGCAGCACCAGCTTGGTCAGGTGCACCGGCGCAAAGAAGTCCACCTCCATGATGGTCCGATAGACCGAAAGGTCGGTGTCCTCCGCCAGGCTCCGCTGGGAAATGCCAGCATTGTTGATCAGCAGGTCGATTGCGCCGGCATGATGGACGATCGCGGGCAGCGCGTCGTGATCGGTCGCCTCGAAGGGCAGCACCACGGCGTCGGGCACATCCGCCCCCACGGCCGCCAGCGCCTCCCGGTTCCGGCCCGACAGGATCACCGTGGCTCCAGCCTTGCCGAACGCGCGCGCCAACCCGGCCCCAATTCCCGACGAGGCGCCTGTGATCCAGACCCGCTGTCCCTCGAAGCTCCCCGGCTTGCTCATTGCGCGAAACTCCATGGCGGCACCACGGGCGCCTTCATCAGCACCGGGTGCACGAACGTCAGAAGGGCCCACAGCGCAACACCGCCAAGCACCGGCACCAGCCCGGGCCAGACCGTGCGCCACGGCTGCCGGCCCGACACTTGCGCCCCCAGCGGCCAGTAGCTCGTCTCCCGCTCGTACCGCGCCCAGGTCTCGCCCATCAGCCGCCGCTTCTTCTGGTCCTGGTGCGCCGCCCCCAGCAGCGCCAGCGCGCCGACGCCGGCGGCAAGGATCACGGTCGGCCAGCTCCCCGACAGGGTCGCGTGCACCATGGCCCACAGGGCAAAGCTCCACATCATCGGGTGCCGCGTGATCCTCAGCACGCCCGATGCCGGCCGGTCACTCGCCGGCACCCCGGCCAACGCCTTGTTGGCAGGCGTGACGGACCCGACGAACAGGATCGAGGCCAGCAGCATCACCAGCGTCGCCACGTGCCACGCCCCGGTCGGCGCAACCCACGCGATCACCGGCTCCAGATCGCGATAGACGAACATCGCCGCGCCCAGCAGCGCGAACGACACCAGCGCATAAAGCCCCTGGAAGCCCTTCTCGCCCGCCCGCGCCACAATCCCGTCCCGCACACCCGAGGTGGCCATCCCGATGTGCGTCACCACGAAGGCCGCCATCAGCAGTGCAAAAAGCCCCATCTCGCCCTCCCCCTCCGTCCGTCCGGTCCGTCAGCGCCGATAGGCCTCCGGCAGATCGCCCCGCTCGCGGCCCGGCAGATAGCGCCGGGCAAGCTTCGTCTGCCGGCTTTCCAGGGTCTGCGGCACCCCGCGGATGAACACCCGCTCCGCCTGCGTCGACAGCTCCAGCGGATCGCCCGACCAGATCACCACGTCCCCCTGCGCGCCCTGCCGCAACACCCCGTGTCCCGACAGCCCGAAGATCTCGGCCGGCGCCCGCGAGATGCTGGCAAAGGCCTGGTCCCACGTCAGCCCGACCCCGCCCGGAAGCCGCGCCTGCGCCACCATGTTCCCGGCATAGTGCGGCAGGTTCCGCGGCTGGAACGAGGCATCGAGGTCGGGTGTCCCCAGCGCCACCTTCACCCCGGCCGCAACCAGCCGTCCCACGTTCGACATGGTCGCGCCCAGCTCCTCGAAATTCTCCGGCCGGTTCTGCATCCCCAGCGTGATCACCGGAACGCCTGCCCGCGCAATCTCGTCGGCCACCATCCAGCCCTCGTTCGCCGAAACCAGCACCAGCCGCAGCCCCGGATACATGCTCGGCAGCTTCAGCACCTGCCGGATGTCCGACGCCCGGTCGACCCGCACCAGCAGCGGCTGCGCACTCCTCAGCACCAGCGTCAGCGCCTCGGCGTCGTCGCGCGTCACGCGCAGGTCCATGTGCTGGTCCCGCATCGGGAAGGCGAGGCCGTTCTGCACCCGCTTCGCTTCCTCCAGCGCATTGGTCAGCTCGTTCCACGCCGATGGGCGCGACCCACCGGCCAACGCTGCCCCGCGCTCGCCATAGCTCACATACTGGAAGGCCCTCGGCTTCAGCGCATTGGTCTGCCCTTCCGCCAGGCTCAGGACATAGCCCTGCCCTGCAAACAGCGTCCGCCCGGGCGACGGCCCGACAATGGCAGCCGTCACGCCCTCCTGCCGGCTCACCGGAATCGACGTCTCGCCGGGGTTCAGCGCCACGTCCAGCATCAACGCCGCAGAGCCCGCGGCATTGCGCGCCGACTGGTCGTTTGCACTCTCGTCGCCCGCCACCTCGGCCGATCCGATCTGGCTGATCCCCGCGATGACACCCGGCGTCACCCACTTGCCGGTCGCATCCACCTGGGTATAGCCCGCCGGCACCGACGTGCCCGCCTGCACGCCCACCACCACGCCATCGTTCAGCAGCACGGTGCCACCCTCGATCGGCGCGCCTGCATTGGTGATCACCTTGCCCCCGGTGATCGCAATGCGGTCCTGGGCGGCCGCGCCGGTCGCCAGCGCAAGCGCCGTGGAAAGAAGAAGAAGCCTCTTCACTTGCGGTCTCCTTCGCCCGGCTGGCCCAGCTCGAAATCGCTCACAGGTCGGCGCTTCGGATCATCCGTGTCATACAGCAGCGCCCCGTCGATCCACACCTTCTCCGGCCGCGAATAGACACTCAGCGGGTTGCCGTTCCACAGCACCACGTCCGCCTGCTTGCCCGGCTCCAGGCTGCCCACCTTGTCGGCAATGCCCAGCGCCTTCGCCGGGTTGATCGCGATCCAGGTCCAGGCCTCCTCGTCCCTGATCTGCAGGCCCCACTTCCGCCCGTCGGCCAGCGCCTTCGCCGTCTCCTGGTTCAGCCGCTGGATCCCGTCGGCATCGTCCGAATGGGTGATCGCACAACCGCCGGCGGCATGCAGGAAGGGCAGATTCTCCTCGATCCCGTCATAGCTCTCCAGCTTGAAGCCCCACCAGTCGGCCCACAGCGCACCGCAGATGCCCTCGGCCTTCAACAGGTCGGCGATCTTGTAGGCCTCCACCGCATGGTGGAACGCCGCCACCTTGTAGCCGAACTCGTGGCTCAGCTGGATGATGTTCGCCATCTCGTCCGCCCGATAGCAGTGGTTCTGCACCAGGATCTTGCCGTCCAGCACGCCTGCCAGCGTCTCCATCTGCAGGTCGCGCTTCATCGGCCCCTTCGAAGCCTTCAGCCGTGCCTGGTAATCCCGCGCATTCGCCCAGGTCTGCCGCATGTAGGCGACATTGCCCATCCGCGTCTGCGGCATCTGCCCCTTCGATCCATAGACCCGCTTGGGGTTCTCCCCGCAGGCCATCTTCAGGCTCCAGGGCGCGGCCGGCATCAGCATGTCCTGCGCGGTCCGCCCATAGACATTCTTCAAGGTCGATCCCCGCCCGCCGAACAGGTTCGCCGAACCCGGCAGCACGTGCAGCACCGTCACCCCGCCCGCCAGCGCCCGCGAAAAGCCCGGGTCCTGCGGCCAGACCGAGTGAATGGACCAGACCTCCGGCCTCGCAGGCGAGGTCGCCTCGTTGCCGTTCGAATGCGCCGGCACGCCGGGCGACGGGTAATTCCCCAGGTGCGAATGGATGTCGATGATGCCCGGCGTCACCCACTTGCCCCGGCCGTCGATCACGGTCGCGCCGCCCGTGTCCACGCTCTGCCCGATGGCCACAACTCGGCCGGCCTCGAACCGCACCGCGCCATTGTCGATCCGGCCGCCCTTGCCGTCATAGATGGTCACATTGGCAATCACCGTCGGCACGCCCGGCCAGGGCCGGTAGGTCGAGGAAACCGCACTCTCCGCGTCCGGGCTCCCCCCCGGCAAGGCCGGTGCCGCCGGCTGCGAAGCCGCCGTCTTCCCGCCACCCGTCGTCGCACATCCCGCCAACAACGCAGCCAGCAGGCCAATCCCGACAATCCGCATCAATTCGCCTTCCCGATCGACCCTTCCGGGTGCATCCCCGCCGCCTGGGGCTCGCCAACCTCGGCAGCCCCCGCAACCACATCATCCTGCAGCGTATCGAGGTGCATCAGCCGCTTCACCAGCGGGCTGACCGCCAGCACCGCCACCCCCACGCCGACACCCAGCCACCCCACATTGGAATAGACCGCCAGCACGCTTTCCTTCGTCGCAGTACCCTCATGCCCCCCGGTCGCACTGGCGATCAGCCCGGCCGCGAAATTGCCCGTGGCCGAGGCAAAGAACCAGGTCCCCATGATCAGGCTCGCCATGTGCGCTGGCGCCAGGCGGTTCATCGCACTCAGCCCCACGGGGCTCAGGCACAGCTCACCCGTCGTCGCCAGCAGATACAGCAGGAAGATGAAGATCACCGGCACCAGGTCGGGTGCCGCAGCCGCACCCCACACCAGCACCAGGAAGCTCAGGCCCACCTGCACCAGCGCCAGCCCGAACTTGGCAGGGCTGCTCGGCTCCCACCCCCGCTTCGCCAGGAACAGCCACAGCCCGGCGAACAGCGGCCCAAGCAGGATGATATAGAAGGCATTCACGCTCTGGAACACGCTCGCCGGCACCTCCAACCCAAAGATGGTGCGGTCCACATGCCGGTCGGTGAACAGGTTCACGCTGCTCCCATGCTGCTCGAACAGCGCCCAGAACAGGATCGATCCGCAGATCAGGAACAGCGCCGCAAAGATCCGGTCCCGGTCATGCGCCGGCAGCTTCGTCACCGCGGTGAAGATCACATAGCCCACCAGCAGCGCCCCGAACCCGCCCAGCAGCGTCCCCACCACGCCCTGGTTCTGGATCATCCACCAGCACACCCCCACGCACAGGATCCCGCCCAGATAGATCAGCCACTCCAGCGGAACGCCCAGCACCGGCGCCTTCAGCCGCGCCGCATCCGGCGCCTCGCCCCGGCCCTCCAGCCAGGGCTTGCCGATCACGAACACGATCAGCCCCAGCAGCATCCCGATCCCGGCCGCGCCGAAGCCATAGGCCCAGCCATAGGTCTCCCCCAACCAGCCCGCGATCAGCGCCCCCAGAAAGGCACCCAGGTTAATCCCGATGTAGAAGATGGTGTAGGCCGGGTCCCGCCGCGGGTCCGTCCGCCGATACAGCTGCCCCACGATCACCGAGATGTTGGCCTTCAGGAAGCCGCTCCCGACGATGATGAAGCTCAGCGCCAGCCAGAAGATGTTGATCGCCGGGTCCTGCTGCCCGGCACCCTCCCCTTCCACCGCCATCAGCAAATGCCCGAACGTCAGCAGCACCGCGCCATACAGCACCGCCTTCCTCTGCCCCAGATAGCGATCCGCCAGATAGCCCCCGATCACCGGCGTGATGTACACCAGCGCCGTGTAGGCCCCATAGATCACGCCTGCCTGCCCGTCGGAAAACAGCCAGTGCTTGGTCAGGTAGAAGATCAAGAGCGCCCGCATCCCGTAATAGGAAAAGCGCTCCCACATCTCGGCAAAGAACAGCACGAACAGTCCGCGCGGATGGCCGAGCCACGTCGGCCGCCCCTCTTCCCCGCCAAGCCCAGCGGCAATTTGCGTCACTTATGTCTCCCTGGCGCAGGCCCGTCTTCCGGGGCACGTCGCAGATGTCCCTGCATGCGGCCCGCTGCGCCGCTGCGCAAGCCCGTTTGCGGCAAACGGCACGGCCCGCGCCCGAACCCCTCCCAAAAGCGATGTTGAGAATTCCGCACACCCCCCGCACAAGAGCAGCCGAAAGGACTGCGTGATGAGCCAAGCAACTTCCGGCGAGCGCCCCTCCGGGGCGACCCGTTTCGAGGGCACCGAAAACTATGTCGCGACCGACGACCTCAAGGTCGCCGTCAACGCCGCGGCGACACTGCGCCGCCCGCTCCTCGTCAAGGGCGAACCCGGCACCGGGAAAACGGTCCTCGCCCACGAAATCTCGAAGGCCCTCAACGCGCCGCTCCTCGAATGGCACATCAAGTCCACCACCAAGGCCCAGCAGGGCCTCTACGAATATGACGCCGTGGCGCGCCTCAGGGACAGCCAGCTCGGCGACCCCCGCGTCGCGGACATCGCCAACTACATCCGCCGCGGCAAGCTCTGGGAGGCCTTCACCGCCCCCGAGCTCCCGGTCCTCCTCATCGACGAGATCGACAAGGCCGACATCGAATTCCCGAACGACCTCCTGCAAGAGCTCGATCGAATGGAGTTCAACGTCTACGAAACCGGCGAGACGGTGAAGGCCAAGCAGCGCCCCATCGTCGTCATCACGTCCAACAACGAGAAGGACCTCCCCGACGCCTTCCTGCGTCGCTGCTTCTTCCACTACATCCGCTTCCCCGACCAGGACACGATGAAGGCGATCATCGAGGTCCACTTCCCGGGCATCCAGAAGGCCCTGGTCCGCGAGGCGCTGACCATCTTCTACGACATCCGCGAAGTCCCCGGCCTCAAGAAGAAGCCGAGCACGTCCGAACTCCTGGACTGGCTGAAACTCCTCCTCCACGAGGACCTGCCCCTGGACGTCCTCCAGTCCCGCGACCCCAAGAAGCTCATCCCCCCGCTGCACGGCGCCCTCCTCAAGAACGAGCAGGACGTGATGCTATTCGAGAGACTGGCGTTCATGGCCCGCCGCGAAGGCGGCGGCGGCCGGGCCTGACGCGCAGCGTCAGCGGCCGGACTCGCCGCAGCCTCGGCCGTCAGAGCGGCTGCTTCGCGCCCCCAATGCAGCCGTCCGTCATTCCTGGACGATTGCCCGTAACCGGACGTTTGAAGTCATGTTCGAACCGCTTGGCCGAGGCGTCGGAAGCAGAGGGATTGCGAACCGACAGCCTGCCCTCTTGTCTGGGCCGCTGCCGGTCGCCCTGCTCACACGAATACCACGGTTCTGTGTCCGTTTAGGAACAGGCGGTGTTCGGCGTGCCAGCGGATCGCGCGGGAGAGCACGCTGGCTTCGGTTTCGCGGCCCACCTCCACCATGTCGTCGGCGGTGGCCGAGTGGTTCACGCGGCGGATGTCCTGTTCGATGATGGGGCCTTCATCCAGGTCGGCCGTCACATAGTGGGCGGTGGCGCCGATCAGCTTCACGCCGCGGGCGTGGGCCTGGTGGTAGGGCTTTGCGCCCTTGAAGCTGGGCAGGAAGCTGTGGTGGATGTTGATGCAGCGCCCGGCGAGCCTGGCCGCAAAGCCGTTCGAGAGGATCTGCATGTAGCGGGCGAGCACGACGAGCTCCGCGCCTGTGGAGGCGATCATGGCTTCGAACGAGGCTTCCTGGGTGTCCTTCGTTGCATCGGTGACGGGCAGGTGGCGGAACGTGTGACCATGCCATTCGGTCACCTGGCGCAGTGTCTCGTGGTTGGAGACCACGCCCACGATCTCGATGGGCAGTACGCCGATGCGGGTCTTGTGGATGATGTCGTTGAGGCAGTGGTCGGTCTTTGACACCGCGACAAGCACCTTCATCGGCGTGGCGGTGTCGCGCGTGTCCCAGCTGAGCCCGAGGGACGTGCGGAACGGATCGAGGAGGGCAGGGAGCTTGTCGACTGCGCCGCGCAGGCCGGCGAGCTCCATGCGGACGAAGAAGGTGCGCGTGTCCGGGTCGCCGTAGACGGCGGCCTCGCGGATGTCCCAACCGCCGCCGGCGAGCACCGGGCTGACCGCGGCGAGGATGCCGGGGCGATCCGGACACACGAGGCGCAGGACGATGTGGGCGGGGTGGTCGGGCATCAGGGGTCCGTGGTCATGAAGGCGAGAAGGGCAACCAGATGGTCGGCGTCGGCCGCGTCGACCAGCATCAGCAGGCTGCCGTCGGGCTCGGGGATGATGAGCGCGGTGATCTCGGCGAACCGGGCGCGCGTGGCGGTTCCGGGGGTGAGCGAGGCGGGATCGATCGGGGCGTAGGCCGCGAGCGCCTCGGCCGCCAGCGCGGGGGCGAGGCGGAAGATCGCATGGGCTTCGCCGACCGCGAGCGCGAGGAACGCTGTGGGGTCCTGGGTGGGGGCGAGGTCCGCGATGGTGCTGTGCGAGCCGAGCACGAGCCACTCGCCGGGCGCGGGGGCGGCGAGCAGCAGGCCATCGGCGCGGGCCGCTGTTCCCACGGCTAGGTCCGCAGACATCGGCAGCTCCGGCAGCGCGGGCCCGAACCGGCGGAGGCGGCGGACGCTCAGCACGCCGAGGTCGAGCCGCGCGACGCCCGGCAGCGGTTGGGGATCGGGCAGGGAGGGCACAAGCTCAGCCATGCATCCGCACTCCTTCCGGATCGAACGCGCACGGGTCCACGATCCGGGCGCGGTGGCTTGTGCCGAGGTCCCAGACGCAGATCTCCTCGCCCAACCGCGACTGCCCTGCTTCGATCATCGCCAGCGCGTGCGGCCGCCCGAGGTTGGGCGAGTTGACCGACGAGGTCACCCACCCCTGCGATCGCCCGGGCGCCGCCTCGCCAGGTCGCAGCACATGGGCGCCCACCGGCAAGAGCCGCCCGTCCAGGCTCTCCAGCCCCACGAACTGCCGCCGGTCGGCGCGTTGCCCGTCGGGTCTCAGGCAGGACCTGCGCCCCACGAAGTCCACCTTCTTCGTCGTCACCGGCCCACCGAACCCGATGTCCTGCGGCAGCGTCATGCCGTCAGTGTCCGAGCCCAGGTGCAGGAACCCCTTCTCGGTCCTCAAGATCATCAGCGCCTCGACGCCGAACGGGGTGATGCCGAACGGCGCTCCGGCCTCCATCAGCCGCGCATGCAGCGCAAGGCCATAGCGCGTCGGAACCGCCACCTCGAAGCTCAGCTCCCCCGTGAAGCTCACCCGCTGGATGCGGCAGTGCACGCCCTCAAGCGTGCCCTCTCGGTGCGCAAGGTGCGGGAACGCGTCCGCCGACAGGTCGATGTCGGTCTCCAGGCTCTGCAGGATCGTGCGCGCATGAGGCCCGGCGACGTTCATCACCGCCCAGCCTTGCGTGACGTTCTCGCTGGCAACCGCAAGCCCCGTCCACTCGCACTGCAGCCACTCCTGGAAGGCAGCCTGCACGGCCGCCGCATGGCCGCTCGTCGTCCCCACCAGGAAGTGATCCTCGGCGATCCGCGCCACCACCCCGTCGTCGAACAGGATGCCATGCTCGTTCAGCATCAGCCCGTAGCGGCAGCGCCCGGGCTTCAGCGTGGAGATGGTGCCCACATAGATGCGATCGAGGAACGTCGCCGCATCCGGCCCCTTCACCGCGATCTTGCCCAGCGGCGAGGCATCGAACAGCCCGGCTGATGCACGCACAGCTGCCGCTTCACGCGCAACCGCGCGCGCCTCGCCCTCGCCGGCGCGGGGGTAGAAGGCCGGGCGCAGCCAGTGGCCATACTCCTCGAACACAGCCCCAAGCGCTTCATGCGCCGCATGGGCCGGCAGCCCCGCCGCCGGACGCAGCAGGTCCCCGCGCCGAAGCCCGGCATAGGCCCCCATGGTCGAAGGGTCATAGGGCGGGCGGAACCGGGTGGTGCCGACGTCCGCCGGCGCCTTGCCCAGCAGCGTGCCCATGATCGCAAGCCCGTTCACATTGCTGGTCTTGCCTTGGTCCGACGCCATCCCCAGCGTCGTGTAGCGCTTCAGATGCTCGACCGAGCGGAACGCCTCGCGGTGGGCGAGCGCCACGTCGCCGGCGGTCACGTCATTCTGGAAGTCCACCCAGGCCGAGGGCGAGGGATCGGCACCGGCCCGCGCCACATGCCACAAGGGGCGAATGGAGAGATCGAGATCGCCCGCCGCCGCGCCCACGCTGCGGCACGCCTGCGGCTGGGCCCCGGGCACAAACGCCTGAAGCCCCTCGTCCCATCCAAGGGATCCGCCCGCCTGGCTGTGCAGGTGGACAACCGGGCTGAACCCGCCCGACATCAACAGGCAGTCGCAAGGCAGACGCCGCCCCTCCCCGGTCGCATGGCCTTGGGCGTCGAGGCGCGTGGTCCGCACCCCGGTCACCCCGCGCCGCCCCAGCGCCTGCAGCACCGTGGTCCCGGTCTCGACCACGATCCCTGCGCCCCGCGCAGCCGCCAGCAGCGCCGGCTCCACCTCGGCCCGCGCCTCCAGGATCGCCTCCACCCGCACCCCGGCCTCGGCCAGCGCCAGCGCTGCCCCCCAGGCCCGGTCGTTGTTGCAGGCAAGCACCACCCGCCGCCCCGGTGCAACCGCATGGCGCTCCAGGTAGAGCCCAGCGGCCGAGGCCAGCATCACGCCCGGCAAGTCATTGCCGTCGAACACCAGCGGCCGCTCGATTGCCCCGGTCGCCAGCACCACCTCGCCCGCGCGCACCTTCCACAGCCGCTGTCGCGGCCCGCGACGCCGATCCTCGGGCAAATGGTCGGTCAGCCGCTCGACCAGGCTCAGAAGGTTGTGGTCGTGATAGCCGACCGCCAGCGTCCGGGTCTTCAACGTCACGTTCGGCAACGCGGAAAGCGCCGCCGCCAATCGCTCCGCCTCGGCCCGGTCGTCCGCCGATTGCCGGCCGAAGATCGCGCCCCCCAGCAGCGCATCGCCCTCCACCAGCAGCACCTGCCGCCCCGCGCGCGCAGCCTCCAGCGCTGCCGCCAGCCCGGCAAGGCCACCCCCCACCACCAGCAGGTCCTCATGCGCGTGCCGCTGGTCATAGCGGTCGGGGTCCGCCGCCTCGGGCGCGCGCCCCAGCCCGGCCGCCTTCCGGATCGCCGGTTCGAACCAGCGCCAGTGCGGCCAGGTGAAGGTCTTGTAATAGAAGGCCGCAGGGATGAACCGCTTCACCAGCCCATTGACCGCCATCAGGTCCAGCTCGGGCGACGGCCAGGCGTTCACCGCGCTGGCCGACAGCCCGTCGAACAGCTCCACCTCGGTCGCCTTGCGGTTCGGAACGGTCGTTGCCCCGTCGCCCAGCTGCAGAAGCGCGTTGGGCTCCTCCAGCCCCGCCCCCAAAAGCCCGCGCGGCCGGTGATACTTGAAGCTCCGCCCGACGATCGACACCCCGTTCGCCAGCAGCGCCGAGGCCAGCGTGTCGCCGGGATGGCCTTCATAAGGCTGCCCGCCCCAGCGGAACCGAACCGTCCGCGACCGGTCGATCCGCCCGCCCTCAGCCAGCCTGTAGCCGCTCATTCCGGCAGCTCCGGCACAGGGTCGGTCATCCCCCAGGTCGCGAAGATCTGGTGCGTGACCGTCGAGCGCGCCGCGTTGAACCACATCCCGCAGCCATGCACATGGTGCCAGCGCTCGATGTGCACCCCCTTGGGGTTGTTGCGCGTGTAGAGATAATCCGCCCACTCGGCATCACTGCAGTCAAGCGCAGGGCGCTGGATCAGGCTCTCGCCGCCGCAGCGATACTCGCTCTCGGCCCTGGGGCCGCAATATGGGCAGTCGATGTTCAGCATCAGTGCGCGATCCCGGCGCCCGCCGCCTCGTCGATCAGCGCGCCCGTGCGGAACCGCGCAAAGCCGAAGTCCTTCGCCAATGCATGCGCCTCGCCGGTCGCCAGATGGTGCGCCAGGCACCAGCCGCCCGCCGGAATCGCCTTGAACCCGCCCGTCCCCCAGCCGCAGTTGAAGTGAAGGCCTGCGACTTCGCTCTCGTCGATGATCGGCGAGCTGTCATGCACCACGTCGCAGATGCCCGCCCATTGCCGCAGGAACCGCAGCCGCGAGAACTGCGGGAACAGCTCGATCACGCCGGCCGCCGTCTGCTCCATCCAGGGCAGGCTGCCGCGCTGCGCATACGACAGGAACAGGTCAAGCCCTGCCCCCATCACCAGCTCCCCCTTGTCCGACTGAGAGAGATAGGTGCCGGTTGCCGGCGACAGCACCACCGTGTCGAGGCACGGCTTCACCGGCTCCGACACAAAGGCCTGCAGGGCATAGGACTGCACCGGCAGGGAGAGGCCCGCCAGCTTGCCCACCACGCTGCTGTGGCCCGCCACCGCGACGCCGACCTTGCCGCAGCCGATCTCGCCCCGGCTGGTCTGCACGCCTGTCACCCGCCCGCCCGCGATCCGGAAACCGGTCACTTCGGTGTTCTGCAGGATGTGCACGCCCGCCGCCGACGCCGCCCGCGCATAGCCCCAGGCCACCGCATCATGCCGCGCAGACCCGCCCCGGGGCTGGCACAGCCCGCCCAGCACCGGAAAGCGCGGGTTCGGGTTCAGCTGCGGGATCGCCGCCCTGACCCCCGCCTCGTCATGCAGCTCGGCATCCACCCCGTTCAAGCGCATCGCGTTCGCCGAGCGCCGCAGCATCTCCAGCCCGTGCCGGTCATGCGCCAGCATCCACATGCCGCGCTGCGAAAACATGATGTTGTAATCCAGCGCCCGGGTCAGCCCCTCGTACAGCCGAACCGAGAAATCATAGAATGCCGCCGACTGCGGGAAGAAATAGTTGGAGCGGATGATCGTCGTGTTCCGACCCGTGTTCCCGCCGCCGATCCATCCGCGTTCGATCACGGCCACATTCGTGATGCCATGGTTTGCAGCGAGGTAATGCGCGGTCGCCAACCCATGGCCCCCGCCGCCGATGATGACGACATCATAGCCGCTCTTTGGCGCAGGCTCCCGCCAGGCGGGTTGCCAGTTGGTCTGCCCCGAGAGGCCACCGCGCAGCAGGGACAAGGCGCCGTAACGGGTCATTGCACGGCGATCCTCAGCAAGCCCACCGGCGGATGGCCGCAAGTCCGTGGTCCATGCGTCGGCCTTCGCGGATACCGTTGATCCTCACAACATCCTCGCTGCGCACGCCCATCCTCTGCGACACCTCGGAAGACACGCCGATGTCACGCGCCACACTCGCTCTTTCCTGCTTCGTCCGGAATCCGCACCAGTCGCCTCCCGTGGCAGAATCCAGCCCTGCCTCGAATACATTAGTGATTTGTTAGGTGAAATACATCAGTGTATTGATGTCACAGCATTCTGTTCCGGGAGGAAGCTGTTTCGGGCATCAGTTGGAGACCGGGACGCCTCTTGCCCGGGCCGGACCGCCCCCTCATCCACCAGAGGACCCAAAGCCATGGCGACTGCACTTCAAGACGCGCGGACAAGTGGCCGAGCCCTGCGCTGTCTGCTGCTGACGGCCTTGGCTCTTGCACCGGTCCCCGCGCTCGCGGCGGCCGCTGCGCAACCAGCGGCCGCCGTTGCCCAACCGGTTGGCGCCCCCCGCGAGCAGCTCATGGCCCTGCACGACGAAATGGTCACCGCGCTCCGGCCATTCGACCTGTCGCTGCAGGGACTGCTTGGCAATCCCGTGCCTGTCTTGCCGCCCGACACGCTGGCCCACTGGCAGGGGGTCGCAGCGCAGGGGGCAGCCTTCCGCGGGCAGCTCGAAGCCGTACCCGCCGAGGGGCTGGGCGAATCCGACCGCCTCACCCGCGACTATCTGATCGCACTCGCCCGTGGGATGGAATCCTATCCGCAGGCCTGGCGCTATTCCTTCCCGATCACGCCCTATTCCGGTGGCTGGCGGCACAACAGCATCCGCCAGTCGGCCCTGAGCAGTCCCCTGAAGACGGACGCCGATCGGGCCCATTACCTCGCCGCCATGAAGGCCTATGCCGCCCATATCCGCTCCCAGGTCGACAAGCTGGACTACCAGGCCGGCCAGGGCATCCGGATCGCCCGCCCCGCCATTCCGGGCGCGCGTCGCGTTGCCGCCAACCTCGCCGAAGCCTCCGGTGCCTTCGTGCCCAAGGCCGAGCGGCTGGGGTCGCTGCGCGCCGAAGAGGCGGAGGCCTATCGCGCCCAGGTGGCCGCCATCGTGAAGGGAGAGATTGCCCCGGCCTTCGCCGCGCTTGGGGCCGCGCTCGACGAGGACTATGCGGCCGCCGCCCCCGGCCGACCCGGGCTGATGTGGCAGAAGGGGGGCGAGGCGCAATATGCCCTCCTTGCCCGGCTGCAGACCGGAACCGACCTGTCGCCCACACAGATCCACGCGATCGGCATGCAGATTCTCGGCGAATCCCGGGCGGAACTGGCTGCGATCAAGAAGGAGATCGGCTTCACCGGCTCCGATCGGGCGTTTGCGGCCCTCGTCGATGCCGATCCCAAATTTTCCGCCAAGACGCCGGCCGACATCGAAGCCCATTTCCGGCGCGCCATGCAGCGGATCGAGCCGGTGCTGCCGCGCTACTTCTCCTTGTTGCCCAAGGCACCCTACGCGGTCGAACGGGCGCCTCGTGCCGTCGAGGAGGGCATGACCTATGGCTACTATCGGGAGCCCACCCCCGACGTGCCGGTCGGCGCCTATGTCTACAACGGCGCCTCCCCCGAAACGACGTCCTATGCCAACGCCGCAGCACTCATCTATCACGAGCTGCTGCCGGGTCACCATTTCCAGATCGCGCTGCAGCTCGAGAATGCGGATCTGCCCACCCTGCGCCGGGCGAACTCCTTCCTCTTCCTCAACGCCTATGTCGAAGGCTGGGCGGAGTATGCCGCCGACCTTGCAGACGAAATGGGCATGTACGCCTCACCCTACGAGCGCTTCGGCCGCCTCTACGCCAAGATGTTCCTCGCCAACCGGCTGGTCGTCGACACCGGCCTGAATGCGCTCGGCTGGACGCATGACGAAGCGCGCACCTTCATGAAGGCGAACACCTTCGCATCGGACGCTGAGATCGAGAGCGAACTGCTGCGCTATTCGACCGACATCCCGGGCCAGGCTCTTTCCTATGCGATGGGCCAGCGCGAGCTGCTGCGGATGCGCGCCGAAGCCCGGGCGGCGCTGGGCGAGCGGTTCAGCTTCCCTGCCTTCCATGCCGCTGTCCTGTCGCCGGGCGCCCTGCCGATGGACCTGCTCGATGCCCATCTGAAACGCTGGGAGGCCGCGGGCGGCAAGTAACCGCCCACCCCTCAGAGGAACGAAGCTATCTGATCGAGCGGCTTCTTCCTGAGCGCGTGGAGCGGCACCGTCGCTTCCTCTGCCGGATGGCCCACCACCAGCAGCAGGTAGGGCTTCTCGCTGGTCGGCCGCCCGCACAGGTCGTTCAGGAAGGTCATCGGCTTGGGCGTGTGCGTGAGCATGCACAGTCCTGCATGGTGCAAGGCCGCGATCAGGAAGCCCATGGCGATGCCGACCGATTCCGGCACATAGTAGTTCTGCTGCGCGCCATCCTCATCGATGCCGCCCTTGCGCTGGCCGAACACCGCAATGATCCAGGGCGCGTGTTGCAGATAGGGCTTGTGTTCGTCAGTGCCGAGCGGGGCCAGCGCATCGAGCCAGACATCGCCCGCCTTGCCCCCATAGAACTCCCGCTCCTCCTTTTCGGCCAGCTCGCGCAGGGTGCGCTTGGCGTCGGCCGATCCGATGGCGCAGAAGTGCCAGGGCTGGTGATTGGCCCCACTCGGCGCGCGCCCGGCGGCCGCGATGGCCGCCTCGATGATTGCGCGGTCGACCGGCCTATCCGAGAATTCCCGCACGGTGTGGCGACGCTTCATGCGCTCCAGGAAGGCCTGTGCCTCGTGCAACATTTTGGCCGGCGGCAGCTCGACATGGTCCATCAATGGAACCGATTCATGGTGCTTCACGGCATGCTCCTTCCAGCCAATCCCATCAATGCGGCTTCCCATCGCCCAGCTCGAAGCGCCGGATCAGCGCAGCTTCATCCGGCGCCCGGCCGTGGAATTCGCGGAAAGCCTGCTCGATCGGCACCCGGTTTGCGCGCGACAGCACCAAGTCGAAATAGCGCGCGCCGACCTCGGGATCATGGAACCCCTTGGGCGCTCGAACGAACACCTCGGCAAGATCAGCTGCCAGAATGTCCGACCACAGATAGGTGTAGACATTGGCCGCATATTCGCGCGTCCAGGTGTGGAAGGCGGCCGTCGCCCGCATCGTCGGATCGGCCGACTGCGGAAAGCCGCGTTCCGCCAGCAAGGCCTTCTCGAACGCATTCACATCGGGGATCGGGTCGGTCGCCTGGTGGAGCTTCTGGTCCACCAGCGCCATCGCCATATACTCGGGGTTCACGGTGAACACGCGCTCATACTGCCGCGCCGCCCGCAGCCGCTCCCGCAGCTCCGGCGGCATCGTCTTGCCGGTAAGGTGATGCGCCAGGCGATCGAGCGTGCGGTCCGTCAGCAGCCAGCGTTCGTTGAGAAGCGACGGCACCTCGATGAAGTCCCAGGGCACGGTCAGCGCCGCCGTCCCATTGTAGCGCGCGGTGCTGGAGAGCATGTGCAGCACATGGCCGAACTCGTGGAACAGCACATTGGCATATTCGAAGGGCAGCAGGATCTCCTGTCCCGGAGCCGCCGCCGGCGGGCTCGAGTGCAGCGCTACGACCGGCAGTTCGCCCGTCTCCAGGTCACCTGTCTGGCGATATTGCACCGCCCATGACCCCTGCGGCTTTTCCGGGCGCGGCCGGATGTCCAGATAGACGATTCCCGCAGGCTTGCCGTTCCGCCGGGCGAGATAGACCTCGATGTCCGGGCTGACGGTCGGCACCCCCGGCAGCCGTTCGAAGCGGAAGCCGTAGCTGTCCCCGGCGGCGGCGAAAAAGGCGTCGCGGATGGCCGGCAGCGGGAAATAGGCAGCGATCTCCTGCGCATCGATGCCGAAGCGCTGTCGCGTCAGCTTGTCGAGATAGAAGAGGCGATCCCAGGGCGCGATCGCGTCGATCCCGTCTGCCTTTGCCAGGGTCTCGAGTTCGGCGACGCGGCGCGCATCGGCCGCTATCACCGCGTCCCAGTTGGCATCGAGGATCGCCAGCGCGCGTTCCGGCGTGCCGACCATGCGCGAGGCAAGAAGGAAGTCGGCATAGCGCGGATAGCCCAGCAGCCCGGCCTTGGCCTTGCGCAGCTCAAGGATGCGCGCAGCGACCGGGCGATTGTCGAATTCGCCCGGGGTCGCACCGCGGTTCATCCACTGCTGCCACACCACGCGGCGGGTCTCCCGGTCGCGCACATGGGTCTGCACCGCGAACACCTGCGGGCGCTGGTTGGGGATGGCAAAGGACCCAGCGCGCCCCTGCTTCGCGGCCAGCGCGGCCGCGGCGTCGATCTGCGCCTGCGGCAGCCCGTCCAGCCGCTTCGCATCCTCGAAGAAGCTGAACTGCCCGGCCGCTTCCCGATTCAGATTCTGGTTCAGCTGCGCCTGCAGTCGCGCGATCTCGCCCTCGATCTCCGTCAGCCGGGCCCGCTCGGCGGCACCCAGCCCGGCGCCCGCCCGGGCCATTTCGCCATGGATCAGTTCGGTCAGCCGGGCCTGTTCGGGATCGGCAGTGCCGGCCGGCAGGCTGCGATGGACAGCCGAGACCCGCGCAAACAGGGCAGGGTTGCTCAACGCCTCGGCCAGCGCCGCGTCATTCATCGCAACCAGCCCGGGCCCCGCCTTGCGCCAGGCCTCGTCGGCATGGGTCGACAGGTGGATGCGCAGCACCGCCATCAGCCGCCGCAGCGGTCGGCCGGCACGGTCGAGCGGTTCGATCGTATTGGCAAAGTCGGGCGGCGCCGGGTTCGCCACGATGGCTGCGATCTCGCGGCGGTAGGCCTCGATCGCCTGCGGGATCTGCTGCAAAAGGGTCTCCGGCGAAGACCGTTCCACCGGCGGAAGCCGCCACGGCCCCTCCCACGCGGACAGGTCGGCCGCCGGCCGTGGCGCAGGCGCCGCTGACCCTTGCGCATGAAGCTCCGCCACAGGCGCCGCGGCCAGCAGGCCCAGCGCCACGAGGGCGCGCAGGCTCACGGCTTCGGCGCCGCGGTCGGCTGGCTGCCGTCTTCGGCCGCTGCTGCCGCGGGAACCATGGTGCCGGCCGCGATCTTCCGCAGCACCTCGATGGTGAAATCCGGATACTCGTACAGGAAATTGTGGCTGGCATCCGCCGGCGCCACGATCCGCGTCGAGTTGTTCGAGTAATCGAGATAGCGCTCGCGCGCGACGGCATAGAAGGTCTGCAGCCGCCTGGCTTCGCGCTCCTCGGCAGTCCTGAAGGTCGACACGTCCGAAATGCCGACCGCATTCTGCGGCGCGAACAGGAACAGCGGCATGTTCCCCAGCTCGCCCTCGAAGAAGCCGGTCTCATACCCGACCGCCGCCATCCCCTGCGGCGTCAGCTCCTGGAAGATCGAATGCGCGGCCATGTTTGCCCGCGGGCGCGTCGCATAGGCCTTCTGAATCGCATCGTCCGTGCCCATGGTCGCGGCGATCTTGCGCTCCAGCACGGCATAGGCCGGCGGCATCTCGGGCTCGCCCTTCAGCGCCTTGTAGTCGAGCCCGAACAGCGCGAGGAAACCGGCCCACCAGGGGTCGCGCGTCAGCGACGACAGTTCCTCGAGCCGCGGCCCGTACAGGATCACGTCAGGAGGCGTCGCGTCCATCACCACCAGCGAATGCACCTTGTCCGGCCTAAGCCGCGCCATGTTCGCCGCCAGCAGGCCGCCAAAGCTGTGCCCAGCCAGCATGAAGGGCCCCTCGGCCCCCACCTTGTCGAGCACCGCCCACATCTGTTTCGCCTCACCGGCGGTCGAAAGGGGAAACTGCGCCGGCCCGCTCCAGCCCATGCCCGGCCGGTCGATGAGGACGCTGCGATAGTCCGTCTTCAAGGCATCGTGCAGGAACCGCATCGAAGTCGCCGGCGCGTGCCCGCCGCCGAACAGCACGATCGTCGGCCGGCCATTTTCCGGTCCTTCCACCAGCACATGGATCTTCTGCCCGTCCACCTCCACGAAGGTGCCCGGCGCCGGATAGCGGCGCTCCATCTCTGCAACGCGGCTCAGGTGCACAGCGCTGCCGATCGCCATGGCCACCGCCAGCAGCCCGACGGGCGCGGCAAGCCACCAGCGCCGGCTCGCCAGGTAGATCAGCGCGGCAACGACGGCGACGCCGCCGGCCAGCACCAGCCCTGCCCAGTCATTGCTCAGGAAGCCGTTCATCCTGTCCTCCGCCTCGATGAGGGCTCAGCTTACGATACACATATGTATTGCGCAATCGCCGCTTTCGCGGCCGTCGCATCGGCCTCAGGCGTCAGCCGTACAGGACGCGCGTGTAGTGCGGGCGCATTTCGGCGCGCTGCTGCGGGCTCTCGCCCAGGTCCAGCGCATAATAGCCGATCTGGTGGAAATAGGTGATCCGCGCCCGCGCCTCCGCATCGGCCGGCTCGAAACCGCCCTGAAGGAAGATGTCCGCGATCGCCCGGATTCGCCCGAGGTCGACCTTGCGCACCCGCTCGTGCACCGCCTCGTCGATCCGCGCCCATTGCCGGATCGCCGCTTCCAGCCGCGGATCGAACTGGCGCTCTTCCAGCCACAGGTCGATCAGCCGGTCGATCCGTTCGCGCGGCGTCCCCGGCTCGGCCAGCCGGTCCAGGAAATGCTGCGCGTTCGAGCCTTCCCAGTCGAGCAGCAGCTGGTCCAGCAAATCCTGCCGGTTGCGGAACCGCCAGTAGAAGCCGCCTCGCGTCACGCCCAGCCGGCCGGCCAACGGATTGATCTGAACGGCAGCGATGCCGCCTTCGATAAGCATCTCGCGCGCGGCCGCGATCCAGTCCTTCTCGACCGGCGTGTCGCGGTCCTGTCCACTCAGCGCCTTGCCCCGCATGCGGGGCTCGTCGGTCAAGCCATCAGCCATGTCAATCCAGCGCCTCGATGACGGCCTTCTCGCGCTTCATGATCGCGGCGACTTCGGAATTGTGGAAGGCGACGTCGGCCTTCATCTTCTCTCGGGCATAGTCTGCGGTCAGCGCACCGCCGTCGGGCTTCTTCACAGGCCAGCGCGTCTGGATGATCGTCTGGTAGACCGAGGCGTTCGGCCCGTCGGGCCGCACCTGGTGGATCACATAGACCGGGACCGGATTCTCGAGCAGGATCATCAGCGTCAGCAGCCGCTCCTTCTCGTCGACCCCGCTTACCAGGATGGTGACCTCCGGTCGGCTCGTGTCGTTGCCGCGCACGCCACGGACACCGCCGAGCCACGCCGTCGGGTCCGCCGTCACCGGGCTCACCGAAAATCCCTGCTGGCGCATCCGTTCGCCATCGACATAGAGCCGCTTGATATGCTTCCACACCACGTCGGCCGGCTTTTCCACCCTGATGCTGTGGTGATCGGAAAAGGGCGCCAGGATCATGTCCGAGGCCTGCGGCGCCTTCATCTCGGCCGCCAGTCCGCCCGTTTCCCCGGCCAGCGCGCTTGCTGCAACAAGCGCGGCCACCCCGATTGCCTTGCCGATCTTCATCCGTGCCTCCATCCCATGCCGGCACCCGATTTCGGTTGCACCGACGGCGCATAATTACAATACATTGATGTATCGACCGACCATGGCGAAAGGTCAATGCGAATGGGCTGCCCAGCGGGCCGTGGAATGAAAGGCGCTGCAATGAACCGGATGTCCGTCGTCGCCATGGCTGCCCTGCTGGCCTCCGGCGCGGTCGAGGTTCCAGCCGTGGCCCAGCCGCCCGCAAGGTCGAACGAGGCCGAACGCGCGGTCGCGGGAATCGCCGACGAAAGCTGGCAATGGGTGCTCTCGACCGACAATGTCCTGCGCGATGCCGCCGGCCTCCCCTTCATCGGCATCAAGGACATCGATCTTGCCGAAGCCCGCAAGGATGCCAGCTTCGCCCGCAACCGCCTCGCGGCCCTGCGCGCCATCGACCCGAGCCAACTCTCCGCCGATGACGAGATCACCCGACAGTTCCTGCTGAAGTTCCACGAGGATGTCGCCTACGAGCCCGACAACTGGCTGCTGGACTTTGCGATCACGCCCTACAGCGGCGTCCTGCCGCTGAACGGGCTCCTGGAATTCGCCTCCAAACGCCCGCTCGCCACGCCGGCCCAGCGCGCGGAATATCTCCGCCTGCTCGCCGAACTGGGGGACCGCATCGACCAGATGCACGCCAGGACCGTCGCCCAGCGCGAGGCCGGCATCTACCTTCCGAAGCCGGCCATTGCCTCGCTGCGCGCCACCTACCAGGGCCTGGCCGGCGGGGTCGAACCCCGCCTTGTGCCCGATGCGGCGCGCCTGGCCGGCCTTCCGGACAAGGAGCGCGACGCCTACGCTGCCCAGGTCCGGTCGCTGGTGCAGGCCCGCATCGCACCCCGGATCGCGGCAATCGCCGGCCTGCTCGACCCCGCCTACGAGGCGAAGGCCCCTGCCGCGATCGGCCTGTCCCAGTATCCCGGCGGGCGGGATCGTTATGCCCGTGCTGTCGCCACCTACACCACCATGCAGGCCTCGCCGGAAGAGCTTCATGCGCTCGGCCTGCGGCTGGTCGCCGACGCGCAAGGCCGCATGGCCGCAATCCGCAGCCGGCTCGGTTTCACCGGCACCCAGGCCGAATTCCACCGCATGCTCGACACCGACCCGCGCTTCCGGGTCGCAGACGACGCCGCGCTCGAGGCGCTCTACCGCGCACAGATCGCCCGCATCGAGCCGCATGTCCCCGCCTATTTCGGCCGCCTGCCAAGGGCGCCCTACGGCATCCGCCGGATCCCGCCCGCCAACGAGCGCGGCGTCGCCTTCGGCTATTACGAAAAGCCGTCCAGCGTCGAACCCGCAGGCCTGTTCCGCTACAACGGCGCAGACCTCGACAAGCGCTCCATGGTCCAGGCCGCGGCGATCAACTTCCACGAGCTGATCCCAGGCCACCATTTCCACCTCGCGCTCCAGGCCGAGAACAAGGCGCTCCCGATGATCCGGCGCGAGCTCGCCAGCCTCCGGCTCAGCGCCTACAACGAGGGCTGGGCGCAATATGCCGCCAATCTCGCGATCGAGATGGGCGCCCTCAAGGACGATTACGAGCACTATGGCCTGGTCGCGACCGACGTCATGATGGCAGCGCGGCTGGTCGTCGACACCGGCGTCAACGCGCTTGGCTGGGATTACGAAAAGGCGCGCACCTACCTCGTCGACAACACGCTCATGTCACCCCAGCAGGCGTCCGCCGAGGTGCTGCGCTACGCGACCGACGTCCCCGGCCAGGCGCTCGGCTACAAGCTCGGCCATGAACATATCCTCGGCCTGCGCCGCCACGTCGAGGCCGAGCTCGGCAGGGACTTCGACCTGCGCGCATTCCACGATGCCGTCCTGGCGCCCGGCGCCCTGCCGCTCAGCGTGCTCGACCAGCACATGGAAAAGTGGATCGCCGGCCAGCGCAGGGCCCGGCCCTGAACGGAAAAGGGAGCAGGCATCGGAATGATGCCTGCTCCCACCCTGGTGCCCGTGGAAAGGATCAGAAGGCGGCGCGCGCCCCGATGCCAAGCGTGCGCGGCCGGGTGCGGGTCGGTTCGAAGAAGGCGCCGAAAGCCGGGTTCACGATCTTGTTCTCGTCGAACAGGTTGTTCGCGAACACATAGCCCTCGATCCGGCCGAACGTCGCGCCCAGGCGAAGGTTGGCGACGGCACGCGCCTGGGTGAAGGCGGTCTGGTTGAAGGTCCGCGAGCGGATGGTGATCCGCGCCTCGTCGATGAAGCCGATGTCGAAATGGGCGAGCAGGCCGACCTGGTCGTTGAGGCGCGGCGTGTAGTCGAGCGCGACCGACCAGGTCCAGTCGGGCACCATGTCCGCCGGGTCGCCCGGATTGCGGTCCAGCGTCTGCCCCTTGTAGCGCAGGTTGTTGTACCCCAGCGTCGCCATTGCGGAGAGGTCGGGAATTGGCTTGGCCTGCACCGTCAGGTCCACCCCCGGGCCGCGCGCATTGCCGGCATTCACCACCGTGGCGACCGTCGGGTTCACCAGCTGGTTCGCCTGGATGTCCTTGTAATCATTGTAGTAGACGCTCGCATCCACGAACAGAGTGCCATCCAGCAGCGACTGCTTCGTGCCGACTTCATAGGTCCAGAGCGTTTCCGGACCATAGGTCGGCGGGATGATCGGATTGGTCACCTGGTTGAACCCGCCCGACCGGAAGCCCTTGGCCACTCGGCCATAGACCTGCCCCGATTCCCCGGTCTTCACTGAAAGCGAGACGCTGGGGTTGAAGCTGCGGAAGCTGCCCGACTGGTCGGTGACGGTCGGCGGGATCGGGAAGCCGATCAGCGTGAAGACGCTGTCGACACTGCGGCGGTCATAGAAGTAGCGACCACCCACATCCAGCGTCACCACATCGTTGAAATCGTAGGCGAGGCTTCCATAGACCGCCAGCGCCTTGGATCGGAACGAGTCGGTGTCCTGTTCGAAGACCACGCCAAGCAGCTCGGGCGGCAGAACATTGCTTTCCCCGTCGCCGGTGGTGAGGCCGCTCGACTCCGCATCGAAATAGTTGATCCCGGCCACGTAACGCAGCGGGCCCGTGCCGTTGGAGGTCAGGCGCAGCTCCTGGCTCCAGCGGCGGAAATTGCCCCTGCTGTCGGTCACCGCGGTGGTCAGCAGCGGGGCGCCGAACAGGTTGTTGTAGAATTGCGCGCTGTCGTCGACCGAGCGGCCCGACTGGTCGAGATAGCCGGTCGAGCTCATCAGGGTGACCGGGCCGACATCATAGCTCACGACCAGCGTGCCCAGCCAGTAATCCTGGTTGGCGATCGACGGCACGATCTGCGCGGTCGTCCGATCGGGCAATGCGTAGTTCTTCACCCACTGTTCGGACTTGTTGTAGAGGCCGAGCAGCTTGATCGAGAGCGCAGACGTCGGCTCGAACAGCAGGGTGCCGCGGATGGTGGTGTTGTCCTGCCCGTTGCGGTCATCGCCCAGCGCGCCGTCGACCCAACCGGGAAGATTCTCGCGCGCGGCCGCGATGCGCAGGCCGAGCTTGTCCTGGATCAGCGGCGCGTTCACCACGCCTTCCATCCGGTAACCCGTGGCGCCGTCCTTCACCGTGCTGATTTCGCCAAGCGCCGAGCCGCCGAACGTGTCGAGATCCGGGTTTGCCGTCACATAGCGGATGGTGCCGCCCATCGAGCTTTCGCCGTACAGCGCGGCCTGCGGGCCCCGCAGCACTTCGATCCGCTCAAGGTCGAGCAGGCGGATTTCGGCGGTGCCCGAGGCGCCCAGCGTCAGGACCGAGAATTCGTCGAGATAGACGCCGACCGTCGGGAGCCCCTGATACTGCGAGATGCCGCGGAGCTGGATGCGCTGCGAGCCCGGCCCGATGTCGACCATGCGCAGGCCGGGGACGGACGCCTGCAGAGCATCGAGGGTGCTCACGTTGCGGTTCGCGATGTCGTTCGCGGAAAAGGCGCTGATCGACACCGGCACATCGATCAGCCGCTCCTCGCGCTTCTGGGCGGTCACGATGATGTCCGCTGCTGCACCGGCCTCGGCAGACGGCGCCTCCTGGGCAATGACAGGCACTGCAAGCAATGCAGCAGCGGCAAGAAGGCTGGAACGGCTGACCAGTCGGGCGTTCTTCATGACCTTGAATCCCCTTCATTTGGCAGGCCTGCCGCGGTTCCGCTGATCTGGCCGAAACAATGCTGTCTCGTATCAATACACAACTGTATCGTGTGCGACAAGGTGCCATGGCGAAGTGGCGCCACCCGATCCGGGCGCCTACAGATCGAGGCCGCCATTCGATACCTCGGCGTCGAGATGGAAGAAGCCCTCGCGCTCGCGGATCCGACAGAGATCTGACAAAGCGCCAGGCCCGCCGACATTGAACGACAGCTCGGGCTGCCCAGCGCCAACGAGGCCCGCTGTGCACCGCCCTGCGGGAACGGCGGATTCTTGTAGCTCAAGCCCGGAATCTGTCGTTCCGGTATCGGCCCCCAAGCGGCCGGCGGCGAAGCCGACGAGTCCGCCTGAAGGTCAAGAACAAGAAAGAATTGCGGGCGCACCGCAGGTCAGCCTCCGGCTGAACGCCCGCTCGTCGGTCGGGTTCCGCTGCGCGGCCCCGCCGGCCGGGCCTGCGTCGAGTCAGCGGACGATCGCTGCGCCTTCGCCGCTGCCGCCTCCGGCCTGTCCTACAGCCCCAACCTGTGCCTATCCTCCCCGTTGCTCTTTGCACCGTGGAAGCCGCAGCGAACAAGCCGCTGTCCTACAACCCGCTTTCCATGCAACGCGCGCACGCCTGCCCGGGAGTCCCCGTTGTCAGCGCGAAAACTGCGAAAACTCGGCGGCCGGCGGCAAAGCCGCCGAGTCCGCTTAAGGCGTTCAAGAAAATAGAAAAAGGGTCCGGCAAAGCCGGACTCGTCGGACGGGTCGGCGAGAGAGATCGCCGACTCCGCCGGCCGGGCTTGCGCGGAGTCCGCGAACCAGCGCTGCGCGCTGGTCGCGGCCCGCTTCAGCCTAGAACCTCCCCCGCAGCTCCACCCCGATGATCCGCGGCTCGTTGATCATCCCCGTCAGGTTGTTGAAGTCGATGCCCGAAACGGCGCGGATCTGGTTGGTGATGTTGCGCGCGAACAGGCTCGCCTCCAGCCCGTTGCCGAACGCGTAACCCGCCTTCAGGCCCCCTTCCAGCAGCGACTTGCCCCTGAACTCGACCGCTTCATACAGGAAGAAGTTCACCTCCGACCGGTAGGCCCAGTCGGTGAAGAAGAAGATCTCCCCGTCGCCCATCGGCACGCCATAGCGCAACGTCGCATTGGCCGTGAACCGCGGCGCCTGCGGCAGGTCGTTGCCGTCGATGATGGCAAGGCCGCCTGCGTTCAGCGGGTCACGCACCGTGCACACCCCCGATCCGCACGGCGCCACTGCAAGCCCGGAATCGCGGATCTCGGTGAAGTTCCAGCTGCCGCTGGCCGTGATGTCCAGGCCCTCCAGCGGCCGCCAGCCCAGCTCGCTCTCCAGGCCATAGCCCACCGCCTTGTCGGCGTTCAGCAGCCGCGCCGAATTGGTGCCGCCGCCCACCGCCGTCAGCTGGATGTCGTTGGTCCGGTTCCAATAGGCCGACAGGTCAAAGCGCAGCTCCCGCGTCGGCGACAGATACTTCAGCCCCGCTTCGCCCGAGATCGTCGTCTGCTCGCCCGCCGTCGTCACCTGGCTGCCGAACTGTACCCGGCCCTGGATCGCCGGCCCAAGGTAGCCCGTTGCAACCCGGGCATAGAGGTTCAGCGTGTCGGTCGCCTCCCAGGTGGCCGAAAGATCCCAGGCCAGATTGTCACCCGAAACGCTCGCGCTGACCGGCAGGGTGCCGGGCGGCACCGCGAAGCCCGGCGCAAAGCCCGACACCGTGTCGTCCTTCTCGTCGTTGGAATAGCGCAGGCCGCCACGCAGGGTCAGCGTCTCGGCAACCTTGTATTCGGCGGATGCGAACAGGCCCCAGTTGGTGAAGTTGTTCTCATGCTCGATCAGCGTGTTGGTGACGGTGTCGCCGGGGAAGAAGCTGGTCTCGTTGTAGTAGAGGTCCTGCTTGAAATAGTAGAGCCCGGCCTGCGCCCGGAACCCGCCGAAGTCTTCCGTCGCGAAGCGCAGCTCCTGGCTGAACTCCTTGGGCTTGGTGCGGCCGCCGGTGTTCACCGGGAACAGCGCATTGTTCAGCCCAAGCGGCGGGAAGACATAACGGTTGCCGCCGTCGATATCGCCGGTCGATTCCACATTGGCCTCTTCATAGGCCGTCACGGAATACAGCGTGCCGATGCCGTCGAAGGTCAGGTCCATCCTGAGGTTCGCGCCGAACGAACTCAGCGACTGGCTGGTCAGTCCGTCCAGGGCCACGCGCCCCTTGTCGAAGCCCGGTGCGAAGTCATTGGTGCCACGGCGGAACAGGCCGGCCCGGAAGATCCGCGGCGTGCCGTCGAGATCGCGGGCGTGTACGTTCACCAGCGCATTGAAGCCGTCGCTCTCGAAGCCGATCTGCAGCCGGCCCGCAATGTCGCGATAGCCCTCGAGGTTGCTGTCGGCGAGGCCCGCCGTGTCCGTGTTCTCCACCCAGTCGTCCCGCCGCTGCACGATCCCCGACAGGCGGGCTGCGAAGCCGCCACCCAGCGGCACGTTCAGCGCCGCTTCGGCGTTCACCGTGTTGTAGGTGCCCCAGCTGATGCTGCCATAGCCCGTCAGCGCCTCGGTCGAGGGCCTTGCCGAGCTGATCTTCACAACGCCCGCCGGCGTGTTGCGGCCGAACAGCGTGCCCTGGGGCCCCCGCAGAACCTCGATGTTCGCGACATCGAACACCGGGAAGCTCTTCAGCATCGGGTTCTCGAGCGCGACATCGTCATAGACCACCGACACCGGCTGGGCGGCATTGGGGTCGAAG
>JAIXYT010000041.1 GCA_027490095.1 Sphingomonadales bacterium | reverse complement strand
GGCCGGGGCGTAGGGGCCCGTCTGGCCCCAGCCGGTCATGCGGCCGTAGACGAGCCTGGGGTTGTCGGCGAGGAGGGTTTCGGGGCCGAGGCCGAGCCGCTCCATCACGCCGGGGCGCAGGCCTTCGAAGAAGCCGTCTGCGGATTTCGCGAGGTCACGGACGATCTGGATGCCTTGCGGAGTCTTCAGGTCGACGACGATG
Organism: Sphingomonadales bacterium; assembly: GCA_027490095.1. Classification (GTDB taxonomy): domain Bacteria; phylum Pseudomonadota; class Alphaproteobacteria; order Sphingomonadales; family Sphingomonadaceae; genus Sandaracinobacteroides. The sequence goes on along the minus strand of JAIXYT010000041.1, from coordinate 95,245 downwards.
GACTTTCGGTTGCGGCCGAGCACGGGTTCGGGGGCCTGGCGGCCGGGGCGGTCGACGCGGATCACTTCGGCGCCGTGATCGGCCAGCATCATGCCCGCAAATGGGCCGGGGCCGATGCCGGCCATCTCGATGATGCGGACGCCTGCGAGCGGGCCTGCCATATGTGATCCTCCCTTGGAATTAATGGGCCCCTGCGTGGCGCGCAGGGGCGGGAGGGTCAACCTGTTGCTTGGGTTGGGGGAAAGCTATCCTCTTCTGTCAGCGGGGCAGTTCTTGAGCTCCACACCGGTGGCTGCCTTGACCGTTTGCGCAGTCTGTTCTGCCGCGAGATCCATGGGTTGCAAGCGCGCGATGTCGGCGTCAGTGATCGGTCGCGATTTTCCCGGCGCATCGTCGGGATCGCGCAGTTCGAGCGTGGCGCGATGCAGTTGCGCAGCCTTGGGCCCGGACTGGCGGAGCCAGCGCGCCAATTCGAGCGCTTCGGGCCATCCTGCGAGCCGCACGATGTCGGTCAACGTCGCGTCTTTCGGGCGATACACCAATTGTAGCTGGCCGAAGCCGAGCCCCCAGCTTTCCTGCGCCTGCGGGGGCGCCAGCACCAAGGCCGTACAGTCACGCACGACGACAAAGGCAACCTTGTCGTCCGCTTCAGTGAAGGTTCGCTCGCCTGCCACGATCTGCCGCTGCTGGCCTTCGAAGAAAATGTCGGCGTGGACCGGCACGGTGCTGGCCTGATCTTTCGGCCGCGCGACCCATCGCGTCCCGACCTTCACCGTCTTTCCTGCCACCGGCTCCCCGTCGGCAAACAGGGCTCCGAAATCGAACACGGCATCCTCAACCTGCTGATCCGGGGGCAGGCCGATATCGAGATCGAGAACGATGTTAAGCGCGAGATCCTTGCCCCAGGCGCCGCGGATGTCGATCCAGGCGCTTCCCTCGGGTGTGATCGAGGCGGTCTGGACAATGTCATCGGTCACCCCCATCGTCTCGACCAGTTTTCGGGACTGCTCCACGTCAACGCTGGTATCCGACAGCGGCCCCCCGATGTTCAGGCCTGTCGATGCCGTCAACTTCGTCTCGTCGGTCTGCTCGACGGTACCCACCGTTACCGTGCCGAGATCCGTTGCCAGCCGATTCCAGCTGACGATCCGCCAGGGACCCCTAGGCGCGATCTCCAGTCGCACGGCTGAAAGCCGCTCCCCTGGACGCGCAAAGTCCGTCCGGCGAAGCGCGATGACCACCCGCCTTTCGATCGGCGTGAAGGGTTCGATCAGTGGCTGCGAGCTTGCAGATTTCAGACGAAGCGGCGGCTTTCCGGCATGCGCCTTCACCATTTCGGCCTGCGCTTCCGCCGAAAGAGCGGTCAGCGCAACGCCGCCCGCTTCGGCCGGACGTTCGAGCGCGACCGCGCTAACCCGCACCGGAGATGGGCCGGTGGGTGCACGATACTCTGCCTCGGCATAGCGATCCTTGACGAGAGGCGGGCCGGACGCGCAGCCTGCGACCAGCAGCAGGGCGGAGCCAAGTATTGCCCGTCTGGACCGATCATTCATCTTCGGCATCTCCTCCGAGGCGAAGGACACCCCCATCCTCGAACCCGGCGATCATACCTGGGGCTAGGCTGCCGCCCGGATGGCGCATCGTGATCGGCTCACTCTCGCGAATGATCCAGCGGCGTTTGGACAGGGACTCGACAGTGCCGTCATGCGTGATGCCGTCGAGCGCCCGCATGGCATCCAGCTCGCCGCTTGCGGTGATGCAGAAACTGCCGGTGCCACAGTGGCGCTGCATGTCTTCAAGCAGAATTGCGTAGAACTGAATCATGGCTTTCCCCCCGAAAGCCGACCCGGAGTTCAGCCTACATTATTCGGCCCAAATTGCCACCGGCGCGAATGACCGCCGATTTCAGCCCCGGCCGCGGTAAGGGGGGACGCCCTGGTCGGGGAGCCACAGGCCTGTGGGCGGCGGGCCGGATTGCCAGAAGACATCGATGGGGATGCCGCCGCGGGGGTACCAGTAGCCGCCGATGCGGAGCCAGTGGGGCTTCATCTCGGTGAACAGGCGCTTGCCGATGCCGACGGTGCAGGCTTCGTGGAAGCCGGCGTGGTTGCGGAAGGCGCCCAGGAACAGCTTCAGCGCCTTGGATTCGACGATGGTTTCGTTGGGCACATAATCGATGACGAGGTGGGCGAAATCGGGCTGGCCGGTGACGGGGCAGAGCGAGGTGAACTCGGGCGCGACGAAGCGCACGAGATAGGTGGTGCCGGGGTGCGGATTTGGGGGGTAATCGAGCACGGCCTCGTCCGGCGAGGCTGGGAGGCCCGAGGATTGGCCCAGGAATTTCGGTTCGAATGCCATGGCTGCCCCATGGCGCGCGCGGGCCTTGAAGGGAACCCCCCATGCTGCTAAGGCCCCGCGCCTGCTGGTACGCCGCTTTAGCTCAGCCGGTAGAGCACATCATTCGTAATGATGGGGTCAGGTGTTCGAGTCACCTAAGCGGCACCAGCCTTTTACAAGGAAAATCTGAGGCATTGAGGCAAGGCGCTTCCGCCTTGGCGACACCGCTTTGCCTGCCTGAGGGACCTCCTCCACAGCCGGCCCACTGAACAGCTCGAATGCTTTACAGCACTTCATCTCTTGCAAGTCTGTGTCGCGCGCCTTGTGTCGGGCGCGCGCGGCCTTGCGGCGCACCAGGCGCGCGCGCGTCCCGACGTCCGCATGCACCGACTTCAGAAGGTGGCTGAGAGCCTCAGCGCGTAGGTGCGCGGCTGGATGATCACGCCTGATCCCGTCTGGCCATTGAAGCCGCCGGCGTTGCGGTAGGTGACCAGCCCCTGGCTGTCGGTGATGTTGCGGGCGAGGAGATCCAGCCGGAACTGGCTGAAGGTCACGCCGACCCGGAGGTCGAACGTGTCGTAGGACGGAATCCGCGGGTTGTTGCTGAGGATGGGCGTGGCGGTGAAGTCACCCGACTGGCTGCCGACATGGCTCCAGGTGGCGCCCGCATTGCCGGTGATGGTTGCCGACAGCGCGGTCGAATAGTCGATGCTGACCGAGCTGGTGAGTTCGGGCACGTAGGGCAGCCGGTCTCCGGCGGTGCCGCCGAGGCCGGGCGCATCCTCGCGCAGCTCGGCGTCGGTGATGGCACCCACCCAGCGGATGTCGAGGCCGGGGAGGGGCTGGCCGGCGAAACTCCATTCGACGCCCTGGCTGCGCGCCTTGCCGCCATTGCCGGTGACGAAGAAGAGCTGGCCGGTTGTCGGGTTCTGGTAGGGCGTGATGATCTGAACGTCGTTCCAGTCGATCCGGTAGAAGGCCACGTCGAACGACAGGGCGTTGGAGAGCACCGAGCCCTTAGCGCCGATTTCGTAGTTTGTGGTGGTGTCGGGATCGAAGGAGGCCGGGAAGAGGGTGCCGGCGCCGGGCGTGGTGAGCGGGCCGCCCGGGCGGTAGCCGGTTGCGAGGCGGGCGTAGACCGAGACCTCTTCCGTTGCGCGGAACAGCGGTGCAACCGAGTAGGTGAACTTGCTCTCCGACGATTTGAACTCGGGATAGACGGCGTCCACCGGGCCGGTGAAGAGGCCGGCGAAGGTTGTGTAGTCGGCGGTCTGGTCGATGCTGGAATAGCGGCCGCCAACGGAAAGCTCGAACCGGTCGGTTGCCCGGAAGGTCACTTCGCCGAAGCCCGAGAATTCCTTGTAGTCGCCGTCGGTCAGCGAGCCGCCGAGGCCGAGCCCTCCGATCCCCGGGATGAAGGGGAGGACAGTGACGGGGCGTGACGTGTCGGCGGCCGCGACAGTCAGGAAATTCTGGTCGAAGATGACGTCTTCCCGAGAGAAGAAGCCGCCGATCTGCCAGGTGAGGCGGCCATCGCCCTGCGAGCCGAGGCGTACCTCCTGGTTGAACTTCGTGTAGCTGTTTTCCTGGTCGACGATCGCGACGATGGGTTCGCCGAACAGACCGCCTACGGCGCCCGCCAGCGTAAGCCCCGGCCCTGCCGGGCTGTTGCTGGCATCGACCTTGAAGTCACGCTTGCCCTTGGAATAGCTGGTGGACGAGGTGAGCAGGGCGTTGCCGAAATCATATTCGATGACGCCGTTGTAGAATTCGAAGTCGCCGTTGGCTTCGCCGGCATATTGCAGGGTCTCGATCGGGCGGTCCGAGAAGACATTGAAGCTGTCCCGTGTTTCGCCATTGGGGACGAGCGGAGAGCCGACCAGCTGGGTGATGCCCTCGCTGCCGTAGCTCTCCTTCTGCTTGGCGGCTGTCAGGCGGATGCTGAGCGCGTCGGTTGCCTGGAACAAGAGGGCGGCGCGGCCGCCGTACATCTCGCCGCCGTTCACCGCGTCGAGGTCGAGCAGCGGGTTGTTCACATAGCCCGGCACGTCGGTGTAGTAGCCGACCACGCGAACCGCGAGCTTGTCGGCCACGATGGGCACGTTGACCGCGCCTTTGAGCGAGTAGCCGGTCTCGCCCCAGCGGACAGTGTCGAGCCCGGCTTCGGCGCTGCCGCCGAAGCTGTCGAGGTCGGGCTTGCGCGAGACATATTTCAGCAGGCCGCCCTGGGCGGTGGCGCCGTAGAGCGTGCCCTGCGGCCCGCGCAGCACCTCGATCCGCTCGATGTCGTAGAGGTCGAGGTTGGGGGTGACGACCGAGCCGCGGCTGAGCGCGCTTGCCGAGCTGAGGACCACATCGTCGAACATGGTGGCAACCGTGGCGCCGGCGCCGCCGGTGTTCTGACCGCGCAGGATGATGCGCACGCCGATGCGGCCGGTGTTCTCGATGCTGAGGCCGGGGACCTCGGAGACGAAGTTTTCGATCTGGGTAAGGCCGCGCCGGTTCAGCGTGTCGCCCGAGATCGCGGTGACGGACAGCGGAACGTCGATGATGTTCTGCTCGCGGCGGTTCGCGGTGACGATGATGTCGGCCGCGGCCGTGTCTTCGGTCGCTGCGTCAGGAGCCGATTGCGCGAACAGGGCGGTGGACGACAGCAGTGCGCCGATAGCGGCGAGTTGTGCGGCCCTGGGGCCGAAGTTGGAACGGAATGCCATGGTCTTTCCCCTTTTTCCCTGATGCCTTTGGCCTTTGGTCGTCATTGCGGGGTGCAGCTCTTCGCGGCTGCAGGACCGCCGGTCTGACCGGTTCGACTGCTATTCCATGTTGAAGATCGCGGCCTGGACCCGCGTATAGGTGGCAAGGCCCCTGGGCCCGCCATGGGCTCCGAAGCCGGACATCTTGACCGGTTCGACGGTTGCATATCGCAGCCCCGGCGGTTTGGGTTTCGCGACCCGGTTCGCCAGAACCACGCCCGCCTTGAGCCGCGACATCAGCCGGTGTGAGACCGCCATGTCGCTGGAATAGACGATTGCCGACAGGCCATAGCGCGTGCCGTTGGCGATGCGCACGGCCTCGTCCTCGTCGTGGAAGCGGCTGATCACGGACAGCGGGCCGAAGACCTCGTCCTGCACCAGCCTGCTGGACTGGTCTGCGGTTTCGAACAGGTGGGGGGCGAACTCGTTGGGCCCGAGGCCCGAGGTCTGCCCCCTGGCGATCAGATGGACGGCCGGGTCGGCGGCGGCGAGCGTGTTGCGCAGGCGGTCTGCCTGGGCGCGATTGGCGAGCGGCCCGAGCGTCGTTGCAGGATCGAGCGGCCGTCCGGTTCGGGCGGCTTCGACCCGGGCTGCGAGCAGGGGGACAAGCCGGTCGTAGAGGGAGGCGGCCACGAGCGTGCGCGAGCTGCTGGTGCAGACCTGGCCGCTGTTGAAGGTGAAGCCTTCGTAGAGCGCGTCGGCGAGTGTCTCGATGTCGCCGACGTCGTCGAACACGATCTGCGGGGACTTGCCGCCGCATTCGAGGACCAGGGCCTTGAGGTTGGACTGGCCGGCATATTGCATCAGCAGCTGGCCCGTCGCTGTCGAGCCGGTGAAGCTGAGCATGTCGACATCCATGTGCAGCGCCAGTGCCTTGCCGGTGGTGGGGCCGGTGCCGGTGATCACGTTGAACACGCCGGGGGGAACGCCGGCTTCGGCGGCCTGTCGCGCGAGGTGCAGGCATTCGAGCGGGGCGATCTCGGACGGCTTCAGCACCACCGAATTGCCGGCGGCGAGCGCGGGGGCGATCATGGTGAGCGCCACGCCGGTCGGGAAATTCCAGGGCGAGATGATGGCAACGACGCCCTGCGGGCGGCGGATTTCCATGAGGATCGCCGATGGGCTGCCCGGCAGCAGCACGTCGTTCAGCTGGTCGGCGAGCTCGGCGGCGTCGCGCAGCACGTCGCTTGCGGCCTGCATGTCGGGCAGCGCGACCGAGATGGGCATGCCCATTTGCAGGCTCTGCAGCGCGGCGAGTTCCTTGCTGGCGGCAACCATGTCGGCCCAGCGGCGCAGGATCTTTCCGCGTTCCACGGGCGGCATGCGCGACCAGACGCCTGCTTCGAAACTGGCCCGGGCGGCCGCAACGGCGCGGTTGACATCGGCTTCGGCGCAGTCGGGCACTTCGGTCAGCACCTCGGTGGTGAAGGCGTTCTCGACCGCGAAGCTGGTGTCGGTCCGGGCGTCGACGGGGGCGCCGTCGACAAAGGGGCGGGAATCGAGCGTCAGGCCGCCGGCAACCTCGGCCCAATCCGTTGCCGTCTCGGTTCCGCTGGTCATGAGCTTGCCTCGGACGGGGTTTGCGTGCGGGGCCGGTCTGGAGAGTCCGACGGCAGGACAGGTGGTCCCCAATCCATCTTCAGGAGCTTCACCAGCTGGGCGAGATTCTCGCGGCCGATGCGGCGGGCGAGCTCGGCCTCGATCTCGTGCATGGCCTCGATCGCCTTGTCCAGGATCTGCTGCCCGCCTGCGCTGATGGTCACGATCGACACGCGGGCATCGTCGGGATCGGCGACCAATTCCAGGATTCCGGCTTCGACGCCTTCGGCCGCGATCTGGCTGACGCGGCGGCGCGAGACACCCATCCGGACCGCGAGCAGCGCGATCCGCGAGCCCTGGTCGCGCTCCATGTGCTTCAGAAGCTGAACGAGAGTCGGCTTGATGTGCACGCGGCCCCGGGCCTTGTCGTACTGCTGCTGGAAGGCCTCGTACCAGTCGTACTTGTCGGTCAGAAACTGGTGCATCAGCTCCATTGCACGGTCTCCCTGTTGGCCCGCCCGCTGCGCATTCTTCTGCGATGTTTCGGGAATCACGCTTCCCTATATGGCAAGCCACTAGACGGATTGACACAATGAGTCTAGGAAAATCGGGAAATACACTTCCCGATATCCATCCCGAGAGGAGGATGCAGGTGGCGGCGTTTGCGGTGGGACAGCGGATGGGCGCCAAGCGCGGCACCGGCCCGGCCATGCCTGCGGCAACCTGATGGACGCGGCGCCGCTGCCATTGAAGGATACGGACGTGCGGACCGCCCCGCGGGCCACGCCGGCTGCCTGGTATGCGCTGGCGGTGCTGGGCATCACCACCTTCTTCGCGATGCTGGACCGGCAGATCATGCTGCTTCTGGCCGAGCCGATCCGGATCGACCTGGAGCTCACCGATTTCCAGCTTGGGTTGCTTCAGGGCCTGGGCGTCGCGCTGTTCGCTGCCATTGCCAGTTTCCCGCTGGGCTGGCTTGCCGACCGCTACGACCGGCGCGTCGTGTTGGCCGGCTGCGTCGCTTTCTGGAGTGCGGCCGTGGTCGCCTGCGGACTGGCGCCGTCGTTCCCGTTCCTGCTGGTTTCGGGCGCCATGGTGGGCGCCGGCGAGTCGGGGCTTGCGCCGGTGATGTATGCGATCATTCCGCTGCTGTTCTTCGGCCGGCAGCGGCAACTGGCGAACTCCCTGGCGGCGCTGGCGACGGTGGGCGGAGGGGCGCTGGCCTTCCTGGCGGCCGGCCAGCTGATCACGCTGGTCGACGAACTGCGTCCATCGCTTCCGGGCGCGCTCTCAGGGTTGCCGTCGTGGCGCCTGGCCTTCTTTGCGGCCGCATTGCCCGCCCCGCTGATGATCCTGCTGATCCTGTCGATCCGCCTGCCGGCAACCCGCCCGGCGCCCATGGACGCGGAGGCGGATCCGGTTGCGGCCCCCGTGGCAGAGGCTGTGCCCGCGCGAGTTTATTTCCGTCGTCATGCCGCGACCTACGCGCGCTTCTACGTCGGATGTGCGGCCGGAGGCTTTGCCTTTGCCGCCCTGTCGGTCTGGGTGGCGGTGATTGCCGCGCGGCTGTTCGGGCAGACGCCCGGCCAGATCGGTGCAGCGCTCGGGCTGGCGCAGGTGGGCTCCATGGGACTGGGATTTGCCATCAGCGTGCTGGCGACACAGCGCTGGCAGGCAAGCGTCGGCGGGCGGTTGCCGGTCCGGCTGATGTGGATCGGTCTGCTGCTGGCGGCGGTTACCTGCCTGTCGCTGCTGTGGGTCCGCGGGCCGACCCAGCTGTTTGTCAGCTACGGTCTGATCGGCGTGGCGCTGTCGCTTGCGACCATGGTGTTCCCGACCAGTCTGCAATCCATTTCGCCACAGCATCTGCGCGGCCGGGCGACGTCGCTGCAGTTCATCATCTCGCTGTCCTTTGCCGCTCTGGCACCGCCGTTGGTTGGGCTGGTGTCGGATCGCCTTGCGCCGATGGCGAACGCGCCGCTGGTGGCTGTCGTCGCGGTGGCGACGCCGGCCCTGCTGCTGGGCGCCATTCTCCTGTGGTGGTGCGAACGGTCGGGCCTCGCGGCAGCGCTGGCCGATGCCGAGCGCATCGATTCCACAGCCGGCGGCTGACAGCGCCGCAGAACCGCAGAGGAGCCGCGATGGATTCGAGCATGCTGACCCCGGGCGATCCGACTGCGGTGACGCTGCGCTACGATGTGCGCATTCCGATGCGCGACGGGGTCGAGCTGTCGGCAACGCTGTTTCGCCCGAAAGGGCAGGCGGAACCGGTGCCGGCCGTCTTCACCCTGACCCCCTATCTTGCCGACACCTTCCACAGTGCCGGCGTGTTCTTTGCGACCCATGGCTTTCCGTTCCTGGTGGTGGACTGCCGGGGGCGGGGCGGATCCGGCGGAGACTTCCGCCCGAACATGGGGGATGGCGTGGACGGCCACGATGTCGTCGAGTGGGTGGCGCAGCAGGACTGGTGCAACGGCAAGGTGGCGATGGGCGGTGGATCCTATTCGGGCTGGAACCAGTGGGCGACGGCTGGAACGCGGCCTCCGCATCTCGCCTCCATCATGCCGCGCTGCGCGTCGTGCCCGGGTGTGGATGTGCCCGCGCGCAACAACATCATCGATCAATATGGCTTCCAGTGGCTGACCTATGTGGCCGGGCGCACGCTGCAGCAGAACCTGTTTTCCGACCATCTCTTCTGGGCGGAGCTGTGGAAGGAGCGGTTCGTGGCCGGCAAGGCCTACAGCAGCCTGCCCTATGAGCTGGGCAGGGCCGATCCGCATCTCATGGAATGGATCGCCCACCCCGAGCAGGACGCCCACTGGGACAGCTGTGCGCCCGCTCCCGCCGACTATGCCGGAATGACGCATCCGGTGCTGACGGTGACGGGCGCGTATGACGACAACCAATATGGCACCTTTGCCTATTATCGGCATGCCATGGCGCATGGCTCGCCGGCGTTTCGCGAGGGCCTTTATCTGGTGATCGGCCCCTGGGACCATTATGGGGTCGGCGCGCCGCAGCCGAAGGTGGGTGGGGTGGAATTCGGGCCCGCAAGCCTGATCGATTTCCGGTCGCTGAGCGTCGAATGGTATCGCTGGACCATGGCCGACGGGCCAAGGCCGGCTTTCCTGAAGGACCGGGTCTCCTGGTATGTCGCGGGGCGGGACGAGTGGCGCCATGCCGCCAGCCTGGAGGCCGTGACGGCGCACCGCGTTGCGCTTCACCTCGGCTCTGGCGGGGCCGTGAACCGGCTGGCGACGCCCGGTCGGTTGTCCGAGGTGGCCGACGCCGCCCCGGGCGCCGACACCTATGTCTATGACCCGCGCGACACCTCGATTGCAGAGCTGGAAGCGTCCCTGCCGTTCCTGGACCCGGCCGAGACCCGGCTGGTCGCCGCGCAGGACGGAAAGCAGCTGGTCTACGAGACTGCACCGTTCGAGGCCGATACCGAAATCTCGGGTTTCTTCCGGCTGGATGCCTGGCTGTCGATCGACCAGCCCGACACCGACTTCCGCGTGCTTGTCCAGCTTGTCGCCCCGGATCTTGGCTGCATCCAGCTGGCCAATGACACGAAGCGGGCCCGCTATCGCGAGGGGCTGCGGTCTGCGGCCCTGATCGAGACGTCGGAGCCGCTGCTGTACAGGTTCGACGGTTTCAGCTTCATTTCCCGGCTGGCGCGCGCCGGTGATCGACTGCGGCTGGTGATCGGGCCCTACAACTCGATCTACATCCAGCGAAACTTCAATGGGGGGGGCGTGGTGTCGGAGGAGAGCGTGGCCGACGCCCGGCCGGTGGCTGTAACCCTGATGAGCGGCGGAAGGTATCGGTCGGTGTTGTGGATGCCTGTCGGGGCCGGCAACTGAGGGGCTGGTCGTCGACGGCATGGAGCTCGCCTATCGGCTGGCCCGCAAAGATGGGGTCAGGTGTTCGCGTGGCCTGCGCGCACCAGCAGTTCTCAAAGAAAATCGGGGGGATTGAAGCAAGGCTCGTTCGCCTTGTTCGGTCCGCCTGTTGACTGGCGGACCCTGTATCCAAACGGTGCATTTCCGCTCGCGCGCCTGTCGGGGCCGTCGGCGATCTGCCGGCGCATGTGGATCAGAGCCAGAATCGGGCTGAGGCGATGCGGGCCCCTTCTGCCAGCGCCGCCATCTTTGCCCAAACGACGTCGGGGTGGACGCCACCGGACCCGACGTGGACGGAAAAGCCGCAATCGACGCCGGCCATCACCCGTTCGCGCCCCACCAGGTTCGCGTAGCGAGCAATCCGCTGCGCAATCAGTTCCGGATGCTCGATATAGCCCGACTGGCACTCGACCACGCCCGGGATCAGCACCTTCCCGTCGGGCAAAGCGACATGTTCGAAGACGGTGAACTCGTGCGCATGCCGGGGGTTCGCCGCCTCGAACTGGATGGCATGCGGGCGGGCCTGCCACACGAGGTCGATGATGTCCTGCATCGGCACGTCGCAATGGTGGGGGCCGGGATAATTGCCCCAGCACAGATGCATTCTCAGCCGTTCGGGCGGAATGTTCGCCGTGGCCCGGTTCAGGGCCTCGATATTCAGCGCAATGCGATCGCGGAAGCCCTTTAGGTCCAGGTCACGGAATTGGGTGTGCCGGCCCATTGCCAGGTCGGGGCAGTCCACCTGGAGGATGATCCCGGCAGCGGCAATCGCCTCATACTCGTGGCGCAAACCCTCGGCGAGCGCGAACAGATAGGCCTCGTCGCTGTCGTACCAGTCGTTGGCGAAGAACAGCGCCGTCACACCGGGCGAGGCGGCGCTCATGAAGGCCTGCCGCCCGGGATGGGCCGCGATCGCCGCGTTCAGCGTCGCCGCGTCCCGTTCCACGGCCGTCATGTCCTTCACCGTGATCGGCGCATTGCAGGCCGGCGTCTTCCGGTGCTTCCGGCCCGGATCCGCAAAGATCCGTTCCTTGAGCGTCGGGAAGTCCTCGACATCCTGGAAGACATAGCTGTTTCCGCTGCCGCCGAAGCCGTTCAGCCGATCCTTGATGTAGGTCGCGTAGCTGGGCTTGGACTGTTCGCCGTCATTGATGATGTCGAGTCCGGCTTCAGCCTGCTTTGCGACAACATGGTGGACAGCCTGTGCGATGCGACGATCGACGGCGGCGGCGTCCAGTGGAAGCCCGCCCTCCTTCGCGAACATCAGCTCGACAAGGTCCTCCGCGCGGGGAAGGCTGCCGACATGCGTGGTGAGGAACCGGCCGGCGCTCATGCGGCACCGCCGACTTCGGCGCGCACGATCGCGGCACCCGCCGCCATCGCCTGCATCTTCCCGAAGGCGACCTTGCGCGGGAGATATTTCATGCCGCAGTCAGGCGCCACGATCACCTTGTCGGCATCCACATGGGGCAGGGCCCGGCGGATCCGGGCGGCAACCGTTTCGGCGGTCTCGACTTCGTGGGTCGAGAGGTCGATCACCCCCAGAATGATCGACTTGCCGCGCAGCCCCTCCAGCACGGAGGTGTCGAGGTTCGACTGTGCCGTCTCCAGCGACACCTGCTGGACGGAGCATCCGGCCAGCTCGGGGAGGAAGTCGTAGCCCGACGGGCGCTCGTGGATGATCGCGGCATAGCCGAAGCAGATGTGGAGCGCGGTGCGGCCGGTGATTCCGTCGAGGGCGGCATTCACGGCTTCCAGCCCATATTCGCGCGCCTTGGCGGGCCGCGCCTGCATGTAGGGTTCATCGATCTGCACGATGTCGGCGCCGGCGGCGAACAGGTCGCGTATCTCGGCGTTGACAGCCGCGGCATAGTCCAGCGCCATTTCGCGCTCGCTGGCATAGAAATCATTCTGCGCCTGCTGCGCCATGGTGAAGGGCCCCGGCACCGTGATCTTGATCATCCGGTCGGTGTTCGCGCGCAGGAAGGCGACGTCGCGCGTCTCGACGGCGTGGCGCCGCCGGATCCGCCCGGTGACGCGGGGCACCGGGTTCGGGTGGCCCGACCGGTCGAGCGCGGAGCCGGGATTGTCGAGGTCCACTCCGTCCAGCGCGGTCGCGAAGCGGTTCGAATAGCTTTCCCGCCGCATCTCTCCGTCGGTGATGATGTCGAGGCCGGCGCGTTCCTGGTCGCGGATGGCGATCAGCGTCGCATCGTCCTGCGCCTGGTCGAGATAGTCGGGCGCGACCCGCCACAGCTCGCGCGCGCGGACCCGCGGCGGGAAGCGGCCCGACAGCTTCTCTCGATCGATCAGCCAGTCCGGCTGCGGATAGGAACCGACGAGGGAGGTTGGAAACAGCATGGCGTGTCCTTTCAGATGCCGTCGTACCGGATGGCCTCGGCGGCCTTGCCCGACAGGATGAAGCCGATCGGGCGCTCGCTTTCCTCGGTCAGATGGGCAACCAGCCCGGCCGTGCGCGCAACGAGGGAGATACCCTTCAGCGCCGCCAACGGGAAGCCGACGTCGAGCATGACTGCAGGGATGGCACCATTCACATTGACCGGAAGCGACCGGCCGATCACGGCCGGAAGCGCGGCACCCACCGCCTCGAGCGCCGCGACATGCGGCCCCGCGACGCCCTTTTCGTGCGCGAGCCGCAGCAGGAGGTTGGCGCGCGGGTCTCCATCGGAATGCTGGGGATGGCCGAAGCCGGGGATCGCCTTTTTCTGCTCCTTCAGCGCACGCACATGCGCCTCGGCCGAACCCGGGCCATCGGCCGCAATGGCCGCGAGGAATCGCCCGGCAACCTCGGCCGAGCCGAGGACCACGGAGCCGCAACCCAGAAGCCCGGCCGCAACTGCACCCTGGAAGGCCTCAGGGCCTGCGGCATAGGTCATCCGGGCGGCAACCACGCTCGGCACCAGTCCATGCTCGGCAATTGCCGCCAGCACGGCATTGGCAAAGAAGGTCTGCACCTCGGTTGGCCGTTGGCCCGTGACCATCAGCCAGAAATAGCTGGTGAAATCCATCTGCCCGATGATCTCGGCACACAGATCGTGACCGCGCACGCGGATGCTGTGGGCGTCGGATGTGGTGATGGCGCTGAATGGTGCGTCCTGCTTGCCGATGCGCATGCTTGTCCCCTCTTGGGTCGGGCAATAATTCGAAAATCGAAGTTGTTTTCGTTATTCGAAATGTCTAAGGGGCTGTCAAGCGCCGTCTGCCCCACACGGACGGCGCCCAGTAAGCCCGTCCGGACCCCTCCCGGGCGCGCATGCAGGCTGGAGAAGAAGCCATGGCCCGTCCACTCGCCAATCTCTCGGTGCTCGAGATGGGGACCTTCATCACCGGCCCGGCGGCCGGCATGATGCTGGCGGACCTCGGCGCCGACGTGATCAAGGTGGAACAGCCCGGCACAGGAGACCCTTTCCGGGCCTTCAAGGGTGGGCTCTACTCCCCGCATTTCCAGACCTACAACCGCAACAAGCGATCGATCACGCTCGACACGCGCAAGCCCGAGGACCTGGCGGCGTTCGATGCGCTTGTCGCGAAGGCCGATGTCTTCATCCAGAATTTCCGCCCGGGTGTCGCCGCAAAGCTGGGCGTCGATCCCGCCCGCCTCCAGGCGCTCAACCCCCGGCTCGTCTATTGCTCGATATCGGGGTTCGGCGCTTCGGGGCCCGATCGCAATCGCCCCGCGTTCGACACGGTGGCCCAGGCGGCCAGCGGATTCCTGCGGCTGCTGCTGAACCCGGCGAAGCCCCGCGTGGTCGGCCCGGCGATCGCCGATGCGATGACAGGCTTCTATGCGGCACAAGGCGTTCTCGCCGCGCTGTACGAGCGGGAGCGCACCGGCCGCGGACGCCTCGTCGAAACCTCGATGTTCGAGGCGATGTGCCACTTCAATCTCGATGACTTTACCCACCTGCTCTCTGCCGACGAGGTGATGGGGCCATGGAGCCGGCCGCACGTGTCGCAATCCTATGTCTTCCAATGCGCGGACGGCGCCTGGTTGGCCCTGCACATGTCCTCTCCGCCCAAGTTCTGGGAGAATCTGGCCGAGGCCGTCGGGCAGCCGAAGATGCTGGAACGGCCTGCGTTCGCCACGCGCGAGGCGCGGATCGCCCACTATGAGGATGTGCACGCCTTCCTCGCGCCCATCTTTGCCACCCGGCCGCGGGCCGCTTGGTGCGCCGAACTCGCACGTCTTGAAGTGCCGCATGCGCCCGTCGCGGACAGCCGCGAGGTGCTGGACAGCCCGCAGGCGAAGCACCTGGAGTTGATGGTGTCGGCACCCGGACCTCAGGGCGAATTCCGCACCATCCGCTCGCCGCTCAGCTTCGACGGCGAACGCAGCCTGACCGTCACGGCACCGCCCGTCCTCGGCGCGGACAATGCGACCATCCTCGGCAGCGCCGATACCTTCGCCGCGGCCGAATAGCAGGCCGGTTGCTTGGGGGCCGCAGGCACATTAGCAGCATCGGTGATGGCACCGCGGGAACCCAAGGATCCGGAGTATCTCTCGACCCTGGAACGCGGGCTGAAAGTGCTTCGTGCGTTCGACCAGACGCGGCCGGAAATGGCCCTGTCCGAGGTGGCCGCCGCAACCGGGC
The DNA here is from genome assembly GCA_027490095.1 of Sphingomonadales bacterium. Classification (GTDB taxonomy): domain Bacteria; phylum Pseudomonadota; class Alphaproteobacteria; order Sphingomonadales; family Sphingomonadaceae; genus Sandaracinobacteroides. The sequence continues at coordinate 80,101 of JAIXYT010000041.1, read as the reverse complement.
TCAGCCCCGCGGTTGCCCGGCGCTGCCTGAACACGCTGGTGGCGCTCGGCTATGTCGGCCAGCATGGCCGCCGCTTCCTTCTGCGACCCGAAGTGCTGGCCTTCGGCTCGGCCTATCTCTCGTCCATGAACATCGAGCAGGTGGTCGTTCCGCCGCTCCAGGTCCTCCGGGACCAGACCGGGGATTCCAGTTCGATGGCCGTCCGCTCTGGGCGGCACATCCTTTATGTTGCCCATGTTTCGACCAATCGCACCATCCGGCTGGGCGCGAATGTGGGAACCCGCTTCCCCTTGCACGCGACCTCGCTTGGCAAGGTGCTGCTCGCCTTCCAGCCCGAGGCCGAGCGCGAGGCGTTTCTTGCCGCGGGCGACCTTGCCCGCATGACCGAACGTACGATCACCGATCCGGATGTGCTGCGACGGCGCCTGCAGACCGTTCGCGAGACAGGGTATGACAGTGCCCTCGACGAACTGGACTATGGGATCGTCTCGGTGGCCGTTCCGGTGTTCGACACGAACCGGACCATCCTCGCTGCCATCAACTGCTCCACCTCCACCACGCGCATCTCCCAGGACGAGCTGGTGCGCACACGACTTCCGATGCTGCGGCAGGCCGCCGCCGAGATCGAGAATCTGCTGGCCCGCTGGCCTGCGCTCGGCCGCTCCCTCACATTGAACCGCTGACGCCAGCCCCCGGCCGTTGCCCTGGCGCAACAGCCGGCGACCACATGTCCGCCGCGGGCGCATTGTTCGCATATCGAACTTGACTTCGCATTTCGAAGCACTATTCCGGGCGTGCCGGCTGCGACACTCGCCGGCAGAGAGGCGGCCCGGGAGAGGCCCGCCCCGATGGGAGGCCAGTCGATGAGCCGTTTTGCAGTCAGACTTCTTGCAGGCACGTCCCTCATGCTTGCTGCGGGCGCAGCCTTTGCGCAGGCTCCTGAGGAGGCAGCCGCCGCTGCGCCGGACGACATCGTCGTGACCGCGCTGCGCCGATCCGACACGCTGCAGAACACGCCGGCGTCCATCACGGCCTTCACTGCGCAGACGATCGAGGCCGCGGGCATCGAACGGCCGGCCGACTTCATCGCGCTCACTCCAAACGTGAACCTGGTCGAAACCCAGAATGCCGGGAACGCCTTCGTCATCATCCGGGGTATCACCCAGGCGCGCAACTCCGAACCCTCGGTCGCCGTCGTTGTCGATGGCGTGCAACAGGTGAATCCGGCCCAGTTCAACCAGGAACTGTTCGACATCGAGCAGATCGAGGTACTGAAGGGCCCGCAGGGTGGCCTCTACGGCCGAAACGCCATCGGCGGGGCGATCATCATCACCACCAAGCAGCCGACCGACGAATTTGAAGGAAAATTCACCGTCGGGATCGACAATGGCTTCAGCTACTATCTCCGCGGTGTGGCCAGTGGGCCGATCACCGACACGCTGAAATTCCGCATCGCCGGCAACTGGCTGGACAGCAATGGCTTCATCCCGAACCCCTTCCTGGGCGAGGATGCCGACCCGGTGCAGGATCTCGGCCTGCGCGGAACGCTGCTTTGGACCCCGACCCCCGGGCTTTCGGTTGACCTCCGGGGCTCGCTCTCCTGGCTCGAGACCCAGGCCCTCTATTTCAACATCGTCAACGACGTGAACGACGTCTCTCTGCCGGTGCGCGTGAACAACGCAGGCCAGAACGACCGTGACATCTACAACGTCGCACTTCGCGCCCGGTACGAGGGCGATGGCGGCTCGATCACCTCGGTCACCAGCTATGACAAGCTGACCGAGATCCTGACCGGCGACGCCTTCAACTTCCTGCCCATTCCGGAGTCCCTCTTCTTCTTCCTGTTCGGGTTCGACCTGAACCAGAGCCAGTTCCTCGAAGTCGAAAGCTGGAGCCAGGACCTTCGTTACGAATCCCCCACCGGACGCCCGTTCGAATGGAGCGTCGGCGCCTACTTTGTCGGCACCAAGCGCTATATTTCGACCGGAAACATGGTCGACACGGGCAACGGCGTGTTCCCCGTCTATCGCACGCCCAGCACCAACCCGCTGAACCCGCAGGCGACCTTCCTCGCCGATGCCCAGGACAATTTCGCCTGGGCCGTCTACGCCAATGCGAACTGGGAAATCACCGACCAGATCCGCCTCGACGGATCGCTTCGCTACGACGAGGAAAAGCGTGAGAACACCACGCTCACGCCCCCCAATTTCCTGCCAAACGTCCCCGGCTTCCCGCCCGGCGTGACCGGCGAGGTCCGCAAGCGGACCTTCTCGGAATGGCAGCCCAAGGTCACCCTGACCTGGAAGCCTTCCGATGACGTCACCCTTTATGGCGGCTGGTCGCGCGGCTTCCGCTCGGGCGGCTTCAACCAGACCGGCGTCGGCGCAGTCGCGGCCGCCAACGGCATCGTCGGGGTGAACGACACCTTCGAAGCCGAGGTCGCCTCCACCTTCGAAATCGGCCTGAAGGCGCAATCCCCGAGCCGCGCCGTCACCTTCAACGCGGCCGCCTACTCAACCGAGACCGAGAACAGCTACTTCTTCGTGTTCCTCGCGGCGAACTCGACCCAGAACCTCGGCAATGTGCCGAAGACGAAGATCCAGGGCTTCGAGCTCGAAACAACCTGGCGCCCATTGGACGGCCTCGACCTCAACGCCGCCTTCGGTTTCACCGACAGTGAAATCACCGACTTCCCGGACCCGACGTTCGAAGGGAACCAGGCGCCCCTGATTTCCCGCTACACGCTGAACCTCGGCGCACAGTATCGCACCGACGTAGCAGAGGGCCTTGGCCTTGTGGCACGGGTCGATTACCGCCGCATCGGGCGCACATGGTGGGATGTCGAGAACTCCACCTCGCGCGATCCGGTCGACCTGGTCGACGCCCGGCTGGGCCTCAATGGCGAAAAGTGGGCGATCACAGCCTTCGGCTCGAACATCTTCGACAAGCGCTACAATGCCGAATTCTCGCCCGGCGGCTTCGTCTTCAAGGCGCGCCCCCGCCGCTACGGCATCGAAGCAACCTACCGCTTCTAGAGGGAACAGTTGATGGCCCGTATCCTTGTCCTCTACTATTCGAGCTACGGCCATGTGGAGACGCTGGCGCGAGCGGTTGCGGATGGCGCCGCATCCGTCCCCGGCGCCGACGTCACCTTGAAGCGCGTGCCCGAACTGGTGCCCGACGAGGTTGCAAAGGCCTCAGGCATCAAGCTCGACCAGGAGGCACCGATCGCATCGCCCGCCGAGCTGGCCGACTATGACGCCATCATCTTCGGCACGCCCACCCGCTTCGGCAACATGTCCGCCCAGATGCGCAACTTCCTCGACCAGACGGGCGGCCTCTGGTTCGAACGCAAGCTGGTGGGCAAGGTCGGCAGTGTCTTCTGCGCCACCGCCAGCCAGCACGGCGGCCAGGAAACCACCATCACCAGCTTCCACACCACCCTGCTCCACCACGGCATGATCATCGTCGGCCTGCCTTACAGCTGGGACGGCAATGCAACCATGGCGGAGATTTCGGGCGGCACACCCTATGGCATCACCACCATCACCGGCGGCGACGGGAGCCGGATGCCGAGCGCCAACGAGTTGGAGGGCGCGCGTTTCCAGGGCCGTCACGTCGCAGAGATCACGAAGCGGCTTTTCGGCTGAGGGCCGCAGCGGGTAGACTATCGGCGAGGAGGACAGCCCATGATGCGACGCCCCAACCGGCTTCACCATACCGCCTACACGTCGAAGGACCTGGAGGCGACGCGCAAGTTCTATGAAGAGGTGATCGGCCTGCCGCTGATCGCGACCTACACGGAAATGGACGAGCTGTTCGGCAAGGACCGGACCTACTGCCATGTCTTCTTCGAGCTGGCCGACGGCAGCTGCCTTGCCTTTTTCCAGTTTGCAGACAAGGTCGACGAGGCGGAGTTTTCGCCGCCCATGCCTGAGAGCCCCTTCCACCACATCGCGCTGCAGGTGGATGCCGAAACCCAGGCCGAACTGGAGGCGCGGATCAAGGCCGCCGGCATCACCGAACCCGACACCTATGTGCTGGAGCATGGCTATTGCCGATCGGTCTATGTGAAGGACCCGAACGGCATGATCCTGGAGTTCACGCTCGACACGCCGGAGGCGGTCGCGCCGGACGTGGACGCGAAGCGCCGGGCGGAGGCCCGGGCGGAGCTGGCGCGCTGGCTGGCCGGTGATCATCGCAACAACAATCCCTATCGCCACGCAGCCTGACGACCCGTCGGGGCATGTGACGGATCCGCGTGCCCGCTTCGGTGGCATCGTCCATGATGTAGCTGTTCCGGGCGGGTTTGTTCGGGCAGAAGTGCTCGGGCTCGGGCCGCCCCTGATCCTGCTCCACGGCTGGACGCTCGACCGCCGGATCTTTGCCCCGCAGCTGCCCTTGTCGGGTCGGATGCAGCTGGTGCTCATCGACCGCCGGGGCTTCGGGCAATCGTCTGCCCCACCGGATCTGGCGCGGGAACCCGACGATGTGCTGGCAGTGGCCGATGCACTCGGGCTGGACCGGTTCGCCATCGCGGGCCTGTCGCAGGGTGCCCGGGTCGCAATGGGGGCTGCCATGAAGGCGCCTGCGCGTGTTGCCGGCCTGTTCATGTTCGGGGCACCGCTGGATGGGCTGGACGGCCCCGCGGACCCGCCCGCGCCGGTTGTCGCAATGCGGAACGCGGCGGCGGCCGGAGACCGGAAGGCCCTTGCAGCGGCCTGGGCAAACCACCCCTTCCTGCAGGTGCAGGGCGATGCGGCCCGGGCGCTGGTTGCTGGCATTGTAGCCGATTACGACGGCCATGACCTGCTTGCGGAGCCGACCCGGCTGCCGGTGACGGCGGCGGATCTGAGCGGGCTTCGCTTGCCGGTGACGGCGATGGCCGGCGAGCGGGACTCGGCGCATCGCCAATTGGCAGCTGCAAGGATTGTCGCCTCAGCGCCGGCGGGCCGGCTGATTGTGATCAGCAATGCCGGCCATCTTTGCAATGTCGACAGCCCCGACGCCGTGAATGCGCAGCTCGAGCAGGACATGTCCGTCTCCATTGGGAGCGAGAGTGCGCCGAAGCAGCTGCCGTAAGGGGACGTCTCGGACGTCGACAGAAGGCTGGCAGATTCGGAAAGGCTGGGTTTGGCGCGGGTTGGCGTTCCGAGGCGGAATCAAGCCAGCGAAGGCCCACAAAGACAGTTGTGGGTATCATGGTGCAGCTCGTGACAGGCCATCCGTCGGGTCTTTGCGATTTGCGGCGCTGAACCTCCAACAGGCTTCAGTCCCTGAAGGAAGAAGGGGGTCCCTCCGTCACCCGGAGCCCAAGGTAGACCCGCGAGGCAGCTCGGTCTTGAACGTGCAGACAGCTTCGGGCTCGGCGACGCCGGGCTGGGAGTGTCGCGCCTCTTCGACTGGCAGGTGGGCGTCAGCACGAGAAAGGCACGCCTGCGGCCGCTACCGGAGCAATCGCAATGATGCGATCGTAATCCTCCGGGAACAACACCGCACGTGCTCAGGCCCGGGTGGCTCCAGGGTCTGGCTCATGCAGCCCATGGCCTTGGCTTCGGCATGACGATCATCGACGAGGCGCCATCGCATCCGCGGTCCGATGGAAGCCCTTGCCTGGCGAAGGATGATCCTTCGATCGCCGGCCCTCCGAACAGACCGAGTGGTCGCTGATCCAAGCCGCCGTCACACGGCCCCGTGGACGCCCCTGTCGGGCCGGGCGCGGACCGGCCTGTTCGAACGGAGGACATACTGACAGCAGTCGCGGGCATCCCCGCCTGTTTGACACCAGACAGTCGATTGTTATGGTGGGCACGGGAGAGGCTTGTTGTGGGAGAAGACCGATGTTTGACCTGACGTCTCTGGCGCATATGGATCTGGGGATCCTGGGCGGAACGGCCCGCACGGCCTACGGCGAAATCCAGAACGTCAACAGCGGCCTGATCGCGTGGAAGGCCGTGGACGGACAGCCCGGCAACTATATCAAGGTGCTCGCACTCGATCACAGCCGCCACCGCGTGGATTTCCTCTTCAAGCAGGACCCGCATGCGGAGTTCGCCCGTCACAACCATGTCTGCACGGCAGTCGCCCTCACGCTGGAAGGCATATGGGGATACCGGGAAGGCGAGGAGCTGATGTTCCCCGGAACCTTCTCCTACGAACCGTCCGGCAGCATCCACACGCCCTACGCCTCGGAAACGGGCATGGTGGTCTACGCAAGCTTCCAGGGCACCAGCCCCGTCATGCTCGAGACGCTGGACGACGAAGGCAACATAACCGGAGAACTGACGCTCGACTTCTTCGCGCAGTATTACGACGCGCCTCAGCTTCAGCCCGTCTGAGCGAAGTCGCCTCGCAGGATACCGATGAAGGCCCGGGCGATGTCGACAGGCTTGTAGCGGCCCTCGCGGTACCAGGTCTGTGACCAGTTCAGGCTGCCGAACAGCGCAACCTTGAACAGCCACCTGTCCGCCTCGGGACGAAGCGGCAGCCGGGCGATCAGCATCTCGAACCGCTGTTCGTAGCGATCCCGCTCCTGGTTGAGCATGCCCAGCATCGGGGCGGGAAAGGTCCGCATGAACTCGGGGCTGACGATGCGGGCATAGGGGCCTCCATCCAGCAACACCCCCAGATGGGCCGTGCAGGCAGCCAGCAACGCCTCCCATGGTTCATCCCGCGCGTGCACCCCGGCCTGCTCGATCGCGGTTTCGAAGCGCATCACGCCTTCATGGTAGACGGCGAGCAGAAGCTCTTCCTTGGACTTGAAGTGATAATAGATCGAACCCGGCAACATCCCGACATCGGCCGCGATGCTGCGGATCGATGTCTCGGCATAGCCCCGCGTCGCGAACATGGCGGCTGCCGTGTCGAGCACGGCCTGCCGGCGACTTTCGCCCCCGCGTGCCTCGGTCTTGGTCATCGGATGCAAGACATGAACCCCGTCCAGCTGCGTTGCGCCTGTGCCTATGGCGACTTACCCGCGTTGTAAAATGATTACCGAACAGGCTGCCTCGTCGAAACCCATTACCCCGCCGCCGTTTTCGGCAAGGGCCGTACGGGCACCGGCCACCTGCCGCGGGCCGGCCTCGCCCCTGAGCTGCAGCATCAGCTCGTCGATCATCGACAGGCCGGTCGCGCCCACCGGATGGCCCTTGCTGACCAGTCCGCCGGACAGGTTGATCGGGATGCTGCCGCCGAGCGCGGTCGCGCCACTTTCCGCCAGTCGTCCGCCCTCTCCGGGTGCGCAGAAGCCCAGCATCTCGGACTGGTAGAGTTCGCAGAAGGAGGTTGCATCATGGACTTCGGCGAGATCGATGTCGGACGGTTGCAGGCCTGCGGCGGCATAGGCGCGCTCGGCCGCACGCTTCGAAAGCCCCGGTTCGCTCAGGTCACGATACTTGCCCGATGTCAGCGTGCTTGCCGCGATCCGCACGGCGCGGGCCTGCACAGCGGCCGGTTGGCGCCTGAGCCAGGCCCCTGAACAGACAAGGGCGGCGGCTGCACCGTCGCCGATCGGCGCGCACATGGCGCGGGTCAGCGGCCAGCTGACCGGCCGGTCCGCCAGCACCTCGTCCACTGTCAGAGGAAAGCGGTACTGCGCCTTCGGGTTGTGGACCGAGGCCACGTGGTTCTTGGCGCAGGCAATCGCGATCTGCCGCTGTGTCGTGCCATGGGTTCGCATGTGCCAGGCCGCCTGCATGGCATAGGTGTCCATGAAGATCGTCCGGCCGGGACCGGGCTCGAAGGGCTTGCCGGCCGCTTCGCCGGCGGCGGCATAATAGTCGAGCCAGAGCTGCCGATCATATTGGTCGATACCGCCGTCGAACAGCCGCATGGTGCGGGCCGGATCGTCCGGCGAATAGGTCTTTTCAACCGCGATCGCGAGGCTGACGTCCGTCTGGCCGCTCAGCACATCCTTCCAGGCGCCATGCAGGGCCATGGAGGCCGTGGCGCAGCCGCCTTCGACATTGATGATCGGCGTGCGTTCCGGGAACAGGCCGTCGCGCGACAGCGGTTCAAGGCAAACATGGCCGCGGATACTGCCCTGCCCGTCGGTCCACATGCCGCAGTTGCCGAACCAGGCCATGCCGATATCGCGGCCGTCGGCCAGCCCAGCATCGGCCAGCACACCGACATAGGCCTGGCGGGCGAGTTCCTTGTGACTGCTGTGCGGCAGCTTGCCGAAGGCGGTGGCAAAGGATCCGACGATGAAGGCCTCCGTCATGGTGCGGCCTTCGCCTGCTGTTCGCGCAGTTCGCGCTTCAGCACCTTGCCGAGCGCATTGCGGGGAAACTCGGTGCGGAACTCGAGGCCGGAGAGGCGCTGGGTCTTGGCGAGGCGGGCGTTCGCCCAGGCCAGAAGCCCGTCGGCTGATGGTGCCCCGCGCGGGATCACGAGAGCGAGCGGGGTTTCACCCCATTTGGGGTGGGGAACGCCGATCACGGTCACGTCCTGGACATCCGGATGCTGGCCGATCACGGCTTCCAGATCGGCCGGAAAGATGTTGAAGCCGCCCGACAGGATCATGTCCTTCTTCCGGTCGACGATGTGGAGAAACCCCTGGGCGTCGACATAGCCCAGGTCGCCGCTGCGCAGGAAGGTGCGGCCGGCCGGGTCGCGCCAGCTGATCTCGGCGTCCAGATCGGGCCGGTTGTGATAGCCCAGCATCATGCCCGTCCCGGCGCCGCAGATCTCGCCGACCTCGCCTGCAGGGCATTCGCGGTCGTCGGCCCCCACGATGCGCATGTCGAATCCGATCACAGGGCGCCCGACAGCCCCCGGCTCGGCCGGCCGGTGCGTGGGCTTGCGCATGGTCGCGAAGCCTTCCGAGAAGCCGTAGAGTTCATAGACGTTCGGCGTGATGCGCAGTGACACCGCTTCGCGCGTGTCCTCCCTGAGGGGGGATCCGGCCGACAGCAGCGCCTTGAGGCTGGAAAGGTCATGGTGCCCAAGCGTCGGGTCGTCCAGCGTGACGATGCACTGGGTGGGCACCAGGAACACATGGGTCACCCGGTGCGCCTCGATTGCGGCAAGGCAGGCGGCCGGGCTGAACTGCTCAAGGATGACGACGGTGCCGCCCATCAGCAGCGGAGGCAGAACCATGAACATCGTGCCGTTCGAATAGAGAGCGGTCGTGACGAGCGCGACGGTGTCGCCGTCCATGCCGAGCTCGAGGGCGTTGGACCAGGCGAAGTGGGTGCGCGCGGCATGGCTCTGCACGATGCCCTTGGGCAGTCCCGTCGTGCCGGAGGAGTAGATGATGTTGAACCGGTCGCCCGGGGCCGGATCGATCCCGGGGTCTGCTTCCGACGCTGCGGCAAGCAGGGCATCGCCGGAAAGCCATCCTTCGGCCTCGAAGCCCAGGGCGATGCAACGGATGTCTTCGGGGAGCCCGGCTGATCGCACCAGCTGCTCCTGCGCATCGGACACGAACAGGATCTTCGCCCCGCTGTCGAGGATCAGCGTCTTCAACTGCGCCGGCGCCAGCAGGCAGCTGGCCGGAACCATGCAGGCCCCGGCCTTCACGATCCCGAACATCACCAACAGCATCGATATCGAGTTCGACATCAGAAGTGCCACCGGGGCATCCTTCTCGACACCGGCTGCAAGCAACAGGTTCGCCACCCGGCTCGTGCCGTGGTCGAACGCGCGCCAGCTCAGTGTCTGCTCCCCGCAGATGGCCGCCGGCCTTTCCGGCGCGAAGCGGGCATGGGTCGCCCAGATCCGCGTCAGAGAGGCTGGCGGCATGCCGAACATGGGACCTCCTAGAAGCGGGCTGTGGCGGACAGGCCCCATTCCCGGGGGCGACTGTAATAGGCCTCGACATAGCCCAGGCCCGACACGTTCACACCATTGGTCAGATAGATTTCGTCGGTGATGTTGGTCACGAACGCCGCCAGTTCGAAGGTCCGATTGGGGGACCATGCGATGCGGGCGTTCGCGATCCAGTAGGCATCCGCCTGCAGCGCTTCGGTGTTGATGGCATCACGGAACTGGCTCGACTTGTGGTTCAGGTCGGCATGGAAGGTAAGTGTCTGGTCACGGGCGAGCTCCAGCTTGTAGTCGGCCGTGATGTTCATCGTGAAGGCCGGTGCGTTGATGAAGCGGTTTGACTCTAGGATGCCCGACGCCTGGGCCTCGGCGCCCACGTCATTGTACTTGGTGTCGAGGAAGCCCATCCCGACACCGAAGACCAGATTGTCGACAGGCTCGACCTGCATTTCCACTTCGGCGCCGATGATGCGCCCTTCGGCGGCGTTCTGGATCGTGGTCTCGACATTGCCACCGCCCAGATCGACGACCGACAGGAGCTGGATGTCGCGATAGTCGTTGTAGAAGCCTGCGACGTTGAAGGTCATGCGCCGATCGAACAGGCTGGTCTTCAATCCGACCTCATAGGCCGTCAGGAACTCGGGATTGTAGCTGAGCGGCGGGTTGCCGCTAAGCGCCCGGGAGTTGAAGCCGCCAGCCTTGTAGCCCTTGGAAATGGAGCCATAGAGCAAGGTGTCCTCGGCCAGCCGATAGTCGAGCGCGACCTTGGGCAGGAACTCTGTGTACTTCAGGTTCTGCTCGACCTCCTCGAACAGGACCTGGCCCGACTCCGGCCGGCTGAAGCTGTAGGTGTAATCCTTGTTGTCGTGCGTGACACGCCCGCCCAGCGTGAAGTTCAGCGACGGGGTGATGGCAAATGTGGCCTCGCCGAAGGCTGCCAGCGAATAGCCCCGATATTCCTGCGGGGCGAGTGCGGTCAGGTCCACGCCGATCGCGTCGAACAGGCCGGACAGAAGGGGGGCGAACAGCGTCGCAGTCCCGCGCTCCCGGATCCCGAACAGGCCGACGACATAGGTCAGCCGGTCGTCGATGCCGGTTCCGTTCAGCTGAAACTCCTGGCTCAGCTGCGAGGTCGTCTCGGGGTTGTCCACCTGGACGATGTCGAAGGGCGTGTGTTCGGAATCGCGGCGGATGTCGATGTCGGCCCAGCGATAGGCGGTGATCGATTTCAGGGTCACGCTGCCAAGATCGGCCGTCACGTCGAGCGAGCTGCCGAAGATCTCGGCCCAGTCCCGCGTCTCAACGGTCCCGCCGGAGTTGTAGACACCCTTGCCGTCCCGCTCGAGCGTCTTCACATAGGCGTCGCCGTAGCGATCGAACGGGGGTTCAAGGCCCAGACGCTCTGCCGTCGGGGGGGCGAGGATGGGATTGATCAGCCCCTCGGTTGCGCCGTTGGGAATGAACTGCACCATCGAGCCCGCCGGCCCGTTCTGCCGCTGCTTCGAATATTCGTTGATGAACACGATATCCACCGTGTCACTCGGCAGGTAGCGCAACGTCAGGCGCGCGGCCCGCTTGTTCTCATTGCCGAGGTCCTGGCCGATGAAATTCCGCCCGAGGCCATCCCGGTCGCGGGAGGTGACGGCGATCTTGCCGAAGAAATTGTCGGCCAGCCTGAAGTCGGCCACGCCCGACAGGTCGAGCCTGTCATAGCTGCCATAGGTCACATCCACGCGCCCGCGGGTTTCCCCGTCGGGCTTGCGGGTGATGATCTTCACTGCGCCGCCGATGGTGTTCTTGCCGTAGAGCGTGCCCTGCGGGCCGCGCAGGATTTCCACGCGCTCGATATCCATGAAGCCGAAATCGCCGCCGACGCTGCGCGTGATGTAAACCCCGTCGATGTACAGGCCGACGCCCGGTTCGTTCGGGAAACTATAGTCGTCCTGGCCGACACCCCGGATGAAGATCTGCGCCGCGCTGCCGCCGCCGTTCGGAATGCCGCCGTTGATATCCAGGTTGGGCGCCACATTGGCGAGGTCCTTGAAGCTGGTGATCTCGCGGTTTTCCAGCGTTTGGCCCGAGAAGGCGACGATCGAGACCGGCGAGTCCTGAAGGCGCTCTTCGCGCTTGCGGGCCGTGACCAGGATTTCGTCGAGACCGCCCGAAGCGGCCGGGGCGGTCGCCTGCTGGGCAAGCGCCGGCGCGGCACCCGCGACGAGCATGGCAGAGCACAGCAACAGTCCTGCAAAAGGTTTCATGGTCATCCTCCCAGATGGTGTCCGTGTCCGGACCTTGGTTAGGCGGTCTGCTGCCGCTTGGCTGTCGTCGAACTTAGGTGTGACAATCGCTTGTTTGGTAACATATCCTGACCGAGGGTCAATGTGCGGCAACTGGTCTGAAGGGGCCCCTCAGCCCGAATAGCGGATGCGAACGATCTTGGGCGTCGAGGCCGGAAGCTGCGAATAGGTCGTCCAGACGTCTCCGTTCCGGGGGTCCACGGCTATGTGCCGCATGAAGGCGGGATCGGTCGGAAGCGGAATGGTCTCGACCTTGCCGGTCGCCGGATCGAACCGGATCACCGTGCTTGCAAGCGAGCCGGTCACCCACACGACGCCCGTGCGCGGGTCGACCTCGGCGTCGTAGGCCCCGATGGTGCCCGGCCCCAGCCTGTGTCGTGTGAAGGCCTTCGTCTTCGGATCGAAGCCCGTCAGATAGCCGGTGTTCCATTCCGGTATCCAGATCGTGCCGTCCTTCCCCAGCGCCAGTCGACGCGGGCCCGAATTGGGTTCCGGCATCGGGAAGGTTTCCGATTTGCCGGTTGCAGGGTCGAGGCGGAACAAGGTGTTTGCCGCCAGCTGGCTGCCCCACAATATGTCTTTCGCATCGATCTGCAGACCATAGGGGAGCGGCTTGCCCTGGCGTGCGTCGAGCTGCGGAGCAGCGATCACATACTCCGCGAGCTTGCCACTGGCCGGATCCAGCTTCGCGACACGCTCGGGCTTTCCGAAATAGTCGTTCAGCCACGGGTTGCCCTTGCTGTCGAGTTCGACGTCATGGGCATACATGCCGGCAGGGAAGGTCTTCGTCTCGCCGGTGCCGATATCCAGCCGCACAAGCGACTTCGTTCCGCCAAGGACCACCCACAGGGCACCGTCGGGTGCGAACTTCAGGGCCCGCACGTCGCCACCCGGCTTGCCGCCGTTGACCGGATAGCGACGGCTCTTGCCCGTTTCGGGGTCGAGCACCAGCATGTCGCCTTCGAAGAAGCCGGTCACCCAGATGCGGCCATCGGGTGCCACCACCAGGTCATGCGGCAACTCGGTCTGGGTCGGGTAAGGGTATTCGGTGATTTCGATCTTCGGCGCGAGCGCGGGATCGATGGGCGCTGCGCTTTTGACGTTGCGGACCGTGTCGGCATTCCAGCTGGCAGCCAGCCATGCGGCGTAGGTCTCGTCGTCGAAATCCGGCGGGATGACGGAATAGGCATCCATCGCGCGCATCGCCGCGATGGCGTCAAGCCACTGCGCCTTGTCCCGCGGCTTGCCGTCCACCAGCACCCGGGACGCAGCGATCCCATGGCAGGTCCCGCAGTTCAGGATGAACTCGCGCCGCATGTCGCCGTCGGGCAACCCGGCGAGCCATTGGGCACTGGGCGCAGCCAGATGCGGGTCCACCAGCGTCTTCAGCGCAAGCTCGATGCCCTTGCCGCCTCCGGCCGCCTCGGCCAGTGCAAGTGACGCGGGGCCGCTGCCGGGAAGCTGGGCGCCGAGCTGCCATCCTGGTCCGCCTTCCAGTCCAAACCGGAACGCCCCGTCGGGACCGGCGAAGACGGAATGCGCGATCCCGCTTGCAGGCTCGACGAGCGTCACGACAGCACCCGCGGCCGGGCGGCCGGCGGCATCCACGACGCTGCCATGCACCGTCTTTTCCCCATCAACGGGCATGCAGGCTGCCAGCAGGATCGGCAGTGCAAGAAGAAGCCAGCTTGTCCTCATGCAGTCACCATCGGCATGTCGCGAACTCCCCGCATCGTCAGCGTGTCCATATATTCGATGTCTTCGGTCGCCATCGCCACGTCCGGAAAGCGGGCGAACAGCCGATTGATCGCGATCCTTGCTTCCGCGCGGGCAAGCGGCGCACCCAGGCAGAAGTGGATCCCGTGGTTGAATGTCAGGTGCCGATTGGGTGAGCGCCGGATATCGAAGCGCTGCGGTTCCCGGAAATGGGCCGGATCATGGTTCGCCGCATTCACCATCGCGAACAGCCGGTCACCCGCCTCCAGCCTCTTTCCCCGCAATTCGAACGGCGCCTTCACCACCCGGACGATCGCGCCGGTCGGTCCCTCGAAGCGCAGCATCTCCTCGACCGCGCTCGCGATCAGCTGGGGTTCGTCCAGCAAGGCGGCCTTCTGATCCGGGTTGGCCAGCAGCGCCCGGATTCCGTTGCCGATCAGGTTCGTCGTCGTCTCATGTCCCGCGAACAGGAACAGGATGCACGAGCCGATGAACTCGTCCTCGCTGATTTCGCCGGCCTCCATCAGCCCCACGAAATGGCCGATGACGTCGGCTCTGGGTCGCGCACGGCGCTCGGCTGCCGCCCGCTGGAAATAGTCCGCCATGGCTAGGATGCCGGCTCGACCGGTCTCGTACTTGTCGGCTGACGCCGTCGCATTTCCCAGGAACGGCTGCAACTGCATCGACCAGTCGCGCAACACATCCATGTCGCTCCGCGGCACGCCCAGCAGGTCCATGATCACGCTTGCCGGCAGCGGGTTCGCGAACTCGCTGATGCATTCGAACCGCCCGTCGGACCGCGCGGCAATCCTGTCGAGAAGCCCGTCGGCAAGCTCGCCGATGCCGGTCTCGAGGGTCCGCATCACCTTGGGCGTGACGACCTTGTTCAGCAGCGTGCGCAGACGCGTATGGTCCGGCGGATCCTTGAAGGCGATCCAGGTGTTCAGATAGCGGATCAGGTCTGCAAGACGCGCCTGTTCGCCGGACGGCTGGCTTTCGAAGAATGGGGTGAGGCGATTGGCGGAAACGCCCCGGTTGCCCTGGATGGCCTTCACATCATCGTATCGGGTGATCACCCAACCCTTCAGCAGGGGGGACCAGTGGACCGGATCCTCCCTCTGCAACTGGCTGAGAATGGCGAGGGGACGCTGGATCACACCGGGATCACGTGGATCGAAAACCAGCGTCTGCGAAGACATGCACCCAAGCTCCTTCCGGGTGGAGCCTATCGCATCACATTTCAAAAGCAAACGCTTGTTTGCTGGCAACCGCCAAAAAGCGGAGGCGGCGTCGACATCGCGTGGCGCACAAGGCGCAATCACTGGCTTCTGCCGCTCGCGGCGCCCGGATCGACACGCTAGACTTCACGGCAGCAAGCGACCGAAAAGGGGGGCAAGACCATTGGCCGAAGCTGCCGAACGCGATGAACAAGCAGGGGTTTCCGGATATGACGGGGCCACGCGCCCCGGCCCTGATGGGCAGATGGAGGCGCCCCGGGCAGGCGAGCGCGGCGAACGCCGGTTCGAGTTCACGACTGCGCTGGTCCTTGCGGCAGCGGGGCTTGCCTCGGCCTGGGCGAGCTTCCAGGGCGGCCTTTGGGACAAGCTGGAATCCGAGCAGTACGCCATTTCCAACGCCCATCTCACCGAAAGCTCGCAGCTCATGTTGCGGTCCGGTCAGGAGCAGGCGGTCAGCGCCGCCCTGTTCCTGCAGTGGCTGGACGCCACTTCCGACCGGCAGGAAAAGCGGGCGAAGATCATCGAGAGCCACATGCCTGTCTGGTTCGCGGGCGAGTTCGCGGCCTGGCGCTCACGCCTGCCGAAGGACATCGAGACTGTTGCGGCCAATGCCCCGCTGCCGCGCTTTCATGGCCCCAGCCTCGGAAAGGCGGTTGCAGAACGAAAGGCCTCCGACGCGGCCAGGGCCGAGGCGCGTCGCGCGGGCGACAATGGCGACACCTACGATATCGCGAACGTGGTTCTCGCATTGGCCCTGTTCCTGGCCGGCATCACCTCGGTCCTGCACTCGCGGCGCGGAAAGCACATGGTGATGGCGCTGGCCGGCGCGCTGTCGCTCGCTGCGGTGGCCGCCATGCTGTTGGCGCCCAGCCTGCTGCCTTAGGAGGCAGGGCGCGCCGTCGTGGGGCCGGGGTGGCAGGCGTCGAAGGAGACCCCGATCAACCTGAGGATCGACTATGCCGTCGGCAAGGACAGCGAGGCCCTGTACGTGAGCGTCGGCGAGGCCTTCTGACGGCCGCTCAATAGACCCACTGCAGGCGGGTCAGCAGGGATTGGGTGTGCCCCGTTTCGCCGAAGCGGTTCAGCCAGATGTGGCCGTAGAGCAGGCCGAACTTCCAGCGGGTGGTGGCCCACCAGTTGACCCCGCCTTCGATGCGATCGAAGCGCCCGCCGTCGATGCCGTTGCTGGAGAGGTCGACGGCGGCATAGCGGCCGACGAGTTCGACGGCGCCCCAGCGGCCGGTGGGCATGATCCGCTTCACCGTGCCCCGGCTGCGATCGTAGGCGCGGGATTCGCCGGTGAGCACCCAGCTGCCCAGCACATAGCCGCCGCGGAAGACGGGATCATCGCCTTGGGGGATGTCGGGCCGGGCGGAGGCGAATTCGGCGATCACGGACCAGGGGCCGCGGGTGTAATGCCCTTCGAAGCCGAGGTGGGTTGCGGAGGAGGCTGCGAATTCGCCGGTGTCGACGAAATTGTCGGCCGCCGCGACGCCGGGCTTGCCCTTGTACTGGATGCTGGCGCCGACATCTGACCTTCGGACGGCGACGCCCAGGTGGAGCCAGCGGTCGGGCTGGTCGATTGCGAGCAGCGTGACCCGGGCCGAGAGGGCGGCGCGGCCGTCGCCTTCGCCCCAATCGTCCTTGAAGATGCCGTAGGTGAGCGTGGCGCGATCGGTTGCGCCCAGCAGATGGGTGACCTTCAGCCCGAAGTTGATCGGCGAGGCGAAGGGGGTGAGGACGCGTTCGCTCTGCGGCATGGTGGCGGTGGAGCCGACGACTTCGTAGCCGAAATCCTCGCGCATCTGGCCGATGCGGACGCGGGTGCGCCATTTCGGGATCGAGAAGGCGATGTTGAAATCGGTGACGGCCCAGGTTTCGTCCGGGTTCACGTCGAAGCCGTTGTATTCCACGCCGATCTTGTAGTCGAAGAGCTGGCGGGGCCCCATTTCGCCGGCGAATTCGAGGCTCATGCTGCGAACTTCGAGCAGGTTTTCCTGCCGGCCGAGCTGGTCGAGGCTGGTGGAATCCTGGGCGAAGGCGGTGTGGTCGACGATGAGTTCGATGCCGGGGCGGATGGTGAGGAACGAGGTGTTGAGGCGGGGGATGATGATCCGGTCCGGGGCGAGATCGGGGACGGCGTAGCGGGTGTCGCGCCAGCCGGCCTTGAACAGGTTCGGTGCCTCGATCAGCGGCGGGCGGGGCGGCGCGGCGGCGGGGGGTTCGGCCGGCTGGGCCGGTGCCTGGGCTGTCGCCGGGTGGGCGGCCAGCAGGGCCAGCGCGGCTGCGCGGGCTGCTGCCCCCATGATCCGTGCGATCACCTGCCGTCCTCCGTACTGGCGCGAGGCTGATCTTATGTCGGCCTTTGCGCCATTTCGGAACCCGGAACCTCGGGCGTTGTCAAGGAGTGTGCCCGGTGCGCCACATTCTGGCCGGCGGGGTGTTCGGGGGTTTGGGGGGCCCGAGTTTTCGCAGTTTTCACGCTGACTCGTGTGTGCGTGCGCGAGGGCGCGCACGCGCGGCGCGGGCCGGGCGGCTGCTGCGCGCCTCTGCCGGGGCCGGGAGGGGTGTGGCGGCGGGCAGGATGGCGAAGGGTTCGGGTTGCGGTTCGGCGGGGGGTGCGGGCGGGTTTTCGGCGTCGAGGCGTTCGAGTTCGCGGGCGTCGTGCCAGTTGGGGTGGAAATCGGGCAGGGTGACGACGCTTTCGAGCAGATCGTCCCACGGGGTTTCGCTGGACCCGCCGTGGCGGACGGGCAGGCGGGGCGCGACGCGGGCGAGGAGCCAGGTGAGCATGCGATCGGAGGGGACGAGGCGTTCGCCGACGGGCTTGCCATCCTGCCAGTATTTCTGGAGCCCGCCGTTGACCGCGCGATCGAAGGCGATGGCGACAAGGGTGTCGCTGGCGGCCTTCAGCGCATGGTGCCACCCTTCGCGGAAGGCCTTCGCTTCGGGCCGGTTGCGGAGATAATAGGCGGACCGGGCAGTCATCCCGACAGCCTCGGCCGCGCGGGTGACGGACCCGGTGGCGGCCAGCTGGCGCAAGAAGGCCCGCTGCTTCTCCCCGCTCCACCCCTGATAGCAATTCCGCGTGGCGACCAGTTCCGGATCCATATGGAGCCCTTCCCACAAAGGTTGAAAGGGCAAAGGATAACCGGATTGGTTTGTGTAGGACAGGCTGGAGCGCCGCGACGCTTAGTGCGCAGCACTAACGCGCGACGGCGCGCAAGCCCGGCCGGCGGGGCGTGGGCGTTCCGCCCGCGAACCCGTTCGACGACAGCGGGCTTTGCCCGCTTCTTTCTTGTTTCTGGTTCTGGTTCTTTGGCGGACTCGCGCGGCTTGGCCGCGCGGCCAATAGCATTGAATATTAATCTGGCCATCAACGATGATAAAGCCCCAGAATCAAGCGCTTCCAGCTAGTTTAGGGGCAGCCCTAACGAACAACTCGATCCACTGTTGAGGGTCCATCTCCGATTTATATTCGACGCCCTCCTGAGAGAAGTTGAGCTGCGTCAGAACATCTCGCATAATATTGTTCGAGGTTCTAGTTGTAGCAAACAACCCTGAGTCCTGAGCGATTGGCAGCAGGCCTTCAATTAGACGGGTCATTTGCCCCTTCCGTCGATGAGGCACATCAAGAAATATCCAGCCTAACTCATAGGGATAATCCTTTGGACTGAGCTCGCTACCAGCCTTCCTAAAAACCTTTGCACGATAGCCGGCAGCTGGCCGCTTTAGGGCAGCCGTACCCACGACAGAATTGCCATAGTATATAAATCCAAGCCTAAACGCTTGCCTAGCACGCTCTATAACCCCTCCCCCAACTTCGCCACCCTCGGCCACCTTTAACGCGAACTGCTCGATTTCTGTATCGCTACATTCAATCGGAGCCTTTACTGATATTTCGTAGTTTTTGTCTCGCTCTCTATTGTGAACATATCTCAGCGCAGCCTCAACGATTTCGTCAATATCTTCGCGGATAACGTCACTTTCTGCATCTTTTTTGACAGTGAGCTGCATTTTTTTCCCGGCAATAACGGATCGAAGAAGCTTTGGATCATTGTCGATAGATCGGACAATCTCGCGAAACAATTGAAGTTTTTCCTTGCTCTTTACAGGGTCTTCACGCTTATCTTGTTCGATAATGGCCTTCAAACGAGAATTAGCCTTTTCAGACTCCAGGTATGCCTTTGCCGCAATTCCTTGTATGCTGTCCAACTTGTCTCCTGTTTCATCTAGTTGATATTCAGCCCATCCGAATTGGTCTGCCATACTACTTATACTCTTGCTGATAGACTGCTCCAGATCATTCAGCTCATTCGAAATTCTTACTGCCGCGGACTCAAATCGCATGGCAAATTCACTTGCCTCATTATCCAGGAATATACGCAATAGTTCGGCCGGATGTAGCGGACGATTTCGCGCGCCATCTCTAATACAGTAAATGCCTCTTGGCGTGCAGTGGGGCTTAGTTTGACTAGACTCTATTTCTACCCTAAGTATTGGGTTCTGAGCGATATTTTCTACGTAAATATTAATCGAAACAGGAGGAATACAGCTCACAGCCTTGTTTAAAACCTGAAGAATACTAGCGTCACTTGCATCACAGCCGCGGACAACTCCTGTCTGGACTCCATTGGCGATGCGTTCATCAACACCTGCTAAAATGCTTCCGCCACTTCTTGAGTTGGCGAACGATACCAGATCGTCGACAGAAATTCCATCTGGCGATCGCTTAAAGTCTGCCCTTGCACTTTCACCTTCGGCAAGCAGGTCCCGAGTAATCTTGCTGAGCTTCTGGGTGCGCCGTTTGATAGACATTACTGCACAGTCCTTACTGCCCATGGAACGCAATTGAGGCGCTGATAGGCCCAATTGGCTCGCAAGGTTAACCTTGCCAAGGCAAACTTCAAGGAAGCGGGGCCCAAAAAGGGTTGCTCAACTCGTAGCAAGACCAGGTGCGGCAGCACTGAGGAGCGGCCCCGCATCCCCGCTTTGGCGGGGGCAGGTAAGTCCGGCGCGACGGGGTTGGGGCGCGCCGATGGGTCAGCCCTCCGCCGGCCTGAGGTCCCAGCTTCCGCTGGGACGACGAATTCTTTCGCTGGGACGACGAATTCTCGTAGGCTCCCCCCATGTCCCGCAACCCCACCGTCTACATCCTCACCAACAAGCCGAACGGGGTGCTCTACATCGGCGTGACGGCGGATTTGCCGGCGCGGGTGGCGCAGCATCGGCGGGGGGAGGGGTCGGCGTTTTGCCGGCGCTGGGGGCTGGATCGGCTGGTGTATGCCGAGGCCTGCCCAACGATGGAGGCAGCGATTGCGCGGGAGAAGGTGCTGAAGAAGTGGCGGCGGGAGTGGAAGGTTGCGCTGATCGAGGGGGCTAACCCTGAGTGGCGGGAGTTGGGGTTGGTGTTTTGACGTCCAGCGGCCCCGCATCAGGTGCGGGGCGACGGGTTGGAGTTGCGGTGCGGTTGACCCTCCATCGTCCAGCGGCCCCGGATCAAGTCCGGGGCGACGGTGGGGGTGCGGGGCAACGGTGGGGGTGCGGGGCGACGGCGCTTAGCGGAAGGGGGGTTCGTCGAAGGCGCGGAGTTTGCGGCTATGCACCCGCCCCCCCTGCTCCCGCAGCAGCTCCACCGCAGAAATCCCGATCTGCAAATGCTCAGAGATAGCCCCCTCATAGAACCGGTTCGCTTGGCCCGGGAGCTTGATCTCCCCATGCAGCGGCTTGTCGGACACGCACAGCAAGGTCCCATAAGGCACCCGAAACCGGTACCCCTGCGCGGCGATCGTCGCTGACTCCATATCCACCGCCACGGCGCGCGACTGGTTGAACCGCCGCGAGGACAGCCCGAACCGCAGCTCCCAATTCCGGTCGTCGGTGGTCACCACGGTGCCGGTGCGCAGCCGCGGCTTCAGCGCCTCGTGGTCCAGCCCGGTGACGGCTTCGGCGGCCGCTGACAGCGCCTGTTGCACCTCGGCGATGGCGGGGATGGGGATTTCGGGCGGGAGCATGTCGTCGAGGACATGGTCGTCGCGGAGGTAGGCGTGGGCGAGCACATAGTCGCCGATGGTCTGGCTGGGGCGCAGGCCGCCGCAGTGGCCGATCATCAGCCAGGCCTGGGGGCGGAGCACCGCGAGGTGATCGGTGATGGTCTTCGCATTGGAGGGGCCGACGCCGATGTTGACGAGGGTGACGCCCTGGCCGTCGGGCGCCATCAGGTGCCAGGCGGGCATCTGGAACTTGCGCCAGCTGCCGTCGCCCTGGGCCATTTCCGGGGAGGCGTCGGTGGCATCGAGGAGGGCGCCGCCCGAGCAGCTGAGGCCGGTGTAGCGGGTGCCGGGCTTCTTGAGCTCGGCGACGGCCCAGCGGAGGAATTCGTCGACGTAGCGGTGGTAGTTGGTGAAGAGGATGTGGTTCTGCGTGTGGTGGGCCGGCGCGCCGGTGTAGTGCTTCAGCCGCGCGAGCGAGAAGTCGGTGCGGGGGCCATCGAAGAGGGCGAGGGGGCGGGGGTCGTCCTCGTGCTGTTCCCAGAGGCCGTCGGGGAGCTCGTCGCCGATGTGCTTCAAGTCTGTCGTGGGGAAGTGGCGGGCGAGTTCCTTGGCGGCGGTGGCGTCGAGGACGAGATCCTTCGCGCCGTCGAGGACGTAGGGGAAGGGGATTTCGACCGTGCTGGTGCGGACCTGGAAGGTGGCGCCGTAATCGCGGGCGAGCAGGCTGATCTGTTCGGTGAGGTAGCGGCGGAACCAGTTGGGGTGGGTGATGGTGACGGCGTACTGGCCCGGCGCGACGAGGCGGGCGTAGGCGCGCGACAGGCGGGGGAGGCCGGCGTCGGCGGACCATTGCAGGAGGAGTTCGGGGTAGGCGAAGAGGCCTTGCGCGCGTGCGTGCGGGGTGGGGGGCGGGCCGCCGTCGAGGAACTGTTTCAGGCTGGCGCGCAGGTTTTCGACCGACTGGGCGTGGATGGCGGCGAGCTGGTCGACGATGGCGCCGGCGGCGTTGGTGTCGGGGGCGGATTCGGGGTGCGGATTCTTCATCCGACGGGCTTATGCCAGCCTTGTGAAACTTTGGGTAGGGGCGGCTATCGCCCCTGCATGTTGGTGTGCGCGACAGGCAAACTGACCGTCAGCTCCGTGAGATCTGCCGTTGTGTGGATCTGGCAGCTGAGGCGGGAGGTGGGTTGGACGTGGGCGGTGAAGTCCAGCATGTCTTCCTCGTGGGGGGTGGGTTCGGTGAGGAGCCGGGCATGTTCGCGGGCCACGATGACGTGGCAGGTGGAGCAGGCCATTGCGCCTTCGCAGGTTCCTTCGAGGGGCAGGCCGAGGGTTTGGGCGAGGGTGAGGAGGCGGGTGCCGGGGGGGGCATGGGCCTCGGCCGCGAGGGTTCCGTCGGGGTTGAGGAAGCGGATGTGCGTCATGAGAGGCGCTCCACGGCGGCTGTGAGCTGGGTGAGGGCGTGATCGAGATCGGCGGGGGACATGGCGGGTTGCCAGCCGAGGCGAAAGGTGCGGCGGGCGGCGGCGGGGTCTAGCCGCAAGGCGGCGAGGACGTGGGAGGGGCGGCCGGAGCCCGAGGAGCAGGCGGAGCCGGAGGCGAGCGCGAGGGTGGGGAGTGCGCTGATGAGGCGGGAGGCGTCCACGCCGAACGTGACGCTGAGGTTGCCGGGCCAGCGGTGGGGGCCGCGCGGGTCTGGGCCGTTGATGCTGTGCGGGATGGGGGCGAGGATTTCGAGGGCGAGGGCCATGAGGGCGCTGGCGTTGGCGCGGGCTTCGGCGGGGTTGGAGAGGGCGGCGGCTGCGCCGAAGCCTGCGGCGAGCGCTGGGGACTGGGTGCCGGAGCGGACGCCGCCTTCCTGGCCGCCGCCGTCGAGGAGGGGGGCGAGGGTTAGGCCCGGGCGGACCCAGAGGGCGCCGATGCCTTTCGGGCCGCCGATCTTGTGGGCGGACAGCGAGATGAGGTCGGCGGCCGGCGCGTCGAGGGGGAGCTTGGTGAAGGCCTGGGCTGCGTCGGTGTGGAAGAGGGCGCCTGCGGCGTGGGCTTCGGCCGCCATGTCGGCGATGGGCCAGATGGTGCCGACTTCGTTGTTGACCCACATGGCGGAGACGAGGGCGACGTCGTTTGCGGCCAGCGCGGACGTGTAGGCGGCGCGGTCGGGGAGGCCATCTGCGCCCACGGGGAGGATGGTGACGGGGGTGCCGTTTCGCTGAAGGTGGCGGGCGGTTTCGAGGATGCAGCTGTGTTCGGTTGCGAAGGTGAGGAGGCGTCCGGGACGGGTTTCCATGGTGCCCTTGAGGGCGAGGTTGTTGGCTTCGGTTGCGCCGGAGGTGAAGAGGAGGCCTTCCGGCGCGCGGCCCAGCGCGGTGGCGACCTGGGTGCGGGCGGCCTCTACCGCGGCTTTGGCGCGGCGGCCGCCGCGGTGGGCGCTGTGGGGGTTCCAGTGCTGCGTTTCGAGGTGGGGGAGCATGGCGGCGAGCGCTTGCGGGGCAAGCGGGCTGGTGGCTTGGGCGTCGAGATCGAGGATGTCAGGCGGCATGAGCGCGGGCGGCAAGTGGGGACCAGGCGGCGAGGAAGCGGTCGATGTCGGCCTCGGTCGTCGTCCAGCCGGTGGAGATTCGGAGGGATTGGCTGGCGGCTTCGGGGAGGCCCATGGCTTCGAGGGTGGCGGAGGGCTTGAGGGTGCCGGACGAGCAGGCTGCGCCCTGGCTGACGGCGATTCCGGCCATGTCGAGCTGCATGAGCTGGGTGGCGGCGGGGACGCCGGGCAGGTGCAGGCTGGTGATGGTGGGGAGGCGGGGGGTGTTGGCGGCGTTGACGCGGGCGCCGAGGGCCGTGGCGGCGGATTCGAGGCGGTGCTGGAGCGTGGCGGCGCGGGCGGGGAAATCTGCGTCCCAGGCCTCCAACGCGGCGGCCCAGCCGAGGATGCCGAGGAGGTTTTCGGTGCCGCCGCGCCAGCCCTGTTCCTGGCCGCCGCCCTTCTGGATGGGGCGGAAGCCGGTCTTGCAGCGGACGATGAGGGCGCCGACGCCGGCCGGGCCGCCGAGCTTGTGGGCGGAGACGGCGATGAAATCGGCCGGGGGGAGCGGCAGCTTGCCGGCGGATTGCACGCAGTCGGCGACGAGGCGGGCGCTGCGGGCGTGGACGGTTTCGGCGATGGACGCGAGGTCCTGCACGACGCCGGTTTCGTTGTTGGCGTGTTGCAAAGCGACGAGGGCGCCTTCGGGGATTTCGGGGAGCAGCGCCCTCCCCTGCCGGTCCACGGGGATGATGGTGGCTTGCGGGGCTGCAGCGAGGACGGCGCTGTGTTCGGTGGCGCCGACGAGACGGGCTGTGCAGTCGGCGCCCTGCAGGGCGAGGGCAAGCGCCTCGGTGCCGCCGCTGGTGAAGATGAGGGCGTCCGCATCGACGCGGAAGAAGGCGGCTATCGCCTCGCGCGCCTGGGTGAGGGCACGGCGGGCAGCGCGGCCCGGGGCGTGGACCGAGGAGGGATTGGCCCATTCGCCCATTGCGAGACGCTGCGCTGCCGTGGCCATCGCGGCAGCGGCTTCGGGCCTCAGCGGCGCGGTCGCGGCCCAGTCGAGATAGGTGGTGCCTGTCATGCTGCTTGCTTTTTGCCTGTCGCGCTCCTTATAGGCCGCCCTTTCCCGGATACCATGCCCGGCGTGCGCCCGCCCCCAATTCGAAGCCCGGACGCCCGCCGCAAGAGACCCTCAAGGAGCCAGCGTGCCGGAAGTCATTTTCCCAGGACCCGAAGGCCGGTTGCAGGGGCGTTACCAGCCCGCCGGCAAGCCCCGCCCGCCCGTTGCCATCATCCTGCACCCGCACCCGCAGGCCGGCGGCACGATGAACAACCCGATCGCGCTGGCCCTGTACCAGATGTTCGTGAAGCGGGGCTTTGCGACGCTGCGGTTCAACTTCCGCGGGGTCGGGCGCTCGGAAGGGGTGTTCGACAATGGGGTTGGCGAGCTGTCCGATGCGGCCTCGGCGCTGGACTGGCTGCAGGCGACCAATCCGGAATCGAGCGGCACCTGGGTGGCCGGCTACAGCTTCGGCGCCTGGATCGGCATGCAGCTGCTGATGCGGCGGCCCGAGGTGAAGGGGTTCATCTCGATCGCGCCGCCGGCGAACCTGTATGACTTCGGCTTCCTGGCGCCCTGCCCTTCGAGCGGGATCATCGTGCAGGGGACGGGCGACGAGGTCGTGACGGAGCCGGCCGTGCAGAAGCTGGTCGACAAGCTGAAGACGCAGAAGCACATCACCATCGATTACGAGAAGGTGGACGGCGCGAACCACCATTTCGCAGCCGAGATGGACGACATGATGGGGACGGTGGAGCGCTATCTGGACAGGCGGCTGCTGAGCGGGCGCTAGGGGGCGCCGAATCGCGGGCAGTGCATAATGCAGATTAGTGTTTCGCTTTTGTGACGGCCCGTTGACATGTTGGTGACACAGGCATAGCTTCCTTCGTGTGAGGGAGCATGGAGCGTGAGTCCGTGCTGTCGGTCCGCCCGATGCTCCCGGCGTGTAAGGAAGCCCCGATCAAGGGGCGCACGCGATCGGGAGACTGTGTGATGCGCAATTTCGGACTTGTTCTTGCAGCTGTCGCGGCCCTCGGTGCGGTGCCGGCAGTGGCATCGCCCGAGGGCGTGAAGCGGGTTCAGTTCACGGACCTGCAACTGGAAAGCGAAGCCGGGCGTGCAACGCTGCAGCGCCGGCTGGACCGCGCCGTGCAGGCCATCTGCTCGGTCGACGGCATGCCGCAGAGCATCGTGCTGAACGACGAGCAGGCGCGCTGCGTCGCCGAGACCAGCGCATCGCTGGCCGGCAGCGTGGATGCCGCGATCCGCGCCAATCGCGCAGCCGCGACTGCCACGGCGACCGCAAGCCGCGACTGAGCGCCGTTCGCGTCGGGATCGGAACAGGGGGCCCATGAGGCCCCCTTTTTCGTTGGCGGCCCCGTCGCCTGCCGATCCGTCCGGGGGCTCCGTCCCTTACAGATGGCGTTTGCAGAATGTCATGATCCGTCCGCCGACCGGCAAGGGAAACTGTAACGCTTGCAGGCTAAAGACCCGGTGCGACGGCAGACCGCATGAACGGACTGCCGCAAGCACAGGAGTTTCCGGATGTTTGCGTGGGTATCGGCATCGATGGTTGCAGCAGGCCTTGCGCTTGCCGGGCCGGTGCTGGCGGATGAACCGCAGAGCGCGATGGTGTCCACCCGCGGGGTCGATCTGGCGGACCCGGCCCAACGGGCCGCGCTGGAGCGCCGCATCGACCTGGCCGCTGCGAAGGTCTGTGGCGTCGAGCCGGGCGCGCCGGCCGAGGCCCGGCGCCAGCAGAACCTGTGCATGATCGCGGCGGGCAATGCCGCGCGCGCCGAGCTGAAGCAGCGTGCGGCGGGCCGCGAGGTTCGGCTGGCCGGCCTTTAAGGACAGGCTCGCGCCGGCGACGTCCGGTCGCGGGCAGCCGGGCGGTCAGGCGCCCAGTTCGTCGGGCGCGATGTCGAGCTCTGCCAGAAGTGCATCGTGGGCGGCATGGCATTGGCGCCAGAGCTGGGCATTGGCGAGGTCGGACGGCGCGATGGCTTCGGGCCAGGCGCGTTCGACAAGCCGTTCCAGCCGATCGAGCTTTGTCGCGTCGACCAGGAACCGGGGGTCGACGGCGGCGAGGCCCTCGTCGCTGAGGGCGACCCTGAGGCGCAGGCAGGCCGGGCCGCCGCCGTTCCGCATGCTTTCGCGCAGGTCGAGCACATGGAGCTGGCTGATCGGGTTGGCGGGATCCTGCTGCACGCGCTGGAGCCATCGCCAGACGCTGGGCGTTTCCTCGGCTTCCTTCGGCAGGATCAGCGCCATTTCGCCCTGGCCGATGCTGACGAGGGCGGCGTTGAAGACATAGCTGGCGATGGCGTCCGCCAGCGGGACGTCGGCGGAGGGCGCCTCCACGAGGCAGAAGCCCGGCACGCGGTCTGCCAGCAGCTGGAGCGTGCCGGCGCGGTTTTCGAAGGCCTCTTCATGAGCGAACAGCACATGTTCGTTGGCGACCGCGACGACATCGTTGTGGAAGGCGCCGGCCTGGATGGCCCGGTCTGCCTGCTCGACGAACAGCGGCTGCCTGACGCCGTGGGTGCGGGCGACGGCCTGGGACGCGCGCACATGCTGGCGGGCCGGGAACCTGCCGCCGCGGTTGAGGCCGTAGACGAAGACCTCGACGCCCGGGTTCGCGTGGCCGGAGCAGAAGCGCATGTGGTTGGCGGCGCCCTCGTCGCCGAAGCCGGGCGCCACGGGCCAGTGCACGGCGAAATGGCGCGCGTCGGCGAAGGCGAGCTTCAGCTGGGCGAGCGTTTCCGGCCATTCCTGGCTGCGGTGCGGCATGGTGACGAGATTGGCGACCGTGAGGTGGGTGCGGCCGTCGGCGGTGTCGGCGGCCGGGCTGACGGTGGCGGCGTTCGCGGTCCACATGGCGCTGGCGGAGAAGGCGGCGGCGAGCAGCTGCGGATCCTCGCGGGCGCAATCGGCGAGGACGCGGGCGTCATCGCCTTCGAAGCCCATGCCGCGCAGGAAGCG
This sequence comes from Sphingomonadales bacterium, assembly GCA_027490095.1. GTDB lineage: Bacteria > Pseudomonadota > Alphaproteobacteria > Sphingomonadales > Sphingomonadaceae > Sandaracinobacteroides. The sequence goes on along the minus strand of JAIXYT010000041.1, from coordinate 52,523 downwards.
GGTGTTGGGGCGGCGGTGGGGGAGCAACAGGCCCTGCGGCAGGCCGAGATCGACGAGGCGGCGCATCTTGGCGAGGCCCTGGAGCGCGGCCTTGCGCGGCGCGCTGGTGCCGCCGGCGTTGCTGGTGGCCGCGATGTTGCCGAGGCTGAGCCCGGCATAGTTGTGGCTGGGGCCGACGAGGCCGTCGAGGTTGAGTTCGGGCATCAGCGCGGGCTTTCAGCTGGGCATCGTCACGCCGGCGGGCGTGGGGATGAAGGGGGTTTCGGCTTCGACGCTGGCGACGGGCCAGGCGCAATAGTCGGCGGCGTAATAGGCGCTGGGCCGGTGGTTGCCGGAGAGGCCGACGCCGCCGAAGGGGGCGTTGGACGCCGCGCCGTTGGTGGGGCGGTTCCAGTTGACGACGCCTGCGCGGGAGCCCGCCCAGAAGCGATCGTAGAGCGGCCGGTCGCCGCCGAGGAGGGCTGCCGACAGGCCGAAGCGGGTGGCGTTGGCGGCCGCAATGGCGGATTCGAAGTCGTTCACGCGGACGAGTTGCAGGAAGGGGCCGAACAGTTCCTCGTCGGGGACGGAAAGCCCGGTCACGTCGACGATGCCGGGGGTGAGGAAGGGGAGCCCGTCCTTTAGGCGGAGGAGCGGGCGGATGGTCTTGCCGTGGATGGCGGCGCTGCGGGCGAGGAGGCCGTCGGCGGCGCGGTTGTCGATGACCGGGCCCATGAAGGGCTGGGGATCGGCGAAGGGCTGGTCGATGACGAGGCGGTCGGCAAGGGCGACCACGGCGTCGACGAGCCGGTCGTGCGCGCCATCCTGCACGATGAGGCGGCGGGCGCAGGTGCAGCGCTGGCCGGCCGAGAGGAAGGCGGACTGGACGATGATGAGGGCGGCGGCCTCCACATCGGCATCGGCGAGGTTCCAGGCGACGAGCGGATTGTTGCCGCCCATTTCGAGGGCGAGGATGCGGTGCGGGGTTTCGGCGAACTGGCGGGCGAGCGCAGCGCCGGTGGGGGCGGAACCGGTGAAGAGGAGGCCGTCGGTGTCGGCGGCGGCCAGCGCACGGCCGGTGAGGGCGGCCCCCTGGACCAGTTCCAGGATTCCTTCGGGGAGCCCGGCCCTTGCCCAGAGCGCGGCCATGAAGGCGCCGACCGCGGGGGTCTGTTCGCTGGGCTTGAAGACGACGGCGTTGCCCGCGATCAGCGCCGGCACGATGTGGCCGTTGGGGAGATGGGCGGGGAAATTGTAGGGCCCGAGGACGGCGAGGACGCCATGCGGCTTGTGGCGCAGCGCCTGGCTGGCGCCTGCGGGATCGGCCTTGAACGGGGCTTCGCGGCTGCCGGTGCGCTCGGCATGGGCGGTGATCGAGATTTCCACCTTGGCGGCGACGCTTGCGACCTCGGTCCTGGCTTCCCAGTGGGGCTTGCCGGTTTCGTCCGCGATCAGGCGCGCGAAGGCGTCGGCCTCGGCCTCGACGGCGGCCTTGAAGGCGCGGACGACGGCGAGGCGGGCTTCGAGGCCGGCGGCGAACCAGCCGGGCTGGGCGGCGCGGGCGCGGGCGACGGCTGCGGCGACATCGGCGCCTTGCGCGACCGGGCCTTCCCAGAGGAGCGAGGCGTCGTGGGGGCGGATGCTCTTCAGTGTCTCAGAAATGGGCATGCAGCACCTCGTCTCCGGCCTGGAAGGGGGCATTGGGTTCGACCAGCAGCCCGCCGTCCTCGCTCTGCCGGACAGGGACTGCGGCGCAGCGGAAGGCCTTGAGCTGGCCGGCTGCCAGCAGGCGCGGCGTGCCGTCTCCGGCCAGCGGGCCTGCCACGCGGGCATGGACGGCTTCGCGAACGGTGCGGATGTCGCCGGCGCGGACATCCATGGTGGGGCCGCCGTCGAAGATGTCGACATAGCCGTGAAAGGCGAAGCCCTCGGCCTCGAGCAGGCGCTGGGCGGCGACACCGGCATCGTGCGGCTGGCCGAGCGCGGCCTGCGCCTCCTCGGGCAAGAGCGCCACATAGACGGGATATTTGGGCATGAGGTCGGCGATGAACTGGTTGCCCTGGGCGGCGTTGAAGGCGTCGGCCTCCTGGAAGCCCATGCCGAAGAACCTGCCGGCGAGGCCGTCCCAGACGGGCGAACTGCCGTCGGGGCGCATCCGGCCGCGGAGCTCGGCGAGCACGCGGTCGCCGAAGCGGGCGCGGTGGAGGGCGAGGAAGAGGTAGCGGCTGCGGGCGAGCAGGCGGCCGAGCCCGCCGGTGCGGAGCTCGGGGTGGAGGAAGAGGCCGCCCACCTCGCTTGCGCCGTCGAAATCGTTGACGAGATGGAGGACGCCGGTGCGGAAGGTGCGGCCGAGCTCCTTCGACTGCATGGAGAGGGTGGTGAGCTTGTAGGAGTAGAAGGGCCAGCGGACGCCGACGCGGCTGAAGAGGCAGGCGGTTCCGCCGATGCGGCCCGTGGGGCCATGTTCGAGGACGAGGAGATATTTCTCGTCCTCGGGCTCGCGGATGTCGGCGGCGTAGCTTCGCTCGGACCAGTCGAGCCGCTCGGCAAGCGCGGCGCGGTCGTTGGGGAGGTTGGTGAAGCCGCCCCCGGTGAGTTCGGCCAGCGCCTTCAGGCCATCGAGATCGGCCGCATTCGCCGGCCTGACCCGCCATTCCGCAAGAGTGATCGCAGCCGCATCGCGCATGCCCCTTCTTGCCCGATGGAGCGGAACCGGGGTAACGAAAGTCTGCGGGCGAAACCGCACAATCTGCGGTGGGGACAGGAATGGACAGCATCGACCGGATCGACCGCAAGATTCTGGCAGCGCTGCAGCGCGACGGGCGAATCACCAATGCGGCGCTTGCGGATGCGGTTGCGCTGAGCCCGTCGGCCTGCCTGGCGCGGGTGCGCCGGCTGGAGCAGATCGGGATCATCACGGGCTATCGGGCCGACATCGCGATCGAGAAGCTGCGGGCGGCCCTTCTGATCTATGGGGAAGTGACGCTGAAGCGGCACCTGCCGGAGGATTTCCGCAGCGTGGAAACGCTGTTCGCGAAGGACCCGCGGGTGCTGGAGGCTGCCGAGATCTCGGGCAAGAGCGACTATCTGGTGAAGGTGATCGTGGCCGACATGGCGGAGTGGCGCGACCTGACTGCCGAATGGACGTCGGGGCCCTGGCAGATCGAGCGGGTGTCGAGTTCGGTTGCGATGCACCGGACGAAGGGGTTTGCGGGCTATCCGCTCTGAGGGGCTCGCGCCGGGTGAAGCGTCCGGCTTCCAGCCCCATGCTGCACCTGCTAAGCCGACGGGCAGCAGTCAGGGGAGCAGGTGATGGCCGAACCGAAGAAGCTCAATCTCGCCCTTCAGGGTGGCGGCGCGCATGGCGCCTTCACCTGGGGGGTGCTCGATCGCCTTCTGGAGGAGGGGACCCTCGAGTTCACGGCCATTTCCGGCACGTCCGCCGGCGCCATGAATGCGGTCGTGACGGCCGAAGGGCTGCTGGAGGGCGGGAACGACCGCGCCCGGGCGCAGCTGGAGCAGTTTTGGCTGGGCATGGCCGATGCGGCCGAGCGGCTGAACCCGTGGCGCAACTGGCCGGGCTATGCGCTGGTCGAGCCCTTCCTGTTCGAGGCGTCGATGGCGGCGACCCGGGTGCTGAGCCCCTATGACGTGTCGCCGACCGACACCAACCCGCTGCGCCAGGCGCTGCTGGACCTCATCGACTTCGAGAAGGTGCGGCGGCAGCGGCGGATCAAGCTGTTCATCAACACCACCCATGTGGCGACAGGGGGCCTTCGCTGCTGGCGCGAGCATGAGCTGACGGTGGAGATGGTGCTGGCGTCCGCCTGCCTGCCGAGCCTGTTCCAGACGCCGATGATCGACGGCGAGGGCTATTGGGACGGCGGCTACATCGCCAATCCCGCGATCGAGCCGATGTGCCGGGCGACCGAGACCGACGATGTGCTGATCGTGCAGCTGAACCCGATCGTGCGCAGCGAGCTGCCCCGGAAGGCCGCCGACATCCTGGACCGCCTGTCGGAGATCAGCTTCAACGCGAGCCTGGTGACCGAGCTGCGCTTCATCGCCGAGCGCAACCGCCTGATCAACGCCGGCGAGCTTTCGGCGGAACGGCATCGCAAGACCCATCTGCACATGATCCACGGCGACCAGGCGCTGGGCGAGCTGCCGGCTGCCACCAAGCTGACGGCCGAGCGCAAGTTCCTGCTGATGCTGCGGGACAAGGGGCGCGAAGCGGCGAGCGAATGGCTGGAGCGCCACGGGGACAAGATCGGCGACCGGTCGAGCTTCAACTACAACCGGCTTGTTTCGCAGCTGACGCAGGAGAGCGACGAGAACCCGGATCCCCGGCTGCTGCAGTCCGACGACTGAGGCCGGGACGCGTGGCGATCGCCCGCCTGGTCCTGACGCTTCTGGCCCTCACCACCCCGGCCGCGGCTGGCGAGCCGCCGACACCGGCCGCGGCTGCCGAGCCGCCGACACCTATCGTCATCGGCGAGGGCTACACGCTTGCCAGCGAAGCCGGCGTTGCCCACCGGATCAACGTCTATACGCCGCCGGGCTATGCCGGCGGCACGGCGCGCCACCCGGTCGTCTACCTGCTGGACGGCGGCCTGGACCAGGATTTCCACCACATCAGCGGCCTTGCCCAGTTGGGCGGCACCCCCTGGGGCCCGCTGCAGCCGCTGATCCTCGTGGGGATTGCGAGCGTCGACCGCCGCAACGAACTGACACCCCCGACGAAGGACCCGGCGCTTCGCAGGGACTATCCGACCGTCGGCGGCTCGGCCGCCTTCCGCCATTTCCTGGAAACCCGGGTGAAGCCGTTCGTGGAAGGCCGCTATCGCACCAGCGCGGACACCGCGCTGATGGGGGAATCGCTCGCCGGGCTGTTCGTCGTGGAGACGCTGCTGGCCCGGCCCGACAGCTTCCGCCGCTACATCGCGATCAGCCCCAGCCTGTGGTGGGACAATCAGGCGCTCGCGAACGGGGCGGCCGCGCGCCTTGTCAGCCTTCGCCCGGCAGGCCCCCGCAGCCTGTGGCTCAGCCTGGGCAGCGAAGGCCCCGAGATGCAGGCCGGAATGGACAGCCTGGTGGGCGCCCTGAAGGCGAATGCCCCGGACAGCCTGGACTGGCGCCACGAGCCCCGCCCGGCTGAAACCCATGGCAGCATCTACCATGGCACGGCCTATGAGGCGCTGAAGGCCTATTTCCCGAAGCCTGCGCCCTAGCGCCGCTTCGACTTGAACACGCCCGGCACGGCGTGCCGCTGGACGGGCGCGGCTTTCGCGGGCTCTGCGACCGGCTCCACGTTGCGGATCGCGGCCTGGGCGAGCCCGCGGGCCAGTGCGACCGCGCCGGCGAGGCGCCCTTGGCCGCTGCCGAAGTCGCGGGCGAGGAAGAGCTTCTGGTCTGGCCGGAGCCGCGCCTGGCCCTTGAGGCGCTGCATCCATTCGACGAGGCCGGCCGGGTTGGGGAAGCTGTCGTCGACGAAGGTGACGAGCGCGCCCTTGGGGCCCACCTCGATCTTCTGGACATGGGCGCGTTTGGCGGCGTTGCGCGCCTCGACGATCTTCAGCAGGTTCTGCGCCGGTTCGGGCAGCGGGCCGAAGCGGTCGATCATCTCGGCGGCCAGCGCCTCGGTCTCGGCCTTGTCCTTGAGGTCGGCGGCGCGGCGGTAGAGCGCCATCCGGAGCGCGAGGTCGGGCACATAGTCCTCGGGGATCATGACGGGCGCGTCGACCGAGATGGTGGGGCTGGACGGGTCCTCGGGCGCCTTCAGCCCGCGCGCCTCGGCCTTGGCGGCGAGGATCGCGTCTTCGAGCATCGACTGGTAGAGTTCGAAGCCGACCTCGCGGATGTGGCCCGACTGTTCGTCGCCGAGCAGGTTGCCGGCGCCGCGCTGGTCGAGATCGTGGCTTGCGAGTTCGAAGCCGGCGCCCAGGCTGTCGAGCGAAGCCAGCACCTGCAACCGCTTTTCTTTTTTTTTCGTGATCGTGCCGTCGGCCGCGGTGGTGAGGAGCGCATAGGCGCGGCGCTTGGCGCGACCGACGCGGCCCCTGAGCTGGTAGAGCTGGGCGAGGCCGAACATGTCGGCGCGGTGCACGATGAGCGTGTTGGCGTTGGGGATGTCGATGCCGGATTCGACGATGCTGGTGGAGACCAGCACGTCGAAGCGCTGGTCGGTGAAGGCGGTCATCCGGTCCTCGAGTTCGCCGGCGGCCATCTGCCCGTGCGCCGTCACGTAGCGGACCTCGGGCACGCCTTCGCGCAGGAACGCCTCCATGTCGGGGAGGTCGGAGATGCGCGGCATGACCAGGAAGCTCTGCCCGCCGCGATGATGTTCGCGCAACAGGGCTTCGCGGACGACGACGGGGTCGAAGGGGGAGACGGTGGTGCGCACGGCCAGCCGGTCGACCGGGGGGGTTGCGATCACGCTGAGTTCGCGGATGCCCGAAAGCGCCATCTGCAGGGTGCGCGGGATCGGGGTGGCGGTGAGCGTGAGGACGTGGACGTTGTTGATCGCTGTCGGGTCGCTGGAGCCTTGCCTGAGCGCCTTCAGACGCTCCTTGTGGGTGACGCCGAAGCGCTGTTCCTCGTCGACCACCACGAGGCCGAGGCGCTTGAATTCGACGCCCTTGGCGAGGATGGCGTGGGTGCCGACCACGATGTCGACCGAGCCGTCGGCGAGGCCTTCGCGCGTCGCCTTCGCTTCGGCAGCCGGCACCAGCCGGGAGAGCGCACCGACGGTGAGCCCGGTGCCGGCGAAGCGTTCGCGGAAGGTGGCCGCGTGCTGGCGGGCGAGCAGCGTGGTGGGGCAGATGACGGCGACCTGCGAGCCCGAGGCCGCCGCGACATAGGCCGCGCGGAGCGCCACCTCGGTCTTGCCGAAGCCGACGTCGCCGCAGACGAGGCGGTCCATCGGGCGGCCGGCGGCGAGATCCTCCAGCACCTCGGCGGTTGCGCGGAGCTGGTCGTCGGTTTCGGCCCAGGGGAATTTGTCGAGGAAGGCAGCATAGCCCTGGCCGTCGACCTCGTAGGCGTCGGCTGCGCGGGTGGCCCTGAGGGCGGCCGTCTTCAGCAGTTCGTGCGCAATCTCGCGGATGCGCTCCTTCATGCGGGCCTTGCGCTGGGCCCAACCTGTCCCGCCCAGCTTGTCGAGCGCGACGCCCTCGCTCTCGCTGCCGTAGCGGCTGAGGACGTCAAGGTTCTCGACGGGGACGTAGAGCTTGTCGCCGCCCGCATATTCGAGCGCGACGGTGTCGTGCTCGGCGCCGGACACCGTGATCGGGGTGAGGCCGATGTAGCGGCCGATGCCATGGTCCTGGTGGACGACGAGTTCGCCGGCCTCGAGGGTTTCGAGGTCTTTCAGGAAGGCGTCGGCCTTGCGGGCCGAGCGGCGCCGGACGAGCCGGTCGCCCAGCATGTCCTGTTCGGTCCAGAGCTCGGCGTCGGCGTGGCGGAAGCCGGTTTCGAGCGGCAGGACGATGACGGGAACGGCGTTCCTGTCGGCGGCGCCGAGCGCTGCCTGCCAGCCGTCGGCCGGGACGAGGCCGCCCGCGCCATGGTCCTTGAGGAGGCCCGAGATGCGGTCGCGCGAGCCTTCGGAATAGGCGGCGAGCACGGGCTTGCGGCCGCTTTCCCGCGCCTGCGCCAGGCGTGCGGCGATTGCCTTGTAGACGGGTTCGCCCCCGCTGGCGGCTGCGACCCGGGCAGGCGCGAAATCCTGCGCGGGAAGGCCGCCGAGGTCTAGGGAGGCCTGGTCGAGGCCGTCGCCGGGGAGCGCCGAGGTGCGGTGCGCGCGGGCGAGGCCTGCATCCCATTCGGCGCGGGCGAGGTAGAGCTGGTCGGGCTCGAGCGGCCGGTAGACGGCGGCGCCGAGTTTCGTCTTGCCCTTCGGTGGCGTGCGGAGCGCCTCGAAGCGGTTCTGGTGATAGTCGGTGATGGCCTCGTAGCGCGCGTCGGCTGCCGACTGGAGGCCCGGGTCGGTGACCAGCAGGTCGCCGGGCGCCAGCCAGTCGAACAGGGTGACGAGGCCCGGTTCGAACAGCGGGAGGAAATGGTCGAGGCCGGCGGCGCGACGGCCTTCGCTGGCGGCCTGGTAGAGGGGGTCGGACGTTGCGCCCGCGCCGAAGCGTTCGAGCCAGCCGGCGCGGAAGGCACGGATGCGGGCGTCATCGAGCAGCAGTTCGGAGACCGGCAGCAGGGTGAAGCCGTCGGCCTTGCCGGTGGTGAGCTGGGTGAGCGGATCGATGGTGCGGATGGCATCGACTTCGTCGCCGAAGAAGTCGAGCCGGTAGCCGGTGCGTCCCTGTGGCCGCGGATCCCCAGCGCGGCTGGCCGGATTTGGCGGGACCACGTCGACCAGCCCGCCTCGCACCGCGAAATCGCCGGCGTCGGCGACGCTTTCGGCCCGGGTGTAGCCGGCGCGCAGCAGGGTCTCGACCAGAGCGTCGCGGCCGATGCGGCTGCCCCTGCGCACCTCGAGCGTTGCATCCGCGAGGATCGCCCTGGGCAGCAGCCGCTGGGTGGCTGCGCTGACGGTCGTCACCAGCAGCTCCGGGCCCTGCGGCGGGCGCACGAGGGCGGCGAGGCCTGCCAGCCGCTCGGCCATGACGCCCTGGCCGGGGCTTGCGCGATCATAGGGGAGACAGTCCCAGCCCGGCAGCCAGATGGGCCTGACATCGGGCGCGAAGAAGGGGGCGGCCTCTGCCACGGCGCGGCCGGCGCTTTCGTCGGCGGCGATCAGGACTGCGCGGGCACCATCGAGGCCGGCCGCACGGGCAAGCCCCGCCATCAGAAGCGGGATCAGGCCCGGGGGCGCCCCCGTCAGCCTGAGCGGGCGGGGGCTGCCGATGATCGCTTCGATGGGGAGCATCAGCGCGGAACCAGCCGGATGTAATCGAGGTCCATGAGGCGGGTCATCCACAAGCCCTGCAGCGCTTCGGGCGGCTGGGCCTTGGCGAACGCCCAGGCCATGATGTCGACGTCCTGCTCTTCCATCAGCGCCTCGAACCAGGTGAAGGCGGCCTCGTCCTTCGCGAGCTCGGCCATCCAGCGGTCGGCGAATCCGCCGACCAGCATGTCGGCCTCCTTGGTGCCCCTGTGATGGGCCCGCCAGTGCGCGCGCTTCAGTCGGACTTCGCTGACCATCATCGTCTCCACGGCAGATGAGCGGCCACGCACAAATTGCGGGCCGCCTGCAGGGTTGCTAGCGCAGGTAGCCATGCGGCCCGATCGGCTCAACCCCCTGTTTGCCGATGCGGCATCGCTTCCCGGAGTCGGGCCTGCGGGGGCCCGCGCGCTGGAGCGGCTGGGCATTGCCCGGGTGCGGGACCTGCTGTTCCACTTTCCGGTCGGCTGGCGCGACACGCGGGTGCTGGCGAGCCTGGCGGATGCGCGGGAGGGGGAGCGGGTTGCCGTGCCCGTGCGCATTGCAGCGCACGAGCCGAGCCGGGGGCGCGGGCCGTTCCGGATCCTTGCCGACGACGCCTCGGGGATCGGCATGGTGCTCGCCTTCTTCGGCCCCAAGGCCTCGGGGCTTGCGAGCCGGATGCCGGTCGGCGCCGACCTGGTGGTTGCGGGCCGGCTGGAGCTGTGGAACGGGCGCTTCCAGATCATCCACCCCGAGCTGACGAAGCCGGACGCCCCGGCGACGGAGCCCATTTATCCCTTGACCGAGGGGCTGACCTCGCGGCGGCTTGCAGCGCTTGCGCAGGCAGCACTTGCCCGCGCGCCGCGGCTGGAGGAGTGGATCGAGCCCGGGCTGCAGGCGAAGCGGCAATGGCCGGGCTTCGGCGAGGCGCTTGCCGTGGTTCACGGCCGGCCCGACAGCAGTGCTGCGCGCGACCGGCTTGCCTATGACGAACTGCTGGCGAGCCAGCTGGCCTGGGGCCTGGTGCGGGCCCGACGCCGGCGGCAGAAGGGCGTGCCGCTGGTGGGGACGGGGCGGCTGACCCGGCCGTTGCTGGAAAGCCTGCCCTGGCCGCTGACGGGGGCGCAGAGCCACGCCATTTCCGAGATCGCGGGCGACATGGCGGCGCCGCACGCGATGCTGCGGCTGCTGCAGGGCGATGTCGGATCGGGGAAGACGCTGGTCGCGCTGATGGCGCTGCTGATCGCGGTGGAGGCAGGCGCACAGGGGGCCTTTCTGGCGCCGACCGACCTGCTCGCGCGGCAGCACCACGCGACGCTGGCGAGGCTGTTGGCGACGCTGCCGGTGAGGCTGGCCTTCCTGTCGGGCCGGGAGAAGGGGAAGACGCGCGAGGAGGTGCTCGGGCAGCTGGCGGCGGGCGAGATCGACATCCTGGTCGGCACCCATGCGATCTTCTCGGGTGCGGTGCAGTATCGGCGGCTGGGCCTCGCCGTGGTGGATGAGCAGCACCGCTTCGGGGTCGCGCAGCGGATGATGCTGGCAGAGAAGGCGGATGTGCCGCCGCATTTCCTGGTGACCACGGCGACCCCCATCCCGCGAACGCTGGCGCTGGCGCACTTCGGCGAGATGGAGGTGTCGCGCCTTGCCGAGCGCCCGCCCGGGCGCCAGCCGATCGACACGCGGGTGACGGCGCTCGCCCGGCTGGACGAGGTGGTGGACGGCCTTGCGCGCCATATCGCGACGGGTGCGCAGGCCTATTGGGTGTGCCCCCTGCTGGACGGCGGGTCGGAGGGCGAAGTGACGTCGGACCCGGATGAAGCCGCGCCGGCTGTGGCGCGCGCGGCGATGCTGCGGCAGCGCTTCGGCGACCGGGTCGCGCTGGTCCATGGCAAGCTGGCCGGGGCCGCGCGGGACCGGGAGATGGCGCGGTTCCAGTCGGGCGAGGCTGCGATCCTGGTTGCGACCACGGTGATCGAGGTGGGGGTGGACGTGCCCAATGCCTCGCTGATGGTGATCGAAGGGGCGGAAGCCTTCGGGCTGGCGCAGCTGCACCAGCTGCGCGGCCGGGTCGGGCGGGGCACCGCGCGCTCGGTCTGCCTGCTGCTGCGCGGGGAGAAGCTGTCGGAAACCGCGCGCGAGCGGTTGAAGATGATGCGCCAGACGGACGACGGATTCGCGATTGCCGAAGCGGACCTTCGCCTGCGCGGATCCGGGGAGCTGCTGGGCACCCGGCAGTCGGGAGATCAGGGTTTCACGCTTGCGACCCCCGAGCAGGTGGAGCGCCTGCTGGCGACCGCCGATGCCGACGCGCGGCTGCTGATCGAGCGCGACGGCGGTCTGGCAGGCCCGCGCGGGGCGGCGGCGCGGGATCTGCTCTATCTGTTCGAAAAGGATGCGGCTGTTGCGACCTTGCGTGGCGGCTGAACAACAGTCGGCCGACAAGGCGCACCGATGCGGGCCGGTCTGCTCTTCAATCCGCTGCGGTTTCGGGCTAGCGGAGGATGGATGCTTGCCCGGGCCTGCCTTGCCACCCTTGTTTCGGCCCTGTTGCTTGGCGCGGGCCCTTCGGCCGGACCCCAATCCGCGTTCGGCCCTGCAGACCCTGCAACAGCCCTGCCGACCGATCGGCTGCTGACCCGTGCCGTCGCGGCGTTCGAGGACGGCGACTATGCGGCCGCCCACCGGGATTTCCGGATTCTCGCCCAGCGGGATGTGCCGGCGGCCGAAACGCTGCTGGGGACAATGGCTGCCAACGGGCAGGGCGCGCCGCGCAATGATGCGGTTGCAGCCGCCTGGTTCCTTCGTGCGGCGCGGCGCGGCTATGGGCCGGCCCAGCTTGCGCTCGCCAACGCCTTTGCCGAAGGGCGGGGCGTGAGCCGCAACCTGCCGCGCGCAGCGGAGCTGGCCCGTGCCGCGGCAGGACAGGGACAGCCGGGCGCTGCCGATTTTGCAGCCCGCCTGACGCCGCAGCGCTATGCCCAGCTGAACGCCCGCCGCATCACCGGGGGCCGGCCCTAGCCCTGCGTCAGGAGCGCGTGGCGCTTCTTGCCGAGGCTGAGGCGTGCGGGCGCCGAGACCAGTGCGACCGGGTCGGTCACGCCCTCGCCATCCACCTTCACGGCATTTTCCGCGAGCTTGCGCCGCGCTTCGCCCTTGGAGGCGGCAAGGCCGGTCAGGACCAGCGCATCGACGAGCGGCAGGGCGCCCGCGACCGCAAAGCTGGGGAGCGCTTCGCCCGCACCGCCCTCGGCGAAGGTGGCCCGCGCCGTCGCCTCGGACGCGGCGGCCGCCTCTGCACCCCGGCACAGCGTGGTTGCCGCATTGGCGAGCGCGATCTTGGCGTCGTTGATCTCGGCGCCCTCGAGCGCCTCGAGCCGCCGGATCTCGGGTTCGGGCATGTCGGTGAAGAGGCGGAGGAAGCGGCCGACATCGCGGTCGTCGACGTTGCGCCAGAACTGCCAATAGTCCCAGTCGGGCAGCTGCTCGCGGTTGAGCCAGACCGCGCCGTTCGCCGTCTTCCCCATCTTGGAGCCGTCGGCATTGGTGATGAGCGGCGTGGTGAGGCCGTAGAGCTCGGCACCGGCGACGCGGCGGCCGAGGTCGATCCCCTGGGTGATGTTGCCCCACTGGTCGGAGCCGCCCATCTGCATGACGCAGCCGTAGCGGCGGTTGAGCTCGACGAAGTCGTAGCTCTGGAGGACCATGTAGTTGAACTCGATGAAGCTGAGCGGCTGGTCGCGTTCGAGGCGGAGCTTCACCGAATCCATGCTGAGCATGCGGTTCACGCTGAAGTGGCGGCCGTAATCGCGCAGGAATTCGATATAGTTGAGATGATCGAGCCAGTCGGCATTGTCGGCCATGATGGCATCCGACGGGCCGTCGCCGAAGGTGAGGAAGCGTTCGAACACGCGCTTGATGCTGGCCTTGTTGGCGTCGATCGTGGCCTGGTCGAGCAGCTGGCGCTGCGTGTCCTTGCCCGACGGGTCGCCGACCTTGGTGGTGCCGCCGCCCATCAGCGCGATCGGCTTGCCGCCATGCTGCTGGAGCCGGCGGAGCATCATGATCGACATCAGGTGGCCGATGTGGAGCGAGGGCCCGGTGAGGTCGAACCCGACATAGGCCACCAGCCCGGGTTTCGCGGCGCGCGTGTCGATCGCGTCCGCGTCGGTGAGCTGGTGGATGTAGCCCCGGGCTTCGAGGGTGCTGAGATATTCGCTCTTGTAGGTCATGGCGGGGCCGCTCTAGGCGAAAGCCATGGCGTCTGGAAAGCATATCGTCGTCGGGCTGATGTCCGGCACATCGGTCGACGCGGTCGATGCGGCGCTGATCGAGACCGACGGCGAGGGCCATGTGCGCGGGCTTGCGGCCGCCGACCGGCCCTACACCGACGCCGAACGCGCCCTCATCCGCGCGGCGGCGGCCCGGGCGCTGACGCTGCCGGCGCCGCAGGACGATCCGCTGATCGCCGAGGCCGAACGGGTTCTGACACTGGCGCATGCCGAAGCCGTGGCGGCGCTGCCGGGAAGCGAAACGGCGACCCTGATCGGCTTTCACGGGCAGACGGTTGCGCACCGGCCGCCGAGCTCGGGAAACCCTTCGCCCTTCACCTGGCAGATCGGCAATGCGGCGCTGCTGGCCCAGCTGACGGGGCGGCCGGTCGTCCATGACTTCCGGTCCGCGGACGTGGCGGCCGGCGGGGAAGGCGCGCCGCTTGCGCCGGGCTATCACCGGGCGCTGGTGTCGGGCCTGGAGCTGCCGGTGGGCATCCTGAACCTCGGGGGAGTGGGCAACCTGACCTGGTTCGATGCGGACGGGCGCTGGGGCGCGTTCGACACCGGGCCGGGCAACGGGCTGATCGACGACTGGGTGCAGGCGCACACGGGCGGGCGGTTCGATGCCGGTGGTGCGCTGGCGGGCGCGGGCCATGTGCATGACGATGTGCTGACGTCCATGGCCGACCTGGGCTTCTTCGACCAGGTGGGGCCGAAGTCGCTGGACCGGGCGGATTTTTCGATTGCGCCTGCACGCGGCCTGTCGGCGGCAGACGGGGCTGCAACGCTGACCGCCTTCACGGCCGAGACTGTGGCGCTGTCGCTGAGGACGTTGCCGGTGCGGCTGAACCGGCTGCTGGTGACCGGGGGCGGGCGGCACAACCCGGTGCTGATGGGCATGATCGCCGAGCGCACGGGCGTGCCCACGGCGCCCGTGGAAGCCGAGGGCTGGCACGGCGACGCGCTGGAGGCGCAGGCCTTTGCCTGGCTGGCGGTGCGGCACGTGAAGGGGCTGCCGCTGAGCTGGCCGGAGACGACCGGGGTGCCGGCGCCGAAGACGGGGGGGCGGCTGGCGCTGCCTTGAGGGGGGTGGCTGAGGGGCGGCCGTGGGCAAAGCCCGCGAGTCCGCCTGGGTTGAAGAGACGCAAAAAAGGAAGGTTGCGGGCGCAGCCCGCTCGTCGGACGGGTTCCGGACTTGGCTTCGCCATCGTCCGGACCCGCCGGCCGGGCTTTCGCCGAGTCTGGCGACCAGTGCTGTCGCACTGGCGCCAGCCGGCTTCAGCCTACCAGATCCCCACCCTCTCCTCTTCCTTCAGATAGAGCTTCTCGCCTGGCTTCACGTTGAAGGTTTCGTACCAGGGGGCGTGGTTGCGGACGGTGAGCGGGCGGAAGTTGCCCGGGCTGTGCGGGCCGACGGTGAGCTGACGCTCCATCGCGGCGTCGCGGTATTTGGTGCGCCAGATCTGGCCGTAGCCGAGGTAGAAGCGCTCGGCGCCGGACTTGCCGTCGATGACCGCAGGCGTCTTGCCCTTGAGGCTCATCTGCCAGGCATCCCAGGCGATGTTGAGGCCGGCGATGTCGGCGATGTTCTCACCCAGGCTGAGCTTGCCGTTGATGCGCTTGCCGGGCAGCGGCTCGTAAGTCTCGACCTGCTTCACGAGCACGTCGGCGAGTTTCGTGAAGCGCTCGACGTCGCCGGGCGTCCACCAGTCGGAGAGCTTGCCGTCAGGGTCATATTTGCGGCCCTGGTCGTCGAAATGGTGGGTGATCTCGTGCCCGATGACGGCGCCGATGCCGCCGTAATTGACCGCGGGGTCGGCCTTGGGATCGAAGAAGGGCGGCTGCAGGATGGCGGCGGGGAAGACGATCTCGTTCCAGGTGGGGTTGGCGTAGGCGTTGACCGTCATCGGGGTCATGAACCACTCGCTGCGGTCGATGGGCTTGCCCAGCTTTGCGAGATCGCGGTTGGTATCGAAGGCATAGGCGCGGCGGAGGTTGCCGTAGGCGTCACCGCGAACGACCTGCATCGCCGAATAGTCGATCCACTTGTCCGGGTAGCCGATCTTCGGCTTGAAGCGGCTGAGCTTGTAGCGCGCGGCTTCCCTGGTTTTCGCGTCCATCCAGGCGAGGTTCTGGAGGCGTATGTCCATGGCGGCGATGATGTTCTTCACCAGCTCGTCCATCTGCGCCTTGGCTTCGGGCGGAAAGTGACGGGCGACATAGTCCTGCCCGATGGCTTCGCCGAGAGCGCCGGTGGTGAGGTTCACCGCCTGCTTCCAGCGCTCTTCCTGGGCGGGGGTGCCCGTGAGGGTCTTGCCGTAGAAGGCAAAGGTTTCATCGCGGAAGGCCTTGGGGAGGACCGGGGAATAGGAGCGCAGCGTGTGGTAGCGGGCCCAGGCCTTCCAGTCCTCGAGCGGGGCGGTTTCGACGAGCTTGGCGATGCCGGCGAGGGCCGAGGGCTGGTTGACGTTGAGCGTCTGTTCGCCCTCGATCCCGGTGATGCTGCGGAAGGCCGCCCAGTCGACGCCGGGGAACTTCGCGGGCAGCTCGGCTGCGGCGACGGGGTTGTAGCGCTTTTCGGCCTGGCGGTTTTCGACGTTGGTCCAGTGGGCGGTTGCGATTTGCGTTTCCAGCGCGACGATGCGGGCGGCGTCGGCCTTGGCCTGGGCCTCGGGCACGCCGGAGAGGGCGAGGAGCCGGGCGACATGGGCCTGGTAGGCGGCCTTCTGGGGCGCGAAATTGGCCGCCAGATAATAGTCGCGGTTGGGCATGCCGATGCCGGCCTGGACCAGGTTGACGGTCATCCGCGTCGGGTCTTTTGCGTCCTGCGCGATGCCCATGCGGAAGGGAGCCGGGCCGCCCTCGCGGTTGCCGCGGGCGATCGCCTTTGACAGCTCCGCGCGGGTGGAGATGGCGGCGATGGCGTCGAGCTCGGGCTTCAAGGGCGCGAGGCCGGCCTTTTCGATTGCCGCTTCGTCGACCAGGCTGGCGTAATAGTCGCCGACCTTGCGGCTGTTGCCGGTGGCGGCCGGGTTGGCGGCGGCTTCCTCGACGATGGCGCGGGTGCGGGTGTTCGACAGTTCGGTCAGCGTGTTGAACATGCCCCAGGAGGCGCGGTCGTCGGGGATGGGGGTGGTCTTGTCCCAGGTGCCGTTCACATGGGCGAAGAAGTTGTCGCCGGGCTTCACGCTCAGGTCCATACCGGCCGTGTCGACGCCGAAGGTGCCGAGCACGGGGGCGTTCGCGGGCTTGGTGGTGGCTGTGGTCCCGGCTGCGTCGGCGGCCATGGCCGGAGACAGGGCGAGGGGCGCGACTGCTGCGAGCAGCAGGGCAAATGTGCGTGTCAGTGCCGGTCGAGCAGTCATTCGACACTCCCTGATGGGGCCGGTGTGCCCCGGCTGGTTTCCATCCACCCCTGCGTGGCGCTGCGCCGGTTGCGGCGTCAGCGGTTCTGGGCCGGCACCCAGAGGGGGTCACCCTCGCCGCCGACCTCTGGGCGGTTGGCGTGCCGGGCCATCACGAAGAGATGGTCGGACAGCCTGTTGAGATAGTGGATTGCTGCAGGATTAACGGGGCCATCGGCGGCTGCGGCCACAGCCTCGCGTTCGGCGCGGCGGATGATGGTGCGCGCGACGTGGAGGTGGGCCGACAGCGGGGTTCCGCCGGGCAGGATGAAGCTGTTGAGCGGCTGAAGGTCGGCGTTCATGGCGTCGATCTCGGCCTCGAGGCGATCGATCTGGGACTGGACGATGCGCAGCGGGGGCCATTCGGGCTGGGGGGCGCCGGCCTCCCAGTCATTGCCCGGCGTTGCGAGGTCTGCGCCGACGTCGAAGAGATCGTTCTGGATGCGGATGATCATGGCGAGAGGATCGCCGGTTGCGTGCAGGCGGGCGACGCCGAGTGCGCTGTTCGCCTCGTCGGTGGTGCCGTAGGCGGCGACGCGGGGGCAGGATTTCGAGACGCGCGAGCCGTCGACGAGGCCGGTGGTGCCGTCGTCGCCGGTGCGGGTGTAGATGCGGTTGAGCTTTACCATGTGCGGGCGGGGCCCTCTCAGCTTCCCGGGCCGCGGCCCATCATCAGCATCAGCACGACGACGAGCAGGACGGCGAGCATCTGGAACTGGACGCGGCGCCACATGTACTTGTTGGACTGTTCGCCCGTGATGTCCTTGCCGGACGCCATGGTGATGATGCCGCGGACGAGCACATAGGCGGTGGCAAGCGCTGCCAGCACGATCGCTGCGATGATGAAGCCGTTCATGGGGTGATGTCCCTATCAGCACGGAAGGCGCCGCGCACCCCGATAATGGGGAGCAGGCGCGCGCCTGCAGGCGGGGCGTGGTGTCGCGGGGGCGATCAGAGGTGAAAGACGAGGTCGGGCCCGTGCGGCGGGAGCTCGGCGAGGCGGGCGGCAAGCGAGGGGCCGTCGATGCCGGCTTCGCGCAGGGCGTGCAGCGTTTCGGCGCGATCGCGCTTGGCGAGGCGGCGGCCGTCTGCGGCGAGCAGCAGGCGGTGGTGGTGGTAGCGCGGGGCGGGCAGATCGAGGAGGGCCTGGAGCAGGCGCTGGGTCGGGGTGGCGTCGAGGAGGTCGCGGCCGCGCACGATGTCGGTGATCTGGGCATGGGCGTCGTCGACGACGGCTGCGAGCATGTAGCCGACGCCGATGTCCTTGCGGGCGAGGACGATGTCGCCGGCGATGGAGGGGTCCGCTTGGGTGGGCGTGTTGCCTTCGCGCCAGTGGAGCGGGCCGGTGCGCTGGACGGCGGCGGCGACGTTCAGGCGGATGGCGTGGGGTTCGGCCCGTGCGCGGGCGGTGGCTTCTGCGCGATCGAGATTGCGGCAGGTGCCGGGGTAGACGGCCTGTGCGCCGTGCGGGGCCTGGGCGGCGGCGGCGATGTCGGCCCGGGTGCAGAAGCAGGGGTAGGCGAGGCCCATGTCGGTGATCCGGTCGAGTGCGGCTTGGTGCGCGTCGCGGCGGCTGGTCTGGACCAGCACATCATCGGGGATCAGGCCGAGCCAGGCGAGATCCTGGTGGATCGTGGCGGTGAATTCGGGGCGGCAGCGGGTGGTGTCGATGTCCTCGATCCGCAGCCACCAGCGGCCGCCTGCGGAACGCGCCAGCGCATGGCCGATTGCCGCGGACCAGGCATGACCGAGGTGGAGACGCCCTGTGGGCGACGGGGCAAAGCGCGTGGATGTTGGGGATGATGCCATGAGCGCGCTTGACCTCAACAATATCTGGTGCTGTCATAGCAGCGACATACAGCCTCTGGTATAGGGGCATGAAACGAGCAGGCGTGTTTGCGGCTGCCCGAGGTGCGATAGGGATGGTCTCGATCAGGCCTGCTCCGGCGGAAACAGGGAGCGCGGCCATGTATCATCCCGATCTTTTCCACGAACGATGGCGGCCCGAGCATGACGGCGGGCGGTGGCAGAGCCCGCAGGCCTGCCCGGCGCTGGTGCTGAATGCCGACTATACCCCGCTGAGCTATTACCCGCTGAGCCTGTGGAGCTGGCAGGACGCGATCAAGGCGGCCTTCCTGGAGCGGGTGGACGTGGTGGCGCAATATGACCGGGAGATCCGATCGCCCAGTTTCGCGATGCGGCTGCCGAGCGTGGTGGCGCTGCGGCAATATGTGAAGCCGAGCCAGAACCCGGCCTTCACGCGGTTCAACCTGTTCCTGCGGGACCGGTTCACCTGCCAGTATTGCGGTTCGAAGGACGAGCTGACCTTCGACCATGTGGTGCCCCGGGCCTATGGCGGGCGCACAACCTGGACCAACGTGACGACGGCCTGTGCGCCCTGCAACCTGCGCAAGGGCGGGCGGACGCCTGCGGAGGCGCACATGCTGCCGCGCCAGCGGCCGTTCCAGCCGTCGAGCCACCAGTTGCAGGAGAATGGGCGGGCGTTCCCGCCGCATTACTGCCACGAGACGTGGCGGGATTATCTGTATTGGGATACGGAGCTGGAGGCGTAGCCGAGGCGGCCGCCATTAGTGCGCAGCACTAATTGGCGGACTCGCCGCCAGCTCCGGACGGCGGAGTCGGTGATCTCTATCGCCGACCCGTCCGACGAGTCCGGCTTTGCCGGACTTTTTCTTTTTTTGCCTTGGCGCCCCGGCGGACTCGGCGGCTTTTGCCGCCGGCCGCGCCGAAGGGAAGCTAGGTCCCGGGTCAAGCCCGGGACGACGAGCTACTTAGCCAACGATTTCGCTGTCCTTGAAGAAGAACGCGATCTCGATCGCCGCATTCTCTTCGCTGTCGCTGCCGTGGACTGTGTTCGCCTCGATGCTTTCGGCCAGTTCCTTCCGGATCGTGCCGGCGTCGGCGTTGGCCGGGTTGGTGGCGCCCATGACGCGGCGGTTGAGGGCGACGGCGTCTTCGCCGTCGAGGACCTGCACGACGACCGGGCCCGAGGTCATGAAGGCGACGAGGTCGTTAAAGAAGGGGCGCTCGCGGTGGACGCCGTAGAAGCCTTCAGCCTGCTCCTTCGTCATGTGGATGCGCTTGGAGGCGACGACGCGCAGGCCCGCGGCTTCGAGCATGGCGGTGACCTTGCCGGTGATGTTGCGGCGGGTGGCGTCGGGCTTGATGATCGAGAAGGTCCGGGTGACGGCCATTTGTCTTGTCCTGTGCTTTGGAATTGGCGGGGGCCTTTAGCGGAGGGTGCTGCGCTGCACAAGGCTGGAGGCGGCTTGCCGACTGCGCACTTTTGGGGGAGCCTGCCGCCTGCTGGAGAGACGGAGGCGGCCGATGGCGCGGATCACGGGGCTGGGCGGGCTGTTCTACAAGGTGGCCGATGTCGAGCGGACACAGGCCTGGTATCGGGACGTGCTGGGGATCGAAGGCGAATGGGGGATCCTGTTTCCCTTTGCCGAGGACCCGCAAGGCTATGCGCAGCTGTCGCCGTTCAAGGCGGAGACGGACTATTTCGCGCCGTCGCAGGCCGGCTTCATGGTGAACCTCAGGGTGGATGACCTGGACGGGTTCCTGGAGGGGCTGACGGCGAAGGGGGTCGAGGTGCTGGGGCGGCAGGACGAGAGTTATGGGCGGTTTGCCTGGATCCTGGATTGCGATGGGGTGAAGATCGAGCTTTGGGAGCAGATCGGGGGTGCGCCGGAGTGAGCGCGGGGGCCGGGGTGAACCCGGCCTCTCCGCTTTGGGGTTGGGAAGACAGGAAGAGGAAGGGTCGGGCAAAGCCCGACTCGTCGGACGGGTCGCGGGGAGAGACCCGCGACTCCGCCGGCCGGGCCTCCGGCGAGTCTGCCGATCAGTGCTGCGCACTGACGGCAGCCGCCTTTTGGCTGCGCCAGAGGCCAGTAAGCCGGGTTCTGTTCCCTTTCGGGCGGCGACCATTCCTCTCGGGTGCATGTTGCCATGCACCTCCAGCAACCAACCCGCGCGCGTCGGCCGGATCAGGCCTGCCTTGCGGCACCGCGCGCCTATTCGGTCTTGCTCCCGGTGGGGTTTGCCGTGCCACGCCTGTTGCCAGCCGCGCGGTGCGCTCTTGCCGCACCCTTTCGACCTTGCCGGGAACCTGAGTCCGCCCGGCGGTCTGCTTTCTGTTGCACTGTCCCTGGGGTCACCCCCGGCGGGCGTTACCCGCCACCGTCGATCCTTGGAGCCCGGACTTTCCTCGGCATCCCTTCGGATGACGCGGCCGCCTCGGCCTCTGGCACGGGGGCAACTTGTGCGCGGGGTGCGGAAAGGTCAAGGTAAGGGCCGGACAGGAGGGTGCGATGGCGGGCGAAACCAACGATTTCCAGATGAACAAGCCGACGGTGATCAGCCTTCTGTACCTGGCGTCGCTGCTGGGGGGCATACCGTCGCTGATCGGGGTGATCCTGGCCTATGTGTGGCGCAAGGAGGATGGCGCGGCCTGGGCGGAGAGCCATTACCGCTATCACATCCGCACCTTCTGGCTGGGCTTTGCCTGGGCGATCGTGGGTGTTCTGCTGGTGGTCGTGGGGATCGGGTTCCTGATCCTGCTGCTGATCCCGGTGTGGTTTGCCGTACGGGCGGTGAAGAGCCTGATGGCGGCGCAGCGGAACGAGGCGATCGAGAATCCGACGACCTGGCTGGTTTAGCGGCCCGTAGGCCGCCACCCACCCCCGACCCCTCCCTCGACGAGGGAGGGGAGAGGTCAGCGGCCGGTTTGGCCGCGGTGCATGAGTTTCGCGTCGGCCAGCACCAGGGCCATCATGGCCTCTGCCACTGGGGCCGCGCGGATGCCGACGCAGGGGTCGTGGCGGCCTTTCGTGACGATCTCGGACGCTTCGCCCTCGCGGGTGATGGTGTCGACGGGTGTCAGGATGGAACTGGTGGGTTTCAGCGCCATGCGCACGACGACGGGCTGGCCGGTGCTGATGCCGCCTGCCGTGCCACCGGCGTGGTTGGCGAGGAATGTCGGTTTGCCGTCGGGGCCGGGGCGCATGGCGTCGGCATTTTCCTCGCCGCGGAGGCGCGCGGCTGCGAAGCCGTCGCCGATCTCGACGCCCTTCACCGCGTTGATGCTCATCATGGCGGCGGCGAGTTGGGCATCGAGCTTGTGATAGACTGGCGCGCCCCAGCCGGCGGGGACGCCCTCGGCCGAGACCTCGACGATGGCGCCGAGCGAGGAGCCGGATTTGCGGGCGGCGTCGAGGGCGGATTCCCAGCGGGCGGCGGCCTTTGCGTCGGGGCAGAAGAAGGGGTTGTTGTCGATTTCGGCGGCATCGAAGTTGGCGCGGTCTATGGGGTCTCCGCCCAGTTCGACGAGGTAGCCGCGGATGGTGATCTCGGCGCCGAGCACGGCCCTGGCGACGGCGCCGGCGGCGACGCGGGCTGCGGTTTCGCGGGCCGAGGAGCGGCCGCCGCCGCGGGGGTCTCGGAGGCCGTATTTGGCATCATAGGCGTAATCCGCGTGGCCGGGGCGGTAGGCCTTTGCGACCTCGGAATAGTCTTTCGAGCGCTGGTCGACGTTGCGGATCATCAGGCTGATGGGGGTGCCCGTGGTGCGGCCTTCGTAGGTGCCGGAGAGGATTTCGACCTGGTCGGGTTCCTGGCGCTGGGTGGTGAAGCGGCTGGTGCCGGGGCGGCGCTTGTCGAGGAAGGGCTGGATGTGGGCTTCGGTGAGGGGCAGGCCGGGGGGGCAGCCGTCGACGACGGCGCCCAGTGCGGGGCCGTGGGATTCGCCCCAGGTGGTGAAGCGGAAGAGGTGGCCGAAGCTGTTGTGGGACATGGGGCGGGGAATGGCGCAGTGACACGGGATTGGCAATCTGTGTGACGCGGGGTCTGGTGACTTGACTTGGGGCGGGGCTCCGCCAGACTTGATGCAGCCATAGGGAGGGAATGTTCATGTATCGTGCTGTTCTTCTGGCGGGCCTGACGGGCCTGATCGCCACGCCTGCGTTTGCCATCGACCCGCCGAAGACCGCGCCGGCCCCTGCGCCTGCCGCGGTCGCTGCGCCCGCGCCTGTGACAGCCCCTTCGCCGGCGGCTGTGGCGGTGCCTGTTGCGGGGACCCTGCCTGCGAACACGGACGTGCTGCTGCGGATGGACCAGGAGCTGAACAGCAAGTCGGCCAAGCAGGGCGACCGGTTCAACATGTCGGTCGTGAACGACGTGCTGAACAACGGGCTGGTGGTGATTCCGGCCGGCACGCGCGGCGTGGGCGAAGTGACGATGCGGACGGGCAAGGGCTCGTTCGGCAAGTCGGGCAAGATGGAAATCGAGCTGAAGCACCTGGAGTTGGGTGGGCAGCGCATTCCGATCACCGGCAAGTACCGCCAGGAAGGCGAAGGCGGCACGACCGCGACGGTGGTGACCGCCGTGCTGGTTGGGGTGTTCTCGGCCTTCGTGACCGGCAAGAGCGCGGTGGTGCCGCAGGGCCGCGAGCTGCTGGCGCAGACGGACGAGCCGATCAACTATGACCCGGCGCTGGCCCGCAAGGCCGCCGTGGTGCCGGCGGCGTCCCCGGTTCCGGCGGCACCGGCAGCGGCACCGGCAGCGGCGCCTGCCCCTGCGGCCAGCCCCGGCAGCTGAAATGCCTAGCGGTTGGCGAGGGCCTGCACGGCGCTGGAGTCTTCGGCGGCCATGCCGATGACATGGTAGCCGCTGTCGACGTAGAGGGTCTCGCCGGTGGTGCCCTGGCCGAGGTCCGACAGGAGGTAGACGCCTGCGCCGCCGACGTCGTCGAGGGTGGTGTTGCGCTTCAAGGGGCTGTTTTCCTCGTTCCACTTCAGGATGTAGCGGAAGTCGCCGATGCCGCTGGCCGCCAGCGTTTTCACGGGGCCGGCGGAGATGGCGTTCACGCGGATGGCGTTGCGGCCGTAGTCGACTGCGAGGTAGCGGACGCTGGCTTCGAGGGCGGCCTTGGCGACGCCCATGACATTGTAATGGGGGACGACCTTTTCGGCGCCGTAGTAGCTGAGCGTGAGGAGGCTGCCGCCGTTCGGCATCAAGGCGGCCGCGCGGCGGGCGACGGCGGTGAAGCTGTAGACGCTGATGTCCATCGACATCAGGAAATTGGCGCGGCTGGTTTCGGCGTAGAGGCCGCGCAACTCGTTCTTGTCGGAAAAGCCGATGGCGTGGACGAGGAAGTCGATCGTCGGCCAGACCTTGCCGAGGTTGGCGAACAGGGCGTCCATCGAGTCATCCGAGGCGACGTCGCAGTCGAAGAGGTGGGGGACGCCGAGGGATTCCGCGAGCGGGCGGACGCGCTTTTCGAGGGCCTCGCCCTGGTAGGAGAAGGCGAGTTCGGCGCCTTGTTCGCCCAGCATCTTCGCGATGCCCCAGGCGAGCGAGCGGTCGTTGGCGACGCCCATGATCAGCCCGCGCTTGCCCGTCATCAAACCCATTGGACTCTCCGTACTGTGCTGGGTCGCCCTTAGTCCGGCTGACGCACGCGTGCCAGTGCTGCGTTGAGTTCGGCGCCGAGCACGAGGGCGAAGCCGACGGCGTAGAAGAAGAGGAGCGCGATCATCACACCCGAGAGTGCGCCGTAGGTGAGGCTCATCTGGCCGAAGCTGGCGAAGGCGGGGCCGAGCAGGAAGCTGCCGCCGACCCAGGCGGCCGTGGTGACGGCAGCGCCGGGCCAGGCGGGGTGGTGGCGCATTGCGCGGGGGCTGAGCAGCTTGAACAGCGCCCAGAGCGACAGGAATACGACGGCCGACGAGAGGATGCGCGACCAGTCGAGCAGGAAGGGAATATCCGCTTCGAGCCGGCGGATGATGGGCAGCGACTTGAGCGCGACCACGAGCACGACCTGGGCGAGGATGGCGATGAGGATGAGGATCATCGCGAACAGGGTGCCGGCGATGCTGCGCATCCGGGCTTCGACGAAGCTGTGGGTGTTGGGGACGCGGTAAGCGCGGTGGAGGATGTCGCGCAGCGTCTCGAGGAAGGTGGAGATGGTCCAGAGCGCGACGATCCCGCCGAAGAGGAGGAGGTTGCCGGTGCGGGCCTCGAGCACCTCGTCGATCACGGGTTCGAACAGCTCGGCGACGTTGGGGGGAAGGGCGCGGAGCATGCCGTCGATTGCGGCCTGGCCGGCGTCTGTCTGCCCGAGGGCGACTGCGACTGCGGTGATCAGGATGACGAGGGGAAGAAGCGTGACAAGGCTGAGATAGGCGATGTTGCCGGCGTGGATGTAGCCGTCGCGGAGCGTGACTTCGACGACGTCGCGGAGCACGCGGTAGGTTTTCGGCAGACGGGCGGCGAAGCGGGCGAGCGCGGTGGCGATTGGCCCGGGGGATGCCCCCGTTTCGCCGGGGGACGGGATCATCCTAGACGGCCTGGACCCGGGCGCGGAGGAAATCGGCGAGGTCCGGGTCGTTGGGCACCTCGACCAGCACGCGGGCGAGGAGATCGCCGCGGGTGCCGTCCTTGCGGGTCCAGCCCTTGGCCCTCAGGCGGAGCAGTTTGCCCGACGAGGTGCCGGCCGCGATGGTGGCCATCACCTCGCCTTCGGGCGTGGGGACGCGGGCCTTGCCGCCGAGCACGGCGACCTCGAGCGGAACAGGCACGTCGGTGCGCAGATCCGCCCCGTCGCGGGTGAAGCGGGGGTCGGGCTGGATGACGATGGCGACGAGCGCATCGCCGGCGCCGGCCGGGCCGGCTTCGCCCTGGCCGGCAAGGCGGACCTGCTGGCCTTCCTCGACACCCTTGGGAATCGCGAGCTCGATCGTCTTGCCGTTCCGCAGGCTCAAGCGGACGGAGCGGGCGAGGGCTGCGTCGGCGAAGGGAACGGTGAGGCGATAGTTGACGTCTGCGCCGCGCTGGGGGGGTGGGCGGAAGCCGCCGTTGCCGAAGCCGCCCGACCGCCCCGAGGCGCGGCCGAAGAGTTCGGCGAAGAGGTCGGACGGGTCGCCGCCGAGATCGAAATCGAAGTCGGGCGCGCGGCCTGTGCCGGGGCCGGACCCGGGACGGGTGCTGCCGCGATAGCCGCCTGCGCCGCCACCGAAGCCGGCGAACTTGGGGTTGCCCTGCTCGTCGATCTCGCCGCGGTCGTATTTCCCCTTCTTTTCGGGGTCGGACAGGATGTCGTAGGCGCCGGTGACGGTCTTGAAGCGTTCGGCGGCCTTGGGATTGTCCTTGTTCTGATCCGGGTGAAGCTCTTTTGCGAGCTTGCGGTAGGCGCGCTTGATGGCGGCGGCATCGGCCGTCCGGGGCACCCCGAGCTCGGAATAGAGGTCTGCCATCGGCTGCTTGGTCCCTGCTTCCGTCTGACTGTTGCGCAAAAGACACAGTTGATATAGGGGCCGCCTGCGACTGCGGCAAGTCCGCCATATTGCCCCCTGGAGCCGGCAGGCCTAGCCAGAGGGAATGACGGACCCTTTCGAGCAGTTTGCGGCCTGGTTTGCCGAGGCGCAAGCCGGTGAGATCAACGACCCAAATGCCTGTGCGCTGGCGACGGTTGAGGTGGACGGCGACGGCCCGCCCCGCCCGGATGTGCGGATCGTGCTGATGAAGGATTTCGACGCCCGGGGCTTCGTGGTGTTCACCAACTATGGCAGCGCCAAGGGGCGGCAGATCCGGGGCAATCCGGTTGCGGCGCTGGATTTCCACTGGAAGAGCCTCAGGCGGCAGGTGCGGATGCAGGGCGCAATCGGGCGGGTGAGCGCAGAGGAGAGCGACGCCTATTTCGCGACGCGGCCGCGGGAGAGCCAGCTGTCGGCCTGGGCGTCGCTGCAGTCGGAGCCGCTGGACAGGCGCGAGACCTTCGAGGCGCGGCTGGCCGAGATGGCGGCACGTTTTCCGGGCGATGTGCCGCGGCCTGCCAATTGGGGCGGTTACCGGCTGGTGCCGGACTGGATCGAGTATTGGGAGGACCGGCCGGGCCGGCAGCACTGGCGGACGCGGTTCGTGCGCACCGACGGTGGTTGGGAGAGCGGGTTGCTCTACCCTTAGGCGCTGACGGCTGCGCGTTCGCCGAAGAAGGTGGCGACCCTGGTCTTGGCCTTTGCATCGAGGTGGAGGCCCATCTTGGTGCGGCGCCAGAGGACGTCCTCGGCGGTGGTGGCCCATTCCTGCTCGCGCATGTGCTGGAGTTCGGCTTCGAACAGGCCGCCGAGGTTGGCGCCGAGGCCCCGGTCAAGGAGCGTTTCGGTCTCTGTGCCGTAGAGGCGGGCCATGCGCTGGACGATTGCCGGATCATAGAGCTGGTGGCGGGCCTTGAGATCGATGAGCCAGCTTTCGAAATCGGCCTGGGCGGTGGCGCGGGTGCGCGGGATGTCGCCGCCCGGCAGGACGGCGCCCTTCGTCCAGGGCTTCGTCGCGGGGAAGAGCTGCTTGAGCACGGCTTCGGCCAGCAGGCGGTAGGTGGTGATCTTGCCGCCGATGACCGTCATGGCAGCGGCGCCGTCATGGGGCACGAGCTTCCAGTCCCGCGTGGTTTCGCGCAGCGCTTTCCCTTCCTCGAGCACCAGCGGGCGGACGCCGGCGAAGCGGTGGACGATGTCGTCGGTGGTGAGGGGCTTGGCGAGGCTGCGGTTGACCGCTTCGAGGAGGTAGCTTTCCTCTGCCTGTGTGAGCGCCTTGGCGCCGGGTTCGTCGACAGGCGTCTCGGTGGTGCCGATGAGGCTGTAGTCGCCCTCGTAGGGGATGACGAAGATGATGCGGCCGTCGGGCTGCTGGAGCATCCAGGCGTCCGCCGTGCGGTTCACCTTGCGGGTGACGATGTGGCCCCCCTGGACGAGGGAGAGGCGCGGCGCGTCGTTGACGCCCATGAGCTCGCGGGCGACCTTTTCCGCCCAGGGGCCGGCGCAGTTGAGGAGCTGGCGGGTTGCGAAGGTGCGGCCCGAGGCGGTGGTGACCTCCCAGCCGAAATCCGTGCGGCGGGTGGTGGTGACGGGGTCGCGGGTGACGATGGTGGCGCCGCGCGCCCGGGCGTCACGGGCGTTGAGGACGACGAGGCGGGCATCGTCGATCCAGCCGTCCCAGTAGCGGAAGGCCTTGGTAAGGTGGCGGTCGAAGGCGGGGCCGGCGGCGTCCTTGCGGAGCTGCACGGTCGACGAGCCGGGAACTTCGTGGCGCTGCGCGAGATTGTCGTAGAGGAAGAGGCCGGCGCGGATGAGCCAGGCGGGCCTGAGGTGCGGCTCGTGCGGGAGCAGGAAGGGCATGGGCCAGCTGATGTGGGGGGCTGCCTTCAGGATCACCTCGCGCTCGGCGAGCGCCTTTCGGACGAGGGCGAATTCGTAGAATTCGAGATAGCGCAAGCCACCGTGGATCAGCTTGGTGGAAGCGGACGAGGTGGCGCCGCCGAGGTCGCCGCCTTCGATCAGCGCGACCTTCAGTCCGCGCCCCACGGCGTCGCGCGCGACCCCGGCGCCGTTGACGCCGCCGCCGATGACGAGGAGGTCGAGGATCGTGTCAGCCGACATGGGAGGGCTGCCGTAGCGAAAGATTGGCGGCTTCGCAAAGGGGCGGGTGGACAGCGGCGCAGGTGGAGCGCAGCATGGGCCGCGGGCCGGACAGTCTGGGGAGACGGGTGATGGCGGTGAAGCGGGACAACCCCTATGCGGGGTTCAACTTCGAGGTGGACCTGGGTGACGGGGCGGTCGCGGGCTTTTCCGAGGTGTCGGGTCTGTCAATCGAGGTGCAGACGATCGCCTACCGCGAGGGCAGCGACAAGCGCAACGTCGTGCGCAGGCTGCCGGGGCTCGCGAGAGTGTCGGACGTGACGCTGAAGCGCGGGGTGGTGGGGAGCCTCGACCTCTATTCCTGGCTGCGCGAGGGCGTGCTGGGGGCGGCGCAGAGACGCACCGTCGTGATCCGGCTGATGACCGAGGACCGGAGCGACGTGGCGGTGACATGGAAGCTGATCGGCGCCTTTCCCGTGAAGCTGACGCATGGGCCGCTGACGGCGGCGGCGAATGCGGTGGCCGTGGAGGAGCTGGTCCTTGCCGCGGACGCGCTCGAGCTTGAGTAGGCAGCCGGCCTCGGCGGCACGCTTCCGGGTGGACTGGGGCGGGCCGGAGGGATCGGACGCGTTCCTCGGGGTGACGTTCGAGCCGTTTCCGGCCGAGGGCGGGGGCCAACTGCAGCTGACGCGGGCGGTCGATGGCGGCAGGGAGCTGCTGGACTGGTTGCAGATGCCGGTTTCGCGGGTGCCGGCGCGGCCGATTCGTGCTGTTCGGTCGCGGCTGCCGATCCGGGCCGGCCGGGTGCGGACGGTGCGGGTGACGCTGCTGGATGGGCGGGGCGAGCCGGTGGCGCGATATGTCTTCGAGGGGGCGACGCCGGTGTCGCTGGCGCTTTCGCCGCTGGATGCGGTGGCAGGGGGGGTTCTGACCGAGACGCTGACGCTGACCTTTGCCAGGGTGACGATGGGCTGACGGCTGCACCTGGCGCAGTTGCCCGCTGCCAGAAGCGGGAGGCGCTTCGGGGGTGCCGGGTCGGCTAGAGGAGGCTGAACCGAGACGGGGAGGTCTTTCGATGGCGCTGACAGCGGAATTGAGGCGCAGCTTCTATGAGAAGATGTGTCTGAGCCGGGCATTCGATGATGCGATGATCGCGCTCTACTGGGAGGGGAAGCTGCCGATCTTCGCCTTCGGTGCCGGGCCGCTTCCGGGTGAGCTGCACTGTTCGAACGGGGCCGAGCCCGTCGGCGCTGGCGTGTGCGGGGCGCTGGGCCCCGACGACATGATCACCGCCGACCACCGGCCGCACCATGTGGCGGTGTGCCGGGGCGTGGACCTCGACCGGATGTCGGCCGAGCTTCTGGGAAAGAAGCCTGGGCTGAGCCAGGGCAAGGGCGGGCACATGCACATCTATGATCCGGCGGTGAACTTCGCGTCCTCGGGGATCATTGCCGAGGGGATGGCGCCGGCGGCCGGGATGGCGCTGGCGCGCCGGCTGCAGAAGAAGCCGGGGATTGCGGTGACCTTCCTTGGCGAGGGGGCTGCGAACCAGGGCGCCTTTCACGAGGTGTTGAACATGGTGGGGCTGTGGAAGCTGCCGGTGATCACCGTGGTGCAGGACAATGAGTGGGGGGTTTCGACGGCGAAGTCGGAATCGACCGCAGTGGAGCGGAACAGCGACCGGGCGGCGGGCTATGGGCTTGCCGGCGAATATGTCGCCACGAACGACCCCGACGACATCTATGAGGCGACCGTGCGCGCGGTGGAGCGGGCGCGGGCCGGCAAGGGCGGCACCATCCTGGAGCTGAAGACCGCGCGTCTGCAGGGCCACTTCATGGGCGACCAGCAGGCCTATATCCCCGAGCAGATGAAGCAGGAGGACCCGCTGCCGCTCTATCGGGCGAAGCTGGTGAAGCTGGGCGTGCTGACCGAGGCCGACGCGGACGCGATCGAAGCGGCGGCGAAGGCGCGGATGGAGACGGCGATGACCTTTGCGAAGGAGGCGCCCTACCCTGACCCCTCGGAGGCCTTCGACCATGTCTTTGCGGGAGGCGCGCAATGAGCCGTATTCTCACCATGTCGCGCGCTGGGCGCGAGGCGCTGGACTGGGAGATGGAGCGCCGGGACGACATCTTCTGCCTGGGCGAGGACATCTACAAGTTCGGCGGGATCTTCGGGACGATGGACGGCTTCGGGGCGAAATACGGCCCGGAGCGGGTGATCTCGACCCCGATTTCCGAGACGGGCTTCATCGGCATGGCGGCAGGCGCCGCCATGGCCGGGATGCACCCGGTGATCGACCTTGCCTACATCGACTTCATCGGTGTCTGCTACAACGTGCTGCTGAACACGGCATCGAAGACGCACTACATGTCTGGCGGGGCGGTGAAGGTGCCGATGACGCTGCTGATCGGGACCGGAGGGGGCTACAACAATGCGGCCCAGCATTCGCAGTGCCTGCACGCGACCGTCGCGCACATCCCGGGTGCGAAGGTGGTTTACCCTTCCAACGCCTATGACGCGAAGGGGATGCTGCACACGGCGCTGAGGGACGAGAATTTCGTGATCTTCCTGACGCACAAGGGAACGGCCGGCGTGGGCTGGATGGGGACCCCCATCAAGACGACGCTGAGCGAGGTGCCGGACGAGCCCTACACCGTGCCGTTCGGCAAGGTGAAGGTGTACCGCGAGGGAACCGACGTGACGATCACGGGCCTGGGCATGAGCGTGCACGAGAGCCTTAAGGCCGCCGACAGCCTCGCGAAGGACGGGATTTCGGCGGAAGTGGTGGACCTGAGGAGCCTGGTGCCGCTGGACCGGGACGGCATCTTCGCGAGTGTGGCCAAGACCGGGCGCCTGGTGGTGACCGACGAGGACTATATGTCCTACGGGGTTTCGGGCGAAGTGATCGCGAGTGTGGTGGAGCGGGACCCGACGGTGCTGAAGAAGCCGCCGATCCGGGTGTGCACGCCCGACATTCCGATCCCCTTTGCCCGGCCGATGGAACAGGCGATCCTGCCGCTGGCAGGGCGCATTGCCGATGCTGCAAGGAAGCTGATGTAAGATGGCGACACCTGTGATCATCCCCGCCGACCTGTGGGACGAGGACGACAAGACCGGCTCGATCGTGCTGTGGCTCTATGCCGATGGCGCAAGCGTGAAGCAGGGCGACCTGATCGCCGAGGTGCTGGTGGAGAAGGTGACGCTGGAGCTGGAGGCGCCGGCGTCCGGCAAGCTGAAGATCCTGGTGGAGCCCGAAGTGGTGGTGAACAAGGGCGACACCGTCGCCCATATCGAGTGAGTTCGCCGCTGAAATTCACGGGCATCCGCGGCGTGATCGCCAGGCGGATGCTGGAATCGGTGCAGACGACTGCGCAGCTGAGCTTTTTCGCGGATGCGGATGCGTCGGCGCTGACCGAGGCGCGCAGGTGGTGGAAGGATGCCGGGCAGAAGGTTGGTTACGAGGACCTTGTGATTGCTGCGCTGGCCCGCATCCTGCCCGACTTTCCCCTGTTCAATGCGCATGAGATCGACGGCGCGGTGGTGCCGCAGGCCGAGATCAACGTGGGCGTGGCGATCGGGCTGCCCGGCGCGCTGGTGGTGCCCTGCGTGTTCGATTGTGCCGCAAAAGGCCTGCCCCAGATTGCATCCGAGCGGGCGAGCCTGGTGGAGCGGGCGCCCGTCAACAAGCTGACGGTGAAGGAGATGTCCGCGGGCACGATCTCCATCTCGAACCTGGGGCTGACGCGGGTGCGGCATTTCACGCCGGTTCTGAACCGGCCGCAGACGGCGATCGTGGGGCTGGGGCGGATCGGGCGCGACGGGCTGATGGGGATTTCGCTGACGGTGGACCACCGGGCGATCGACGGGCAGCCGGCGGGCGAGTTCCTGACCGCGCTGTGCGAGGCGCTGGAGGGTGCCCAGCCGACACCCTGAGCGGCCCGCTGGGCCGACACCCTGAGGGGTTAGACGCCCAGTTTCGCGCGGCTTTCGCGCGAGGACCAGTCGCGGTCTCCGGCGTAGCGCCAGACCTCTTTCCCTTGCGCGTCGTAGAGGATGGTGAGCGGCAGGCCGCGGGCGCCGAGCTGGAAACCGAACTGCATCTGGCTTTCGACGCGGGTCTGGAGATTCGGGTATTTCGCCGGGGTGAAGCTCTCCGAAACCTTGCGCCAGCCTTCCATGTCCTGGCTGAGCGGCACGACCACCAGCTTGCCTTTCGTGTCGGCGGCGAGGCGGTCGAGGGTGGGAAGCTCTTTCAGGCAGGGGGCGCACCAGGTGGCCCAGAGGTTCACGAGGACGGGCTTGCCGGGGTTCGCCTTCAGGATGTCGGCGATGGTTTCGGTTGCGCCTTCGGGCGTGGTGTCGAGCGCGAGATCGGGTGCGGGCTTGCCGGCGAACTGGGTGTCGAACTGGCCGTGGAGGGGCTCGCCCCCGGCGTTCACCGCTTCGGCGGGTTGCGAGGCTGGCGCTTCGGCCTTAGGGCCTTGCTGCTGGCAGGCTGCCAGCAGCACGAGGGTTGCGAGGGACAGAGCGCGCTTCATGGGGACCTCCGGCAAGACTGATGGCGAGGGAGCCCCGGGCGGGGGCGCCAACGCGCTTTGGGGTGGCCGTTTCGAAGGCGGCCCCGCGGCTGTGATGGCCGAGATAAATGCCTCCATCCCCTTCGACAAGCGGCTGTGGCGCCAGGACATCGCAGGCTCGAAGGCGCATGTGGCGATGCTGGGCCGCCAGGGCATCATCGACGCGGGGGCAGCAGCCCGGATCGCCGGCGGGCTGGCGCAGGTCGAGGCCGAATATGAAGGCGGCGGGGTGCCGGTGGACCTTGCGCTGGAAGACATCCACATGACGGTGGAGACCCGGCTGGCAGCGATCGTCGGGCCGGATGCCGGGCGGCTGCACACGGCGCGCAGCCGGAACGACCAGGTGGCAACCGACTTCCGCCTTTGGGTGCGGGATGCGATCGACGGGCATCTGGCGGCGATCCGCACCCTTGCCGGCGTGCTGGCGGCCCGGGCGCTGGAGCATCATGCGACCGTGATGCCCGGCTTTACCCACCTGCAGGTCGCGCAGCCGGTGACGCTGGGGCATCACCTGATGGCCTATGTGGAAATGCTGAAGCGCGACTTCGGGCGGTTCCGGGATGCGCGCGCAAGGCTGAACCAGTGCCCCCTTGGGGCAGCGGCGCTTGCCGGCACGGGCTTTCCGATCGACCGGGCGGCAACTGCGGCGGCGCTGGGCTTCGATGCGCCCACGGCCAATTCGCTGGACAGCGTTTCGGACCGGGATTTCGCGATCGAGTATTTGACCAGCGCGACGCAATGCGCGCTGCACCTGAGCCGGCTGGCCGAGGAGATCATCCTGTGGGCGAGCCAGCCGTTCGGCTGGGTGCGCCTGCCCGACCAGTGGTCGACGGGCAGCTCGATCATGCCGCAGAAGAAGAACCCGGATGCCGCCGAGCTGGTGCGCGGCCATTCGGGGCGGATCCTGGGCCTGATGACGGGCCTGATGGTGACCATGAAGGGCTTGCCGCTGGCCTATTCGAAGGACATGCAGGACGACAAGGAGCCGGTGTTCGAAGCCCATGACCTTCTGGAGCTGAGCCTTGCGGCCTGCGCGGGGATGATGGAGACGATTGCCTTTGTGCCCGGGCGGATGCGGGCCAGTGCGGCCAGCGGCTTTTCGACGGCGACCGACCTTGCCGACTGGCTGGTGCGCGAAGGGGGCGTGCCCTTCCGCGAGGCGCACCACATCACCGGCCGGGCGGTGAAGGCGGCGGAGGATGCGGGCGTGATGCTGGACGGCTTAAGCCTTCAGCAGCTGCAGGCGATCGACGCGCGGATCAGCGCCGGCGTGTTCGACGTGCTGAGCGTGGAGGCAAGTGTTTCGAGCCGGCGGAGCCTGGGCGGGACGGCGCCCGAGCGGGTGAAGGCGGCGGCCGAGGCCGCGATCGCGGAGGTGCCGCAATGGGCGTGAGAGTGCTTCTGCTGCTGGGCGCCGGGCTGGTGATCGCCGGCTGCGGCTACAAGGGCGCGGTCACGCGGCTGGAGCCGCCGGACCCGGCCCTGTCGCGCGAGGAGCAGAAGGCGGCGCGGGCAGCCGAGCGGCGCAAGGTGGAAGCCGGGCTGACGGTGCCGGCCGCCGCGCGGCCGATCCGGGTGGACGAGCTGACGGTGAAGCTGGAGGTGCGGCGGGACGACCCGTTCAGCCTGCCGCCAGAAGGCACCCAGACAAGCCGCAAGGTGCCTTTCCCGGGCGAGGAGGCAGCGGATGCACGGCCCTTGCCGCGCCAGACCGACGCGATGACGGGCGAGACCCCCGACACCCCCAGTTTCGAGCCGCAGGACCGCTGATGGACTTTTTCGAGGTGAAGGACGGGCGGATGCACGCCGAGGGCGTGGCGCTTGCGCGGATTGCCGACGAGGTCGGGACGCCGGTCTATGTGTATTCGGCTGGAACGCTGCGGCGGCATGCGCGGGTGTTCCACGAGGCGCTTTCGGGCCTGGACCGGCCGCTGGTGGCCTTTGCGGTGAAGGCGAACCCCAATGTGGCGGTGCTGAAGCTGCTGGGGCAGGAAGGCTTTGGCGCGGACGTGGTGTCCGAGGGCGAGATGCGGCGCGCGCTTGCGGCCGGCATTGCGCCCGAGCGCATCGTGTTTTCGGGGGTCGGCAAGACGGACGGCGAGATGCGGGCCGCCCTGGAGGCCGGAATCCTGCAGCTGAACGTGGAAAGCGAAGGCGAGCTGCGCCGGCTTTCGGCCGTTGCCGCTGCTTGTGGGACGACGGCCGAGATCGCGATCCGGGTGAACCCCGACGTGGATGCGGGGACGCTGGCCAAGATCTCGACCGGCAAGGCGGAGAACAAGTTCGGGGTGCCGCTCGATCGGGTGGAGGCGCTGTACGCCGAAGCCGCGGCGCTGCCGGGGATCCGGCCGATTGGGGTGGCGGCCCATATCGGGAGCCAGCTGTTCGACCTGGCGCCGCTGGAGGCGGCCTATGCCAAGCTGGGCGCGCTGGTGGGGCGGCTTCGCAGCGCCGGGCAGGTGGTGAGCCGGGTGGACCTGGGTGGGGGCCTTGGCATTCCCTATGATCCGAAGCTGCCGCTTCCGCCTTCGCCGGCCGACTATGGCGCGATGGTGGAGCGGGTGACGAAGGGCTGGGATGTCCGGCTGATGTTCGAGCCCGGCCGGCTGATCGCGGGCAATGCGGGCGTTCTGCTGGCCCGGGTGGTGACAGTGAAGACCGGCGCGACGCGGAGCTTCGTGGTGCTGGATGCGGCGATGAACGACCTCATCCGCCCGACGCTCTACGGCGTTTATCACGACATCCGGGCGGTGGAGCCGCGCGCCGGCGAGATGGTCGCGACCGTCGTGGGGCCGGTGTGCGAGACGGGGGACATGTTCGCCGAGGGGCGGACGATCACGCCTGTCGAGGAAGGTGATCTTGTCTGCCTGATGACGGCCGGGGCCTATGGGGCGACCATGGCCGGCACCTACAACAGCCGGCCGCTGGTGCCCGAGGTGCTGGTGGACGGCGATCGGTACAGCGTGATCCGGGCGCGGCAGACGATCGAGGAGCTGGTGGGGGCCGACCTGGTTCCCGAATGGCTTTGAACCGACAGGGTTGAACAGGGAGACGGGATGATGAAGCCGGTCAAGAAGGCAGTGTTTCCGGTCGGCGGCATGGGAACGCGGTTCCTGCCGGCAACCAAGGCGGTGCCGAAGGAGATGCTGCCGGTGGTGGACCGCCCGCTGCTGCAATATGCGGTCGACGAGGCGCTGGCGGCCGGGATCGAGCAGATGATCTTCGTGACGGCGCGCGGGAAGGGCGCGCTGGAGGATTATTTCGACATCGCGGGCGAGCTGGTGGCGACGCTGAAGGAGCGGGGGAAGCAGGCCGAGCTTGCCGTGCTGGACGAGACCCAGCTGGCGCCGGGCCAGATCGCTTATGTGCGCCAGCAGGAGCCAGCAGGGCTGGGCCATGCGGTGTGGTGTGCGCGGCATATCACTGGGGACGAGCCCTTTGCCGTGCTGCTGCCCGACGAGCTGCTGTGGAACCCGGGCGACCCCTGCCTTGCCCAGATGGTGCGGGCACGCAACGAAGTGGGCGGCACGGTGATCGCGGTGATGGAGGTGCCCGAGGAGGAGACGCACCGTTATGGCATCGTCGATCCGGGCGCCACGAAGGGTGCGCTGACGGAGGTGAGGGGCTTTGTCGAGAAGCCGAAGGCCGGGACGGCGCCGTCACGGCTGGCGGCGGTGGGGCGCTATCTGATCGAGCCCGAGTGCATGGCAATCCTGGCCGAGGGCAAGCGCGGGGCGGGTGGGGAGATCCAGCTGACGGACGCGCTGGCGCAGCTGATCGGCCGGCAGCCCTTCCACGCCTTCACCTATGCGGGCGCGCGCTTCGATTGCGGCGACAAGGCCGGCCATGTGACGGCGAACATCGCGCTGTCGCTGGAGCGGGCGGACATCGGGCCGGCCGTGCGCGCCTGGCTGAAGGCCAACATCTAGATGGAGAGCCTGCCGCTGTTCCACCGGCTGGCCGGCACTCCGGTGCTCGTGCTGGGGGATGGCGAGGCGGCGGCGGCCAAGGCGCGGCTGGTGGAAGAGGCCGGCGGGACGGTGGTGCGCGAGATGGCCGACGGCGTTCGGCTGGCCTTCGTGGCGGAGGAGGACGGGGCCGAGGCTGTCGCCGACGAGCTGCGCGCGCGGGGCCTGCTGGTGAATGTGGTGGACCGACCCGAGCTGTGCGACTTCACCGTGCCGGCGCTGGTGGACCGGACGCCCGTTCTGGTGGCGATCGGGACGGGCGGGGCCTCTGCCAGCCTGTCGAAGGCGCTGAAGGAGCGGCTGGAGCTTTGGTTGCCGGGTAACCTGGGCGCGCTTGCGACGGCGATCCGGCAGGCGCGGGTGGCCGTGGGCGGGGTGCACGGGACTGTGCCGGCGCGGCGGGATTTCTGGACGCGGGTGCTGGCGCCCGGTGGCGCGCTGGATCCGCTGGTGCCGCAGCCTGATCCGGTCAGTGCAATCTCGGACGCGCTGGCGGGTGGCGGGGGCGCGGGGGACCGGCTGGACGAAATATTGATCGGTGACGAGGGCGCGGATGCGCTGACGCTGCGCGAGCTGCGGCTGATGGCCCAGGCGGATTTGGTGCTGCACGACGCGGGCGTGCCTGCGGAGGTGCTGGCGCTGGTGCGGCGGGATGCGGCCCGGCGGGTGGGGCGCGACGTGCCGGACGGGTCGGCAGGGCGGATCGTCCGGATCCGCATGCAGGTGGATTGAGGGGGAGGACGGGATGGGCGCATTTCAGGCGTGGCGGAGCCTTCTCTATCTGCCGGCTTCGAATGCGCGCGCGGTGGAGAAGGCGCGCGGGCTGCCAGCGGATGCGGTGATCCTGGATCTCGAGGATGCCGTGGCGCCGGAGGCCAAGGCCGCCGCGCGCGACGCGGCCGTGGCCGCGGTGGCGGACGGGTTCGGGGGAAAGACCGTCGGAATCCGGGTGAACGGGTTCGGAACCGCCTGGTGCGAGGCGGACTTTGCGGCAGCTCAGGGATCGGCTGCGGCATTCCTGGTGGTTCCCAAGATCGACGGCGCGGACGCGGCGGCCCGCGCGGTTTCGATGGCGGGCGGCAAGCCTTTGTTCGCGATGATCGAGACCCCGAGGGCGGTGCAGCGAGTGGACGCCATTGCGGATGTGGCGGGTGTTCGCGCGCTGGTGGCAGGCTTTGCGGACCTGCAGAAGGACCTGCGCGCAAGGCCCGGCCCCGACCGGGCGCCCCTGCTCTATGCCGCGAGCCGGATCGTGAATGCGGCGCGCGCTTCGGGGCTGCTGGCAATCGACGGGGTGTTCACAGGGATCGGCGACGAGGCCGGCCTGGCGGCGGAGGCGCGGCAGGCGGTCGAGCTGGGCTTCGACGGCAAGAGCTGCATCCACCCGAGCCAGCTGGAGGGTGTGAACCGGGCCTTTTCACCGAGCGCGGACGAGGTTGCGCATGCGCGGGGGCTGGTGGAGGCGCACCGGACCGCGATGGCCGAGGGCAAGGCGGTCGCGACCTTCAAGGGCAGGATGGTGGAGCTGCTGCACGTGGTGGAAGCGGAGCGGACGCTGCGACTTGCCGAGCTGGTGGGCGAGATGGGGGGCCTGGCGGAGAAGGTTATCGCAGTGGCGAGCGACTAGAAGCCGAACAGGGCGGCAAGGATCAGGACGATGACGGCCGCCGGAACGGGATAGCGGACCAGGAAACGGTAGGTGCGGAAGCCTCTCCCTTCGGGGTCGACGCCGAGTTCGTCGGCGACATTGGCGGCCGACATGACCCAGCCGGCGAACAGGCAGCTGAGCAGGGCCGCGATGGTGAGACCGATGTTGGCCGTCAGCCAGTCGATCACGTCGAACCAGGTGCGCTGTTCGAACCCGGGCAGGAAACCGAGCGGGTGGACATCCTTCCAGATGTTGAACGAGAAGATGGTCAGGAGCGACAGCAGCATCGTGACCAGCGCTGCCGCCCACATCAGCGGCGGGCGCGGGAGTCCCCGTTCGGCACCGAGCGCCGCCACGAGCTCGAAAATGGCAATGAAGGAGGTGACGGCCGCCACCACCAGCAGCAGGAAGAAGGCGAGCGCGAGGATGCCGGCGGCAGGGCCTGCCGCCTGGAAGGCGACCGGCATGACCACGAACACGAGCCCCGGCCCGGCGGCGGGCGCGAGACCCTGCGCGAAGAGGAAGGGGAAGATGGCGACGCAGGCCACGAGGCCGACTGCGGTGTCCACGAGAGCTGTGATCACTGCGGTTCCGGGCAGCCGGACGTCCCGTTCGAGATAGGCCCCGTAGAGCATCAGCCCCGCCATTCCGACCCCGACCGAGAAGAAGGCCTGCCCGATTGCGGCGAGCCAGGTGCGGATGGTGACCTTGCCGAAATCGGCGGTCACGAGGAAATCGAGACCCTGCCGCCAATCCCCGACGATGAGCGCCCAGACGGCAAGGCCGATGAGAAGGATGAAGAGCATCGGCATCAGGATGGAGGTGGCGAGTTCCACGCCGCGGTTGAGGCCGCGCGCCACGATGAGGACGTTGATGACGACGAAGAGCGCGGTCCAGCCGACAAGCTCGACCGGCGAGGCGAGGAGGCGGTCGAACTCCGCCTGGCTGCCGGCTGCATCGATCCCGGCGAAGTCGCCTCGTATGGCGTAGACCGCGTAGGCGATCGTCCAGCCGCCGACTACGCAGTAGAAGGTGCCGATCCCGAAGGCGGAAATGGTGGCGATGATCCCGCCCCATCGCCAGGAGGCGCTTCGGCCTTCGGCCTTGGCGAGCGCCGCCATGGCGGCGGCCGGCGAGAGGCGGGCGCGCCGGCCGATCAGGAACTCCGCGATCAGGATCGGGATGCAGATGCAGACGATGCAGGCGAGATAGACGAGGATGAAGGCGCCCCCGCCATATTCGCCGACCATCCAGGGAAAGCGCCAGATGTCGCCGAGCCCGACGGCGAAGCCGATGGAGGCGAAGAGGAAAGCAAGCCGTGACGACCAGCTTGCGTGAACCGAAGGTGCGGCGCCGCTCATGTCCTGATCCCCTGCCCTGCTGGAATTCGTCTAGCCGGCGAGTGCGCGGGTGGCAGCGTCGACCTGTTGCTGGGCGGCTTCCGCTGCCGCGGCGGCGCGGGTGGCGAGTGTTTCGACGGCCTCGCGGTCCGGATCGGTTGCGGACAGGCTGTCGACACTGCGCCGGAGGGGGGCGAGGCGGGCGCGGATGTCGACCAGCGGGGCGCGGGCGAGATCGTGGCGGGAGAGCGCCATCTGGGCGTTGGACCAGGGCTCGGTGCCGATGCGGCTGCCGCGGGCGGCGGCGAGCGCGCGGTCCAGCGCCGAGCCGGTGTCGCGGAGCTCGGCCTCGGTCGCGGCGAGGAGCGCCTGTTCGCGGGCGACGTCTGCGCGGAGGCTGGCCTGCTGCTCGGCTGCAAGAGCCGGAGCCTGGCCTTCGCCGGGTGCCTCGATCACCCGCGGCAGCTCGCCGGGGCGTGGCTGGAGCGACGGATAGGGGCCGCCGGAACCAGCGCAGGCGCCAAGCGGCAGCAGCGCGAAAAGGAGGATCGGACGGCGCATTGGAGCTTCCCTAGCGGGGCTTTGGCATGGCTTGCAATCCGCCTCGCTCTGACCTATTGGCCGCCCCTCGCAGTGCGCGCCCGTAGCTCAGCTGGATAGAGCACCAGACTACGAATCTGGGGGTCGGACGTTCGAATCGTTCCGGGCGCGCCATCATTCCGTTCTGGGCTGACGAACCTGCGGTATCTTGTTTGTCGGCGTTTGCCGACGGGGGTTCGAGCCCTGCCGGGCGCGCCATCATCGAACGGGCCAGCGAACGCGGTCAGTGTTTCGGGGCGAGGTCAGTGGGTGGCGGCATGAATGGCTGTCATCAGCGCGATATTGCGCGGGTCGCCCACGATCATCGCGCCCATCTGGTTCATGACATAGCCGATGCCGGTCCCGTTGACGGGGTCTGCCACGCCGAAGCTGCCGCCCCAGCCGCCATGGCCGTAGCAGGCGGGTTCGGGGCCGTACACGCCGATGTGGTTGGTCGTCATCCCCATGGCCCACCAGGCCGGCACGCCGAGGAAGCCGTCTGTCCGGGTGGTCTGCACGCTGCGCATGGCGGCGATGGTGTCGGCGCCGAGCAAGCGGGTGCCGCCGAGCTCTCCGCCGTTGGCGAGTGCGCCGTAAAGGCGGGCGAGGCCAAGCGCGCTGGCATG
The DNA here is from genome assembly GCA_027490095.1 of Sphingomonadales bacterium. Taxonomy (GTDB): domain Bacteria; phylum Pseudomonadota; class Alphaproteobacteria; order Sphingomonadales; family Sphingomonadaceae; genus Sandaracinobacteroides. The sequence continues at coordinate 11,818 of JAIXYT010000041.1, read as the reverse complement.
GCCGTTGGCGGCCGGGATCACGGCGGCGCGCCATTCGGGGAGGTTCGCGAGCTCGGGGGTGATGGTGGGGTTGGTGACGGCGGCTATCGCCTCGGGCGCCATGGCGTCGGGATCGAAGGGGGCGGGATTGAGCGGGGGGATCATGGTGGCGAGCCGGGGCTGGAGCCCGGCGTCAAGCGCAATGTGGATGTCTGCATCGAGCGGGCCAGCCACATGGTCGGCGAGGAGATCGGGGAAGCGGCGGCCGGTGGCGCGCTGCAGCAGTTCGCCTGCCAGGTGCCCGAAGGTTATGGCGTGATAACTGTTGTGCGTGCCGGGCGCCCACATCGGGGCCTCTGCGGCGAGGCGTTCGATGGCTGGCTCCCAGGCGAAAAGATCCTCGAGTGTGGTGCCTTCCGGAAAGCCCGGGAGGCCCGCCTGGTGGGAGAGGAGCTGGGCGACGGTTATCTCGGCCTTGCCGTTGGCGGCGAACTCCGGCCAGTAGCGGGCGACGGGGGCTGCGTAGTCGATGAGGCCGCGGTCGACTGCGATTGCGACCATGGCGGCGGTGACGCCCTTGGTGGTGGACCAGACATTGGCGAGCGTGTCCTCGCGCCAGGGTGTGCCGGCCCCGGCGTCGGCGAGACCGCCCCAGAGCGAGACGACGAGTTCGCCCCGGTGGACGACGGCGACGGCGGCCCCGACTTCGCGGAGGTCGTCGGTGCGGTCGAAGCCGGCGGCGAAGGCGGTGCGGACCGCTTCGAAGCCGGGCGCGACGAATCCCTCGATCATGAACCTGTCCCCTGGGTGTGGAGGCCGCGCCAGAAGAGGGCGCAGATCTCGTCGGCGATCGCGCGCGGCGCGCGCGGGTCGTCGTCGGGAAGCCATTTGGGCAGCCAGCCGAATGCGCCTGCGCAGAGCTGTGCGACAAGGAGCGGATCGGCAATGCGGCTGGAGCCGTCGGCCGCGCCCTGCCGCAGCATCTGGGCATAGAGCCGCTTCAGCCGGTTGGCGCGCTGCGCGAGCTCGCCGCGGAGCGGGCGGGGCAGGGCATCGAGGCCCGGCTGCGGCATCAGCGGGGAGAGCAGGCCGGCTTGCCCCTGCGCGTTGAGGTGGGTGCCCAGGATGGCGCGTTCGAGGCCGGTCTGGCCCTGCCGATGCGCGGTCTCGGCAATCCGCTCGAACAGGTCGAAGCCACGGCGGTAGCAGGCGGCGACGAGCGCCGGTTTGTCCGGGAAATAGTGATAGACGGCGCCTGAGGTCATGCCGAGCGCAGCGGCGATGCTGTCGATCGAGGTGCCCTCGATTCCGTGCCGGTTGAACAGGCGGGACGCGGTAGCGAGCAGCACCTCGAGCCGCGCGTCGGCCATTGCGCCCCGGTCGAAGGGGTTGCCGGGCTGGCTGGCAAGCGGAGAGAGGGCGTCGACGGCCATGGCGCAGGCGAAGATGCCTGCGTGTGGACCGGCGGCGCCATGGGTGAGGAGATCCTTGAGGGCAGCCGACAGGCGAACGCGGAACCGGTCTCCGGAGACGCCGCCGGTCCAGGCCGGGGAGACGCGGGCCCAGGCGAGGATGCCGATAAGCGACTGGGCGACGATATCGGGCTGCAGCGGGCGGAGGCTGCCGTCCGCGGCGCCGTGTGCGACGAAATCTGCGAGCCGGCTGGCGTTGCGGGCGCGGGCGGCGGCGATCACGTCAGCCTGGGCGGGGGTAAGCAGGCCTAGCTCCGTGACGATCGCCTGGGCCGGGCGGCCGGGGCCGAGCGAGCGGTCGATGAAGGCCATCAGCGCCTCGAACCCGCTGCCGGCTTCGGAGGCGTCGGCGAGGTCCTCGGCCATCTGGTCGAGGGCGGCGGAGTAGCATTGGAAGACGAGGTCGGAGCGGTCGGCGAAATAATAGTAGAGCGCGGCACGGGTGAGGCCGAGCTCGTCGGCGATGTCCGCAAAGGGGGTTGCGGCGATCCCCTTGCGGTTGAAGAGCTGGACCGCACGGTCGAGCACGAGCTGGCGGCGGGAGGCGCGGACGGATGGACGGCCGGCACGGCGGCGCGGCTTCGCGTCGTCGCTGGCCTTTGCGTCCCGATGTCCCTCGGCTGTCATTGCCCTGCCCTGCCCTGCCTCTCTCCTGCGGCCACATTGGGGCAATCCGGCTGTCTTGACAACACTCCACCTTCACATAGGATAGTGTCAAAGAATGTGCCGACCATCCGGATCCGCACCATGGGGAGGTGAATCATGACAGCAGTTGCAAACGCCGTGCTTCGTCTTGGTGTGTCGCTGCTTGCGCTGGGCGCCGCCCCGGCGCTGGCGCAGCAGGCCGATGGTGCGGACCCCGACGTGATCCTGGTGACGGCGCAGAAGCGGACGCAGGATGTCCTTGAGATCGGTGGCACTGTCCGCGTGGTGGGCCAAGCGCAGCTGGAGACGCGGCGGGTGACCGAGGTGCGCGACCTTGCCGCGCTGATCCCGAACCTGGACGTGAAGGAGCAGGTGCCGGGCGCGATGCCGGTGGTCACGATCCGCGGGGTGGGGCTCGACGATTTCTCGTCGGCGAACAACCCGTCGGCCGGGATCTACATCGACGAGGTTTATGTCGCCTCGCTGGCGCAGATGAGCTTCGACTTCTTCGACCTGGAGCGGATCGAGGTGCTGAAGGGGCCGCAAGGCACGCTCTATGGCCGCAACTCGACGGCGGGTGCGATCAATATCGTGACGGCCAAGCCGAAGCTCGGCGAATGGGGTGGCCGCTTTGCAGGCGGGGTGGGCAATTGGCAGAGCTTCGATGTCGAGGCGATGGTGAATGTGCCGATCGGGGAAACGGCCGCGCTGCGGCTGGCCGGCAAGACGATCCAGCAGGGCAAGGGATTCTACCACAACCGGGCTGTGGACCGGAACTACGGCCACCGGGACCTTTTCCTCGGCCGCGCCCAGCTTCGCCTCCAGCCCACCGACGCGCTGACCATCGACGCCAAGATCGAGGGGCAGCGCAGCCGTTCGGGGCTGGGGCAGCCGGAGTTCTGGGGGGCCATTCCATCGCCGGCCGATCCCGGCGCCACCTGCCCCGGCGATCGCAGCTGCACGGACTTGTTCGGCTACAACGACACCGACGGCGACCCGTTCACGGGCGACTGGTCGGTCGACAACCGGTACACGATCGACCAGGTCTCGGCCTCGCTGCGCGTGGCCTATGATTTCGGCGGCGTGACCCTGACCTCGGTGACGGGCTGGCAGGATTTCGACCGCGAGTTCCTGATCGACACCGATGCCTCCCCGCGGCGGATCACCGATTTCGGCCAGGAGGACCATGTCCGCCAGTGGAGCCAGGAACTTCGGCTCTCGGGCGAGATGGCCGGCATCAACTGGATCGTCGGCGGCTTCTATTCCGACGACCATGTGGAAACGGCCAACCCCGGATTCCTGCAGGACCTGTTCAACACCACCACGCTCAGCCAGCTGGAGCAGGACACGCGCTCGGCCGCGCTGTTCGGCAATGCCGAGTGGCCGATCGCCGAGCGGCTGACGCTGGTGACGGGCGTGCGCTACACTTGGGAGGAGAAGGAGGCGGTCGGCGGCACGGTCGACTTCGTCTCGCAGCCGCCGGCGAGCTTCCTGTCGCTTGCGCCCTTCGGCACCGGACCTGTGCAGATCTCGTCGGTCGATGACCGCATCACGGACCGCAACTGGTCGTGGAAGGTGGGGCTGAACTGGGAGGTGGCCGACAGCACGCTGCTGTACGTCTCGGCGAGCCAGGGTGTGAAGAGCGGGGGCTTCTTCTCGGGCGTGACGGTGAACAGCGCGCAGCTGCAGCCCTATCTGCCGGAACGGCTGATCGCGCTGGAGGCGGGTGCCAAGGGCCGCGCGTCGGACATCGGGCTGACCTATGATGCAGCCGTTTTCTACTATGATTACAAGGATGTGCAGACCTTTATCCGGGACACATCGGGCGGGCTGCCGATCCAGCGGCTGGGCAATGTGGACAGCGCCGAAATCTATGGTCTGGACGCCGACATCCAGTTCCGCCCGGTGGGGCTGGAGGCGCTGACGCTGCAGGCTGGGCTGGGCCTGTTGCACACGCGGCTGTCGAGCTTCGCCTCGTCGGGGGGCGTGGTGCCCGGCGGCAACCGCCTGCCCAACGCGCCGAAGGTCACCTTCAACGGCAGCGCGGCCTACACGATCGGGCTGGGTGATGACCTGGGGCTGACCCTGCTGGGGGCTGTCCGCCAGTCGGGCAATGCCTTCAAGGATGCGCTCAATGATCCGCTGATCGCGCAAGGGTCCTTCTGGATGTTCGACGCGCGGGCGACCCTGGCCAGCAGCCCTGGCGGGTGGGAGGTCGCGCTGTGGGGGCGCAACCTCAGCGACACGCGCTACGTGGTGCAGGGCAACAACAGCCAGTCGCTGGGCTATGTGTACCGATTCTACAACGCGCCCCGCACCTGGGGTGTAAGCTTCGCCAAGCGGTTCTGAGAAAGCAGTTCCCACGCTCTTGCCGGTTGCCGATTTCAGACCGCATCATGTCAGCGCAGCACAAAGGCAAGCGTCCAGCGATCCGAGTGCCCATCTTCATCCTGCTTGGCGCGCCAATCATCTCCGGTCCATGGGCGGAAGCAGGGCGGTCGACGGCCGAGGTGGTGTGTGCTGCCTTTGACGTGAAGGGCGACCGGGGGGGATCAACGTCCAGCGCCGGCCTTTCGAGGGACAGCTGTTGGCGCATCATGATTCGGTCATGGCGTGAGCTGTCATCGAAGGGCTGGAAGGCGGTTCGGCCCACGGGGCCTGGTTTCGGGATGAACCGGACGGTTGATGAAGGCACCCCGATGCGGCGCCCGCTGTGATGGATGACCCGGATGGTCTGCGATCCGCGCGCGCCGCCGATGTCCGCGACATCAGCGGGGGCATTCCCATGCGGGCCGGCGCGGACTAGCGTTGCAGGCGTGCATCCGTGGGGGGGACAGGTGGGCAGGTGACGGGCGGGCAGGTGACGGGCGGAATTGCGCCGACGATCGACGACGCGGTCGTTTCCAGACGGTCCGGGCTGTCTGTCGTGCGGACGGTGTTCCGGGGGCGTGCGCGCTATGTCGTTTCGGATGTCGCCGCCGGGCGGCACCTTTCGGTCTCTCCGGCTGCCTACCGCCTTCTGGCTGCGCTTGACGGGCAAAGGCCGCTGGCGGCTGTCGGCGCCGAGATCGGCCTGTCGCGCCAGGAGATGGCCGGGCTGGTGCCGCGGCTGCAGCTTGCCGGGCTGTTGACGGGCGGACCGGGCCAGCAAGCCGCTGCAGCGCCGGTGGGTCCGGTCGAAGGCCGCGCACTGTTCCTGAAGCGCGAACTGGTCGAGCTTGGGCCCTGGCTGCCGCGGATCGACCGGGCAATGGGCTGGATATTCCAGCCGCTTGCTGCACTCGCCTGGCTCGGGCTGGCCCTGATGGCCGTGCTGCTGTTCATGGCCGACGACGGGGCCGGCGATGTGCGGAACTGGATCGCGCAATTCGATGCCGGGCAGCTGTTTGCGCTGTACCTCATCTTCCTGGGGCTGAAGCTGCTCCACGAGCTTGGCCACGCCCTGGCGCTGTGGCGGATGGCGGCGGCGGAGGGGTTGCGGGTCAACTCGATCCGGGCCGGCATTGCGGTGATGCTGGTGATGCCCTTTCCCTTCACCAACGTCTCGTCGGCCTGGCGCGTGCAGTCGAAATGGCGGCGTGCGGTCGTGGGCTTGGCCGGCATGTATGTGGAAAGCTGGATTGCGATTGCGGCCGTGCTGCTGTGGGCGGCTGTCGACGATCCGCTGCTGAAAGGTGCGGCGCTGCAGGTGGCGACCATCGCTGCAGTTACGACGCTGCTGTTCAACCTCAATCCGTTCGGCCGGATGGATGGCTATTATGTGCTTGCCGATCTCGCCGAGAGCCCGAACCTGATGCAGCGGGCCTCGGCGGCGGCGACAGCGGTTGCCGCGCGGCTGTTCCGGGTGCGTGCCGCGGCCGAGCTGCAGCCGGTTGAACCGCTGCTTCTGGCCTATTGGGTGGGGGTTCTGGCCTATCGGCTGGTGGTGTTTGCGGGGCTGGTATGGCTGGCACATGCGCTGTCCCCCTGGGTGGGGCTGCTGATGCTGGGGGTTGCCGTGTCGCTGCTGCTTGTGCGGCCGGCCATTGCGACGGCGCGCCGGCTGGTCGCGATGGCGGCAGAGCCTGCGACCGTTCGCCGGCGTCTGCTGCTGGCGGCCGGGCTGGTGGGTGCCTTCATTGTGCTGGTGCCGGTGCCTGCCGGACTGCAGGCCGTGGGCGTCGTCGAGGGCGAGGGCGCGCGCTTTCTGTACCCGCCGCGGGATGTGCGGGTGGTTGCGGTGGCCCCCCAGGAAAACCCGGGGGATTCGTCGCGTCTGCAGCTGGAATCGCCCGAACTGGCGGACGCACAGCGGCAGGCGGCGATCCGTGGCGCGGAGGCGATGGCACGGTGGCGGGAGGCGCTGGATCGGGGCGGGGACGGGGCGCAGGCGGCCGCCGAGGCAGTGGCTGCCCAGCAGCTGGCAGCCGAAGCGCTTGCAGGCGAGGAGGACCGGCTGACCATCCCCGCGATCCCGGGGTGGGATCCCCTGCGGGCCGCCGAGTATGAGGGCAGCTGGGTGGCGCCGGATCCGCGGGCGCCGCTGGCGGTGGCCATTCCGGGGGATGCCTGGCGCATCCGCGCCGTCGTGCCCGAAGCCGAGGCCGACCGGCTGCGCGGCGCGGACGGCTTTGCCGTGGCCCGCATTGCGGGGCGGCCTGACCTCAGGGTGCAGGCGCGCGTGGAGCGGATTTCGGACACGGCGGTCGAAACGCTGCCGTCCGAAGCGCTCGGCCGTCCGGCCGGGGGCCCGATCACGGTCGACCCCGCCGATCCCCTGGGGCGCCGGGCGACGGCGCCGGTGGTCGAGGTGTGGCTGGCGGTTGCGCCCGGGCCGGTTGCGCTGCGCCATGGGCAGCGGGTGGAGCTGCGGTTCGGAACCGCGGCGCGCCCGCTTGCCTGGCAGGCGGTCGAGGCCGCACTTCGGCTGCTGGATCCGGGTGCGGGCGCCTGAGCTGTGCAGGCCGGCGGCGGTGACTGAGCGGATGCGGTGGCCCGAATTGGTTCGACGGGCATTGTGCGGCTTGGGCAATTGCCTAGAAGGCGGCATGTTTTCGCGCATCCTGCCGCTGTTCCCGACGGGTCTCCTTTTGCTTGCGGCCGCCGCATCGGCCCAGGTCTCCACCGGGAAGCCGGCTGCGCGGCCACCCCAGGTGTCGGCACAGGCGCCAAGGCCGGCAGCCGCTTCGACGCCGAAGGCTGCCGCCATCTTCATTGCGGACCAGATGGTCGCGATCCGGGCAGCGACGGATGGACGCGTGGTGTCGGTGGGTGCCGGGGAAGGTGCGGCGGTGCGCAAGGGCGCACTGCTGGTGCAGCTGGACGATCGGGAGCAGCGGGCGCGGGTGGCGCTGGCGGCGCGGGCGGCGGGCTCGTCGGCCGATGCGCAGGCGGCTGCGGTTCGCCTGAAGGAAGCGCAGGCGCGGCTGGGCGGCACCCAGGCCGCTGCCGCCAAGGGGGCTGCAACGGATTGGGAAATGCGGCAGGCGCAGGCCGCGGTTTCGCAGGCGGGGCTGGAGACCAAGGCCGCGCAGGACCGGCGCGCGGTCGAGGGCCAGCGGCTTTCGCTGGAGCGCGTGATGCTGGAGAATTACGTGATCCGCGCGCCGTTCGACGGGCGGGTCACGCGGATGGGGGCGCGGCCCGGCATGTCGGTGCGCAAGGGGGATGTGCTTGCGACGGTTGCCAACCTGGGCACGCTTCGCGGCGAGACCTTCGTGCCGGTTGCCCGCTATGCCGACCTGAAGCTGGGGGCGACCTATGGCGTGCAGTTCGGCGCGCCGTTCAGCCGCGTCCTGCAGGCCAGGCTGAGCTATATCGATCCGGTGATCGAGGGCGGGCAGGTGCGGGCGGTGTTCCTGCTGGCGAACACGGGCGAGGCGCTGCCCTCGGGTCTGCAGGGCTCGGTGGTGCTGAAGCCGCTGGCCCGGTGACGCAGGCCGCATGAGCCGCCTTCGTCAGGCGCTGGATGCGCTGGCGGCCGATGGGCCGGGCCGGTTCCGGGAGGTTGCGCTGTTCCAGTCGCAGCTGCTGAACAGCGAGGCGCATGCGCTGGTGTCGGTTGCCCCTGATGGGACGATTGATCCCCCGGCGCTGGACCCGCAGGCCGATGGGCTTGCGCGGGCAGCGGCTCGCGATGGGGTGGTGGTGGAGGGCCGCGGGGCGGCGGCCTTGCTGGGGCAGGACGGCGAGGGCCGTTCGGTCGTGGCGGTTCATCGCCTGTCGCAGGAAGGCCCGCTGGCCCAGGCGCTTGCGCGCGAACGGCTCGAGCTGGTCCGGGCGATCGTGGGCGCGCAGACCGCCGGCGGGAGCGCCGCGATCGAGGCGCTGGTGCTGGACTCGGCCGCGACCGACCTCACGGACCGGGATGTGCACGCCATGGCCGTCCGCGCAGCCGGGCTTGCGGGGGCACCGCGGGTTGCGATTGCGCTGCTTCGCCGGCTGCGCGTTGTCCGCGTGGCGGACAGTGCGTCGGAGACATTGTCGGCGGAAGCGCGCCGTGCGCTGGAGCTGGCGGCCGGCGAGGTTGCGGACGGCGCGGTGGCGACAGCCGGGGCCGGCGGGTTCCTGGCGATCGATCGCGTGGCCGAGGGTGCCGCCGTGCACATCGCGCGGAGCCTTGGCGCGGATGGCACCGGCATCGTGATGCTGTGCTGGCCGCCGGGCGAGGCCGCGGTGGTGGCTGCCCTTGCCCGACGCGCGGCGCCGATGGTGGTCGCGCGGTTTGCGCGACCGGGCCTGTCCGACCGCTTCGATCGGCTGGTTTCGAGCGGGCCTTGGCCTGCTGCGATCGAGTCGGCGCGCAGGCCGAAGATCGCGCGGCGTCTGCTGGCCGGGGCGGCCTTCCTTGGGCTTGTGCTGCCCTTGCCCGACCGGGTGCAGGCCCCGCTGCGGATCGAACCGTTGCAGCGCCGCGTCGTGACGGCGCCCGTGTCGGCGCGGATCGACGCCGTGTTCGTGAACCCCGGGGACCGGGTTGCCGCCGGCGCTGTGCTGGTGCGGTTCGATGCCGCCGGGCTGGCGCGCGAGCGCGACGAGGCCGCGGCGGCCTTGCAGGCGGCCAGCAGCCAGGCTGCGTCGGCGCGGGCGGACGGTGATGTCGAGGCAGAGCGCCTGGCCCAGCTGAAACTGGCCCAGCTGTCCGGGCAGGTGGCACTGCTGGAAAACCGCATTGCCGAAACGGAGGTGAAGGCGCCGATCGCCGGGACGGTGAACGGCGAGGACCTTCGCCAGAGGGTCGGGGCGACCGTCGGGCGTGGGGAAAGCCTGTTCAGCATTGCAGCGCCGGGCGGCTATCGGGCGCAGCTTCTGGTTGGGGACAGCGACGTCGGCCGGGTGCAGGCTGGTTCCCGGGTGTCGATGCGGCTGGCGTCCCGCCCGCTCGGGCGGCTGGGGGGCACGGTCAGCCGGGTCTATCCGCTGGCCGAGGTTGTGGACGGGCGCAACGTGTTCCGGACCCTGGTGACGATCGATCGGGATGACAGCGCGGATCTGAGGGCCGGAATGTCGGGAACCGGCTGGGTTTCCGGCGGCTGGGCGCCGCTGGGGTGGCAGGCGGTGCGGCCCGTGGTGCGCTGGGTGCGGCTGCGGCTGTGGATCTGAGTGGCCGGCGGAGCCGGCAAGGGCTGGTCTAGCGGCCTTCGACGGTGCTTGCCGCGGCCAGCAGATCGGCGTTGAAGCGGTTGATGGCAAAGCCGAGCGGCTCGGCAGCGCTGGCAAGGTCGCGCCGGACGGAGGCCTGGGCGAGGGCCTCGAAGACCTGACCGACCGAGAGCGGCCGGTCCACGAACAGCTCGTCGCGCCAGGCGGGGGCGAAATAGGTTCTGAGATTGTTGGGCTGCGCGTCGGCGAGCAGCTGGTCCGGCTGGATGTTCCCGGCGGAGAGCTGGTCGATTTCCAGCCGGTGGGCGGAATCGGCCACGAAGGCACCGATGCGCACGTTGCGATCGCTGTCCCAGTCGGCCTCGCCGAAGTCGGTGGCGAGGTTTGTGAACAGCCGGCTGTCGGCGGTGCGGTCGGTCCATTCGCTGCGCTCGGTCATGCGGGCGGACGGCATGAGGGCAATCCAGTTTCCACCGGTGTCGGCCGTGACTGCGGCCGTGCCGGCGGGCGCGCCGCCGGCATCGACGAGCGTCAGCATGAGCCGCGTGCCCGGCTGGGCGGTGCCGGCGTAGATGCCGTCGATCCGCGGAAGGCGTTCGACGAAGCGCTCGTCGAGCCATTGGCCGGCGCGGTCTTCCTGGCGGATCGTGTTGCCGGGAAGCAGGGTGATGGTTGCCGTGTCGTCGGTGACGGCCGGCCGGCCGCCGGGGCCGGGAACCTGGTCGTAGCTGACGGTGACGGTGTTCGAGAGGGGGACGGTCGGGTCGACGCTGAAATCGATGGTGGCGTCGAAGCGGATCACCAGTTCGGTGCCCAGCGGCAGCAGGGGCACGGAGACGGTGGTGCCGCTGATGGTGACGGGGATGCCCGGGGGTGCCGAGACGACGACGAGGGAGCCGGGCACGAGGGTGAGCCCGGGTGCCAGCGTGTCGATGACCGTGACGTCGGCTGCGACCACCGAGTTGGGGCCGTGGAAGACCCGGATCTCGTAGCTGGCGGTCTGGCCCAGGAAGCGGTCGGGGGTGAGCGCGGTCTTGTCGACCAGAAGCTGCGGCTCGACGATGTCGAGCGGGACGGACGCCGTGGCGGTGCCGGTTCCGAAATCGAGCAGGACAGGGGCCACCAGCCGGTTGCCGCTGGCGTTGCGGGGATCATCCGGCACGCGGGCCGTGACGTCGATGCTGATGGTGTCGCGGATGTCGATCACATTGTCGCCCAGCACCGTCACCTGGCCGAAATCGAAGCGGAAGCTGTCGGGGCGGCCGTCGCCGTCGGTGTCGAGCAGGGTCGGCGTCGGGTTCGGGTTCTGGGCAACGACATTCGCGCCCAGGACCGGGCGGCCGAGGGTGACGAGATCGAGGACGCCGGTGGGGCCTGCGGGGAGGCGGTCGGTGATGACGACGCGGGTGGTGCCCTCGGCAAGGACGGCGGTGAGCCGGGTGGTCACCTCTTCGCCGATGGTGAGGTCTGTGACGTTCGGTTCGAAGGCACCCGAGCCGCTGTTGGGGTTGCTGGTGGCGATCACCGTCTTCACGATGTCGCCGCCGCCCTGCAGGAAGACGGCTGCGGCGGCCGATGCGGTGCCGTCGCGTCCGCCGGGGCCCGCGAGTGCGTCCCAGCCCAGCTGGGCCCGGTTGGGCAGGCTGGTGTCGTAGCCGGTCTGGTCGGTGATGCGGGCCTGGTAGCTGATGGTGAAGCCTTCGCCCGGCAAAAGCTGGGGGAGGCTTGCGGTGAGGCCGGTCTGCGTTGCGGCGAGCGTGACGCCCGGGAGGCTGGAGACGAGCGAGCCCGGCACGAGCGACAGGCCCTGCGGCACGAGGTCTGCGAGGGCGAGATCATAGGCGGGGCCTGTCGAGCCGGGCGCATGCGCGACGGTGAGGGTGTAGGTGAAGATGTCGCCGGCGGTGCCCGAGAGGGGGGCGGCCGGTGGGCGCAGGCCCGCGAAGCTGCCGGTGTCGGACACCGTCTTCACGGCGGTCTTGGTGAGGGTGAGGCCGGGGGCCACGAGATCGGCGCCGGCGGAGGCGGTGATGGGGGTTGTTGTGCCGTTGGCGGTGTCGAACGCGAGGGTGGCGGTGAGGTCGAGCTGGTCGCCACCCTGGTTTGCGGGCACGTCGAGGGCGGTGACGCCGTAGCGGATG
>JAIXYT010000003.1 GCA_027490095.1 Sphingomonadales bacterium | reverse complement strand
GCGCTGGTGATGGCAGTGCCGGCACTTGCCTCGCCCTGGGCAGCGGCGGGGGATGCGCGGCTGCGCACCGATGTGGAGCTGCTGCGGGCGCATGGCTATATCCAGGGGCCGATCGATGCCTGGCCGCTGCCCTGGGCGCAGATCAACCGCGGGCTGGAGGCGGCGCAGGCGGACGGCGCGCTGCCGCCGCACCTGAGGGCTGCGGTCGCGCGGGTGGCGGCGCTGTCGGACCATTATGGCCAGCGATCGACCTATGAGGTGCGCCTGTCGGCGACCAACGATGCTGCGCTGGTCAGGACGTTCGACCGGGTGGCGCGCAATCCCGGGGAGGCGAGCGTTTCGGCCTCGCACGACCTGGGGGCGCTGCACGTGACCTGGGGGGGGACCTGGCAGAGCGAGGGAACCGACCGGCAGGAGGCGACGCAGGCGAAGAACGGCTTCTCGCCCGATCCGAGCCATGTGGTTCTGACGGTGGGCGGGAACTGGGCCTTTTATGGCGGCTGGTTCGACACCTGGTGGGGGGCGGGCCAGGACGGGGCGATGCTGTTTTCCACCAGCGCGCGGCCGATGCCGCGGGTGGGCTTTCGGCGGCTGGAGCCGTTCAACATCGACTTTCCCGTGCTGCGCTGGCTGGGGCCGACGACGCTGGATGTGTTCGTGGGTGTGGCCGACGAGGAACGGGACTTCGACAATCCGGCGATGGTGGGGATGCGGCTGGCGTTCCAGCCGACGCCCTGGTTCGAGATCGGGCTGGTGCGGGGGCTTCAGCTGTGCGGATCAGGGCGGCCGTGCGACTTCGGCACGATCGTGAATGCGCTGATCGGGCTGGGGGAGGCCGACAACACCGGCACGCTGGACGAGCCGGGGAACCAGCTGGCCGGGTTCGACATGAGTTATCGGCGGCCGATCGGGACGACGGGGCAGGTGCTGAAGCTGCATTTTTCGACGACGGCGGAGGATGCGGACAATATCCTGATCGAGCAGTTCGCGCGGCAGATCGGGGCTGGGGTTTCCGGGCCGGTGGGCAAGAAGGGCGCGTTGCTGGATGCCGGGTTCGAATATGTGGACAGCCAGGCGGCGAAGTTCCTTGGGCGGCTGATGGGGAGCAATGCCTATCCGGGATCGACCTACAACAATTTCATCTACACCGACGGCTGGACCTATGGGCGGCGGCCGGTGGGGCATTCGCTGGATGGTGACGCGCGGGCGATGACGATGCACTGGGCGCTGACCGACGTGAAGAACCGACGCTGGAACATGGCGGCGCGGCATATCGTGCTGAACGTGAACGAAGATCCGCGCTACCGGATTTCCCGCAACCGCGAGGAGATCGTGCAAGTGGAAGGCGGGGTGAACTGGCCGACGCGGATCGGCGACGTGAAGGCGAGCGCCCGGGTGCAGCGCAACGGGCCGAACACGCCGGGCCGCGAGCCGACCTGGGTGCAGGGCGAGATCAGCTGGCTGACGCGCTTCTGAAGGGGGCTGCCTTGCCTGTTGGCGCCGGCGGTGGCAGTGGCCCGGGCGTGACCGATGTTTCCCTTTCGTTCCCCCCGATTCCGGCGTTCCGCCTGGCCGGGACCGCGCTGCAGGTGCTGCCTTGCGGTGCGCTGTTCTGGCCGGAGCAGGATATGCTTCTGGTGGCGGACCTGCACCTGGAGAAGGGGGCTGCCTTTGCCCGCCGGGGCTGGCTGCTGCCGCCGCACGACAGCCTGGAGACGCTGGGGCGGCTGATCGCGGCGGTGGAGCGGACCGGGGCGCGGACGGTGGCGGCACTGGGGGACAGTTTTCATGATTCGGCGGGCGCGGCGTCGATGCCCGAGGCGGCGCGGGCGCTGCTGGGGCGGCTGACCGCGCGGGCCGAGATGATCTGGGTGACCGGGAACCATGACGGCGCAAGTGCGGGCGTGCTGGGCGGCCGGGTGGTCGAGGAGCTGCTGCTGGCAGGCGTGTGGTTGCGGCACGAGGCCGTGCCGGGCTGTGCGGAGCCCGAGATCAGCGGGCATTTCCATCCGAAGGTGCGGCTGCCGCTGAGGACCGGGCGGCAGGTTTCGCGGCCCTGCCTTGCGCTGGCGGGCGACCGGCTGGTGCTGCCGGCCTATGGCGCCTATGCAGGCGGCCTTTCGGTCGACGACCGGGCGTTCGTCGATGCGCTGGGGCAGGCGCCCGAGGCGATTGTTCCCGTGGCCGGCGGGCTGATCCGGCTGACGGCTGCACAGAGGATGCATTTGCGATGACCTGGTTTCCCGACGGCGCGGCGCGGATCTTCTGTGCGGCGGTGAACTATGCGGCGCACCGCGACGAGATGGGGCGCGGCGAGAGCGGGCCCCACCCGATGCTGTTCCTGCGCACGCCGCAGTCGCTGGTGCGCGCCGGCGAGGCGATCGTGAAGCCGGCGAACAGCGCCTGCCTGGACTATGAGGGCGAGCTTGCGCTGGTGATCGGGACGGCGGGCCGGCATGTTCCGCGCGAGAGGGCGCTGGGCCATGTGGCCGGCTGGACGCCGTTCCTCGACGGGTCGGTTCGGGACTGGCAGCGGCACACGGCGCAGTTCACGGCGGGCAAGAATTTCGACCGGTCGGGCTCGATCGGGCCCGAGCTGGTGCCGGCCGCGGCGTTCGGGGACTATCGGGCGCATGAGCTGACGACCCGGGTGAATGGCGAGGTGCTGCAGCACACGCCGATTTCGCTGATGCTGTTCGATGCCGAGACGCTGATCAGCTATGTCTCGGGCTTCACCGAACTGAGGCCCGGCGACATCATCGCGACCGGCACCTGCGGCGGTGTGGGCGAGAAGCGGGTGCCGCCGCGCTGGCTGGTGCCGGGCGACGTTGTGGAGGTGGAGGTGTCGGGCATTCCGGTGCTTCGGAACCCTGTCGTGGCGGAAGCGTGATTCAGCCGGGATTCAGCGGGATGTGCGAGGGTGCGGGCATGCTGATCCGAATTGCTGCCGCCCTGCTGGCTTTCGTTGCCCCTTCGGCCCTGTTTGCGCAGGAGGCCGCTGCTGTGCCGGCACAGGCACCTGCCGCCCCGTCCACGCCGGCGCCCAAGAGCGACGGGAGCCTGAAGGCTGATGCGCAGGCGGCCGTCTTCGAGATGGGCGAGATCACGGCGGCGGCCGACGGGGCGTTCGGCGAGGCGACGGAGGGTGTCGCCATGGTGATCGAGAAGATCTTTGCCGACCTCGGCAAGCCCAACGCCTATATCGTGGGGCGGGAAGGCAGTGGGGCATTGATCGTCGGCCTGCGCTATGGCCGGGGGAAGCTGTTTTCCAAGGTGGAAGGGGAGCGGGAGGTCTTCTGGACGGGGCCCTCCGTCGGGCCCGACGTGGGCGGCGATGCCTCCCGGACTTTCACGCTGATCTACAACCTGCACGACACGGACGAGCTCTTCCAGCGGTTCGCGGCTGTCGAGGGCAAGGCCTATCTGATCGGCGGCGTTTCGGCGAACTATCACCAGCGCGGCGACATCGTGCTGGTGCCGATCCGGCTGGGGGCCGGCTGGCGGCTGGGGGCCAATGTGGGCTATCTGAAATACACGCGCGAAGGCCGGGTGATCCCGTTTTGACGCTGGGCCGGCGGCTGTTGCGGCCGGGCCGGCTTGAACGGCGCATGGTCGCCGCCTAAAGCCGCCGTCAGCCCATGCCCCGCCGCCTGCACCCCTTCCGCGCGTCCGGCGCCTCCCCGCTGGTGCTGGCGCTGGCGCTGCTGGCGCACACGCCGGCAGCCGCGCAAGGTGCAGAGCCGGGGCCGCCGGCCGCGGCCCCGTCGCTGCCCGCCCCTATGGTCGAGTTCGAGGCCGACCAACTGGAGTATGACGAGAATCTGGATGTCATCACCGCAACCGGCAATGTGCTGGTGCGCCGCGAGGGCAAGAAGCTGACGGCGGACAAGGTGGTCTATGACCGGCGGTCCGGCCGGGTGTCGGCGAGCGGCAAGGTGCTGCTGGACACGGGCGACGGGACGCGCGCGGTCGCCGACGATTTCGAGCTGACCGAGAGCCTGCGGGATGGGGCTGTCGACAACATCCTGGTGGTGATGGCCGACGGCAGCCGGCTGGCCGCGAAGACGGGGGTGCGGGAGAACAATCTCAGCACGCTCAATCAGGCGACCTATTCCCCCTGCAAGGTGGTGGACGAGTCCGGCTGCCCGCAGCGGCCGGTCTGGCAGCTGAAGGCGGTGCGCGTGGTGCATGACCCGGAGCGTGGCCGGGTCTTCTACACGGGCGCCCGGCTGGAGATGTTCGGGGTTCCGGTGATGGCGCTGCCGAAGCTGTCGCACCCGGACGGGTTCGACAGGAACCAGTCGGGCCTGCTGTCGCCGGACATCCGCTACACGCGCGAGCTGGGGGGCGAGATCCGCATCCCCTATTTCTGGTCGATCGCGCCCGACCGCGACCTGACGATCACCGGAAACGTGTTCACCAACGTGGCGCCGCTGGTCGGGCTTCAGTACCGGCAGCTGCTGGAGGGCGGGCCGATCCAGGTGGGGCTGATGGCGACCTATGCCAAGGGCCAGTCGGTCGACGAGCTGACCTCGGAGATCGTGACCACCGATGCGCGGTTCCGCGGCGCGTTCGATGCGCGCGGCCGGATCGTCCACGGGGGTGGCTGGCAGTCGAGCTTTTCGTCGCGGCTGACGAACGACGACAACTTCCTCGGGCGTTACCAGGTGAGCCTCGATAACCGGTTGCGCACAACCTATGCGCTGGAGCGGTTCGAGCCGGACCGCTATTTTTCCGTGCGGGGCTGGGCGTTCCAGTATCTGGCGCCGGGCACCGACGATGACCGGGTGCCGATCGCGCTTCCGCTGGTGGACCTGACCTGGCGGCTGCCGACCCAGCCGCTGGGCGGGCGGATCACCGTGCAGATGAACAGCCTTGGCCTCTATCGCCGCGAGGGGCAGTCGATGGCCCGGGCGCTTGCGTCGGCCCAGTGGGAGCGCAGCCTGCTGACGCCGCTGGGGCAGCGGGTGACGCTGACCGGGCTGATCCGCGGGGATGTGTACACGGCGAGCGACACCGCGGACGCGGACGACGTGATCTATGCCGGGCGGGACGGCTGGACGGCGCGGCTGATCCCGCTGGCGGCGGTGGACGTGGAATGGCCCTTTGCCGGCGGTTTCCTGGGCGGCGTGCAGACCATTTCGCCCCGCGTGCAGTTCGTGGCGAGCCATGCAACCGCGAACGACACGATTCCCAACGAGGACAGCCGGGCGGTCGACCTGGAGGAATCCAACCTGTTCGCGCTGAACCGCTTTCCGGGGTTCGACCGCTGGGAGGGCGGCGCGCGGATCACCTATGGCGCGGACTGGCGCTGGGCACGGCCCGGGCTGGTGGTGACGGCGCAGGCCGGGCAGAGCTATCGGCTGGACGGCGACAGCGACCTGTTCCCGGAAGGGACGGGGCTGGCCGGGCGCCTGTCGGACTTCGTGGGGCGGGCGTCGTTCCGGTTCGGGCGCTACATCGAGCTGACACAGCGGCTGCGGCTGGACAAGGACAGCCTGGCGATCCGGCGGAACGAGACCGACGTTGCGATCGGCAGCCGGCGCACATTTCTTTCGGTCGGATATCTGAAGTACAACCGCAACATCGCGCTGGAGGACCTGACCGATCACGAGGAGGTCCGGGCCGGCGCGCGGGTCGCGTTCGGCAAATACTGGGCGGTGTTCGGATCTGCCGTTGTCGACCTGACCTCGACTGCCGAGGACCCGCTGACGACGAATGACGGGTGGCAGCCGATCAGGGGGCGGGTGGGCGTGAGCTACACCGACGAGTGTTTCAACATCGCGCTGACGATCCGGCGCAACTATATCGACCAACCGAACCAGCGGCAGGGCAATGTGATCCTGTTCACGCTGGCGCTGAGGAACCTGGGCTGAGACCCTGGGCTCACGGGCGGTTGCACCCATCTTTCAGCGATGGTTCAGCCGCGCGGCGGCATTGGTGCTGGCAGTGTTTCAATTGGCCCGCGCCTTTGGCGCTGGCCGTGTTTCAATTGGCCCGCGCCTTTGGCGCTGGCAAGGCCGGGACGGCTGGTCTATGCGACTGCCTTCGAGATGGATGATCAGGAACATTTCGCCCAGATGAGGATGAAGGATCGACTGCCGCGCCTTGGCGGCCTGTGGCTGGCTGCCCTGCCGGCTGCCGCGCTGGCCGCGCTTGCGCCGGCGGGCGCGCAGCAGCAGCTTGCCGGCGCCCAGCAGACCATGTCGCAACGGCAGGCGGCTGCGCTGCAGCTGCCGGACATGACGGTCTATGGCCAGGTGGACCCCAATGTCCGCAAGGCGACCGCGATCGTGAACGGCGACATCATCACCGACACCGATGTCGACCACCGGCTTGCGCTGGTGCTGATTGCCAATGGCGGCAAGATTTCGGACCAGGAGCGCGAAGTGCTTCGGCTGCAGGTGCTGCGGAACCTGATCGACGAGAAGCTGCAGATCCAGGAAGCCGCGCAGCACGAGGTGACGGTGCCCGAGCCCGAGGTGGACCAGGCCTATGCCCGGGTGGCGCAGAATTTCCGCCAGACGCGCGATGCGTTCGAGCAGTTCCTGCGCGACAACGGGTCGTCGCCGTCGTCGATCAAGCAGCAGATCCGGGGGGAACTGGCGTGGAGCCGGCTGCTGCGGCGGCGGGTGGAGCCCTTCATCAACGTGGGCGACGACGAGGTCCAGGCGGTGATCCGCAAGATGGAGGAATCGAAGGGCAAGGACGAGTATCGGGTCGGCGAGATCTTCCTGTCGGCGACGCCCGAGACGCTTCCGCAGGTGATGGCGGATGCCGGCCGGATCGTGGCGCAGGTGCGCCAGGGGGCGAGCTTCGTGGCCTATGCGCGGCAGTTTTCCGAAGCCTCGACCGCGGCGCTGGGGGGTGACCTCGGCTGGGTGCGGGCCGAGCAGCTGTCGCCGGCGCTGCAGGGCATCGTGAGCGCGTTGCCGCGCGGGTCGGTTTCGGACCCGGTGCCGGTGCCCGGTGGCGTGAACATCATCGCGGTGGTGGACAAGCGCCAGATGATGATGGCGGACCCTTCGAACGCAATCCTGAGCCTGAAGCAGCTGACGAAGGCGCTGCCGGCCGGGGTGAGCGAGGCGGATGCGCGCAAGATGGCGGCGGATATGCAGGCCCGGACGCGGAACATGGGTGGCTGCGGCAAGGCGGACGAAGTGGCGAAGGCGCTGGGGGCGGAGGTCGTGTCGAACGACCAGCTGCGCATGGGCGACCTGCCGCCGCAGCTGCAGCAGATCCTGGGGCAGATGCCGGTCGGGGCTGCGACGCCTGCCTTCGGGTCTCCGCAGGATGGGCTGAGGGTGCTGGTGCTGTGCGGGCGCGATGATCCGCCGGCGAGCGCGGGCATGCCGAGCTTTGACCAGGTGTATGGGCAGATGAACGATGCCCGGGTGAACAGTGCAGCGCGGCGGTACCTGAGGGACCTTCGGCGCGACGCCGTCATCGACTATCGCTGACGTGGCAAGCATCGCAGCAGCCGAGGGCGCGGTGCCGTGTGCGCCGCTTGCCGTGTCGCTTGGGGACCCTGCGGGCGTTGGGCCCGAGGTGATCGCCAAGGCCTGGGCGGTGCGCGCCGCGCATCTGTTGCCGCCCTTCTTCGCGATCGGGGACCGGCGCAGCCTGGAGGCGGTGTGGGCCGGGCCGATCGTGCAGATCGCGCATCCGCAGGACGCGCTGCAGACCTTCGACGAGGCGTTGCCGCTGCTGCAGGTGGATGACCCGGGCGACATCGAGCCCGGGGTGCCGAACCTGGCCGGTGCGCGCTGCGCGCTCGATTCGGTGGAGATGGCGGTTGGGCTGGCGCGATCCGGTGCGGCCTCCGGGCTGGTGACCGGGCCTGTCGCCAAGAGCCAGCTCTATGCGATCGGGTTCCGGCATCCGGGGCAGACGGAGTTCGTGGCGGAGCGCTGCGGGGTCGCGGCCGAGAATGTGGCGATGATGATGGTGGGGCCGGACCTGCGGACGGTGCCGGTGACAATCCACCGCCCGCTGGCGAAGGTGGCCGAGGGGCTGACCGCCGAACTGATCGTGAGCCGGGCGCGCACCGTTGCGCGCGGGCTGGCGCGGGACTTCGGGATCGAGGCGCCGCGCCTGGCGGTTGCCGGCCTGAACCCGCATGCGGGCGAGGGCGGAACGATGGGCCGCGAGGAGCTGGACGTGATCCTGCCCGCGATCCACCAGCTGCGGGAGGAAGGGATCGACGTGACGGGGCCGCATTCGCCCGACACGATGTTCCATGCCGCTGCGCGCGCGGGCTATGACGCGGCCATCTGTATGTACCATGACCAGGCGCTTATCCCCTTGAAGACGCTGTACTTCGACACGGGCGTGAACATGACGCTGGGGCTGCCGGTGCTGCGCACCTCGCCCGACCACGGGACGGCGTTCGGGATCGCCGGGAAGGGCGAGGCCAATCCGCGGGCGATGATCGCCGCGATTGCGCTTGCCGGGCAGTGCGCACGCGCGCGGCAGGCTGCTTGAGCGCCGAAGCGCGCGAGGTGGCCGCGCGGATATCGGCGCTGCCGCCGCTGAGGGACGAGATTTCGGCGGCCGGGCTGCGGGCCGACAAGGCGCTTGGGCAGAATTTCCTGCTGGATCTGAACCTGCTGGACCGGATCGTGCGGGGGATCGGGCTGGCGGCCGGCGACAGGGTCTATGAGGTGGGGCCGGGGCCCGGCGGGCTGTCGCGGGCCTTGCTGAAGGCGGGTGCGCGGGTGGTTGCGGTGGAACGCGACGGCCGTGCGCTGCCGATCCTGGAGCGGCTGGCGGCTGTGGCCGACGGGGCGCTGACCATCGTGAACGATGATGCGCTGAAGGTGGACGCCGGCGCGCTGGCAGGGGAGGGGGCGCACATTGCGGCGAACCTGCCCTACAATATCGGGACCGTGCTGCTGACACGCTGGCTGACGCTGGAGCCCTGGCCGGCCTGGTGGCGTTCGGCGACGCTGATGTTCCAGAAGGAGGTGGCCGAGCGGATCGTCGCCGTGCCTGACACGGGGGCCTATGGGCGGCTTGCCGTGCTGGCGCAGCACCGGGCCGATGTGCGGATCGACATGGTTCTGCCGGCGCGGGCCTTCACGCCGGCTCCGAAGGTGGACAGCGCTGTTGTGCGGCTGGTGCCCAGGAAGCCCGAGGTGGCGGTGCCGATCGGGCGCCTGGAGCGGGTGACGGCGGCGGCCTTCGGGCAGCGGCGCAAGATGCTGCGGCAGTCGCTGAAAGGGGTGCCGGGTGCGCTGGAGGGGCTGGAGCAGCTGGGGATCGACCCGACCCGGCGGGCGGAAACGCTGGCGGTCAGCGACTTCGTGGCGCTGGCACGGGCCTTACCGCCAGGCCCTGGAGGTAGTTGAGCTGGATGCGCATCGGGGTGATGCCATCGAGGCGGACCTTCACGGCCTCGACCTTCGGCTTCGCGAGGCCGAGCCTGGGATTGCGCGAGAAGCCGGCGCCGTCGCGGAAGGGGCTGAGCCTGCCGTTGGAGTCGCGGTCGTGAAGGGCGACCACGACATGGTCGCCGGGCGTGGGGACCGGGGCGCACACGGTCATCTCGCCCTCGGGCGTGACGGGCGTGTCGAGACGCTGGACGTAGCGGGCGGGCGCCAGGAAATCGGCATCATTGGCCGGGTAGATTGCAATTCGCAGGTTGCCGACGCGGTCCTTGAAGCCGTGCACGGTGACACGGGCAGCCGGGCCCTCTGCACCGGGGGCGCAGGCGTCGGGCAGGCCGAACAGGGCGGCTGCCAGCAGGACTGCGGTGAGCGACATGGGCTGCGGCTACAGCAACGGGGCAGCCTGCGGAAGCCGCAATGGCGCCGGCGTGCGGCTGCTGCTAAGGCGGGCGCGCCATGGCGCTTCTGACTGCTGTCGACCGATATCTGTTCCGGCTGATCATCGTGCCGCTTGTGGGCACGCTGGTGATCGCGGCCATGCTGCTGCTGCTGGAGAAGATGCTGAACCTGTTCGACTTCGTGGTGAACGAGGGCGGGCCGGTGAGCGTGGTGTGGCGGATGCTGGGGAACCTGATTCCGGAGTATCTGTCGCTGGGGATTCCGATCGGCGTGACGCTGGGGATCCTGCTGGGATTCCGACGGATGGCGCTGTCGTCGGAGCTCGACGCGCTGAACTCGGTGGGTGTGGGCTATGGGCGGATGCTGCGGGTCCCCTACATGCTGGCGGCGCTGTTTGCCCTGATCAACTTCGGGATCGTCGGTTACCTGCAGCCGGTTTCGCGCTACGCCTATGAAGGGTTGCGGTTCGAGCTGCGGTCGGGTGCGCTGGGGGCGAGCATCAAGGTGGGCGAGTTTACGCGGATCGCCGAGCGCACGACGCTGCGGGTGGAGCAGAGCTTCGACCAGGGCGCGGACCTGAGGGGTGTGTTCGTGCGGGCGGCGCAGACCGACGGACGGAGCCTTGCGGTTTCGGCGGCGCGCGGGACCTTCCTGGTGACGGATGATCCCGACATCATCATCCTGAGGCTGATGAACGGGACGCTGGTGCACGATGCGCCGGGGACTGCGCCTCCGCGGGTGCTGACCTTCGTGCAGCATGATCTGCCGGTCGACCTGCCGGCGATGACGAGCTTCCGGTCGCGCGGGTCGGAAACGCTGGAGCGCACGATCCCGGAGCTGTGGGATTTCATGCGCGACCCGAAGACGGGCGAGGCCGACCGGATGAAGGCCGCGGCGGCCTTCCACCGGCGGACGGTGCAGTGGGTGGTGATGTTCGTGCTTCCGCTGCTGGCGGTTGCGCTTGCGGTGCCGCCCAAGCGGTCGACCTCGGCGATCGGGGTGTTCCTGTCGGTCGTTATCCTTGTGACCTATCACAAGATTTCGGAATATGGCGAGCGGATGGGCGCGATCGGGCGGGTGGATCCCTTCCTGGCGCAGTGGGTGCCCTTCCTGCTGTTCACCCTGCTGTGCCTGTGGTTCTATCATGTGCTGGCGCACAGGCCCGGCGGGCAGCCGATCGGGGCGCTGGACCGGCTGTTCAAGAAGCTGGGCGGGCTGTTCAAGGGGCTGAAGAAGCCTGCGCAGAAGATCGGGCTGGTGCCTGAGGACCTGGGCAACGCGGCACAAGCTGCCGAATGATGCTGAACCGGCTTTTCCCGTCGCGCACGCTTGCGCTGTACACGGCGCGGATGTTCATCCTGCGCACGCTTGCCTTCCTGGCGGGCCTGACGCTGATCCTGATGAAGCTGGACCTGCTGGGGGAATCGGCGCGGATCCTTGCGGTTCCGGGCAATGGCGAGGCCGAGATCTGGAAATATGTGAGCATCCGGACGCCGCAGATCATCGCGCTGTTCCTGCCCTTTTCGGTGCTGCTGGCGACCCTGCTGACCTTCATGACGCTGAACCAGAACAGCGAGATCACCATCTTCAAGGCGGCTGGGATCAGTGCGCACCAGATCCTGGCGCCGCTGATGCTGGCGGGCCTGCTGATCGCAATGGTGAACTTCGCCTTCAACGAGCGGTTCCTGGTGCGTGCGAATTACGAGTACGACCGGTGGAAGGCGGCCGAGTACAAGCCCTTGCCGCCCGAGAACCGGTCGGGCCGGGAAGTGTGGGTGCGGGCCGGCGCGGACCTGTGGCATGCGGCCGGGGTGGAAGGCGAGGGCGCCGGGACGCTGCTGAAGGACGTGACCGTCTATGACCGGGAGGACGACCGGCTGGTGGAGATCGTCCGCGCGGCGGAGGCGACGCCGGATTCGCGGGGCTGGACGCTGAGCATGGTGCGGCGGTTCGAGGTGGCGACCGGACGGCAGGATATGCTGCCCAAGCTGAACATGATTTCCAGCGCGACGCCGCAGCAGTTCACGACGCTGGGGGTGAATGCCGACCATCTGCCCTTCTGGGAGCTTGCGCCTGCGATCCGGGCGCTGGATGCGGCCGGCAAGCCGACGGACCAGCTGGTCGCCAAGCTGAACCACAAGATTTCCGGGCCGCTGTCGGCGGTGCTGATGCCGCTGTTGGGCGCGGTTGCGGCCTTCGGGCTGGCGCGATCGGGCAAGCTGTTCGTGCGGGCGGTGGCGGGCCTGGCGCTGGGTTTCGCCTTTTTCGTGGCGGACAATTTCGCGATGGCGATGGCCGATTTCGGCACCTATCCGCCCTGGGCAGCGGCCTGGGCGCCCTTCCTGCTGTTCCTGCTGGTGGGCGAGAGCCTGCTGTTCCGGACGGAGGAGTAGGGCGCCGAAGCCCAACGGCCCCGCAGGGGCCGCAAGGCCGACCGGCCGCCCGCGCCAATGCGCGGAACACGCCGCCGGAGGCGGCACACAAAAACGCGTCAGCACACCACATGGCGGGCGTGCCATGGTTGCGCCACAGCGCACCGCAAATTCGCCGCAATGCATCAATATGTGCACGGCAACAGAGATTGGAGCAGTGTGTTGATCGTTGACCATCAGAAGCGGCCCGGCATCTGGAATCGCGACCATTTCCTTGATCGCATGACGCTGAAGGACCTGGTTGTCGCCTATTTCCAGTATTATGCGATCCAGGCCTACATCCTGCTGGCTGTGCTGGCGATTGCGGTTGCCATCTGGAACCCGCCGTCATTGCTGGCGGGCGCGGCGGCCGCCGTGTTTGCGGTGATCGCCTATCCGGCGGTCTGGTACCTGCTGCACCGCTTCGTGCTGCACGGCCAGTGGATGTACAAGAGCCCGCTGACCGCGCGGACGTGGAAGCGCATCCATTACGATCACCACCAGGATCCCAACCACCTGGAAGTGCTGTTCGGCGCGCTGTACACGACGCTTCCGACCATCGCGATCGCGACCATTCCGGTGGGCTACCTGATCGGTGGCGTGGGCGGCGCTGCGGTCTGCTTCGCTGCCGGCCTGATCACGACCTGCTTCTACGAGTTCGCGCACTGCATCCAGCACCTGAGCTACAAGCCGAAGAACCCCTGGCTCGCCGAGATGAAGAAGCGGCACATGGCGCACCATTTCCACGACGAGTCCGGGAATTTCGGGATCACCAGCTTCTGGCCGGACAAGCTGTTCGGCACCTTCTATGACCGCGAGGCGCGCCCCGCAAAGTCGAAGACGGTGTTCAACCTGGGCTACACCGACGAAGTGGCCGAGAGCTACCCGTGGGTGTCGGCGATGTCGGGTGGGGTTGCCAAGGGCCATCCGCGCAAGCGTGCGGCTGCGGCGAACGAAAATGCCACGCACCTGCGTGCAGGCGGGGCCGGCGCGCCCACCCGGGATGCGGCCTGACGCTCGCGCTGCGGGACGTGGCCTGATCCGACGATTGCGGGACGCGGCCTGAGATGAGCCTGGAGATTGCGCCGGTCGTGACGAAGTCCGACCGGCGCCAGTTCGTCGATCTTGCCTGGACGCTGTTTGCCGACGACCCGATGTGGCGGCCGCCGCTGAAGAGCGAGGTGCATGCGCTGATCGGAGGGGCAAAGAGCAACCCCTGGTTCCTGCATGGCAAGGCCGCCTTCTTTCTGGCGCGGCGGGACGGCCGGGTGGTCGGGCGGATTTCGGCACAGGTGTGCGAGCTGGTGCAGGAGAGGCGGCCGGGCCTGGGGCAGTGGGGCTTTTTCGACTGCATCGACGATGCCGAGGTGTCCGCAGCTCTGGTTGCAGCTGCCGAGGACTGGCTGCGCGCGCAGGGCATGACGCGTGCGCAGGGGCCGATCAGCCTGTCGATCTGGGACGAGCCCGGGCTGCTGGTTTCGGGCTTCGACACGCCGCCGCGGGTGATGATGGGGCACCATCTGCCGTGGATGGCCGCCCATGTGCTGGCCGCGGGCTATGCGGGCGTGAAGGACCTGCACACCTGGACGGTTGGGGTGGAGAAGGGGTTCCCGGAGACGGTGAACCGGATCGTGGCGCTGGGCGAGCGCAACCCGAAGATCCGCATTCGCGAGGTGGACCTGAAGCGCTTCGACGAGGAGGCGAAGATCATCCTCGACATCCTGAACCAGGCGTGGGGACAGAATTGGGGCTTCGTGCCGCTGACGGACGCGGAAGTCGCGTTTGTGGGGAAGAAGCTGAAGCCGATCGTCTATCCGCATCTGGTGCGGATCGCCGAGTATGAAGGCGAGCCGGTGGCCTTCATGATCACGCTGCCGGATATCAACGAATTGACTCTGGACCTCAATGGGCGGCTGTTTCCGTTCGGCTGGGCAAAGCTGTTGTGGCGGCTGCGGCAGCCGCGGACGACGTGGTTTCGGGTTCCCCTGATGGGCGTGCTGCCGAAGCTGCAGGGGACGCGGACCGCATCCCTTGTCGCCTTCATGATGATCGAACAGATCCGGCGGGCGGCCGTTCCGCTGAACCATGCCCGATTCGCCGAGATCGGCTGGATTCTGGACGACAATGGACCGATGATTTCGATCGCGAACGCCATCGATTCGCATGTCGAGAAGACGTATCGCATCTACGAACGCGACCTGTGAGCCTGTTTTGCAGGCGAATCGCGCCTGCAGCTGTTAACGAGTCTATGGCCCCTGCCTTTGGCAGGTGATATTCAGTCAACTCCCCCGGGGGGTGGATTCCCCCCCTGTTGAGTCGTCATTCTGCAGGAAGGATCTCGTGGCGTCAGGACGCATGTCGGACGTGGATCTCGCATCCCGGGTTGCGCGGCTTACCGCCGGGCAGCGCGAATGCCTGTTTTTGGTCAATGACCATGCGACGTCGAAGGAGATTGCCCGGCAGCTCGGGATATCGCGGCACACGGTGGATGCGCGGCTTCGGGCAGCGATCCAGACGCTGGGTGTGACGAGCCGGCGCGAAGCCGCGATCATCTATCGTGCGGCGATGCAGGCGGAGGGCTATCAGCCGTTCGCATATCAATCGCCGCGGATTGTGACAGCAGACCGTGCGGCGGACAGTGCAGGGCATGACGACGCAGCCCGACAGCACGAATCAGATGGCGCCCAAGACGGCGTGCAGGACCTCGGCCACACCGCGGAGCGCGACCTTGTGGTCGGCTCGCCGGTCGGCCCGGTTCCGCTGTTCGCGGCAGCTGCGGGGCGTGCGGACGGAGCCAATGTCGTCGCTGACAGTGCCGTCTGGACGGCCTTGCCCGCGGGCGATCTTGCTGTCCGGCGTCCGCTCCTCCGTTTGTGGGGAGGCGCCAATGACCTGAGCCCTGCCCAGCGTGTTGGTGGCATCCTGGTCGTGACGATCCTTGCGATGCTGGCCTTTGGTGTTTTTCTGACCGGAATCGAAGCGCTTACCCTTCTCCGGTCCTGACGTTTCCACCCATTTTCCCAATTTTAGCGTCCATCCCGGTGTTCCGGCGATGGCAGGAGACCCGTTATGCCCAAGCACCGCCGTGAAGTCGCCATTCAGGTTGCCCAGTCGCTCTGCGCATCCGAGACCGCCATCGATGCGGCGCTGACGCAGGTCGCGACCTTTGTCGCGCAGATGCCGGTCGCCCGCCAGGATGCGAAGTTTGCCGCCTGTGTGGGGCAGGATGCGATGGCGCAGGCCGTTGCCGCGCTGACCGCGCTGAGCACCGCCCGTGAAGCGATGGTGAAGGCGCATGATGCGCTGGCCGAGGTTCGCGACCAGTTCGGCATCCCGATGAATTTCGGTGCGTTCGGCAAGCCGGACTATCCTCCGAAGGAAGCCCGTCTGAACCCCGGTGCATCGCTGACGCTCGTGGAGAGCCAGCGGGTTGCGTGACGGGGTTGCGGGGGCGGCCTGCCGCCCCCATCCTGCCCCGATGGGGTACACGCCGGGCCTTCGGGCCGTGGTTGCGCGGCCTGCCTGGAGGTTGACGTGGCGCTCTTTGACTACCTCTTTGCGGCGGCGCTGATAGCCATTTGCGGAACCGCCGCGTGGCGCGGCGGGCAGGATGAGCGGCTGGCAGCCGGCGCAATCGCCGTTGCAGCGATCCTGTCCCCGATTGTCAGTGCGCGGCACTTCGATGGCCCGGAGTTGTCCCTTGTCCTTGTCGACCTCGGGCTGTTCGCGACGCTAGGTGCGATTGCACTTCGGTCGCGGGCCTTCTGGCCGATCTGGGCTGCCGGATTTCAGCTCTGCACCCTGGCCGGGCATTTCGCGGCGGCCAAGTCCGGCTCCATGGTGCCGGCGGCCTATGCGGAGACACTGGCGATCTGGTCCTATGCCGTGATGACGTCGCTGCTGGTCGGGACCCTGCTGGAAGGACATCGGAACCATGGCCGCGGCTGAGCGGGCTTCCCTGCTGGCGGGCGATCTGCTGCAGGCCACCTGCACGGAACAGCCGCGCGACCGGTGGCTGCTGATGCGCCTGCTGGCGGCCGGCCAGTCCATGCCGCGGCTGGCGGACCGGCTGATCGAGGAGCAGGGGTCGCTTGGGTCGGTGCTGGCGGCGAGCGAGGAGCGATTGCGACAGTTGGGTGCGGATTCGAACGGGATCGCCATCCTGAACCTAATCCGCGAGACCATCGGCGTGGTGCTGGAGCGGCGGGCGACCGAACGGCTTCCGGTGCAGGGCGGGCCTGCGCTGGCAGAGGCCATGTTCAGCGAAATGGCCTATCTGCCGGTGGAACAGGTGCGGGTTGCGTTTCTGGATGCCGGGCGCAGGCTGATCCGGATCGAGATACTGGGGACCGGCACGGCGAGGGCGGCGCATGTGTACCCCCGCGAAATCGCGCGACGGTGCCTCGAGCTTTCGGCATCGGGGGCCATCCTGGTCCACAACCATCCGTCGGGCGATCCGCAGCCCTCGGCCGATGACCTGCAGATCACCCGAAAGGTGCGGCGCGCACTGGAAGCGATCGATGTTGAGCTGGTCGACCACCTTGTGATCGGTCGGAAAGGCTATGTCAGTTTTGCGGAATCCGGACTGAAATAGCGCTTAAATTATTGAATTCATTGGAATCGGACATATCAATCATTGATATATGAATCGTCCGATATTGTCCGCCGGCGATCGGCCGACCCATAAGGTGTGCATGGCCAGCGGGGAAACCCGACTGACCGCCCCTCAAGTCACGGCACGTCCGGGCCCTCCCCCGGGCATGACGGAGGTGACGGTGGCGTCCGATTTCCGACCCTGCGGACGCCACCGTCACCGAACTTGCCGAAGCGAAGCCCGAGGGACTTCCCACCCGACAACCGGATGTGACCTGGCCCTGCGCGATGGCGGCTGCTGCTGGCCTTGGGATGGCTGCCTGCGTGGCTGGCCTGTGTTTGGCGGGCGCCTGTGCGGGGCGGATGGCGCCGGGCCGCCTGCTTGCCCGGGAGCCTGTCAGGCTGTGCCGAGTTCGACCCAGACAGGGACATGGTCGCTGGCGCGTTCGGCGCCGCGGACTGCGCGGTCGATGCCGGCGTCGACAAGCCGGTCGGCCGCGGCGGGGGACAGCAGCAGATGGTCGATCCTGAGGCCCCAGTTCTTTGCCCAGGCGCCGGCCTGATAGTCCCAGAAGCTGTAGCAGGGCGTGTGCGGCAGCCGCGCGCGGATCGCGTCTGTCCAGCCCTGGGCGACAAGCGCGCGGAAGCGGCTGCGGCTTTCGGGCTGCAGCAGGGCATCGCCGGCCATGATGTCGGGGCGGGCGACGTCGAGGTCTGTCGGGCAGACGTTCCAGTCACCGGCGAGCACCACCGGTTCCTGCGTGGCCATCAGCTCGGCTGCGCGGGCGGCGAGGCGGTCCATCCAGGCGAGCTTGTAGTCGAACTTGGGGCCGGGCACGGGGTTGCCGTTGGGGAGGTAGAGGCAGGCGAAGTGGATGCCGCCGATGCGCGCCTCGATCCAGCGGGACTGCACGTCCTCTTCGTCACCCGGCAGCGCGCGCTGGACTTCCTCGGCCGGTTCGCGGGACAGGATGGCGACGCCGTTGAAGCCCTTCTGACCGTGGACGAGGGCATGGTAGCCGGCGTCCTCGATCGCCGTCATCGGGAAGCTTTCCGTCTGGGTCTTGATTTCCTGCAGGCCCACGACGTCGGGCCGTGCCTCTGCCAGCCATTCCAGAAGCCGCGGCAGGCGTGCGCCGATGCCGTTCACGTTGAAGGTGGCGAGCTTCACGGGTGCGGCGGGTCTGACGGGTGTCAGACGGAGAAGGAGGTGCCGCAGCCGCAGTTGGAGGCGGCGTTGGGGTTGCGGACCTGGAAGGCGGCGCCGCCGAGATTTTCGACAAAGTCCACCACCGAGCCGGCAACGAGGGGCAGGCTGATGCTGTCGACCAGGAGGCCGACGCCGTCGGTCAGCACCTCGATGTCGTCGGCTGCAGGTGCCTCGGCCAGTTCGAAGCGGTACTGGAAGCCGGCGCAGCCGCCGCCGTCGACGGAGAGGCGCAGGCGCGCGGTTTCCCGGCCCTGGCGCGCGGCGATTGCGGCGACGCGGGCGGCGGCCGCAGGGGTGAGGGCGATGTCGGCTTCGGCCATGTGCCTGAGGTAGGCGGAGCCGGGGTCTGCTGCAAGTGGCAGTTCGGCGGTTCCGGCGCTGCGACTACTGCGCGGCGGGGAGATCCGGGCCCATGCTGTCCTGCTGGTAGGCGAGCAGGAAGCGGGAGGATTCGATGAAGGGGCGCGGGTTCACCGGCTGGCCGTCGATCCGGACCTCGTAGTGGAGGTGGGTGCCCGTCGAGCGGCCGGTCGACCCCATGCCTGCGATCCGCTCGCCCATGTCGACACGGTCACCGACGGAGACATTGATCGAGGAGAGGTGGGCATAGCGGGTGAGGATGCCGCGGCCATGGTCGATGTCGACCGTGTTGCCATAGGCGCCGTAGCGTTCGGCGCGGACCACGCGCCCGGCGGCGGCGGCATAGATGGGTTCGCCGTGGGCACCGGCCATGTCGAGGCCCGCATGCTGGGCACCGCGGCCGTGGAAGGGATCGTAGCGGAAGCCGAAGCTGGAGGTGAGGGTGTAGGATCGCGCCGGCACGAAGGAGGGGAGCGAGGCCATCGCATCCTCGAGCTGCTCGACGCGCTGCCAGTTGACGAAGAGCTCGGCGAACTTGGGGTCTGCGCCGGCTGCGCCATCCGATGCCGGGACATAGGGGCCGCCGAGGCCGGTGCGGGTGAAGCCGGTGCCGGTGCGGGCGAAGCTCTGTGCCATGAAGCGGCCCGGGTTGAGGCCGAGCCGGCCGATCAGGGCCTCGGCATCCTTGATGCGGGTTTCGGCCGTGGCGGCGGCCTTGTCGACAAGGGCGAGCTGCTTTTGCTCAAGGGCGGCGAAGGGCGCGAGGACGCCGGCGTTGGCGGCGACGTCGGCGCTGACGCGGCGGGTGGTGCGCGGCAGCAGGCCGGCGAGGTCATTGCCCCTGGCGCGGCCGGTGAGGAGGGCATCGAGGAACTGCTGGCGGGCTTCGATGCGTTCGGCGGTGGTGGCAACCGTGCCCTTGAGCGCAGCGGTGTCGGCCTTCAGCGCCTGGACCTGGGCAGCCATGCGGGCGAGTTCGGCCTGCGCCTTTTGATCGGCGGCCTGTTCGGCGTTCTGGCCGGAGACGGTGGACACCGTCATCCATCCGGCGATCATTGCTGCAGTGCCAAGTCCCATGAGCTGTGCGTGCGTCCCGATTCTGATCGAGCGTTGCCTGCCAGTCGACCCGCCATGCGATTCGATGACAATCCGCCGTTCGGGAAAGCGCGAATGCACAAAGGAGCTTGCGCGCTCGAGAGCACGGGTTGCCATTTGCTGCATCTGCCTCTTTCGACCCCTCGCGACGACCGGCGGAACATGCCGGCAACTTCCTCGTTATGGTTGCAGTCCGTTACTCTCAAAGGATCCGCCGCCGGGCCCGGGGCCGGGTTCCGATTGCGGATGGTTACCGTTTAGAGGCAGGAACGGCGAGGCCAAGCGAACTGTACCAATCCATCGTCAGACCGGCCTGACGCCGCGCCGAAACGTTGAACGGAGGCTTAACGGCGCCCCGGAAGTGGGTGGCGACGAGACTGCGGAAGCGTTCGCCGGGTTCTGACACTGATTCGGCACATAGTTTGCGGAACCAGCGATTGCCGGCTTCCACATGGGTGATCTCGTCGGTGAGGATGCGCCGCAGCACATCGGCTGCTGCCGTGTCGCCGAGTGCATCGAACCGTTCGATCATCGCGGGCGTGACGTCGAGCCCGCGGGCTTCGAGGACCTGGGGGACGATGGCGAGCCGGGCTTCGAGATCGTGTGCCGTCGCCTCGGCGGCTTCCCACAGGCCGTCGTGGGCGGGGAGATCGCCGTAGCGCCCCCCGCTGTCTGCGAGCAGGCCCTCAAGGAGGGTGAAGTGCTGGGCTTCCTCGTCGGCGATCCGCAGCCAGTCGGTCGTGAAGGCCGGCGGCATGGCGGGGCCCCAGCGGCCTGCCATGTCGATGGCGAGGTCGATGGCGTTGAGCTCGATATGGGCGAGCGCGTGGAGGAGCGCGAAGCGGGCGCGCGCCGAGCCGGCCTTGCCGCGCCTGGGCATGGCGCCGGGGGGCAGCAGTTCGGGCCTTGGCGGGCGGGCCGGGCGGTCGGGCATTTCCGGGCCGTCGGCGGACAGCGCGATGGCACCGGCCGCCCAGCGCGCCGCGAGGCTGCGGGCGGCCGAAGCCTTTGCATCCGCCTCTGCCGTCAGCAGGACGGCGACCGTGCCCGCCCGCAGCGTTTCCATCGGAGTCAGAGCGCCTTTGCCGCCTTGAGCACCTCGTCGGCGTGGCCGGGCACCTTCACCTTGCGCCACAGGGCGGCGATCTTGCCAGCGGGGCCGATCAGGAAGGTGGAGCGGTCGATCCCCATGTATTTCTTGCCGTACATGCTCTTTTCGACCCAGGCGCCATAGGCTTCGACCGTGCCGCCTTCGGGGTCTGCCGCCAGCTTGACGGTTAGGTTGTGCTTGGTGGCGAATTTCCTGTGGCTGGCGACCGAATCCTTGCTGATGCCGATGACGGTGGTGCCGCTGTGGCGGAAATCGTCGGCGAGGCCCGAGAAGGCGATTGCCTCGGCGGTGCAGCCCGAGGTGTCGTCCTTGGGGTAGAAGTAGAGGACGAGCTTCTGCCCGGCGAAGTCGGACAGGCTGACGGGGCCTTCGGGGGTTTCGAGCGTGAAGGCGGGGGCGGGGCTTCCGATGTCGAGGCTCATCATGTGTCTCCTTTGGGAAAGGTTTCGGCCCAGAGGCGGGTGACTGTGCCACGGGCTTGTGAAAGATCGGCCTTGAGGCTGGCAAGGCCCGGCTTGCCGCAGGCGCGGGCGAGAAGGGCGCCGGCGGCTGCATCGGGGGCGGCAGCTGCGTCGTGCGGCTGGATGAGGCGGAGCATGACGAGGATGGCGTTCATCAGCCGGGCGGGCTCGACGAGTTCGGGGGCGTGGAGGGCGGCTGCGGCCTCGAGGTCGGCGGGGACCGGCGCGCCGGCGAGGAGGGCGCGGGTCGCGACGATGAATTCGATGTCGACCAGGCCGCCCTTCATCAGCTTGACGTCGAAGGGGCCGGCTTGCGGCTTGTGGCGGGCCATGTGGCGGCGCATTTCGGCGGCTTCGCGGCGGACATGGCCGGCGTCGCGCGGGGTGGCGACCAGGCTGTCGATCGCGGCCTGGGCCAGCGCTGCGTCGCTGGCCTCGCAGGCGATTGGGCGGGCGCGGGTGAGGGCCATCTGTTCCCAGATTCCGGCATCGGACTGCTGGTAGCGAATGAAGCTGTCGAGGCTGACGGCGAGCAGGCCGTCGGCGCCGGACGGGCGAAGACGCGTGTCGACCTCGTAGAGGGGGCCTGCCGCTGTGGGGACGGTGAGGGCTGCGACGAGGCGGGGGACGAGGCGATTGAACCAGGCGCTGGCAGAGAGCGGCGGGGTGCCGGTGGAGAGCGCCTCGTAGCTGCCGGTGAAGAGGAAGACGAGATCGAGATCCGACTGGGCGGTGAGCTGGCCGCCGCCGAAGCGGCCGAGCGCAAGAGGCAGGAGGCGGCCGCCCGGGATCTCGCCGTGGCGGGCGGTGAACTCGGCCGTGGTGGTGCGGGCCAGCAGGGTGACGGCGGCTTCAGCCATGAGCGAGAGTTCGCGGCTTGCGTCTGCCGGGGTGACGGTGCCGTCGATCAGCTGGACGCCGAGTGCGAAGCGGCGTTCGGCTGTCCAGATGCGGACGCGGTCGAGCAGCTGTTCGCCGTCGAGGCCGCGGCAGAGGTTTTCGAGTTCGGCAGACGCTGCTGCGATGTCGGGAAGCGGGCTTGCGGGTTCGAGCAGCACGTCGAGCAGGCTGGGGCGGCGGGCGAGCGCATCGGCGAGGAGCGGCGTGGTGGTGAGGAGGCGGCCGACGACCTTCAGGAGGGCAGGGTGGGCGGCGAGCAGGCGCCAGAACTGGACGCCGGACGGGAGCGCGGTGATGAGCTGGTCGAGGCGGAGCAGGGCCTCGCGGCCTGTTCGGCCTGTCGCGATGCTTTGGAGGAGTGGGGGGATCACCTGTTCGAAGGCGCGGGCAGCTTCGGGGGCGCGGAGCGAGCGGGGGCGGCCCGAGCGCCAGCCTTCGGTGAGGTTGGCGAGGAGCTGCGGGTCCTTGATGCGGGCTGCGCCGGCCCAGGCCTGGATCGATGCGCTGTCCTGCGGCAGGCGGGGGCCGCGCTGGCCTTCGCCGGTTTCGAGCAGGCGGTCGTAGAGGCGGGCGACGGCCTTGAGGCGCGGGGCGAGATCGGATTCGACGGCGCGCCAGGAGGCGGCGCCCATGAGGCCGGCGACCTGGGCGCGCTCGGGCGCGAGCCTGGGGATTGCGTGGGTCTGCTGGTCTGCGACCATCTGGATGCGGTGTTCGAGGGTGCGGTGGTGGCGATAGGCGTCTGCCAGCAGGCGGGCGTCGGGTTCGGGTATGCGGCCTGCGGCGGCGAGGGCCGCAAGCGCGTCGAGGGTGGCGCCCGGGCGGAGCGAGGGGTCGCGGCCGCCGAAGATCATCTGGTGGACCTGAGCGTAGAATTCGCATTCGCGGATTCCGCCGCGGCCGCGCTTGAGATCGAAGCCGGGGCCGAGTGCCTGGACTTCGTCGAAATGGTCGCGGATCTGGTGGCTGACCTCGCGGATTTCGGCGAGTGCGGAGTAATCGAGGCTGCGGCGCCAGATGAAGGGCTGGATTGCGGCGAGGAAGCTGCGGCCGAGTGCGAGGTCGCCGGCTGCGGCGCGGGCGCGGATGAAGGCCGAGCGCTCCCAGGCGAGCGCCTGCGACTGGTAATAGTGTTCGGCAGCGCCGACGGGGAGCGAGGAGGGGGTGCTGTCGGGATCTGGCCTGAGGCGGAGGTCGACGCGCAGGGCATAGCCGTCTGCCGTGCGTTCGGAGAGCAGGGTGACGATGCGGCGGACGAGGCGGACGGCGGCTTCGGTCGGGTCCTCGTCGTCGCGGCGCGGCAAGCTATCGGGATCGTGGAGGAAGATGAGGTCGATGTCGGAGGAGTAGTTGAGCTCGTGGCTGCCCATCTTGCCCAGCGCAAGGGCGGCGAGGCCGCGGGGGGTGTGGCCGCGATCGGCGAAGGCCGCTTGGATCGCGAAATCGAGTGCGGTGTCGGCAAAGCGGGTGAGGGCGGTCGTGACCTGCTCGAGCGGCCATGCGCCCGAGAGGTCGGCAAGCGCCACCGTGAGGGCGACGCCGGCGCGGGCCTGGCGGAGCGACGGGGAAGGGTCTGCGGGGTCGAGGCGGGCGAGCGCGGTTTCGAGGGCGGAGTCGAAGCCCTGGTCGTCCATCCGGGCGAGGAGATCGTCCTCGCGGCGGATCAGGCCGCGCAGGAAGGGGCTGTGGGCTTCGGCCCTTGCCCGGGCGCGGGCCAGAGGGTCTGTGCGGGCGTCCGACAGGCTCATGGGGTGCCGAGCGTGCCCTCGGCGAAGAAGGCACAGGCGCCGCCGATCCAGACATCGTGCGCGGAGGCGTCGACGGCGATGCTGGAGGGCCGGCCGATGTGGCGGCCCTGGCTGAGGGTGAATCGGGTCTCTGCCGGCGAGAGGCTGTTGAGGAAGGCGCCGAGCGCTGCGGCCGCGCTGCCGGTGGCCGGATCTTCGGGGACGCCGGCAAGCGGCGCGAACATGCGGACGTCGAGGCGGGTGGGATCGTTGGGATCGCGGCTGTGGAGGTGGAGGCCGAGCAGGCCGGCGGACTGGCCGATGCGGCCTTCATGGGCCTGGAAGGCGGATGCGACGGGGCGGGCGCGTTCGAGGGCGTGCGCCGTCACTTCGGCGAGCAGGAATTCGGCGCCGACGGATGCGAAGCAGGGGCCGAAGCGGCCGGTGAGGATGTCGGATTCGGCGAGGCCTGCGAGTTCGGCGACGGTGCGGGGTTCGACGCCGGCGCCGATCGCAAGGGCGCGCGGGGCGCGGCAGCGGGCCCCGGTGACGGCGCCCTGCCGGCGGAGCAGCTCGAGCCGGACGAGGCCGGCCTTCTCCTCGAAGCGCAGCTGGTCGCCGACGGGCTTGCCGAACAGGGTGCCGAGCCGCGCGGCGACGAAGGCGGTGCCGACATTGGGATGGCCGGCGAAGGGCATCTCTTCCTCGGGCGTGAAGATTCGGACCTCGGCGTCGTTGGCGGGATCCGCGGGGGGCAGGAGGAAGCTGGTCTCGGCGAAATTGAACTCGCGGGCGATCGCCTGCATCTTCGGCGCGTCGAGGCCCCGCGCATCGGTGACGACGGCGAGCTGGTTGCCGGCGAGCGGGCGGTCGGTGAAGACATCCACGATCTGGAACGGATGACTGGTCATGCGGGGAGCACCGGCAGGTTGTCGAGGAGGCGGGTGGAGCCCAGGCGGGCGGCAGCGAACAGGCGGCCGCCCGGGAGAGCGCGGTCCATGGGTGCAAGCGTCTGTTCGTCGGCGAGCAGGAGATAATCGACTGCGAAGCCGGCGGACTGGAGCGCCGCGCGGGCGGCCGACAGCGTGTCGGGCACCGAGGCGCCGCTGCTGAGGGTGGCGGCCGTGGCCTGGAGGGTTCGGAAGAGGGCGCCGGCGATCGCCCTGTGCTGGGGCGACAGATAGGCGTTGCGCGAGCTCATGGCGAGGCCGTCGGCCTCGCGGATGATCGGGGCGCCCACGATCTCGGCCGGGATGTTGAGGTCGGCGGCGAGGCGGCGGATGATGGCGAGCTGCTGCCAGTCCTTCTCGCCGAAGATGGCGACATCGGGGAAGGCCATCAGGAGGAGCTTGGTAACGACGGTTGCAACGCCGTCGAAGTGGCCGGGGCGGGTGGCGCCCTCCATGGGGCGGTCGAGGCCGGCAACGCTGACGGTGGTGGCATAGCCCCTGGGGTAGACGGCTTCGGCGGGCGGCAGGAACA
The DNA here is from genome assembly GCA_027490095.1 of Sphingomonadales bacterium. GTDB lineage: Bacteria > Pseudomonadota > Alphaproteobacteria > Sphingomonadales > Sphingomonadaceae > Sandaracinobacteroides. Next base: position 81,471 of record JAIXYT010000003.1, on the reverse strand, counting down.
GGAGGTCGCAACCGGCCTTTCGCAGCAGCTCGGCATCGGCGGCCTCTTGCCTGGGGTAGCGGTCGAGATCTTCGTTGGCGCCGAACTGCTTCGGGTTGACGAAGATGCTGGCGATCACGCGATGGGCGCGACGGCGGCCGATATCGACCAGCGAGAGATGGCCCTGGTGCAATGCGCCCATGGTGGGGACGAGGGCGATTCGGTCTCCGGCGGCGCGCCAGCTGCGAATCCTTGCCCTGAGGGCCACCACCGTCCGTGCCGTATCCATGTGTTTCCTTGTACGAGTTTGCGCTTCATTGACGAGAGCCCGCCTCTGACCGCATGAGGCAATCGGGAAACGCCGGCGCAGGGCCGGCCATCGCCGGAGGCAGGGCGGAATGTCAATCACGGGTCTCCCAGGGATGGGGTCTGGGCGTGGCGTGCGGAAGGGTCCGCATGTCATCGTGCTGGGGAACGAGAAGGGCGGGTCGGGCAAGTCGACCACCGCCGTGCACATTGCCATGGCGCTTTCGCAGAGCGGGCTGCGGCTTGCGGTTGCCGATCTCGACCATCGGCAGCAGACGACGGCGCGCTATTTCGAGAACCGCAAGAACTGGTCCGAGCGGCAGGGGCTGGACCTGTCGCAGGTGCCCGTGACGGTGCTGGGCGACGGGTCCAACGGCGCGCTGGATGCGCTGGTGAAGAGCGACCTCGACGCGGTTGTGATCGACACGCCGGGACGGGACAGCGAGATCGGGCGGGCGGCGATTGCGCGCGCGGACACGCTGATCACGCCGATCAACGACAGCTTCATCGATTTCGACCTGCTGGGGCAGGTGGATGCCGAGACCTACAAGGTGGTGCGGCCGAGCTTTTATTCGGAGCTGGTGTGGAAGGCCCGACAGGAGCGGGCGAAGAGCGACGGCGGGACGGTTGACTGGGTGGTCGTGCGGAACCGGCTTTCGACGCTGGAGGCGCGCAACCGCAAGCGGGTGGGGACCGCACTGGAGGAACTGTCGAAGCGCATCGGCTTTCGCGTGGCGCCCGGCCTTTCGGAGCGGGTGATCTATCGCGAGCTGTTCCCGCGGGGGCTGACCCTGCTCGACATGGCGCATGTCGAGGAAGCCTCGATGAGCCATGTGGCGGCGCGCGCCGAGCTGCGGGAATTGATCGCGGCGCTGCAGCTGCCGCTGGCGGCGGGCAGGCAAGCCGCCGCCTGATGGCACTGCTGGGACTTGTTGCAGTCGCCCTTGTGGGCTGGCTGTGGTGGAGCGGGCATCTGGGCGCCGACGCCGGGCGCAAGCTGGGTGTCGCGGCAGGCGCAGGCCTGACGATCTGGATGCTGGTGCGGGGGCAGACGGTGCCGGGCCTGGCGATGGGCGGGGCGACGGCGGCACTTGCCTATGCCGGCTGGATGCGGGCCCGGGTGGCGGTGCGGCCGATGGACGAGATCGAGGCGCGCCAGCTGCTGGGCGTAGGGCTGAACGCAAACGCCGAGGAGATCAATGCGGCGCATCGGCGGCTGATTGCGCAGGTTCACCCGGACCGTGGTGGAACGGCCGAGCTTGCGCGGCGGGTGAATGCGGCGCGCGACCTGCTGCTGGGCCAGATGAAGGCCGACGGCTGAAGCGTTTTCCGGATCGGTTGGTTAACGGGCGTTAGGCCCTGTGTGCGGTTGACGGCTGCGCGGCCGCCTTTCTATGGCCTTTGGGCTGGTTGTTGCGATGCGGCATGACGGTGTCGGAAACCGAGCGTTGAGGGGCAAGATGATGCAGAACCACGATTTCCACCCGACCAGCTTGCGCGAATATGACATCCGCGGAATCATCGGCGAGACGCTTGGCGAGCAGGATGCGCACGCGATCGGGCGCGGTTTCGGGACGGTTGTGCGGCGTGCCGGGGGCACGAAGGTGTGCGTCGGCTATGACGGGCGCCACAGCTCGCCGCGGCTGGAGCGGGCGCTCGTCGAGGGGCTGATGGCGACCGGCTGCGAGGCGATCCGGATCGGGCTTGGCTCGACGGGGATGCTGTATTTCTCGGTGTCGGAGCTTGGGGCCGACGGCGGGGTGATGATCACCGGCAGCCACAATCCGCCGGACTACAACGGCTTCAAGATGCTGTTGAAGGACCGGCCCTTCTTCGGCGACGACATCCGTGCGCTGGGTGTGGCGGCGGCGGCCGGCGACTGGGAAGGCGGCATCGGCAGCGAGCGCCGGGTGCGGCTGCTGGAGCGCTATGTGGAGCGGCTGCAGGAGGGCAACCGCTGCAGGCCGTTCCGGATCGGCTGGGACGCCGGCAACGGGGCGACGGGCGAGGCGCTGGAGCTTCTGTTGAAGACCCTGCCGGGCGAGCACCATGCGCTGTTCACCAAGATCGACGGGGATTTCCCGAACCACCATCCGGATCCGACGGTCGAAGCGAATTTGGTGGACCTCAGGCAGCTGGTGGCCGAGCTGAAGCTGGACTTCGGCATTGCCTTCGACGGCGACGGGGACCGGATCGGCGCGATCGACGGCGAGGGGCGCGTGGTGTGGGGCGACCAGCTGCTGGCGATCCTGGCCGAGCCGGTGCTGAAGGAGCTGCCGGGTGCGACCATCATTGCCGACGTGAAGGCGAGCCAGGCGCTGTATGACCGGGTGGCCGAGCTGGGCGGCACGCCCTGCATGTGGAAGACCGGGCACAGCCTGATCAAGGCGAAGATGAAGGAGGTCGGCTCTCCGCTGGCGGGCGAGATGAGCGGGCACATCTTCTTCAAGCACCGCTGGTACGGGTTCGACGATGCGCTTTATGCTGCAGTCCGGCTGATCGAGGCGGTGGGCGAGCTGGGCGGGTCGCTGACCGCGCTGAAGAGCGCAATGCCGCCGGTCTTCAACACGCCGGAGATGCGCTTCCCCTGTTCGGAGGAGCGCAAGTTCGAGGTGGTGACGGAAGTGCTTGCGCGGTTGAAGGCGGCCGGCGCGCAGGTGAACGACACCGACGGGGCGCGGGTGAACACGCCCGACGGCTGGTGGCTGCTGAGGGCATCGAACACGCAGGACGTGCTGGTGGCCCGGGCCGAGGCGAAGGATGCCGGGGCGCTGGAGCGGCTGAAGGCGGAGATCGACGCGCAGCTGGCGCTTTCGGGTGTGGCGCGGGTGGAGGTTTCGCACTGAGCCGCCTTGGTTATGCTGCAGGCCGATGCGGAATCGTGATGCCGGCCCAGCGTGAGGCGGTTGGTTCCCCAAGCCTCTGATATCAGGGGCTGAAACGGGATTGTTGCGGCGCACCATTTGTTGTTGCAAAATGGCGGCTCCTGACATATTGTGCAGTGCAGCAAGAACAGGAGTATGCCACCGATGGCTGACGCCAAGCCTGCCCGCAAGTCCGTGAAAGCCGCCAAGGCGGTTGTCGACGTTCCGTCCGAACCGGTGAAGGCCGTGAAGGCGGCTGCGAAGGCCGGCCCTGCGAAGCCCGCAAAGGTTGTCGCGCTGAAAGCGGTGGCGGCCCCCGTGGTTGCGGCAGCGCCTGCTGCAGCAAAACCGACGGTGGCCAAGGCAGTGAAGGCCCCCGTGCCGGCGGCTGCCAGGAACTCCGCCCCGAAGTTGGTTCCCCAGATGAAGGACGCCCCGATGACCACCGAGACCCTTACCAAGCCGTTCGAAGCGATTGCCCCTGCAGTCGAAAAGGCGACGGCCGAAATGACCGCCAAGGTCAAGGACATGATGGAGAAGAACATGAAGTCGATGACCGAGATGACCGAATTCGCCAAGGGCAATGTGGAAGCCATGGTGGAGAGCGCCAAGGCTGCTGCTGCCGGCGCCGAGACGCTGACCACGCACTTCGTCGAGACCTCGAAGAAGTCGATGGAAGAAGCCCAGGCTGCGTTCAAGACGATGACCTCGGCCAAGACCCCGAATGAGCTGATGGCTGCCCAGAACGAATTCGCCAAGGCGCAGTTCGACAAGGCCGTTGCCAACATGAGCCACTTCTCCGAGACCTGGATGAAGCTGGCCGGCGACGTGGTGCAGCCGATCTCCTCGCGGATGGCGGTTGCGGCCGAGACGGTGAAGAAGTCGATCGCGGCGTAAGTCGCGAAGGCGGCCGCCGTTAGCGCGGCACGCGCTAATCGGCGGACTCGCCGTTCGACACGGACGGCACGAGAAAGGCCGGGGTCTCGACCCCGGCCTTTTCTGCGTGTCCGACGAGTCGGGCTTTGCCCGGCCCTTCTTCTGCTCTTCTGCCTTCAGCCGGACTCGGCAGCTTGGCTGCCGGCCGGCCCCTTCACCGCGCTAAGCAGGAACTCCACATTTCCTTCGGGCCCGGTGATCGGCGAGGGCGTGATCCCCAGCACCTGCCAGCCCTTGCCCCGAACCCATTCGGCAGCCTCCGCACACACGCGCGCATGTACCGCCGGATCGCGCACCACGCCGCCTTTCCCGACTTCGGTGCGGCCGGCCTCGAACTGGGGTTTCACGAGCGCCACCAGATGCGCGCCGTCGCGGGCGAAGCTCAACGGCACATCAATCACCTTTGCGAGCGCGATGAAGCTGGCATCGCAGACGATGATGTCGATCGGCTCGGGGATATGTTGGGGCGTGAGCGCGCGGGCGTTCAGCTGTTCGAACACGACGACGCGCGGGTCCTGCCGGAGTTTCCAGGCGAGCTGGTTGGTGCCCACGTCGACGGCGTAGACCTTCTGGGCACCGCGGGTGAGGAGGACGTCGGTGAAGCCGCCGGTGGAGCTGCCGACGTCGAGCGCGATGGCGCCGGTGACGTCGAGCTCGAAATGCTTAAGACCGTGATCGAGCTTGAGGCCGCCGCGCGAGACCCAGGGATGGTCCTTGCCGCGCACGTCGAGAACGGAATCGGGGGGCAGCATCTCGCCGGCCTTGGCGAGCCTGCGTTCGCCGACGAATACGAGGCCCGCCATGATGAGTGCCTGGGCGCGTGTGCGGCTTTCGGCGAGGCCGCGCTCCACCAGCATCTGGTCAGCCCGGATCTTGGCCATCAGCGGGGGGAACGGCAGCGCGGGCGCGGCGGTTTGCGGCCAGAAAGGGCAGGGACCATATCCAAAGAAATACGCCTATGGCCGGCTGACGCTAGGGTTTTTCCTCGGCTCGCTTGCCTTGCACTGGCGGTTCGGCGGGCGAGCCTTTGACGACGAGAGCTTGCAGCATGACCACAAGTGATCAGCTCAGCGGTCGCGCGCCTTGCGGTTCAGGTTGATGGTGATGCCAGGCAGGGGGCTGATCAGCCGCAACAGCGCCCAGCCCAGCAGAAATGCAAGCGTGTACAGAAAGGTCAGTACTGCACCAAACAGCACGGAAACAAGGAGCGCCTGAGGGCCGAATATCGCCTGTGGCGACCTGCCTGTGGCCGTGAAGTGGACGGTTTCGAAGCCGAGCATGGCAGCGACGCCCAGAACAAGGGACAGAGCCATGATGAATCCGCCGCTGGAAACTGCGACGACCCGGACGACTGACCAGAAACAGACCTGATCATACGCCACCTGCACAGAGGCGCGTTCAGGTGCGAGCTGGCTCACGCCCGCGCGCCCTCCGTCACCTCGACGCTGTTGTGGCGGAGCGCGGTGAGGACGGTCTTCACGATGCCCGCCGCGTCGAGGCCGGCTTCGGCATATTGCTTGGCCGGGCTGTCATGCTCCTGGAAGGTGTCGGGCAGGCGCATGGTGCGGATCCTGAGGCCGTTGTCGGTCCAGCCTTCGTCGCTGGCGAGCGTGAGGACATGGGCGCCGAAGCCGCCGATGGCGCCTTCCTCGATGGTGATGACGACTTCGTGGGAGGCGGCGAGACGGCGGATGAGATCGACGTCGAGCGGCTTGGCGAAGCGCATGTCGGCAACCGTGGTGGAGAGGCCCTTGGCGTCGAGCTCGTCGGCGGCCTTCAGCGCCTCGGCGAGGCGGGTGCCAAGCGAGAGGATGGCGACCTTCTTGCCTTCGCGCAACGTTCGGCCCTTGCCGATCTCGAGCCGTTCGGGCGTTTTGGGCAGCTCGAGGCCTGAGCCTTCGCCGCGCGGGTAGCGGACGGCGATGGGGCCGCTGTCATGCTGGTTGGCGGTGTGCACCATGTGGACGAGTTCGACCTCGTCGGCGGCGGCCATCACGACGAAATTGGGGAGCGTTGCGAGATAGGTGACGTCGAAGCTGCCGGCGTGGGTGGAGCCGTCGGCGCCCACGAGGCCGGCGCGGTCGATCCCGAAGCGGACGGGCAGGTTCTGGATCGCGACGTCGTGGACCACCTGGTCGTAGGCGCGCTGCAGGAAGGTGGAGTAGATGGCGGCCCAGGGGCGGAAGCCCTGTGCGGCAAGCCCGGCCGCGAAGGTGACGGCATGCTGTTCGGCGATTCCGACATCGAAGCAGCGGTCGGGGAAGGCTTTCTGGAAGCGGTCGAGGCCGGTGCCCGACGGCATGGCGGCGGTGATGGCGACCACCTTTGGATCGTTCTTCGCCTCGGCGACCAGCGCGTCGGCGAAGACCTGGGTGTAGCTGGGCGGGCCGCCGGGCGCGGGCTTGTGCTGCTTGCCGGTGACGACGTCGAACTTGACGACGCCATGATATTTGTCAGCCGCGGCTTCGGCGGGTGCGTAGCCCTTGCCCTTCTTGGTGACGACGTGGATCAGGCAGGGGCCTTCGGCCGCATCCCGGATATTCTCGAGGATGGGGACGAGCACGTCCATGTTGTGGCCGTCGATCGGCCCGACATAGTAGAAGCCAAGTTCCTCGAAGAGGGTGCCGCCGGTGCCCAATGTCCGGAAGAATTCGTCGGCGCGCTTGGCCGGCGCCTTCAGCGGCTGGGGCAGCGCCTTCTTGGCGAGCTGGCGGACCGCGTCGCGGAATTCCAGGAAGGTGTTGGAGGAATAGGCACGCGCCAGATAGGCGCTGAGTGCGCCGACCGGCGGCGCGATCGACATGTCATTGTCGTTCAGCACGACGACGAGGCGGTTGCCGGCCTCGCGCGCGTTGTTCATCGCTTCATAGGCCATGCCGGCCGACATGGCGCCGTCGCCGATGACGGCGATGGCCTTGCCCGGCGTGCCGGCGAGCTTGTTGGCGATGGCGAAGCCCAGCGCAGCCGAAATGGAGGTGGAGCTGTGGGCTGCGCCGAACGGATCATATTCGGATTCGGTGCGCTTGGTGAAACCGGAGAGGCCGCCGCCGGTGCGCAGCGTGCGGATGCGATCCCGCCGTCCGGTCAGGATCTTGTGCGGATAAGCCTGGTGGCCGACATCCCAGATGAGCCGGTCGTCGGGCGTGTTGAACACATAATGGAGGGCGACCGTCAGCTCGACGACGCCGAGGCCGGCGCCGAGGTGGCCGCCGGTCACGCTGACGGCATCGATCATTTCGGCGCGCAGCTCGTCGGCAAGCTGGCGGAGCTGATCCGACTTCAGCGTGCGAAGTTCCCTGGGGGTGGGCACCTTGTCGAGAAGCGGCGTCTCGGGCCGGGTGTAGGGCGCCGCGGCGGGCGCGCCGGAGTTCTTGTCCGTCATGTTACAGGTTTAGCGTGAAGCATTGGCAACGGGAAGCGCGATAATGCTGCAGGCGCCGCCGCAGCCGGCCTTCAGCTGGTGGTTCGGCAGGCGGTGCATCGGCCGATCAGTTCGAGCACGGCCCGGCTTGGGTCAAAGCCGGCGGCGCCTGCGCGGCTGCGCATGCCGTCGGCGAGGCGGTCGTCGTCCAGATGGTCGATCCGTCCGCAGGCTTCGCAGACGAGGAAGATGCAGTCGTGCGCGCAGGTCGGGTGCCGGTTGGCGACATAGGCGTTGCGGCTTTCGACCCGCTTGGCGACATTGTTGGCCACGAACAGGTCGAGGATGCGGTAGACGCTGTTGGCAGCGATCCGCCGGCCGGTGAGGGCCGACACGCGGTCGGCGACATCGTAGGCCGAGACGGGGCGGTCGCCTTCGGCCAGCGCGTCGAACACGGTTTCCCTGAGGCCGGTCCACTGCACGCCCTGCGCCGCCAGCGCCTCGCGTGCGGCGTCCTTCAGGGCCCGGCTTCCGGGTTCCCAGTGCGTTGCGGGGCTGTGGGCGTGGGTTGCTGCCACGGCGGGCTTCTTAATTGTCGCGTTCGTTGAGCGCGGCGGTTTGCCCGGTGGCGGCGGTTTCGGCAGGCGGCGCCTTCGGCCCCCTGGCGATTGCGGCCGCGAGGCGGTCGGCTTCCGGGCAGCTGCCCTGGCAGAGTTTCTTCACGCGCTCCAGATTGTCGCCGGCCCGCGCGGTTGCACCGCGCTCCACGAGGGCGAGGCCCTGCGCTTCGAGGGCGGCAAGGTCGTTCGGATCAAGCTCCAGCGCTTCGCGGTAGAAGCGGATGGCCTTGCCGGGAAGGTCCTGCGCTTCGGCAGCGCGGGCCATCCCCATGTAGGCGCGGCGGTTGCGGGGGTCGGCTGCAAGGGCCGCCTCGAAACTGTCGGTCGCTGCACCCGGCTTGCCGGCAGCTAGCTGGGCTTCGCCGGCCTTCATCAGCTGGAGCGAAAGCGGCGCGATCTGGTTGTCGGGGAGACCGCGTGCGGGAGCCGCGTCGGGCGTCGCGCCCCGGGCCTTGGCGGCCTGGGCCGGAGCGCCTGCAAGGGCGAGGCTGCAAACCAGCGCCGTGGCCGCAAGGCGGGCCCGTGACGCGGCCGATGGTGGACGCAGGAATGCCATGTCAGTCCGTCTCCATGGTCTTGTTCGGCCCGATCACGACCCGATCAGATCGCGAAGCCTAGCAGGGCTTTTCGAGCCGCGCGACGAAAAAGCCGTCGCACCCGTCGGCAAGCGGGGTGAGCGCCCGGGTTTCGCCCAGGCGGAGCCCGCCCCGGGCGGCGGCCGCCGCCGCCTGGTCCGCGCCTTCCTCGGCAAGCACCGAGCAAACGGCATAGATCAGACGGCCGCCCGGTTTCACGAGCGATGCCCCGAGATCGATGAGCCGGGCCTGAACCGCCACCAGCTTCTGCAGGCGGTCTGGCGTGAGGCGCCAGCGCAGCTCGGGGTTGCGGCGCCAGGTGCCGGTGCCAGAGCAGGGGGCATCGACGAGGACGAGGTCCGCCTGGCCCTCCAGGTCGGCGAGGGCTTCGGCCTCGTGATTCGGGTTGAGCAGGCGGGCTTCGACGACCCCTGCGAGCCCTGCGCGGGCGAGGCGGGGGGCCATCGCCTGGAGGCGGCCGCGATCGGTGTCGGTCGCGATCAGCCGGCCCTGGCTGCGCATGTCGGCGGCGAGTGCCAGCGTCTTGCCACCGGCGCCGGCGCAGAGATCGACGACGGTTTCGCCCGGGCGCGCAGCGCAAAAGGCGGCGACATGCTGGCTGCCGGCATCCTGCACCTCGATCGCGCCCGACAGCAGCAGCGGGTTCTGATCGAGCGGGACCGGCGTTTCGAGCCGGAGTGCGCGGGGCAGGCCGGGAATCGGGGCGGCGCCGAGTTCGGCTGCAACGGTTGCGGCATCGGCGCCGGGGGCAACGCGCAGGTCGAGCGGGGCGCGGGCTGCGAGCGCCTCGGCCTCGGCCTCCAGCGCTTTGCCGAATCGGGCGCGAAGTGACGGTTCGAGCCAGCCTGGGATCGTGGACCGGGCTGCGCGGGGCTCGGTCGGCGTGGGCGGGAGGGGCGCATGGGAGGAGCCGTCGAACAGCGCAAGCAGGTCGGGGCGTTCGGCCTCTGCAAGGCCCAGCAGTACTGCGCGGCCAGAGTGTGGGCGGTCGGCCGTGTGCCGGATCGCGGCGTAGGCCAGATCGCGCACCGCTGCCCGGTCCTTGGAGCCGGCGTAACGGCGGGCGGCGAAATAGCGCTGGATCAGGGTGTCGGCGGCTGCCCCTTGCGCTGCAGCCGCGTCGATCACGAGGTCGAGGATCTCGATCGCGGCCTGGAGGCGGGCGGCTGGACGCACGGCTAGAGGGCGGCCGACGCGGCCGACGGCAAAGCCGTCGAGTCCGCTGGGGAGAGGGTAGAAAGGAAGGAAGATTGCGTGGCAAAGCCACGCCGTCGGTCCCGTCGATTGGCGGACTCCGCCAATCGCGGGCCGGCCGCGCGTTTGCCGAGTCCGGAGGCCTTCGCACAAATGCTGCGCATTTTTCCTCCAGGCTCCGGCCGGCTACCGCGTGGGGTAATTCGGAGCCTCGCGGGTGATCGTCACGTCGTGGACGTGGCTTTCGCGGAGGCCTGCGTTGGTGATCTGGACGAATTCGGCGCGCTTGCGGAGTTCGGCCAGTGTGGCGGAGCCTGTGTAGCCCATGGCGGCCTTGAGGCCGCCGACGAGTTGGTGGAGGACATCGCGGGCGGGGCCCTTGTACGGGACCTGGCCCTCGATGCCTTCGGGCACGAGCTTCAGCTGGTCCTTGATGTCCTGCTGGAAATAGCGGTCCGCGCTGCCGCGGGCCATGGCACCCACCGAGCCCATGCCGCGGTAGCTCTTGTAGGCGCGGCCCTGGTAGAGGAACGTCTCGCCGGGGGCTTCCTCGGTGCCGGCAAGCAGGGATCCGATCATGACCGCGCTGGCGCCGGCTGCCATCGCCTTCGCGATGTCGCCTGAGGTGCGAAGGCCGCCGTCGGCGATCACCGGGATGCCGTGCCTTGCGGCTTCTTCCACCGTGTCCATGATGGCGGTGAGCTGGGGCACGCCGACGCCGGCGACGACGCGGGTGGTGCAGATGCTGCCCGGGCCGATGCCGACCTTGATGCCGTCTGCGCCGGCATCGATCAGGGCCTTTGCGGCTGCTGCGGTTGCGACGTTTCCGGCGATCACCTGGGCGTGGTTGGAGCGCGCCTTGATGCGGCGGACGGCTTCGGAGACCTGCTTCGAGTGGCCGTGGGCTGTGTCGACGACGATGAGGTCGCATTCGGCATCGATCAGCGCCGCGGAGCGTTCGTGGCCGGCGTCACCCACGGTGGTGGCGGCAGCGACGCGCAGGCGGCCGGCGGCGTCCTTGGTGGCATCCGGGTAGGTGACGGCCTTCTCGATGTCCTTGACGGTGATGAGGCCGACGCAGCGGCCTTCGTCGTCGACCACCAGCAGCTTCTCGATCCGGCGCTGGTGGAGCAGGCGGCGCGCCTCTTCCTGGGAGACGCCTTCGCGGACGGTCGCGAGGTTGCTGCGGGTCATCAGTTCGGCAACGGGCTGGAGCTTGTTCTCGGCGAAGCGGACGTCGCGGTTGGTGAGGATTCCGATCAGCTTGCCCGGGCGGCCGTTGTCGGTGGGTTCGACCACGGGAATGCCGCTGATGCGGTGGCGGGCCATCAGCTCGAGCGCTTCGCCGAGCGTCTGGTCGGCTGTCATGGTGATGGGGTTCACCACCATGCCGCTTTCGAAGCGCTTGACCTGGCGGACAGCTTCTACCTGTTCCTCGATGGAGAGGTTGCGGTGAAGGACGCCGATGCCGCCGGACTGGGCCATCACGATCGCCATCTGGCCTTCGGTGACCGTGTCCATCGCCGAGGAGAGAACGGGGATGTGGAGCCGGATGCTCTTGGTGATCGTCGTCGAGGTGTCCGCCTGGGAGGGGAGCACGGCGGATTCCGCCGGCACCAGCAGCACATCATCGAAAGTGAGCCCGAGCCTGATCGCCATTCCTGCCGTTTCCTGCTTATCAAATGGAAATGCGGCGGGCCCTTTGCAGGCCCGCCGCCTTGTATCCTGCCGCCTGAGCGGCAGCCCTATAGCCGGCTCAGGGCTGGTTGTTGAGCCAGATCAGATAATATCTGGCGAGCTGGTCGCGCGGGGCGCCGGTGACGGACTTGAGGGCGGCTTCGCCGCCGGCCTTGTCGCCCGACTTGCCCAGCGCGAAGCCGAGCCGGGTGTTGACGGTCGCCGCGTCGACGCTGCCCTTCTGGAGCGCCACCTTGTAGAGTTCGGCCGCCTTCGCATACTGGCCATAGCCGAGATAGGCGTCGGCCGTGCCCAGCGCGGCACGCCCGTTGGCTGCTGCCTTCGCTTCCTTTTCGAGACCGGGCAGCGACGCCTTGTCGGCCGCGATCTTGGGGTTCACGGCTGCGTTCACTTCCTTGACGAAGGGCGTGGTCGACTTGAGGGCGCCCTTGGCGATGCCCTCGTCGATCACGGCCTTGGCTTCGCCCGGATAGCCGCGCAGCGAGGCGGTTTCGGCATATTCGGCATAGTCGCGCTCGCCGGCGAGGGCCGAATTGGCCCGCATCAGGCGCAGGATGTCGAGGTTGCCCTGGTCGTCGAAGCGGGTTGTGTCGCGGTAGATCACCAGCACGTCGCGCCAGTTGGTGGCATTGGGATAGGCCCGGACAAGCGCTTCGGAGGTGGAGGTGGTCTCGGCTGGGAGCTTGGCGTCGTAGGCGATTGCGAGGGCCCGGCGGTACCAGCTCTCGTCGGGCTTGGTGCCGGCCTTTTCCTGCGCGGCGATGCCTTGCTGCAGGGTTGCGATGGCCTTCTGGTTCTTGCCCTGGCGGCGCTGGAGTTCGGCGATCTCCACGAGGACGGTCGAGTCGCTCGGGTTCATTTGGACGAGCTTCTCGAACTCGGCCTGGGCCTTGCCGTAATCCTGCCGCTGGAGCGCCATGGCGCCGAGGTTGCGGCGGAACTTCATCTGGTCGTCCACCGACAGCTTGCCGCTTGCGAGCGCGCCTTCGAGCGATTGCTCGATCAGCGCATTGTCCTTCAGGTTGATCGCCGAGTTCAGCCGCAGCATGCTGATGATGTAGGTGTCGTCGGCGTTCTTCTTCTCGATCGCGTCGGCCTGCTTCAGCAGTTCGATCGCGCCGGCATGGTTGCCTTCGGCCTGCAGCTTCTGGGCCTGGGCAGCAAGCGACTGGACGGGCTTCGACAGCTTGAGCGGCGGGGGCGCCTTGGCCTCTTCCTTCTTCTGGGCCAGCGCTGCGTGCGGGGCTGCCGTCATCAGCACCGCTGCAAGAGCGACCGCGGATGCGCGGCCGAAGAACGTCATCATGTGCCCACTCTCCTTTGTGGCTCCCGCGGGGGGGAGCGTGCCGACCGGCAGTTCGGCGCCTTTGCACGGGGCACCGTTGCCGAATTCTGAACGCGGGCTCTCGCACCTGTTCCCGCATCTGGTCAAGCGCCCGGATGTGCCGTGTGGATCCTCAGGCCGGAAGGGCGGGGATTTCGAGATGTTCGCTGTCGGCCCACAGGACGAGCCAGTCGAGGCAGCGGGCGGCAAGCGGGGGATCGGCGGCGTCGGCCCAGGCGTGGAGTGCGGCGAGCGCCCCCATCAGCCGGTCGAAGCGTTGGGGATCGTCGGCCGGCGTGTCGCGCATGGCGGACAGCGCGGCCGCCATCGCGGGATCGGCGCAGGCCGCCGGCGGGGCCTGTGCCACAAGAGCCTCCAGCCCGGCGGTGAGTGCCGGGCGGCGGGCGAGGCGTGCCTCGAGGCCGTTTGCCAGCAGGAACAGCAGGAAGGCGATCGAGCCGGCGGTCTTGCCGGTATAGCCTTCGCCGAGCGTGGGGGCGACCAGCATCGCCTGCCCGGCGCCGAGGCTGGCGAGCGACTGGGAGAGATCGAGGCTCATGCCGTAAGCTCCTTGAGGAGGCGCGCGACCATGCGATTGTGGAATCGGTAGGGGAGGATTCCGGCGAAGATCATCGAGGGGTCTGCGGTTCGGCCGTGCGCGACCTCGAAGCTGGAGGTGATCCAGATGGCGAGGCCCTGGAATCCGGCGAAGAGGCGCCACCAGGCCCAGCTTGCCGCGTCGAAGGTGCGGCCGGAGGCGGTTTCCCACGCGTCGATGGCGGCTTCGCGGGTGCAGGTGCCGGCGACGACGCCCTCCATGCCATGGCCCCAGAGCGGGTCCATCACCCAGGCGAGATCTTCCATGGGGTCGCCGATGTGGGCCATTTCCCAGTCGAGGATGGCGATCAGGCGGTTCTGGTCGTCGACCAGGAAATTGCCCGAGCGGAAATCGCCGTGGACGATGGTTTCGGGGCCGGAAGGGGGCGGGATACTGGCCTCGAGCCAGCGGCAGGCGGCGTCTGCGATGGGTTCGGGGCGAAGCCTGTGCGCTGCGATCTCGGCCTTCCAGTGGGCGAGGCGGCCGGCGGCGTCCTGGTGGGGGAGGGCGGCGCGGTCTGCGGCGTCGGGGACCAGGGCGTGGAGGCGGCCGAGCGCGGTGAAGAGGGCCTTGCCGGTTTCGGCGGCGGCGGCGCCGTAGACGTCCGGCTCGAAGGGGGAGCAGGCGTGGCCGCCGGGAATCTCGGCCATCAGGAAGCCGGGGGCGCCGAGGTCCGCGCCGGTCTGGTCGAGATGCAGGGGCTGAGGGGCGGGCAGGCCGGCGGCGTGGGCGCGGCCCAGCACATGGAATTCGGCGGCGCGCGAGGTGTCGATGAGGCTGGAGGCCGGGTCCCGGCGCATGACGAGCCAGCGCTGCCCTTGCGCGTTGGTGGCGCGCAGGCGCCAGGTTTCGCGGGCGGCGCCGCCGTGAAAGCGGCTGAGCTCGTCGACGGACGTGGGCGTCCCGTCGAGGCGGGTGAGGAGGGCCGACAGGCGGTCTTCGAGCTCAGGCAAGGTCGAACAGCTCCCGGAAGCCCGACGGCGCGTGGGCGCCGATGAAGAGCTGCTCGAGGACGCCGCGGCCCTGGTGGACTTCGCCCGAGGGGAGGGTGAGTTCCGCTGCGACGAGGGCCTGGAGGTGGGCGTTCAAGGGGCTTGTCGCGTCGGCGTTGGCGGCATCGAAGCGTTCGGCCTGGACGTCGAGTTCGCCCCGCCAACCGCCATGGCCGAAGCGGGGATGGCCGTAGCCCAGCCCATGCATATGGAATTCTGCGCCGGGCGTGAGGCGGACGGTGACGGGACCCTGCGCGGTGAGTCCGGTGAGGGTGGCCGAGGCTGCCCGGCGGGTGCCGGGGCGGTAGGGCAGGGCGAAGGCAGGACTGCCGAGCTTCGTTTCCGCGCCGCTTGCGAGGTCGACGAGGACGGCTGAGCGGTTCCAGGGATTTCCCGAGGCGTCATCGTTGGTGTGGAAGAAGAGGGCGTGGGCCTGGAAGTTGATCGGGGCCCAGAGCCAGTAGAACTGGGGTGGAACCGGGGGCGCCGCGGGCTGCGGATCGGCTGCGCCGATCGGGCGGATGCCCCAGCTGCGGTCGCGCGTGCCGTGCCAGCCGTTGGCGTCGATCCGGGTGCCGTCTGCGGTGATCGCGCCCGAGACGGCGACGTTCTGCGTCATGCGCGTCACGTCCATGATGGTGCGCGGGCCCTGCCGCCAGGTGAAGCGTGGCTCCTCGATGGGGGCGTGGCGGCCTTCGAAGAGGAGGTCGGCGGAGAGGCCGTCGGTTTCGGCGAGCGTGAGGCGCAGGCGCTTCAGGGGTTCGACGACCTCGACCGTGACGGGGCCGACCTGGGTGTCCATGCGCTCTGAGGCGAGGAGGCGGGAGGCGAAGACCGAGCGCTGCCGGCCGCCCTCCATCCAGCAGACGGCTGCGTCCATGACATTGAGGTGCGGATAGACGCCCAGCGCGGCGGCGAGGAAGCGGCTGCCGTCGGGCGACTGGGCGTTGAAGAAGTAGCGATCGTAGAAGTTGCGGTCGGTGCCGGAGCACGCGATGGGTTCCGGGCGCTGGTGCACCGGATAGTCGTCGGCCTTGGTCAGCACAGTGTGTCTCCCCGATCGGTATGGTGGCCGACCGACGCCACCGCCTCAACCCTCGCAAAAGGGCAGGACGGGCGCTAAGGGGCGGCGATGACATCCGCGAACATGAACCCGACAGAGGCGCGTCGGCGCCGGTCTGCGGCCCGGCTGGCGGCCGTGCAGGCGCTTTATCAGCATGCCTCTGCCGGGACGCCGCAGGCAAAGCTGCTGGCCGAATTCCACGACCACCGCCTGGGCACCGAGGTGGAGGACGAGCCGCTGGCGGCGGCCGACCAGGGCTTTTTCGACGATGTGGTGACGGGCACGCTTGCGCGGGTGGACGAGATCGATGGGCTGGTGACGCAGTATCTCGGCGAGGGCTGGACGCTTGAGCGGCTGGACCGGCTGATGCTGCAGATCCTGCGCGCGGGCGCCTATGAGCTGGTGGCGCGGCCCGATGTGCCGCGCGCGGCCGTGGTGTCGGAATATGTCGATGTGGCGCACGCCTTCTATGAGACCCGCGAGGCAGGGTTCGTGAATGCGCTGCTCGACCGGCTGGGGCGGAGCGTTCGCGCCGCGGATGGCTGACGAGAGCCTGGAAGCAGGGCTGCTTCGGCAGTTGCGCGGGATTGCGACCCACGAGGCGGCGCGCGGGCTGAGGGATGATGCAGCGGTGCTGGGCTGGCCGCTGGGGATGGACCTGGTCGCGACCCATGACATGCTGGCCGAGGGCGTGCACTTCACGGCCGATTGCCCGGCGGCCGATATCGGGTGGAAGCTGGCGGCGGTGAACCTGTCGGACCTGGCGGCGATGGGCGCACGACCCGTCGGCGTGCTGATGGGGGCCGGGATCGGCGCGGGACGCGCAGCCGACTCGGCGGCCGGGCTGGTGCGCGGGCTTTCGCAGGCGCTGGAGCGGTTCGGCGTGCCGCTGCTGGGCGGGGACACGATCCGGTCCGGCCCTGCAAGCGTGCTGGCGCTGACCGCGCTGGGGAGTGTGCCGCCCGGCGGAGCGCTGGGACGGATGGGGGCTTCTGCCGGGGACGCGCTGTGGGTGAGCGGGACGATCGGGGATGCGGGCCTTGGGCTGAGGGTTGCACAGGGCGGGCGGTTCGGCGCCGATGATGCGCTGCTGCTGAAGCGCTATCGGCGGCCGGTGCCGCGGCTTGCGCTGGGGCTGGCGCTGCGCGGCGTTGCGTCGGCTGCGATGGATGTGTCGGACGGATTGCTGATCGATGCCGCGCGGCTGGCGGAGGCCTCGGGGCTGGGGGTTGAGATATCGGGTGCCGCCATCCCGCTGAGTGCCGCGGCGCGGGCGAGCGGGGTGCCGGTTCCGGAGCTGGCGGCGTCGGGCGACGATTATGAGCTGCTGTTCGCAGCACCCGACGGGGCCGGCGAGGCCGTGCGGGCAGCCGCGGATGCCGCACGGGCGCCGGTTGCGTGCATCGGGAGGCTGGTGCCGGGTGCTGGCCTGACACTCGACGGGGTGGCGCCGGCGCATCTGGGCTATCAACATAGGTGAGCCTGGTTTCGGGCACGACGCCTTGCGCGCTGCTCATGGCTTTGCCACAACCTGCCCTCAAGCCCCCATGCCTTGCCGGCTGGGGTGCAACCGGCGCCCGCCCTCGGGAGGGGCGGCGCCCGACAACACAAGGGGTTGGGGAGACATGGATTTTGTTCTCATTGCCATCCTGTGCGGCGGTATCGCCGTGCTGTATGGCCTGTTGACCACGCGCCAGGTGCTTGCGGCACCCGCGGGCAATGCACGGATGCAGGAAATCGCGGCCGCCATCCAGGAAGGTGCGGGCGCCTACCTGAAGAAGCAGTACAGCGCGATCGCCGTCGTCGGCGTCGTCGCGCTGGTGATCGTCTATCTGTTCTTCGGAATCTATCCGGCAATCGGCTTCCTGCTGGGCGCGGTGCTGTCCGGCGTGACGGGCTTCATCGGGATGAACATCTCAGTGCGGGCGAACGTGCGCACGGCGGAAGCCGCGCGATCGGGGCTGCAGGCGGGCCTGACGCTGGCGTTCCGCGCGGGCGCCATCACCGGCATGCTGGTGGCCGGCCTCGCGCTGCTTGCGATCGCGGGTTACTTCTATTTCCTCACGCGTTCGCTCGGCCTTGCGGTCGATGACCGGGTGGTGATCGACAGCCTGGTGGCGCTTGCGCTGGGCGCCTCGCTGATCTCCATCTTCGCGCGGCTTGGCGGCGGCATCTTCACCAAGGCGGCCGATGTGGGCGCGGACCTTGTGGGCAAGGTGGAAGCCGGAATCCCCGAGGACGACCCCCGCAACCCGGCCGTGATCGCGGACAATGTGGGCGACAATGTCGGCGACTGCGCCGGCATGGCGGCCGACCTGTTCGAGACCTATGTGGTGACGGTGGGTGCCACCATGGTGCTGACCGCGCTGCTGATCGGCGGACCCTACCTCGGCCAGCTGATGGCGCTGCCGCTGCTGGCGGGCGGAGTGTGCATCATCACATCGATCCTCGGCACCTATTTCGTGAAGCTGGGCAGCTCCAAGAACATCATGGGCGCGCTCTACAAGGGCTTCATCGTGTCGGCGGTTGCCTCCATCCCGGCGCTCTATCTGGCGACCACGCTGGTGTTTCCGGACATGCATGCGGTGGTTGGCGGCGCGACGGCTGCGGCCGCCGGGCCGGCGATGCTGGGCCCCGACATGCTGACCGTGATCGAAGAGCCGCGACTGATCGGCGGCTTCACGCCGATGGACCTGTTCCTCAGCATGATGGTGGGCCTGGTGGTGACGGGCCTGCTGGTGTGGATCACCGAATATTACACCGGCACGCCCTATCGGCCGGTTCGGTCGATCGCCAAGGCATCCGAAACCGGCCATGGCACCAACATCATCCAGGGGCTGGCCATCAGCATGGAAGCGACTGCGCTTCCCACGCTGGTGATCTGCGCCGGGATGATCATCGCCTACCAGTTCGCGGGCGTGATCGGGATCGGCTATGCCGCGACCGCGATGCTGGCGCTGGCCGGCATGGTGGTTGCGCTGGACGCCTATGGCCCGGTGACCGACAACGCCGGGGGCATTGCCGAGATGGCGGGCCTGGAAGGCGAGGTGCGTGAGCGCACCGACGCGCTGGACGCGGTGGGGAACACCACCAAGGCCGTCACCAAGGGCTATGCGATCGGATCGGCGGGGCTTGCCGCGCTGGTGCTGTTCAACGCCTACACGGCCGATCTCGACAAGTTCTTCGGGGAGCTGACGGTCGATTTCTCGTTGTCGAACCCGTACGTGATCGTCGGCCTGCTGCTTGGCGCCCTGCTGCCCTATATCTTCGGGGCGATGGGGATGACGGCTGTCGGTCGGGCGGCCGGAGCCGTCGTCGAGGAAGTGCGCCACCAGTTCCGCACCAACCCGGGCATCATGGAGGGCACCTCCAAGCCGGATTATGCGCGGACTGTCGGCCTGGTGACGGAAGCCGCGATCAAGGAGATGATCATCCCCTCGCTGCTTCCGGTGCTGGCGCCGGTGGTGGTGTATTTCGTGATCACGGCGATTGCAGGGCAGGCCAACGGCTTTGCCGCCCTTGGTGCGCTGCTGATGGGCGTGATCGTCTCCGGCATCTTCGTTGCCATCTCGATGACGAGCGGAGGCGGAGCCTGGGACAATGCCAAGAAGTATATCGAGGACGGCAACCACGGCGGAAAGGGATCCGAGGCACACAAGGCCGCGGTGACCGGCGATACCGTGGGCGACCCGTACAAGGATACGGCGGGGCCTGCGGTGAACCCGATGATCAAGATTACCAATATCGTGGCGCTGTTGCTTCTGGCTGCGCTTGCGCATGGCTAAGCTGAAGGCGGCCGCCGCTGGCGCGCAGCGCTAGCCGGCGGACTCGCCGAAGGCTCGGCCGGCAAGCGAAAGGGCGGGGGTCTCTACCCCCGCCCTTTTTGACTTGTCCGACGGCGCGGCTTTGCCGCGCACTTTCTTGCCTTTGTTCTTCATGCGGACTCGCGCGGCTCAGCCGTGCGAGTCCGCATGAAAATGAAGGACAGAAAGAAAGTCGGGCAAAGCCCGACTCGTCGGACGGGCCGGCGATAGAGATCGCCGACTCCGCCGGCCGGCCGGGGACGGCGAGTCCGTGCGTTGGTGCTGCGCACCAAGCTCGGCCGCCTGACCACCCCTACTGGGGTGGTCCCCCTCCACCAGGCGCGGCACCCACGGTTCCGATATTCCCGAACAGGTCTTCCAGCAGGGTCGACTCGCGGCCGAGTGTCGGGGTCTTGTCGCTGTTGGGTGTGAGGTCGGCCACCTGTTCGAGGCCGCGGCGGTCGACGGCGGCGACCGAGCCGTCGGGCGCGAAGCGGATGATCAGGACACGCTGGGTGGCAGGCACCGGGCGGGCGAAGGCCAGCTGCCGGGTGTTGCGCGAGATGTAGTACCAGACATTGTTGTCCCACTTGCTGGCGAGCGTAGGGCGCCCCAGGGCCTTTTCGACCGATTCCTTGTTGTCGACGCCGGGCTGCACGCTGTTGGCGAGCTCTTCGTCGGCGATATAGCCCTGGTTGTTCTGGATCTGCCGGTCGGCGCAGGCAGCGGTGCCGAGCGCGGCGGCTGCGAGAAGGAGGATCGGAAGGCGGCGGTTCGGCATTTGCACTCCGGGTGGTCACGGCGCGCCGGCGCCGGGGCGGCAGGCGCGTGGGACAGGCTGCCCCGCTTGCGGGCAACCCCTGTGCGGGCCATATGCGCGCTCGGGCCGGGGCTTGCAAGCAAGGCGCTTTCGGCTCGTCGCAGGCGCGCGTGACGTGCCTGCCCGGGACATCTTGTCAGGATATCGCCATGTCGTTCCTTTCCCGCCTGCTGAACCCGCCCGCTCCGCCCCTGATGGGGCTGTGGAGCTGGATCACCGAGACGGCGCGGGAGCCGCGCTTTTACCTGCGGCACGGCGTGGCCGACACGGTGGACGGGCGGTTCGACATGGTGGCGCTGGTGAGTTGCCTGGTGTTGCTGCGCCTGGAAGAGCTGGACCTGCGGCGGGAGAATGCGCTGCTGACCGAACGGTTCGTCGACGACATGGACGGGTCGCTGCGGGACATCGGCATCGGCGACATGGTGATCGGCAAGCATATGGGGAAGGTGATGAGCGCGCTGGGCGGGCGGCTTGGGGTGTATCGCAAGGCGCTGGCCGCGGGCGCGCCCGAGGCCGAACTGGCCGAGGCGCTGGCGCGCAATGTCTATCGCGGAAGCCCGGCCGACGGGGCGGCCGAGGACCTGGCCGTCGCGGTGCGGGCGCTGAAGGCGCGGATTGCGGCAGCGCCGACCGACGCGCTGCTGAAGGGGGAGATCCGGTGAGCGGGGGCGAATGGCGGGTGGTGGTGCAGCTGGTGAAGCTGTCGCCGCGGCCGCAGGACTATCCGCTGGTGGCGCCCGAAGACGCGCGGGCGGCACTGGCCGAGCGGTTCGACCTGGAGGCGATCGCGCGGCTGGAGGGCACGCTTTCCGTGGTGCGCGCAGGCGCCGGCGCGCGCGCGACCGGGCGGCTGGTGGCCGACGTGGTGCAGCGCTGCGTGGTGTCGGGCGAGCCCGTGCCTGCGCATGTGGATGAGGCGCTGGAGCTGCGGTTCGAGCCGCTGGAGACGGCGGGCGAGGAGGTGGAGCTGGACCCGCAAGCGCTGGACGTGATGCCGGTGGAGGGCGAGGCGATCGATCTGGGCGAAGCGCTGGCGCAGGCGCTTGCGGTTGCACTGGACCCCTATCCCCGGGCCTCGCCGGAGGTGCTGGCCGAGGTGCGGCGGCTTTTGCTGAGCGAAGAAGAGGCCGAGGCGCGAGAAGCGGCTGCCAAGGCGGCTGCGAGCCCGTTCGCGGCGCTGAAGAAGCCATGAGCGCACCCGAAGCAGGCGGGCAGGCGGCCGGGCCGATCCCGGTGAAGACGACCATCTTCGAATTCATGTCGGCGCGCGCGGCAGCGGCCGGCGCGATCAACCTGGGGCAAGGCTTTCCGGATGGGGCGGGGCCTGAAAGCGTGCGCGCCGCCGCAGCGCGCGCGATCCTGGAGGGGCCGCATCACTATCCCCGGATGCGGGGGACCGACGCGCTGCTGGCGGCGGTCGCCGGGCAATATGCCGCGACGCAGGGGCTGGCCTTCGACCCGGCAACCGACATCGTGGTGACGAGCGGCGCGACCGAGGCGCTTGCGGCCTCGATTCTTGCGCTGGTGCGGCCCGGTGACGGGGTGATCGTGATCGAGCCGGCCTATGACGCCTATGCGCCGCTGGTGCGGCGGGCCGGGGGCGTGGCGCAGTTCGTGCGGCTGAAGCCTCCCGGCTGGCGGATCGACCGGGCGCAACTGGAGGCGGCCGTGACCCCTGCCACAAGGCTGATCCTGGTGAACGATCCGGTGAACCCCACGGGGCGGATGCTGGACGCCGACGAGCGGGCCGCGATCCGGGATGTCGCGCTGGCGCATGACTTGCTGATCGTGGCGGACGAGGTTTGGGAGGAGGTGCGGCCCGAGGCGCGCGCCCATGTGAGCCTTGCGGCGGACCCATTGCTGGCCGGACGGGTCGTGAAGATCGGATCGGCGGGCAAGATCTTTCAGGTGACCGGCTGGAAGGTGGGCTGGGCCTGTGCGCCGGCCGGGCTGGCGGCGCGGGTTGCCGCGACCCACCAGTTCCTCACCTTCACCACGGCGCCTGCGTTGCAGCAGGCGGTCGCACAAGGGCTGGAGACCGAGCGCAGCTGGCTGGCGGGCATGCGGGCCGAGGTTGCGGCGGGCAGGGCGCGCCTGGCCGATGGCCTGGCTGCGGCGGGCTATGCCGTTCTGCCCTCGGAGGCGACCTGGTTCCTGAGTGTCGACCTGGCGGCCTCGGGGATCGCGCTTGACGATGTCGCCTTCTGCACGCGGATCGTGGACGACCATGGCGTGGCCGGCATTCCCGTCAGCGCCTTCTTCGAGGGCGAGGGCGTTCCGACCAACGTGGTGCGCTTCTGCCATGCGAAGGCGCCGGCTACCATCGACGCAGCGCTCGGGCGGCTGGCGAAGGCGCGGTCTGCGCTGGCCTAGAAGTCGCTGCAGATGCCTTTGACTTCCCAGTCGCCGTAGCGGGTGGGTTCGGGGCCTTCGCGGCCGCCGATTTCGGGTGCGGGTTTGGGCTGTGGCTTGGGCCTGGGGGCCTTTGCCTGTTGCTTTTCGGGGTTCGCTTTTTCGGCCATGGGCGCGCCTGTAGCATATGGCACAGCCGGACGAGAGGGGGAGAAAGCGCGCATGCCGGAGCTGAAGGGCAGGGTGATCGCCGTGACGGGCGCCGGCAGCGGGATCGGCCGGGCGCTTGCGCTGGGGCTCGCAAGGCGCGGGGCCAGCTTGGTGATGGCCGACAAGGATGCGGCCGGCCTTGCAGAGACGGCGCGGCTGTTGGGCAACTATCCGCACTCGCACACGGCCTTCGACGTGACGGACTCTGCAGCGCTGAAGGGATGGATCGACGGCGCTGTCGCCGAGTTCGGCGGGCTGGACGGGATCATCAACAACGCCGGGCTGTCGGTGGTGGCGCCCTTTGCCGATTGCCCCAAGGCCGATTTCGACCGGGTGATGGCGGTGAACTTCGACGCCGTGGTGGAAGGCTGCCGGCTGGCGCTGCCCCATGTGAAGGCGCGCGCAGCCACGCTGGGGAGCGGGTGGATCGTCAATATTTCCAGCGTGTTCGGGATGATGGGCTATCCGACCCAGAGCGCCTACAACGCCTCCAAGTTCGCAGTGCGCGGGCTGACCGAGGCGCTGCACATCGAGCTTGCCGTGACGGACCCCGATGTCTGCGTGATCCGGGTGCATCCGGGCGGGGTGGGAACCAATGTGGCGCGCAATTCCAAGGTGATCGCGCATCTGCCCGGCACGCCGGCGGACATCGACAGTGCTGCCGAGTTCGAGAAGGCGGTGCGCACGACCCCCGAGCAGGCGGCCGAGATCATACTGACCGGCATGGAGAAACGCCGGCACCGGGTGCTGGTGGGGCCCGACGCGCGCTTCATCGACTGGATGGTCCGGCTGTTCCCGGAGAGCTACATGAAGCGGATCGGGTTGTTTCTGGGGGCGAGGGGGAATTGATTTCCCGCTGGACTGCTCCATCTTGGGAGCCATGAACCAGATCCGCACCTTCATGCTGATGGCCGCCATGGTCGCCCTGTTCATGGGCGTGGGCTTCCTGATCGGCGGGCGCTCGGGCGCGACGATCGCCTTTGTTATGGCGGCGGCAATGAACGTCTTTGCCTACTGGAACAGCGACAAGATGGTGCTGAAGATGCACCGCGCGCAGGAGGTGGGCCCGGACCATCCGCTGCATGCGATCGTGGCGCCGCTTGCCGACCGCGCGGGGCTGCCGATGCCCAGGGTCTATATCGTGGAGCAGGAGCAGCCGAACGCCTTTGCGACCGGCCGCAACCCGGAAAATGCAGCGGTCGCTGCGACCACGGGCCTGATGCGCATGCTGGACCGCGACGAGATCGCCGCCGTGATGGCGCATGAACTGGCCCATGTGCAGAACCGCGACACGCTGGTGATGACGGTGACCGCAACGCTTGCCGGCGCGATTTCCATGCTGGGCAATTTCGCCTTCTTCTTCGGCGGCAACCGCGAGAACGGCCAGTCGAACGCCTTCGTGGCGCTGATTGCGGTGATCGTGGCGCCGCTGGCGGCGAGCCTGGTGCAGATGGCGATCAGCCGGACGCGCGAATATGGGGCCGATGCGCGGGGTGCCGAGATCAGCGGCCATCCGCTGAAGCTCGCCTCGGCGCTGGCGAAGCTGCAGGGCGCGGCGCAGCGGATCCCGAACCCTGTGGCGCAGGCCAACCCGGCTGCCGCCTCGCTCTACATCGTGGGGCCCGGGCTGGGTGGGGTGCGCGACGGCCTGTTCAGCACCCACCCGGCCGCCGAGAACCGCATTGCCGCGCTGGAGGCGATGGCCGGCAGCAGCCTGCCCGACGACAGTGCGGTCGGCGCCGACCCCTGGCCGGTTCGCGAGGTGGGCGCCGAGCGGCGGCCGAGTGCGCTGGGCCTGGGCCAGACCCGCCGCCGCAATCCCTGGGGCTGAGGCAATCGCGTCAGCAAGGTCGGGGCGCGAGGGCGCCGAAGTCGCCGGGCTTGCCGCACGGGCAGCCGCCGTGCGCCTGGTGCATGGGGTGACGGCGCTCGGCCGGCCGCTGGACATGCAGCTGGACGGGGCACTTGCCGGCCTTGCCCCGAGCGACCGCGGGCTTGCGCGTGCGCTTGTGGGGGGCACGCTGAGGAATCTGACCGGGCTCGACCGGCTGATCGACAGCGCCTGCCGGCAGGCGCTTCCGCCGGACGCCCGCGCACGCAATGTGCTGCGGGTAGCGCTGGCCGGACGGCTGCTGCTCGACACGCCGCCGCATGCCGCGATCGCGACGGCGCTGCCTATGCTGGAGGGCGGGCCGCGGCGGCTGGTGCACGGCGTGCTGTCGACCCTGTTCCGCGAGCAGGCGGTTCTGCCGCCCCCCGATCTGCCCGACCCATGGCCCGTGCGCTGGGGTGCAAGCTGGGGTGCGGCACAGGTGGCAGCTGCCGCCAAGCGGCTGGGAGAGATCCCGCCGACCGACCTGTGCCTGAAGGATCCTGCAAAGACGGCCGACTGGGTGGAACGACTGGGCGGCACGTCGCTGATGGCCGGACATGTCCGGCTGGCGGGATCGCAGACTGTGGAGGCGCTGCCAGGGTTCGAGGAGGGCGCCTGGTGGGTGCAGGACATGGCCGTGAGCCTGCCGGCGCGGCTGCTGGGGGATGTGGCGGGCAGGCGCGTGCTGGACCTCTGCGCGGCGCCCGGCGGAAAGACGATGCAGCTGGCGGCGGCCGGGGCGGAGGTGACCGCGCTCGACATCTCGGGCGGGCGGCTGAAGCGGCTGCGCGCCAATCTTGCGCGGACGGGGCTGGACGCGACCGTGGTCGAAGCGGATGCGCGCAGCTGGGCGCCCGAGGCGCCGTTCGATGCGATCCTGCTGGACGCACCCTGTTCGGCGACAGGCACCTTCCGGCGCCACCCGGACCTGCTGTACGCGAAAGCCTCGCTGGAGCTGGGCGCGCTGACGGCCTTGCAGGGGGACTTGCTGGCGCGGGCGGCCGGCTGGCTGACGCCCGGGGGGCGGCTGGTCTATGCCGTCTGTTCGCTCGAGCCCGCGGAAGGAGAGGGGGTGTCTCCTCCCGCGGGGGTTGAGCCCGATGTGATCGGACCCGACGAGCTCCCCGAAGGACTTGCGCCGACTTCGGAGGGCACCGTCCGCACCCTGCCGGCGCTGTGGGGGGAAGCCGGCGGGGCGGACGGATTCTTCATCGCGCGCTGGCGCAGGGCCTAGGCGCGCATTCCTGATTCAGCGGCAGCGGACATTGCCCTTCGCGAGCTCGTTGCCGAGAACCGCACCGAGCGTGCCGCCGACCACGCTGCCGAGGCGCTTGTCGCCTTCGCGCGCAATCACATTGCCGAGCGTGCCGCCGGCGAGTGCGCCGACGATGAGGCCGGTGGTGCCGTCCTGGCGGCGGCACTGGACCCGGCCGTCCGCGCCCCACCAATAGGGCGCCGCGCCATTGACCGACGCACCGCGGTAGCCGTTGCCGTTCCAGCCGTTGCCGTTCCATCTGTTGTCGGCGTGGCGCCAGTTCTGGCCTTGCCAACGGTTGCGGCCGTTGTCGGCGCGCCAGCCGTCGCGATAGCCTTGCCGATAGGCGCGGGCCTCGTCGCGGCGATCATCCCGGCGGCGATCATCCCAGCGCCGGTCGTCGTTCCAGCGGCGGTTGTCGTTCCGCCAGCCGTCGTCGTCGGCGAGGGCAGGGGCCGAGGTGCTGAAGGCCATCAGCGTTGCGGCTGCCAGTGCAAATCCCGTCTTCATCGCGTCCGCTCCTTCCGTCGTTGATGGGGGCAGCTTCGGCCAGAGCCACTTGCGCAATGCTGAAGTCGATGTTCATGCAGCGGAAAGCCGTCTTTCCGGCTTTCCGGGCGGGCAGGAGCGGGCATGAAGCGGTTTGTCGAAGGAACGGCGTCGGTCGGGGCAGTGGGGGCTGGCGCCTTGATGGCGCTGTACTTCGCGGGGCCTGCCCTTGGCTCCGGGCCGGTCGCCCCGCTGGCCATCGAGACGCGGGCCCTGCCGCTGAGCCGTGCCGAGGGCGCGGTCGAGCGTGTGGGGCAGCTGGCGTTTTTGGGCGCGATCCAGCTGGACGCGCGGGATGCTCGCTTTGGCGGGATTTCGGCGATGTTGTGGGAGCCTGGCTGCAACCGGTTGCTGGCGATTTCGGATTCGGGGACCTGGTTCGTGTTGGAGCCGAGGGAGAGGGATGGCCGACTGGAAGGGATCGAAAACGCCTGGATCGCGCCGGTGCTGACACCGGACGGGCGGCCGCCGCTGAGCAAGCGATCGGCGGATGCCGAAGCCCTTGCGCGGATGGCCGATGGGAGCAGCTGGGTCTTCTATGAGATGGACCATCGCGGGGAGCGGTTTGCAGCGGTGTCGGCGTGCAGGCCCGACTCGCTGGCCAGTGCGCCGGATCGGCGCTGGGTGCCGCCCGATCCAGCGAACTGGCCGGAAAATGGGGGGATGGAGGCCGTCGCAGGGGTCGGCCTGTCGCTGACGATCACATTGGAAGACGTGCCGGGCCCCGAGGGCGGCAAGCTGGGGCTTTCAGGTGCGCCGGACGGGGTGATGTCGCGGTTCAGCTGGATGGCGCCCCAGGGATACCAGCCGACAGCGATGGACCCGCTGGAGGCGGATGGGTCGCGAATGCTGGTGCTGCACCGGCGGTTCACGCCGCTGGAAGGGGCTTCGGCGATCCTGATGGAAGCGGCGATGGGTGCCGGTGGCTCGGCTGTCGTCCGCCCGCGCGAGGTGGCGGTGCTGCGAGCACCGTTGCTGGTCGACAACATGGAAGCGCTCGCCGTCCGCAGGGAGGGCGAGCGCCGATTCGTCTATCTGGCGTCGGACGACAATTTCACCGCGCTGCAGCGGACACTTCTGATGAAGTTCGAGCTGTTGCCGGAGGATGGCTCCGGCCGCTGAGCCGGATCAGGCGGCTGCCGCTTCGCCGATCTTCTTTGCGACATCGCGCTTCAGGCGACGGGCGCGAAGGCTGAGGTCCTCGTTGCTGGTCTTCAGCAGCCAGTTGTCGAGGCCGCCGACATGCTCGACCGAGCGCAGGCCGTGGGTCGAGACGCGCAGACGGACCGAACGGCCCAGCGCGTCGGAGATCAGCGTCACGTTCTGCAGGTTGGGCAGGAAGGTGCGCTTGGTCTTGTTGTTGGCGTGGCTGACATTGTGGCCAATCTGCCGACCCTTGCCCGTGAGCTCGCAAACGCGCGACATAGCTTGTGATCCTTGGTTCCGATAAGATGGTCGGGCCGGACCTGTCGGGTCGGCCGGAAACGAGCGCGCGCCATAGCTGTGGGGCGCCTGCCAGTCAAGCTTGCGCGACTGGCCCGGGTGGATCAGGCCGTTCGCATTGCTGCAAATTGGCAGTGTCAGGCGGGTAGACCGATGGCCCGGTGCATGCCATTAACATGTCCGTGCCGGTCTTTGCCATCCACTGTATCGACAAGCCCCTGCAGCAGGATCTGCGTGCCGCAACGCGGCCCGAGCATCTTGCCTATCTAGAGTCGGCGATCGCGCAGGTGGTCGTCGCCGGCCCGCTGCTCGACGACGAGGGCTCGCCAATCGGCTCGATGCTGCTGATGGAGTTTCCCGACCGCAAGGCGGCCGTCGCGTTTGCGGCCGAGGACCCATATGCGAAGGTCGGCCTGTTCGCGAGCGTTGCGGTCACGGCCTGGCGGCAGGTGTTTCCGAGGTAGGCCTCTTCTTTCAGGCGCGATTGCGCGCCGCCGCTCTGCGGCGCCTCGTCCGGAGGGCTTCGCCCGTGAGCACGACCATTTCGGGCAAGGCCCGCAAGCGCGACCGCGCGCCGGCGCCAGTGCGCCGCCCCGTCCGGAGCGCCTCGCGCGTGAGGACATCAGAACACCCGCCCCCGCGGAGGGCTTCGCCTGTGAGCGCTACTCGACCGCCGCGTAGACCATTGTCCGCAACTGGCGCCGCACCGGCCAGGTGGAGGAGGGGATCAGCTGCGTGAGGAAGAGCACCGTCAGCTCTTCGGCCGGATCCACCCAGAAGAAGGTAGACGCCGCCCCGCCCCAGAAATAGTCGCCGTTGGAGCTTGCAACCATCGTCTTGTGGGCGGCCGTGGTGGTCGCGAAACCGAGGCCGAAGCCGACGCCGTCATAGGCTGCCTCTGAAAAGGCGGAGCGCGACATCTGCGGCAGGGTCCTGCCGTCAGGCAGGTGGTTCGCCGTCATCAACTCGAGGGTCTTGCGGCCGACGAGACGGGGCTTTCCGGTGCGCAGGCTTTCCGCGAATTTCAGATAATCGGCAGCCGTCGAGACGAGGCCGCCGCCGCCCGAGATGAAGGCGGGAGGCTTCAGGAAGCTGGACGTTTCCGCCTGGTCCTGCACGGTGATTCCGCCCTTCGGATTCGGCTGGTAGCAGGTGGCAAGGCGGTGGCCCTGGCCCTCGCGGACATGGAAGCCCGTGTCGACCATGCCGAGCGGGCGGAAGATGCGCTGGGCCAGGAATTCCTCGAAGGGCTGGCCGGAAACCACCTGCACCAGCCAGCCGAGCACGTCGGTTGCGACCGAATAGTTCCAGGCCTCGCCCGGCGAGAATTCGAGGGGGAGGGTGCCCAGAAGCTCGATCATGCGCTCGAGCGTCATGGTGCCCTTATCGATCTCGCCGATGCCCAGATGTCGATAGGCCGCGTCGACATTGGTGTTGAGCTGGAAGCCATATGTCAGGCCCGCGGTGTGGCGCAGCAGATCAATCACCAGCATCGGGCGGGCCGGCGCACGCGTTCGCCAGCCGGTCTTGATCGTGCCGCCCTCGTAGACCTTGAGGTCCTTCCATGCCGGGATGTAGCGGTGGACAGGGTCGTCGATCTGGAGCTTGCCCTCCTCCACCAGCATCATCAGCGCGATGGAGGTGATCGGCTTCGTCATGGAATAGATGCGGAAGATGGTGTCGTCGGCGAGCGGACGCGCCTGTGCGACGTCGGCGTGGCCCACCAGGCTCTGGTACACCGTTTCACCCCTGTGGAGGACGCGCAGAAGCGTTCCGGGGAGACGCCCCGATTCGATGTAGGCCGATTGCAGGAAGCCTTCGATCCGGGCGAGACGGTCTGTGTTCAGCGGCATCTGTTCCCCCTGGGCAATTGCCGTTTGGAATCCTGTGGCGGTTTGGCGTAGCAGGGCGGCACGCGCAGGCAAGTGGGCGGTTAGCTCAGCGGTAGAGCATCTCGTTTACACCGAGAGGGTCGGGGGTTCGAAACCCTCACCGCCCACCAGTTGTTTGTCCTCACGGCCGAGGGCCTCCGGACGGGGCGCCGCACCGGCGGCGGTGCGCGGTCGCGCTCGCGAACCCTGGCGGGTTCGGGGTTTCTTGTCCTCACGGCCGAGGGCCTCCGGACGGGGCGCCGCATTGGCGGCGGCGCGCGGTCGCGCTTGCGGGCCATGCGGCCCGACCGGGTCGGGATCCACGGCAGAAGTCTGAATTGGCAGGGGGCCGGCATGGCAACCGAGAGCCGGCTCGCCTGTTGCTGTCTGGCAACAGCGGCCAGCTTACCGCCGAACCTTGGGCAGCCTTAATCAAGCTGCCGCCACATCGTAACATAAGTGTCACAAATCATGGCCATTGCGCACCACGTCCGGTGCTGCGGTGCAGCGAACCGGTGATTCGTTCACGTGACTGTCGTTCTCGTCCGTCCGCATCCAGCGCAGCCCTCCAGGGGGCGGTGCGCTGTCTCCAGGGGGTTTTCCGCTATGGCACTTCGGCTTTCGTCTCTGGTCTGGGCTGGTCTCCGCCTCGGCGCATCGGCTTCGGTTCTGGCAATCGCTGCCACCTCTGCCTACGCGCAGGAAGTGACCGGCACGATCCGGGGCGACGTGCAGGACGAAAACGGCAACGCGCTGGCCGGAGCGACCGTGACCGTGGTCCACGTGCCGTCGGGCACGCGGTCGGTGCAGACGACGGATGCAAGCGGCAGCTTCAGTGCGCCCAACCTGCGGATCGGCGGTCCGTTCGACGTGACGGTCGCGGCCCCCGGCTTCGAAGGTGCCAAGGCGACCGTGCCCAGCATCCAGGCCGGTGTGCCCCAGCGTGTGGCCGTGGTGCTTGTCAGCGAAGGTGCCGTGATTGAAGTGACGGCTGCAAAGGCCGTTTCGTCGATCTCCCTGCAGACGGGACCGTCGAGCTCGTTCGACGCTGCGCGCATTGCGAGCATCGCGGCCGTGAACCGCGACATCCGGGATATCGCCAAGCGGGATCCGCTGGTGAGCCTGGACCCGACCAACAGCCGTGCGCTGTCGATCGCGGGCCAGAACAACCGCTTCAACCGGATCACGGTGGACGGCATCGCCTTCCAGGATCCGTTCGGCCTCAACAACGGCGGTCTGGCCTCGGCGCGCGGCCCTGTGCCGATCGATGCCATCGGCGAACTGACCGTCGAGGTCGCCCCTGTGGACATCCAGCAGGGTGGTTTCCAGGGCGGCGCGATCAACACCGTGCTGAAGTCGGGCGAGAATGATTTCCACATCACCGCCTTTGCGACCTATTCCGACGATTCGCTCGGCGGGAAGCGCTCAGGCGACCAGCGGATCGAACGCGACTTCACCAGCGAGAACTGGGGCGCGCAGGTCACCGGCCCGATCATCAAGGACAAGCTGTTCTTCGCCGTCACGTTCGAACGTCTGCGCGACACGGTGCCGGCCGAACTGGGCATCGCGGGCGAGGGCTTTGCCAACTCGGTTCCGAACCTGACCCGGGCGCAGGTCGACCAGGTCCGCCAGATCGCGGAAACCGTGTACAACTACGACACGCTGGACCTTGCACGGAACGTGCCGGAAGAGGACGACAAGCTGGTCGTGAAGCTCGACTGGAACGTGACCGAGAAGCATCGGGCCTCGGCGACCTACATCTACAACAAGGGGACCACGCTGGCAGGTCAGTCGACCTCGGCGCAGCTGACCAACGCGTCGCCGGCGCTTGCGCTGCAGTCCAACAATTATGAGCAGGGCGAAATCCTGCACTACGGCGTGTTCCAGCTGAACAGCGAATGGTCGAACAGCTTCTCGACCACCTTCCGCGCCAGCTACAACGACTACAAGCGCCTGCAGGTGCCCTACAACGGCCGGGAGTTCGGCCAGTTCCGGGTCTGCATGGATCCGACGTCCGTCGGCTCGCTGACCGCCTGTACCGCCGGCACCCCGACCGTGCAGTTCGGCCCGGACTCTTCGCGGCAGGCGAACGAGCTGACGGTCAAGTCGCTGTCGATCGAGTTCCAGGCGCGCCTGCAGCAGAACGGCCATGACGTGAAGTTCATTGCCGAGCGCCGCGGCCAGGACATCAACAACCTTTTCGCGCAGAATGTGTCGGGCAACTTCTACTTCGACTCGGTCGCAGACCTGCAGGCCCAGCGGGCCAACCAGCTGGTCTATGCGGCGTCGAACGACGGCGAGATCGACAGCACCCGCGCCCTGTTCGACAACATCACCTGGACCTTCGGCATCCAGGACACCTGGGACGTGACGGAGGACATCACCTTCATCTACGGCTTCCGCTATGACCTGTACGAAGCCAATGACACGCCCCTGTTCAACCCGAACTTCCTGGCCCGTCACGGCTTCACCAACACCTCGACGCTGAGCGGCCGCGGGGTGTTCCAGCCGCGCTTCGGCCTGAACTGGCGGGTCGACGACCGCCTGCGGGTGCGCGGTTCGGCCGGCCTTTATGCCGGTGGTTCGCCCAACGTGTGGGTTTCCAACAGCTATTCCAACACGGGCGTCCAGCTGTCGGCGAACACCATCAACCGGACCGGCCCGGAGACCTTCTCTGGCGTTGCGAACTTCGCCGGGCTGACGGCCAACCAGCTTGGCCAGGCCGTGATGAACGGCGTGACCGGTGGCCCCGGCATTCCGGACATCTACGACCAGTTCGTCACCCGACCGCTCGGCATCGCCTCGCTCGCCACGACCAACGCGCTCGATCCGAGCTTCCGGATCCCGTCGCAATGGCGGATCGCCGGCAGCGTCGATTATGCGGCCAACCTGGGTCCGCTCGGCGACGACTGGAACTTCGGAGCCGACGTGGTGTGGAGCCGCGTGAAGGATGCGCTGGTCTGGACCGACCTGCGCTCGATCCCGGTGGGGCTGCTGCCCGACGGCCGGACGCGCTATGGCCAGACTCCGAACCGGGTGGGCACCAATGGCGCCAACCAGCTGGACAACAACTCCGACATCCTGATGACCAACACCAGCAAGGGCTACAGCTGGAACGTTGTCGGCCGCTTCTCGAAGAACTGGGACAATGGCATCGGGATCAACGGCGCCTATACCTTCCAGCGTGTGAAGGATGTGAACTCCGGCACGTCGTCGGTTGCCTTCTCCAACTATGTGCAGACGGCAGTGGCCGATCCGAACAGCTCGGCGTACGGCACGTCGAACTACCAGATCGACAACGCGCTGCGGCTCAACTTCAACTATGAAGCCGCGCTGTGGAACGACAACAAGACGCGTTTCGACCTGTTCTTCAACAGCCGCTCGGGCCAGCGCTTCAGCTACACGTTCGAGGACATCACGGCGACGGGTCGTTCGACCGTGTTCGGGGTCGCCGGAACCGGGAACGGCCAGCGCAACCGCTATCTGATCTACGTGCCGAATGTCGCGTCCCCCACGGCCGACCCGCTGGTGGAATATGCGCCCGGGTTCGACTTCACGGGCTTCCAGAGCGTGGTGACCGGCACATCGCTCAACAAGTATCAGGGGCAGGTCGCGCCGAAGAACACCGGGCGGTCGCCGCGCTGGAACACGATGGACATCCGGGTGAGCCAGGAAGTGCCGTTCCCGCTGGGTGGGAAGGTGGAGTTCTTCGCGGACATGCAGAACGTCCTGAACTTCATCAACAAGGACTGGGGTGCGCTGCGCCAGGTTCCGTTCGCCTATTACGGGACGCTGGTGAATGTGAGCTGCGTTGCCGTCGGGTCCAACCCGTGCGGGCGGTATCTCTATTCGAACCGGGGAACCGGCGCCAACGCAACAGCCGGGGCGCCTGCAACGGCGCTGACGCCGAACGCCTCGCTGTGGCAGCTTCGCCTGGGCGGCCGGATCAGCTTCTGATCCCGGTGAGGATTGCGAGAGGGGCGGCACCTGCTGGGGCCGCCCTTTTCTTTTGCGGCGCGCCTCGCTAACCAGCCGGCGAGCCCCGCGCCCCCGTGGCGGAATTGGTAGACGCGTGCGACTCAAAATCGCGTGCCGCAAGGCTTGCCGGTTCGAGTCCGGCCGGGGGTACCATCGTTTTGGGCGACGGATTGCGGAGCAATCCGCGACTCCAAAACGATGCGGCCGGCGGAGTCGGCGATCTCAATCGCTGGCCCGTCCGACGAGTCCGGCTTTGCCGGACCACTTCTTCCATTCTTCTTTTCTGGCCTTTCAGCGGACTCGCGGGCTTGGCCCGCGGCCGCGGAACCGCGCGCTACCCGCGTGCCTTGTCCAGCGCCTCGCGCAGCGTCACCAGCCGCGGCAGCAGCATCTCGACCAGCCCCTCGGGGATCGCATCGACGGCAACGGCCATCGCCGGGCCCACGCGGGCAAGGCACACCGAGTGCACCGCCGTTCCCTCCGGCGTGATCGACACCAGCTTCGCGCGGCCGTCGGCGGGATCGGGGCGGATGCGCACATAGCCCTGGCGCTCGAGCCGGGCGAGGGTGGACGTCATGGTCTGCTTGGTGACCTGGAAGGCACGGGCGAGACGGACCGGGGACCATTCGCCGCCGAGACGCACGAGGTGGTTGAGAAGTGCGAACTGGGCGAGTGACAGGCCGCTGACAAGTGCGGATTCGGCGACGGTGCGGCCGAGCTGGTCGAGAATGCCGACTTCGGTGAAGAGCTGCCAGAGGCGGGTTTCAGAGGGGCTGAGCAAGGCGGGTCTCCAGCGGCCAGCGGGGGGAGGGCGGAACCGGGGCAGCGTATCCGATCCGGGCCAGCATCTGCACGCGTCCGCGCTCGGTCGGGATCGGGCCGGTGATTCCGTTCGCGAAGACCGGGCGGAGCAGGGCCTGCATCTGCGCGAACACGCGCGCCATTTCCGGATACTCCTGCAGCGACTGGCTCATGGGGTGCATGGCGAGGCCCAGGTCGGTCGCGAGCAGGTTGGCACGGGCGTAGAGGGTGCCGGCAAAAAGCTGGTGGCCACGGCTGTTGCCGTTGGTGGTTACCGACAGGATGGCCGGGATCGAGCCGTAGGTTTCGGCCATCATCGCCTGGCCCTGGCGGAAGGCGCTGCTTGCCGGATCGGCGAGTGTGGCGCGGGTCAAGAGGGCGGTCGCCGCCATCGCTTCGATGCCGGGCCCGGTGAGTGCGATCCCGTCGGGGTTTGCATCGACCTCGCGCGCGCCGATGCGCATAAGGTCGACGGATTCGCGGTGCGTGCGGGCGGTTCGCATCTCGATGTCGACCGCTTCCAGCACCAGCTTTCGGACAGCGGCAACGGTCGCCGGGAGGTTGTCGGCCGAGACCGCGAACCAGTCATTTTCAGTCATCCCGAAGACAGAAGACAGTCGCTGAAGGCTGGCCGGATCAACCGGCCTGTCTTCGAACAGGGTCTTGGTTGACCGGCGTTTCGGGATCGCCGCGAACAGCGGGTCCGGCTTCACCATCGGGTCGGGCACGAAAGTCAGCTTTGCGATGGGCCTGCCGTCCAGTCGCGGCTGGGGCTCGCCTTCGGGGAACCAGCTTTGATCGATGCGCAGGCCGCGCTCGGCCGCTGCGATCCGGGCGAGTTCCAGAAAGCATCCGAAGCCGATGGTGATCTGGCGGTCGAAGGGGTCGGTGTGCGGCAGGCGGCGGTCGAGGTCGCAGAAGATGGTGGCGCCGTTCGTGCCGTCGAGGCGGATGATCCAGGGTTGGCGGTTGTGGGGATTGGGAGCGAGGATGGCGTGACGGAACGCGTCGAGCCGGGGGTCTGATGGGGTTGGGGCGGGGAGTTCCCACGGGGCGGAGGCCGTCGCCGGTGTGCGGGTAACCCGCCAGACGCCGCCGGCCGCGACGAGTGCAAGGCCGGTGCCGGAGGCGGCGAGGATGGTGCGGCGAGAGAGGGGCATGCGGGACCTCGACGATATGGTTCGACGACTGACCATTATAGTCAGTCGTCGAACCAGTCAATCACGCCGCTTCCCTTCCGGGCGAACGGCCCGGCAGGGCGCCGCTACGCGGCGCTGGTGCGGATGAGCGGGGTGCCCTCCAGCGTGCGCTGGACCGGGCACTTGGTGGCGACTTCGATCAGCTTCGCCCGCTGTTCGGGCGTGAGCGCGTCGCCCTTCAGCGTGATCGTCTTGGTGAAGACATCCTGCCGCGGGCTAGCAGCGCCTTCGCCGCCTTTTCGGTGGGTGAGGCTGACCTCCACATGCTCGAGCGGCCATTTCTGCTGCAGGGCATACCAGCGGATTGTCATCGCCGTGCATTCGCCGAGCGCGGCCGTCAGCAGATCATAGGGGGCGGGCCCCAGGTTGCCGCCGCCGAAGTCAATGGGTTCGTCGCCCGTCAGGCTGTGGCCGGACGCGTTGATGGAGACCGCATAGGGGCTGGCGCCGGTTTCGGTCACATGGGCGGCGTGGATCTCGTCTGCCATCACTGCTGCTCCCGGCGCCAGGCGAGGTAGCCGCGCAGTTCGGCGCGCAGCGGCCCTGCCAGCATGTAGACCCCGATTATGTTCGGGATCGCCATCAGGAAATAGACGGAATCGACGAAGTCGACGATCTTGCCGAGTTCCAGGATCGCCCCCAGCGGCAGGATACAACAGAAGGCCGTCTTGATCGCGATCTCGCGCTTGCGGCCGTGGCCGGCGAGATGCTGGAAGGCCTCTGCCGCATAATAACCGTTCGCGACGACGGTTGCGTAGGCGAACAGGAAGACGGCGACCGCCAGCAGCGCGGGAAACCAGGGTGTGATGGTGGCAAAGGCCGCAGTCGCGATGGCGACGCCCTCGAGGCCGCCGTTGGTGGCCGGGTTCCAGGTGTCGGCGACCACGAAGGCGATGCCGGTGATGGTGCACATCACGACCGTATCCATGAAGGGCTCGATGAGGGCGACCAGGCCTTCGGAGGCCGGGTGGCGCGTCTTGGCCTGGGCGTGGGCGGCGACCGCGGTGCCGAGGCCGGCTTCGCAACTGTAAATGGCGCGCCGCATGCCGGTAACGAAGGCGCCGAGGATGCCGCCGAAGACGCTCTGGGTGTTGAAGGCTTCCGAGACGATCAGGCCGATGGCGCCGGGCACGCGGTCGAGGTTGAAGAGGATGATCGCAAGGCAGCCCGTCATGAAGATGAGCGACATGGCGGGCACAAGGATCGAGGTGGCGCGCGCGATCCAGCGGATGGAACCAAGCAGCACCAGCGCGACCAGGATCGCGAACAGGATCCCGAAGGCGAGGCGGTTGTCGAACCCCAGCTGCTCGGCGACGGGCGGATAGGCCTGGTTCACCTGGAAGAGGGAGAGCGAGCCCCCGATCATCAGGAAGGCGTAGAACAGTCCCAGGCTGCGGCCGAGGCGAGGCCAGCCGATCGAGGCGAGCCCCCGTTCGAGGGTGACCCAGGCGCCGCCCTTGATCCGGCCGTCGGGCATCACTTCGCGGAACATCAGGCCGAGCGTCACCTCGGCACACTTGAGGCCCATGGCGAACAGGCCGATGACGAACATCCAGAAAATGGCGCCGGGGCCTCCGACCGTGAGGGCGACGCCGATGCCGGCGATGTTGCCGAGGCCGATGGTGCCCGACAGCGCAGTCGCAAGCGCTGCGAACTGGGTGACTTCGCCGGGCGCAGTCGGGTCCCAGTAGCGGCCGCGCAGGATGCGCCAGGCTTCCGAGAAGCCGGAGATCTGCGGCACCCCCATCCAGGCCGTGAGCCCGACCATGGCAGTGGCGAGCCAGAGGACGATCAGCTGGATGTCCACGCCGCCGATGGAGACAGTGTAGAAGACGAATCCGGAGAGAAGGTTGATGCCCGTCTCGATCGCGGGAATGAAGCTCATTCTGGTCCTGTCGGAGCTTGCCCGAGCGTGGCGTCGATGCGGCCGAGCATCCAGGGGAGGAAGGGGTTGGAGCTGACACGGGTGAGCGCGCCCGGCGAGACGGAGAGGACCCCGTTCTCGCCGCGCACGGCGAGTGCACCCAGAGCCACGCCCTGATGGTCGTCCACTGCCGGCTCGGCGCCATAGAGGCCGTCGCTGAGCGGGAAGGGGAGCGCCACATGGCCGAGCGAGGTGAAATCCCGACGATAGGGGATGCCCATGGGGGTGTCGGTGGCGCCTGTGGCGCCGGCCTCGTAGGTGCGCACAACGGTGTCGGTGCTGCCGGGAGCGGCGTTGGTGACCACGCTGAGGCGGTAGGTGCGCGGAGAGGTGGGAAGCAGGCCGTCGACCGCCTGGCGGGCGGACTCGCGCACCAGCGGGCCGACATAGGCCGCGCGGTTGATGTCGAACAGAACGAGCTCGGACCCGTTTGCCGGCAGCTGGTCGTAGAGGGCGGTGACGACGGCCCGTGCGCTGACGGTGGAGTCGACCGCAGACTGGAAGGCGAGGATCGGCGGCAGCTTGGCAAGGCGCTGTTCGGCGCGCGCCTGTTCCAGCTTGTCCGCAAGAACGGTGGTGAGGCGGTGCGCTTCTGCACCGGCCTTCACAGGGAAGCTGTTGTACTTGAACGGGTTGTATTCAGGGATGATGTCGAGCCAGGCAGCCTGCACGAAGGCCGGGAAGATGGCGGGGAGGCCGGCGATCCCGGTGAAGCGGGCAAAGGGGGTGAGGCCGATCATCGGCGAGACGAGGACAATCCGGTCGGGCATGCCGAGGGCGGGATCGTCGGTGGCGTCGAGCGCATGGGCGACGGCGAGCGCGCCGCCGTTGGAATAGCCGGCGATGTGGAGCGGCAGGTTCGGGGCGACACGACGCGCCTCGCGCACGGCGAGTCGGGTTGCAGCCTGCCATTGTTCGACCGTGGCCTTGGTGAGGCCGCCGGGAACGGTGCCATGACCCGGCAGGCGGATCGCCACCACGTGCCAGCCGCGCGCGGTGTAGAGATCGGCGACGTGGCGCAGGGAGTAGGGGGCGTCGGTGAGGCCGTGGAGGAGGACGATCGCGCCCCTGGGCGGGGCGGCCGGCGCGCGGGAGAGGCTTCGGTTCCAATCCTGCCGCAGATTGGCGGGGTTCATCGGCGCGCCAGCGAAATAGCGGTTCTGCGGGATCTGCGCAGACTTGGGCAGCTTGTCGGTGACGTTGGCGCGCACCCCGGCCATGATCGCCTGCTCGCGGCGCATCCACTGGCCCCAATCCATGTTGTCGATCTGGCCGGCGGTGGGCTCATCGGGCACATGGAGGTGCCAGGGCTGGAGCGGTGGCCCGCGCATCGCCTGCCAGCCGCGGACCACGAACACGGACGCCAGCAGCAGCGCGGCGCCGATCAGCAGATATTTGAGGGCGCCCAGCGCGAATGACATCGGCGGCGACGGTAGCCGACAACAGGCTTGGCGCAACAGGCTTTTTGTCGGCGCGTGCGAACTGCCGGCACGGCCATTGTAAAAATCCGACATAGTGTCAAATTGGCGCTGCGGCTGGAGCCGAAGCCTTGCTGGCCCTATTGCCTGGGCATGGCACCCGATGTCCGCCACTGGCTGCAGCCGAGGCCCGAGGGGCTGTATCTGCCCACGATCGATGTGTGGATCGATCCGGCGCGGCCCGTGCAGCGTGCCATCGTCACACATGGCCATTCCGATCATGCGCGCGGCGGGCATGGCGCGGTGTGGGCGACGCCGCCGACGCTTGCCATCATGGCCGAACGCTATGGCGCGCAGGCGGGCGCGCTGCCGCTGGCGCATGGCGAGGCGATCGAGCTTGGCGGGGTCCGGATAAGCCTGCACCCGGCGGGCCATGTGCTGGGGTCGGCGCAGGTGCGTCTGGAGAAGGAGGGCGCGGTCGTCGTGGTGTCGGGCGACTACAAACGGGCGCCCGACCCGACCTGCCTGCCGTTCGAGCCGGTGCCGTGTGATATCTTCATCACGGAAGCGACCTTCGCACTTCCCGTGTTCCGCCACCCGCCGGCCCAGGCCGAGGTTGCGCGGGCGCTGGCGGCTCTGAAGGCCAATCCGGATCGTTGCCTGCTGATCGGCGCCTATGCGCTGGGGAAGGCGCAGCGGGTGGTCGCGCTGCTGCGGGCGGCGGGGCATGTGGCGCCCATCTATCTGCACGGCGCGATGCAGCGGCTGATGGCGCTGTACCAGGCGCATGGGATCGACCTGGGCGACCTCAGGCCCGCGGCGGGTGTGCCGGCGGGCGAGCTGAAGGGACATGTCGTGATGGCGCCGCCCTCGGCGCTGGCCGATCGCTGGAGCCGTCGCCTGCCGGACCCGATCACGGCGATGGCCTCGGGCTGGATGCGGGTGCGCGCGCGGGCGCGGCAGCGGGGCGTGGAACTGCCGCTGGTGATTTCGGA
This sequence comes from Sphingomonadales bacterium, assembly GCA_027490095.1. Classification (GTDB taxonomy): domain Bacteria; phylum Pseudomonadota; class Alphaproteobacteria; order Sphingomonadales; family Sphingomonadaceae; genus Sandaracinobacteroides. The sequence goes on along the minus strand of JAIXYT010000003.1, from coordinate 41,449 downwards.
CCATGCCGACTGGGATGAGCTGACCGCGACGGTGCGCGAGCTGAACCCGAAGGAGCTGTGGGTGACGCACGGGCGCGACGACGCGCTGGTGCACTGGTGCGCGCTGCACCAGATCCGCGCCCGGGCGCTGCACCTGGTGGGGCGCGAGGATGAGGATGACTGAGCCTCGCGCTGCAGGCCTGTCCGGCTTTGCGGACCTGCTCGATGGCCTGTCCTTCGCGGGTGGGCGCAATGCGAAGCTGAAGCTGATGGCGGACTGGCTGCGCACGACGCCGGATCCGGACCGCGGGTGGGGCCTTGCCGCGCTGACAGGGGGGCTGGACCTGCCGGGTGTGAAGCCGGCGCTGATCCGCGCGCTGATCGAGGAGCGGGTCGATCCTGTCCTGTTCCGACTGTCTTACGACTATGTCGGCGACCTTGCCGAGACCGTGTCGCTGTTGTGGGACGCCGAGGGGACAGGCCCGGCGCCGGGGCTTGCCGAAGTCGTGGAGCGGCTGAGGGTGCTGGGGCGGGCGGAGGCGCCGGTTGTGCTTGCCGGGCTGCTCGACCGGATGGATGCGCCGGCGCGCTATGCACTGCTGAAGCTGGCGACCGGCAACCTGCGCGTGGGGGCAGGCGCGCGGCTGGCCCGGCTGGCCTTTGCCCAGGCCTTCGGCCTTTCGGTGGAGGCCGTGGAGGAGCATTGGCATGGGCTGGAGCCGCCCTATGCGGAGCTGTTCGCCTGGGGCGAGGGTGACGCTGGGCCACCCGATCTGTCAGCGCGGCCGCTGTTCCGCCCGTTCATGCTGGCGCATCCGCTGGAGGAGCCCGAGGCGCTGGACGTGGCGGCCTTTGCAGCGGAGTGGAAGTGGGACGGCATCCGCGCGATGGCAGTCCGGGTGGGCGCGGAGGTGCGGCTTTACTCGCGCGACGGGAACGAGATTTCGCGGACCTTCCCCGAGATTGCGGCGGCCATGGGGCAAGAGGCGGTGCTGGACGGCGAGCTTCTGGTGCGCGGGGCCGGCGGCGTCGGCAGCTTCAATGCGCTGCAGCAGCGGCTGGGGCGCAAGACCGTGAGCGCGAAGATGCTGGCCGACTACCCGGTGTTCCTGCGCTGCTATGACCTGCTGTTCGACGGCGCCGAGGATGTGCGCGAGGCGCCGCTGGCCGAGCGGCGGGCGCGGCTGCGGGATGTGGTGGCGCGCCTGGACCCGGAGCGGTTCGACCTGTCGCCCGACCTGGAGGCCACGACCCTGGAACAGCTTGCCGAGCTGAGGGCCGCGCCGCCCGACCCCGCCATCGAGGGGCTGATGCTGAAGCGGCGCGACAGCCCCTATGTGCCGGGGCGCCGGGCTGGCCTGTGGTACAAGTGGAAGCGCCAGCCGCTGAACGCAGACTGTGTGCTGATGTATGCCCAGCGCGGGCATGGCAAGCGCTCGAGCTTCTATTCGGACTTCACCTTCGGGGCCTGGGCGCCTGACGGTCAGCTGCTGCCCGTGGGCAAGGCCTATTTCGGCTTCACGGATGCCGAGCTGAAGTGGCTGGACCAGTGGGTGCGGGCGCACACGGTGAACCGCTTCGGCCCCGTGCGCGAAGTGGAGAAGGCCCTGGTGCTGGAGGTTGCCTTCGACGCGATCGGGCCTTCCTCGCGGCACAAGTCGGGGCTTGCGATGCGCTTTCCGCGGATTTCGCGCATCCGCACCGACAAGCCGGCGGCGGAGGCCGATACGCTGGAGACGCTGCGGGCACTGGGCGGCTGAGCGAGGCACGGGCCCGAAAGGGCTGGCCGGATCTCGGGGAAGGGCGCATGATGCCGGGGCGCACGTACCTGCGCGGGTGCCCGAATGGCGCAGCAAAGGACTGAGGCCATGGCCGACCTTCAGCTCATCTATGTCTCCCGCTCGTTCGGGTTCGATTCCGCAACCCTTGCCGGCATTCTGCTGGATGCGCGGCGCTGCAATGCGCGTGACGGGATCACAGGCTCGCTGATCTGCCGGGAGGACCTCTATCTGCAGCTGCTGGAAGGGCCCGAGGAGAAGGTGGAGGCCTGCTTTGCCCGGATCGGCAAGGACGATCGGCACCTGAACGTGCGGCTGATTTCGCGCCGGATGGTCGACGACCGGCTGTTTGCCGGCTGGGCGATGCGGGATGATCCGGCGCGGTCCTGGATGTGGAGCGCCGACGATGTGGCAGCGGGTGCTGCCGACCGGGCGACTGCCGACGAGGTGATCGCGATCTTCGAACGGATCGCGCGGGAGCCGGCCGAACCCGAATCCCGCTGCCCGATGGGGCGCAGCTAGCTGCGCCCATTGGCCAGCGGTGGCGCGGCTAGCCCCGCGCCGCCGCCTCGAGCATGCGGCGGGCGACACTGCGCATCTCGGCGTCCACCATGTCGGGGCCGATTGCGCTCATCACGAGCAGGCCTTCGCGCACCGCGCCGACCAGCCGGGCAAGCTTCACGGGATCGTGCGCGGCATTGACCCCGCCCGCCTTCTGGGCGGCGGCGAGCCGTTCGCCGAACAGAGCCGATATGTCGCGGTAGTGGCGGTCCATGATGGCGTGGATGCGCGGGTTTCGGGTTGCCTCTGCATGGAGATCGAAGGCGAGCGCCCCTTCCAGCAGTTTGCCGGGCTCGTTGTAGGGGTGCGACATGAACTCCGACGAGGCGACAGCCGCGTCCAGAAGCTCGTCGAGGGTGTGCAGATGTTGGGCATAGCCACGGATGGCCGCGAGGTCCGCCTCGGCCATGGCTTCGATCAGCGCCTCTTTCGAGGGGAAATAGTAATAAAGGTGGCCGGGGGAAATTCCGGCTTCCTTGCAGATGGTTGCGATGGACGTGCCGCGAAGCCCCTCGCGGATGAAGGCGCGGGCTGCCGCCTGCAGGATGTCGCTGCGGCGCTGGGCTTCGCGGTCAGGATCGCGCTTGCGGGCCATCGCGGTGGGTTACCCCCTTGACGCCAGTGGCGCAAGATTTAATAGGCCGAACGTTCGCTCTAAGAATTTGCGGGGGATTCGGTACGTGCCCTGGATTGCGCTCAGGATGCTGACGGGGGACCGGGTCAAATATTTCGGCCTGATCTTCGGCATAGCATTTTCCACTCTGCTGATCGGGCAACAGGCGACGCTGTTCGTGAACCTGATGCTGCGCGCTGCTTCGCCGGTCTATGCCGTGAGTGAAGCCGACATCTGGGTGATGGATCCGAAGGCCCAAAGCGCAGACGCGACCCTGCCCCTGCCGTCGAACGACCTCGCCCGTGTGCGCGGCGTTTCTGGTGTCGAATGGGCCGTGCCCCACCTGCGCGAAGGCGGAAGCGTTCGCACCAGCGAGGGTCGTCTGGAGCGGGTGAGCGTCGTGGGCGTGGACGATTCGACCCTGATCGGCTTGCCTCGCGTGCTGGAAGCCGGCGTCCGCCGTGATCTGTTCCGCAACGATGCGATCATGATCGACACCGTCGGGTTCGACCGGCTGTTTCCCGACACGACTGCGACCGGCCAGGAACTGGAGCTCAACGACAGGCGCGCCCTGGTCGTGGGCCGGGTCGACACCAACCCGCAGTTTACGTCGGGTGTAATCTTTTTTACGCGCTACTCCAATGCTCTGGCCTTTGTGCCGGGAACTCGCAATCGCATGACCTTCGTGCTGGTGAAGGCCCAAGACGGACTCGATCCCCGCGCCGTCGCGCGCGCGATCGAGCGGCAGACCGGGCTCAAGGCGCGCGAGCGGCGCGATTTCGCGTGGGACAATATTTCCTACATCGCCCGGTCGACCGGGATTCCATTCAATTTCGGGACCACAGTGCTGCTGGGAATCATCGTGGGCGTTGCAATCGTGGGGCTGACCTTCAGCCTGTTCATCCGCGACAACATCAAGCAGTTCGGCGCGTTGAAGGCGATCGGCGTCACCAATGGCGGCATTCTGAAAATGGTGCTGACCCAGTCGCTGTGGATAGCAGCGGTCGGCTATGCGCTGGGTTCCGCGCTGACTGCGCTCTTCATCTGGGGCACCAGCGGGGGTGCTCAGTTCAAGGGCTTCTTCCTGCCGGGCGAGATCATGGTCGGCGTTGCCGTGCTGGTGTTCGTGATGGTAATTCTGACCGGCCTGTTCGCGGTGCGCGGCGTGCTGAAGCTGGAGCCGGCGGAGGTGTTCCGGTGAGCGGTGCTGGCACCCCGCCCGCGCCCGGAATTCGCCGGCAAACGGAAACCACCCAACCGGCGATCCGTGTCGAGGGCATCCGCAAGAGCTTCGGCAGCGGCGACACCAGGGTCGAGGTGCTGCGCGGCATCTCGGCTGACATCGATGCCGGGAAGCTGACCTACCTCGTCGGCGAATCCGGTTCGGGCAAGACGACACTGATCTCGATCATCGCGGGCATCCTGTTCCCGGACGAAGGGCGTGTGAGCCTGTTCGGGACCGACATCTACGACTTGGCCGGAAACGATCTTGTCCGCTACCGGCTGAAGAACATCGGCTTCATCTTTCAGCAGTACAATCTGCTGCCCACGCTGACGGCTGCCCAGAATGCGGCCGTGCCGCTGATCGCGGCGGGCATGAAGCGGGCCGAGGCGGTTGAACGCGGGGCGGCCGTGCTGGAGCGGCTGGGCCTTGGGCAGCAGGTGAACCGCCTGCCGCGCCAGCTTTCGGGCGGGCAGCAGCAGCGCGTCGCGATCGCCCGGGCGCTGGTGCATGAACCGCGGCTGGTCGTTTGCGACGAGCCGACCGCGGCGCTGGACGCGGCGTCGGGGCGGCGCGTGATGGAGCTTCTGAAGGACGTGGCGCTTGGGGCCGACCGGGCCGTCCTGATCGTAACCCACGACAACCGCATCTTCTCGCTCGCCGACCGCATCATCGGGATGGAGGACGGCAGGATCACCCATGATGGGGCAACCGCCCCGGACGACGCGCATTCGCACGAGGCACAGCCATGACACGACCGAGTTTCAGCCGATACGGCCTTCCCGTCCTTGCGGTTCTGGGCCTTGCCTTTGCCGCCTGGGTGGTGCTGTCGGGCCGCCCCGACCGCAGCATGACCGAGCCGGCGATCTCGCCGCCGCGCGTGCCGCCGACCCAGCTGGCGGAGGGCACGGTTTCGGGGGCAGGCCTGGTGGAGCCGTCGTCGGAGCTGGTGCAGCTGTCGCCGCTGGTGCCCGGTGTTGTGTCGAAGGTGTTGGTGACGGCAGGTGACAGGGTTGCCGCGGGCCAGCTGCTGCTGGTGCTGGACAGCCGCGATGCCGAGGCCGCGCTGAAGGAAGCGGAAGCTGCGCGGGCCTATGCCGACAGGACGATTGCCTCTGCAAGGATCGATGTCGCGAACGCACGGCGGCAGCTCGATCTGCTGCTGGGCGTGTCGGATCCGGCAGCGGTTGCCGAGCAGCAGCGGCTGGACAGGCGCCAGGCACTGAGCGTGGCGGAAGCCCGGCTGGCGCTTGCCGAGGCCGACAAGGCCCGGGCCGAGGCGGCGATTGCCAGCGCGCGGACGGAGATCGGACGCCGCGAGATCCGCAGCCCCCGCGCCGGCGAGATCCTGCAGGTGCGCACACGGGCCGGGCAGTATGTGACGGCGGGGCCGGGGCCCAACAACAGCGACCCGCCCATCACCATGGGCGAAACCCGGCCGCTGCATGTGCGGGTGGACGTGGACGAGACGGAGATCGGCCGGGTTCGCCCGGGTGGGGACGCCATGGTCAGCGTGCGCGGGCCCGACGCCCGGCAGGTGCGCGCGCGCTTCGTGCGGTTGGAGCCGCTGGTCATCCCGAAGCGCAGCCTGACCAACCAGGCCGGCGAACGGGTGGACGTCAGGGTGCTGCAGCTGATCTATGCGCTGCCGGCGGATGCTGTTGGCTTTGCGGTTGGCCAGCAGGTCGATGCCTTCCTGCCTGCCCGGGAGCCGGCAAAGTGAGGCGATTGATCCCGCTGCTCCTGCTGGGTGGCTGCGCGACGGTTGCCCCGACCCCGGCTGCGGAAACGCTGGTCCCGGCCGGGCATGTCGCACCGGTGGTGGCGTCGACGGGCGGGCCGACCCTGCGATCCGTGCTCGCCGCCGACCCTGCGCTCGAGCCGCTGCTGGCTGCTGCACGCTCGGCAAGCCCCGACCTCGAGACGGCGGCCGCCCGGGTTCTGCAGGCGCGCGCGGGCCTTCGCGCGGCAAGGGCCCAGCTGGCGCCCACGGTCGATGCGAACGCCTCGGTGACGCGTCGTCGCCAATCGCAGGAGCAGTTCGGGCCCAATGCGCCGCCGGGGCTGATCCTTCCAACGCTCACCTTCTACGAGCCCGCGCTCGTCGCCGGCTGGGAGATCGACCTGTTCGGGCGGCTTTCGGCGAACCGGCAGGCGGCCGCCTCGCGGCTGTCGGCCGCAACTGCCGATGCGGAAGGCGTTCGCCTGACGCTGGAGACCGACATCGCCCGGGGGATTGTCGCCGTGCGCAGCCTCGACGGGCGGATTGCGGCTGCAACCGAGGCCGTTGCCGCGGCCCGCGCGCTCGACCATCTGGCCCGGGTGCGGGCCGAGGCCGGGCTGGTCACGGGCCTCGATTCCGCGACCACGGCGGCCGATGTCGCGCAGGCCGAGGCGGCCCTTCCGCCGCTGGTTGCCGAACGCACCGCGCAGGTTGCCGCGCTGAGCCGCCTGACGGGGCTTTCGATTGCCCGCGTGGCCGAGACCCTCGGTCGCGACATCGCCCTGCCGGCGCCGCAGTGGGCGCTGCCCGACATCCCGTCGGACCTGCTGAAGCGCCGGCCCGACATTCGCAGTGCGGCCGCACAGCTGACCGCGGCCGACGCGGATGTGGCAGCTGCCCTTGCGGCCCGCTATCCGCGGCTGACGCTGACGGGGAGCCTGGGCTGGCTGTCGACGACGGTTGCCAGCCTGTTCACGGGTGATGCGCTGTCCGCATCGGTGGGCGGGGCCCTGTCGATGCCGATCCTCGATTTCGGGCGGACGGCCGCCGAGGTGGATCGCAGCCGCGCGGTCGTGGCCGAGGCCGCCGCGCTCTATCGGGGCGCGGTGCTGCAGGCGCTGGCAGAGGTGGAGACCGAGCTTGCCGCGGCCAGGGGCGCCGGCGCGCAGGCCGCCGAACTGGCGCGCACGGTCGAGGCCCTCCGCACGGCCAGGCGCTTGTCGGAAAGCCAGTATCGCGGTGGGCTGACCGATGCGCGGGCGGTATCCGAATCCTCCCGCCGGCTTGCCGATGCCCAGGACCGGCAGATCACCGCTGCCGGCCAGGCACTGGATGCGGCGCTTCGGCTGGAGCTGGCGACCGGTGGGCCGCTCAGCCCCGTGACGTCGGCGCCCTGATCGGCCCGGCGCCCTGCGGGGCTGGGCTGCAATTGTTCACAATGGTCAGGGCAACGGGCCTTGGTCGGCCGGACCGGGTTGGTTAATCTTGCCTGTGCCGCACTCGGAGACGCCCTTCTTGGTCCGCTGGATCCTTGCCCTGCTTCTGGCCCTGTTGCCTGCCCCGCTGCTGGCGGAGTGGCGCGTGGCGGAAACGCCGCATTTCCGGCTGTATGGCGGGCTCGACGAGCCATTGCTTGTCGAGCGGGCCCTGCTGCTGGAGGATTTCCACGCCTTGCTGGTGCGCTCCACCGGGCGGGGCCTGCCGGCCGGTGCGCCGCGGCTGGATGTCTTCCTGGTGAACCGCATTTCGGACATGCCGCCCCGCCAGAAGCTGCCGCCCGGATCAGCCGCCTACTATCTGGCGGATGCGGGCCGAATCTCGGCCGTTGCGCTTGCGCATCCGCCGGGCGGCGGGGATGGATTGAGCGCGCCCGAACTGCTGCTGCATGAATATGCCCATCATTTCATGCTGGGCGTGGGGCGCTTCGCCTATCCGGCCTGGTATGTCGAAGGTTTTGCCGAGTATTTCGCGACGGCCGACTTCGGGGCCCGGCGTGTGGTGTTGGGGCAGGCGAGCCCGTCGCGCCGGGACGCACTGACGCGCGGGAACTGGCTGCCGCTGGAGAAGCTGCTCGCGCGGTCACCGGACCTGTCGGATGGGCGGGATGCCGCCATGTTCTATGCGCAGAGCTGGCTGCTGACGCATTTTATGTTCCGCACGCCCCGGATGCGGGAGCCTTTTGCCGACTATCTGCGGGCCCAGGCCGGGGGGATGGATCCGGTGGAGGCGTTCCGGGTGCATGTCGATCCCGATCTTGCCGGCTTCGAGGCGCGGCTGAAGCGCTATCTTCGAACCGAGGCGCAGGCGTTCGCACTGGAGCGCCAGGGGCGCGAGCGGGCGCCGGTCCGGGTGGCGGCACTGCCGCCCGATGCCGGCCTGCTGCTGCCGCTGCTGGTGGGGCTGGAGCATTCCGCCGCCGGGCCGGCAAGCGCCGACGTGCTGGCCGGTGTGCGCGAGCGGGTGGGTGAGGCGCCCGGCGACCCGCTGGCACGGCGCACGCTGGCCCTTGCGGAGCTGGAAGCGAACCGGCTCGCGGTCGCGGCCTCGCTGCTGGACGGGCTTCTGGCCGATGCGCCGGACGACCCCGATCTGCTGCGTTGGCGCGCCCGCGCCGCGCGGGCCGAGCGCTCGGCGGCCGGGCAGGCGAAGGCGATCGAGCTGCTGGGCCATGCGATGGCGGTTGCGCCGACCGACTGGCGGGTGCTGCATGCCTATGCGCGGCTGTATCGCGGGCCCGGCGGCGCGTTGCCGAACCATGCGCTCGACGCGCTTCTGAAGGCGCACCAGTTGGCGCCGCAAGTGTCCGAGATCGTTCTCGATACCGCGCTTGCGCTGTCGCAGGCCGGGCGTCTGGCCGAGGCGGCGCGGGTGCTCGAGCCGTTGGCCTGGGCGCCGCATGGCGGGCCGGCCGCAGACATTGCCCAACGCATGCTGGCCCGCGCCCGAGCTGGGGACAAGGCAGGCCTGCTGGAAGAAGTGGCCGGCATCAGACGCCAGCAGGGCGCGCAGCTGGCTGCCCTCGGGCTGCGCTGACGGGGGTCCCGAGCGCCGGACAATCGTGGCGCGTCCCGAAGGACGGTCGAGCCATTATCTGCGGTAGCGGATCAGCCCTTCCTGCACGACGGTCGCGACGAGCCTTCCGTCCTGTGCGAAGATCTTCCCGATGTTGAGGCCCCGGCCCCCGGAAGCCGCGGGGCTCGACTGGTCGAACAGGTGCCAGGCGGCAGGATCCGGCTCGGCATGGAACCAGATGGCGTGGTCGAGGCTCGCGGCCTGCAGCTTGGGGTCCGTCCAGGCGACGGCGTGGGGCAGAAGGCAGGTGTCGAGCAGGGTCATGTCGGTCGCGTAGGCGAACAGCGCGGCGCGCACGGTCTGGGCTTCCGGCACATCCCCGTCGGCGCGGAACCAGTTCTGCGTGGCGGGGGGAAGGGCCTTGGGCTTGAACGGGTTCGTCGGCTGCACCGGGCGGAATTCGAACGGGCGGTCGCGGCTTGCCCAGATGGTGCGCCAGGGTTCGGGGATGCGTTCGCCGGCCTTCGCATGCCATTCGGCCTCGCTTAGCAGACCCTCGGGGCCGGTTGTTTCGGGCACCGGGTCCTGGTGGGTGAAGCCCTGCTCGCGCTGTTGGAAGCTTGCGGCGAGGGAGAAGATGGCGCGGCCGTGCTGAATGGCGGTGACGCGGCGGGTGGTGAAGCTGGCGCCGTCGCGCTCGCGGTCCACCTTGTAGAGGATGGGAATGCGCGGTTCACCGGGGCGGATGAAATAGCTGTGCAGCGAATGGACGGGGCGGTCCTCGGCCACCGTGCGCTGGGCGGCGGCAAGCGCCTGGGCGACCACCTGCCCGCCATAGACGCGGACCCAGCCCGCGTCGGTGTTGGCGCCGCGGTAGAGATCGACTTCGATTTCCTCGACATCGAGGAGCTGGATGAGGCGGGAGAGGGGTGTCGACATGGTGGGCTGCGGGTAATGGCGGCGGCCGCGGCTTGCAAGCGGTTGGGCGCCTTGGCACAGGCGGACGATGCTGGAGCCCTTCCTCGTGTCGACCGCGACCGTCTTCGTCGCCGAAATGGGGGACAAGACCCAGCTGCTGGCGATCGTGCTGGCCGCGCGCTTCCGCCAGCCCTGGGCCGTTGTCGCCGGCATCTTCGCGGCGACCATTCTGAACCATGCGCTGGCGGCCCTGGTCGGCACGCTGGTGGCGCAACATGTGCCGGCCGACATGCTGCGCTGGCTGCTGGCTGCCGGCTTCTTCGCGACCGCCGTCTGGGCGCTGTTCCCGGACAAGGCGGAGGATGGCCCGGCGACCGGCGGGAAATGGGGGGCCTTCCTTGCAACCACGATCGCCTTCTTCGTGGTGGAGATGGGCGACAAGACCCAGATCGCGACGGTCGCGCTGGCAGCGCGCTTCGAGGCCCCGGTTGCCGTGACGCTGGGCACGACCGCGGGGATGATGCTGGCCAATGTGCCGGCGGTGATCTTCGCCGACCGGCTGCTGAAGGTGCTGCCGCTGAAGCTGCTGCGGCTGGCGGCGGCCGGCATCTTCGCTGCGCTCGGCGTTGCGACGCTGCTGGCATGAGGGCGTCGGCCATCGCGCTGCTGCTGACAGCAGCCCCGGTGGCGGCTGCTCCCTTCGATGCCCCCGTCAAGCTGGAGGACGGGCGCGTGATCAACCTGTGGTGCGACGGCCGGCGCGGCCCCGTGATCGTGTTCGACAGCGGCTGGTCGGCCGACAGCCGGGCCTGGAAGCATGTGATGGCAGGCCTGACGGACCGCAACCGGGTGTGCGCGCAGGATCGGGCAGGGCAGGGCCGGAGCAGTCCGGGCCCCTTGCCCCGTGACGGCGAAGCGGTGGCGCGGGATCTGCATGCGGCGCTGACACGTGGTTCTGTGCCGAAGCCGTGGGTGCTTGTCGGCCACTCGCTGGGGGGCTTGCACATGCGCCATTTCGTGCGGCTGTACCCGGCGGATGTGGCTGGGCTGGTGCTTGTCGACCCGACGTCGCCGACGGGGCCCGGTGCCTTCGGGGGCCAGGTGGCGCGGTCACGCGGGTGCGTGGAGGCGCTGAAGAGCGGCGTGTTCCCGGCGGAGCGCCCCGAGCTCGGCCGATGCCGGGGGGATGATCCGGCGAAGGCGCTGGCGAAGTGGGAGGCGCGGCTTTCGGAGATCGAATCCGTCGGCGGCTCGACCTCGGACGGGCTGCGCGAGCAGGGCCCCGGCAGCCTGTCGGTTCCACTGATCGTGCTGCGCCCAGGCGGGCAGGCGAAACTGCCGGAAGGGGCCCTGTTCACGGACCCGCAGGCGCGCCTTTCCACGAAGGGCGAGGCACGGCTGATCGAAGGCTCGGGCCACATGATGATGTTCGACCGGCCGGATGCGATCGTGACGGCGGTGAGGGATGTGCTGAAGGCGGCGAAGGCCCGCTAGAAGCTCGGTATGCGGTCCGGTGGGGTGACGGGAAGGCCGTCGATGCTGCGGGTTCGGGCCTTCACCTTTTCGAGGCGCGCCTGCTGGTCCTGCTGGGCGTGATACTTGCTCAGCGTCTCCCGTTCGCGCTCGAAGGCCATGTGGGGCACACCCCAGCCGCAGCTGGTCTGGATGCTGTCGACGGCTATCCGGAAGATCTGCCGGGTGCCGGGCAGGGCATTGAAATGCCTTGCGAAATCCGGCCAGCGCGGGTCCTGTGGAAGGATCGCCTCGCCCCGGCCATAGAGGCGCAGGATCAGCGCCGGGTTCTCGAACGCGCAGAACATGATGGTGATGCGCCCGTCTGCAGCCAGATGGGCGTGCGTCTCGTTGCCGGATCCGCCGACGTCGAGATAGCCGACCTCGTTCGCCGAAAGCACCCGGAAGCTGTCCATCCCCTTGGGGCTGAGGTTGATCCGCGCGCCGGCTGCCGCGGTCGCCACGAAGAAGACACGCTGCTTCGCGATGAAGGTGCGGTGCTCGTCGGTCAGGACTTCGAAGAATTCCGACATGCCATTGCTTCCTACAGCGCGGCTCAGTCCCGGAACGGATCGCGGACGAGGATCGTGTCGTCGCGCTCGGGCGAGGTGCTGACGAGCGCCACCGGGCAGTCGATCAGCTCCTCGATGCGGCGGATGTACTTGATGGCGGCTGCCGGAAGGTCGGCCCAGCTGCGGGCGCCCTGGGTGCTTTCCTGCCAGCCTTCGAAGCGTTCATAGACCGGCTTCGCTGCCGCCTGTTCGGCCGCGCTTGCGGGCAGATGGTCGAGCTTGCGGCCGTTCACCTCGTAACCGGTGCAGACCAGCAGTTCCTCGAAGCCGTCGAGCACGTCCAGCTTGGTGAGCGCGATGCCGTCGACCCCCGACAGCGCGATCGACTGGCGCACCAGCGCGGCGTCGAACCAGCCGCAACGGCGCTTGCGACCCGTGACGGTGCCGAACTCGCGACCGCGCTCTCCAAGCCGTTCCCCGGTCGCGTCGGTAAGTTCGGTCGGGAAGGGGCCCGAGCCGACGCGGGTGGTGTAGGCCTTCACGATGCCGAGCACGTAGGAAAGGGCGGATGGCCCCATGCCCGAACCGGCTGCCGCCTGGCCCGCCACCACGTTGGACGAGGTGACGAACGGGTAGGTGCCGTGATCGACGTCCAGCAGCACGCCCTGTGCGCCCTCGAACAGGATGCGCGCGCGCTGGCGCCGCTTGGCCGCAAGCGTCACCCAGACGGGCGCCGCATAGGGCAGGATCTCGGGCGCGATTCCCTCCAGGTCGGCCACCAGTGCAGCCCGGTCGATAGGCTCCACGCCGAATCCGGCGCGCAGCGCATTGTGGTGCGCGAGCAGCCGGTCGATCTGGGGGGCGGCGCTGTCGAGATCGGCGAGATCGCACACGCGCAGCGCACGGCGGCCCACTTTGTCCTCATAGGCCGGCCCGATGCCGCGCCGCGTGGTGCCGATCTTGCCGGCGCCGGATGCATCCTCGCGCAGCGCGTCGAGATCGCGGTGGAAGGGGAGGATCAGCGGGCAGCTGTCGGCCACCATCAGCTTTTCGGGGTTGATGGTCACGCCCTGTGTGCGGAGCCGGGCGATCTCGTCCCTCAGCGCCCAGGGGTCGAGCACCACGCCGTTTCCGATGCAGCTGAGCGTGCCGCGCACGATGCCCGAAGGCAGCAGGGAGAGCTTGTAGACCTGGTCGCCGACGACGAGGGTGTGGCCGGCATTGTGGCCGCCCTGAAAGCGGACGACGACGTCGGCCCGCGCCGACAGCCAGTCGACGATCTTGCCCTTCCCCTCGTCACCCCATTGGGCGCCGATCACGACCACGTTCGCCAAGCAGAATTCCTTTCCTGTCAGCCTTTAGCGACAGGTTCCCGTCCGTTCCAGACGTGCGAGCAGCCTTCGTCTGAATCCATCGGTGAAAGCGCCTGAACGGTCGCCCAGCCATCGGCCCTCAGACGCGCGCCGTTGTCCGCCGGTGTGCCTTCGGGCAGGAAGACACGGCGGCGCTGGGCGGCGCCGAGGCCGGCATCGACCAGCATGTCGACGTAGAGCGACACGCCCGCCGCGCGCTCGTCGGTGCCGTCGGGGTGGCGCACGCGATAGGCGCCGCCGCGGCCGATCTCTGCGCGCAACGGTTGCCCGGCGACGCTGCCGAACAGCGAGACCCCGACCCAGCTGTGATATTCGAAGCCGTGGCGCTCGGTCGGGTCGATGGTGATGCGCACACCGGGGAGCGCTGCCGCCAGGGCGGACAACCGCGTCGTCAGGTCGGGCGCGATGCGCGCAAGGCGGGGGAGGGCGGTTTCGGCAGGTCCGGCGGCTTCGAGAAGCGCGCGATAGGGCATGCGGTCTGGGACATCGAGCGCGCCCCAGTCCTTGCCGTCGAGCGCTGCGAGCAGGCTGTCCACATCGGAGACCGGCCAGGCGCCGGATGCGAGCTCGGGCACCAGTTCGGGTGTGGTGAGATCGACCGACAGGTCGGAAACGCCGGCCGATGCCAGCGCCTCGAGCGCAGTCGTGATCAGCTCGGCGAGCGCGGGCACATCATCCGAGCCGACCAGCTCGGCGCCCGCCTGGGTCAGTTCCCGTTCCGGCGACAGCTGGCCCGCGCGCCCGCGCAGAACCGGTCCGGCATAGGCGAGGCGCAGCGGGCGCGGGGCTGCCGACAGGCGGGTGGCAGCGATGCGCGCGACCTGGCCTGTGATGTCGGGGCGGAGTGCGAGGCCTTCGCCCGTTGTCGGGTCGGAGGTGCGGAAGAGCGCACCCCCCAGTGGTTTGCCCAGCCAGCGCTGCAGCGAAGCCTCAGCTTCCACCAGCGGCGGGGCCACGCGTTCGTAGCCTCGGGCTGCAAAGGCATCGACCACGGTGCGGACCAGCTGCGAGGCGGCTTCCGCGGCCGGCGGCAGCCGGTCGCGAAAGCCGGGGGGCAGCAGCGCCCCCCGGAGATTGGCCTGTTGGTCTGCGCTGCTCACCCGAACTTCAGCGCCTTCACCGTCTTCACGCCGGGCAGGCGGCAGATGTCCCATAGGGTGGGCTCGTCCACGGCCTCGTCGACGGACAGCAGCAGGATGGCTTCCGCGCCGGCATCGCGGCGGCCCAGGTGGAAGGTGCCGATGTTGACGCCCGCCTCACCGAGCCGCGTTCCGAGCCGGCCGATGAAGCCTGGCTTGTCCTCGTTGATGATGAACAGCATCCGCGGCGCGAAATCGGCCTCCACCTTGATGCCGAAGATCTCGACGAGGCGCGGCTGGGCGGCGCCGAACAGCGTGCCAGCGACCGAACGCTCGCCGTTCACTGTCTTCACGCGCACCCGGACCAGAGTCTGGTAGTCGGTGTCGCGCTCGTGGCGGACTTCGGCGACCTCGATGTTGCGGTCGCGCGCCATGGTCGGCGCGTTCACCATGTTCACCGTGTCGGAGAAGGTGCGCATCAGGCCGGCCAGCACCGCGCCGGTGATCGGCTTGATGTTGAGCTGGGCGGCAGCGCCTTCCACCTCGACCGTCACGCTGCGCAGTTCATCCGACTCCAGCTGCCCGACCAGCTGGCCCAGATGCTCGGCGAGCGCCATGTAGGGCTTCAGCTTGGGGGCATCCTCGGCCGAGAGGCTCGGCATGTTGAGCGCGTTGGTCACCCCGCCGGTCAGCAGGAAGTCCGCCATCTGCTCTGCCACCTGGATCGCGACATTCACCTGCGCTTCGTCGGTCGACGCGCCCAGGTGCGGGGTGGCGATGAAGTTGGGCGTGCCGAACAGCGGATGTTCGTGCGCCGGTTCCTCGACGAAAACGTCCAGCGCCGCGCCGCCGATGTGGCCCGAATCGAGACCCGCCTTCAGCGCCGCCTCGTCGATCAGGCCGCCACGTGCGCAGTTGATGATGCGCACGCCCTTCTTCGTCTTGGCCAGATTTTCGGCCGACAGGATGTTGCGGGTGCTGTCCGTCAGCGGGGTGTGCAGGGTGATGAAGTCGGCCTTGGCGAGCAGTTCGTCGATGGTCACCTTCTCCACACCCAGGTCCTTGGCGCGCTCGGGCGTCAGGAAGGGATCGAAGGCGATCACCTTCATCTTCAGCCCCAGCGCCCGGTCGGCGACGATGCTTCCGATGTTCCCGCAGCCGATCAGGCCGAGCACCTTGGAGGTGACCTCGACGCCCATGAAGCGGTTCTTTTCCCATTTGCCGGCCTGCGTCGAGGCGTCGGCCTCGGGCAGCTGGCGGGCCAGCGCAAACATCATGGCGATCGCATGTTCGGCGGTCGTGATGCTGTTGCCGAAGGGCGTGTTCATCACCACGATGCCGCGCGCGGTGGCGGCAGGCACATCGACATTGTCGACGCCGATGCCGGCCCGGCCGATCACCTTCAGGTTCTTCGCTGCGTCGAGGACGGGCGCCGTCGCCTTGGTGGCCGAGCGGATGGCGAGGCCGTCATAGTTGCCGATGATGGCGATCAGCTCGTCCTTGGTCAGGCCGGGCTTTTCATCCACCTCGATCCCGCGGGCGCGGAAGATCTCGGCAGCCTTGGGGGACATCTTGTCGGAAATCAATACCTTGGGCATGCTTTATGCCTCCTTCGCAGTGGCATAGGCCCAGTCGAGCCAGGGGATGAGCGCCTCGATGTCGGCGGTGTCGACGGTCGCGCCGCACCAGATCCGCAGGCTTGGTGGGGCATCGCGATAGCCGTTGATGTCGAAGGCGACGCCCTCCTTCTCAAGCAGCGAGGCCATCGCCTTGGGAAGCTCTGCGGGCCCGTCGATCTTCACGCACACCGAGGTGTTGGAGCGTGTGGCCGGATCGACCGCGAGGTTCGACGCCCAGGGGGTGCGATCGACCCAGGCATTGAGCGCAGCTGCGTTGGCGTCGGCGCGGGCCATCAGGGCCTTGAGGCCTCCGATGGACTCGGCCCAGCGCAGGGCATCCAGATAGTCCTCGACTGCGAGCATGGAGGGCGTGTTGATCGTCTCGCCCTCGAAGATGCCTTCGATCAGCTTGCCGCCCTTGGTCATGCGGAAGATCTTGGGCAGCGGCCAGGCGGGCGTGTAGCTCTCGAGCCGCTCCACCGCGCGGGGCCCCAGGATCAGGATGCCATGCGCCCCTTCGCCGCCCAGCACCTTCTGCCAGCTGAACGTGACGACATCGAGCTTCGCGAACGGGAGCGGTTGCGCAAAGGCGGCGCTGGTTGCGTCGCACAGCGTCAGCCCCTCGCGGGTGTCGGAGATCCAGTCGCCGTTCGGCACTTTCACGCCCGAGGTGGTGCCGTTCCAGGTGAACAGCACGTCGGACGCCTGGTCGACCGCCGAGAGGTCGGGCAGCACGCCGTAATCGGCCTTGATGACGGTCGGGTTCAGCTTCAGCTGCTTCACCGCGTCGGTCACCCAGCCTTCGCCGAAGCTTTCCCAGGCAATCGCAGTCACCGGCCGGGCGCCCAGCAGGGTCCACATCGCCATTTCATAGGCGCCGGTGTCGGACGCGGGCACGATGCCGATACGGTGCGTATCGGGCACCTGCAGCACGGCGCGGGTCCGGTCGATCGCCTCTTTCAGGCGCGATTTCCCGATCTTGGCGCGGTGCGAACGGCCCAGGCTATCGGTCGGGAGGGTGGCAAGGGAATATCCGGGGCGCTTGGCGCAGGGACCGGACGAGAAATGCGCACGCTGAGGGCGCGCGGTCGGCTTGGCAGTCATATTCTCTCCTCTCAGAGAGCGCGCGCCGCGTTGGGACGGCGTGGCCCGCAGCCGGCTTTAGTGGCGAAATGTGGCGGGTCAAGGACAATCGGGCGACATTCCGGCGCAGGATTTCATGGCTCCTGCGGTGGAATCGCCACGAAAATGCGGCTAGGCCCAATGCAATGAGTGATGGACAGACGCATCGGCCGTTCAAGCCGGCCGCCCGCGAAGCGGACTTCGCGGCCCACCCCACCCCGACCGCCCAGACCGAGCATCCGGCCTACAGGCTCGCCTTCCAGGACCATGATTTCCTGCTGCGCGAGGAGCTTCGGCCCGTGCGCTTCCAGCTGGAGCTGCTGAAGCCCGAGCTGCTGCTGACGGAAGCCGGAATCGCCTCTACCTTCGTCTTCTATGGTTCGGCCAGGATTCCGGCCCCGGAAGAGGTCGCCGCCCTTGAAGCGGCCGCCGACACACCTGAGCGCAAGGCTGTCGTCGCACGGCTTGCCGCCAAGGCCCGCTATTACGAGGAAGCGCGCAGGCTCGCCCACCTGGCCTCGTGCGAGCCCTGCGCCGATGGGCAGGATCGGCACTATGTCGTGTGTTCGGGAGGGGGGCCCTCGATCATGGAGGCCGCCAATCGCGGCGCGCACGAGGCCGGGGGGATTTCGGTCGGGCTCAACGTCGTGCTGCCGCACGAACAGCTCCCCAACGCCTTCGTGACCCCGGGGCTGAGCTTCCAGTTCCACTATTTCGCGCTTCGGAAGATGCATTTCCTGATGCGGGCGCGGGCGGTTGCCGTGTTCCCCGGCGGGTTCGGCACCTTCGACGAGTTGTTCGAACTGCTGACCCTGGTGCAGACCGGCAAGATGGCGGCAATCCCCATCCTGCTGTTCGGCCGCGAATTCTGGGAGCGGGTGGTGAACTTCGAGGCGCTGGCAGAAGAGGGGGTGATCGCGCACGCCGACCTGAAGCTGTTCCATTTCGTCGAGACGGCCGAGGAGGCCTGGGCCCATGTGTGCGAGCATGGGGCGCCGGCCGAAGTGCTGATGGCCAAATAGGCCTCAGAAGGTGCCGGGAACCTCGCGGTCGACGACCGACAGGCGCCCGGGCAGCAGCAGCTCCCGCCGACCGGCGGACTGCGGCGTCGACAGCGTTCCGATGGCCGGGCAGCTGGCACCGGCAAGCGCGTCCAGCGCAGCCCTTGTCGAGGCTTCCTGCGGGTCGCCCATCGGGCGGGTGATCTGGTCCTGCGCGGCGCAGCTGCGCTGCACCGTCGAGGCGAGCCCGGTGTAATAGCCGCCCTGCCGGTCCGCATTCTTCGTTTCGAATGCGACCACCCGCAGCCTGTCGTCGCAGGCGGAGCGATCGCGCGCGATCTGGCCCACGGGCTTCCCGAACGTGTTGCTGCCCACAAGGATCAGCTGGTCGCGCAGCCAGGGCTGCATGCCGTTGATCACCAGTTCGCTGGCCGACGCGCTGGCCGAGGTGGTGATGAAGGCGATGCGGACAGGTGACACCGATTGCGGCTGGCGCCGGAAGCGGCGCGTTTCGTTGAACTGGGCCTTGGAGGGCCGATATTCGGTCGTCTCGAACACGTCGCCTGCGGCCCGATTGTCCCCCAGCAGGTCGCCCATCAGGTCGGCGATGTCGACGAGGCCGCCGCCGTTGTAGCGGAAGTCGATGATGAACTCGGTCAGCCCCTGGGCCCGGAAGGTGGCGAAGGCCTCGCGCAGCTGCGGGTCTGCCGTGTCGATGAAGGTGCGCAGGTTGAGATAGCCGACGCGCCTGCCGCCATCGTTCAGCACCCGGGCACCGAAGCGTGACGAAACGGGGCGGATGTTGAAATTCGCCTTGACGATGGTGACCGTGCGGCGGCCGTTGCCATCCTCTATCTCGAGCGCGCGCGAGGTGCCGGCTGTCGAGGGGCCGAAGGCATTCGAAACGCCTGCTGCGCCTTCGGCGTCGAGGATGGCGGAAACTGGCCGGACGGTGGCGGCCGTGTTGCCGATCCCGACGATTTCCGCGCCGCGGTCGATGCCGGCAGCAAGCGCCGGGGCGCCCTCATAGGCATCGACAACCAGCACGCGGCGGTTTGCCGTGTCCGTCTGGATGCGGATGCCGAAGGCAGCGGTCTCGCCGGAACGGTTGAAGGCGTCTTCCTCGGCGATCGAGGTGATGAAGGTGAAGAAGCGGTCCCTGCTCTGGGCCCGCGCGGTTGCCGTCAGCGCGTCGAGGTACGCCTGAACGCTGTTGTAGGCGGACGGATCGAGGTTGGACGGCAGCGTCTCGGGGAACAGATACCATTCGTTCAGCTGCTGGGCCGCCCAGGTCTGGCGGGCACGGAGCGAACAGTCGGTAGTGGCAGGCGGCGTGGGCGTGACGCCCGTCCCGCTGCCTGCGCCGGACGACCCGGTGCCGCCGGTGGTCGGCGCCCCTCCGCCGCCGCCCGAACAGCCGACAAGTGCGACGGAGACCAGAAGGGCTGTAACGCTGCGCAAAACCACCATGGCAGCAGCCTAACGGAACGACCTGGGGTCGGGAAGGGTGAAGCCGGGCAAAATCCTTGCCGATCCCCTGACTTTGCGGCGAGTTGATTGCATGGCGTGCGAACGGAGCCCTGGCCCCGTTCGCAGCTTGGTCGCTTGGATGTCAGGCGGCAGGCGTGGCGGCAGGCGCTGCCGCGTCCGCCGCGGGCGCGGCTGCTGCGTCAGCGGCTGGGGCGGCAGCTTCGGCCGGCGCCGCCGGAACCGGCTGCGGGCTGTCGCTCTTGGTGTTGAGATAGGCGATCAGGTTGGCGCGGTCTTCAGGCTTGCCGATGCCGGCAAAGCTCATCTTGTTGCCGGGAATATACTGCTTCGGGTTGGAGAGCCAGGCAGCCAGAGCCTGCCAGTCCCACACCTTGTCGCCGGTCGCCTTCATCGCGTCGGAATAGCCGAAGCCAGGGGCCGCGCCGTGCTTCTTGCCGACGATGCCGTAGAGGTTGGGGCCGATGCCGGCTGCGCCGCCCTTGTCGATCGAGTGGCACGAGGCGCACTTCTTGAACTGGGCTTCACCCTTGGCCGGATCGGCCGAGGCGAGGTAGAATTCGATCGGCTTCTCGGCTTCGGCCGCTGCTCCGCCGGCCGAGGCCTCGACCTCCACGCCCTGCACGACATAGGCGGGCTTCTCCGGGTAGTGGACCGGGAACATGTAGCCGGTCAGGATCGACAGGCCGAGGACCGAAATGGCTGCCGCCAGAACCCAGCCGGCAATCTTGTTCCACTCGTAGCTGTCCACCTGACCTGATCTCCGAACTGCGTTGCCTGATGTGCCGCGGGCGACAGGGTGCGCGCAGACACGGGTGCAGCCCACCCGGGCGACACCGCTTTGCGGCGCGTCATAGAAAGGGCGGCCGGGCTTGGCAATGCCGCACGGGGCCCGGACGCCCGCGCAGTTGCCGCAGTGTGGCAGCCATGCAGCCAGAGACATGGCTGCCGCGGGGATGTTGACGGCAGGGCTGCCGGTCGGCAAGCGCATGCCCCCATGCAGAGCTATCCCCCCAACGCGCAGGCCCTTGTGGACGAACTGTGGTCGCTGGCATCCGTTTCTCCGGATCGGGCGGTCGCCTTCCAGGGGGCACCGGGGGCCTTCTCGCACCAGGCCGTGCGCGAGACGATGCCCGACGGGTTGCCGCTCCCTTGCTTCAGCTTTCAGGATGCGCTGGTTGCCGTGTCCGAAGGGCGGGCGGCTCTGGCGGCCATCCCTGTCGAGAACAGCCTGCACGGCCGGGTTGCCGACGTGCATTTCCTGCTGCCCGAGTCAGGCCTGTCCGTCGTGGGTGAGCATTATGTGAAGGTGGAGCATTGCCTGCTGGGCGTGCCGGGCGCCCGCCTGGCGGACGTGAAGGAGGTGATCTCCCACCCGCAGGCGCTGGGCCAGTGCCGCAGGCGCACGCGGGAGCTGGGGCTGATTGCCACCAGCTATGCCGACACGGCATCGGCTGCGGCCGCTGTCGCCAGCAACGGCGACCCGAGCGTCGCGGCCATCGCGTCCCGCCTCGCGGGCGAACTCTATGGCAATGAGCTGCTGTTCGAGGGCTTCCAGGATGCCGACCACAACCGCACCCGGTTCCTGCTGCTGTCGCGCACGGCGCGTGATGTTTCGGGCATGGACGGCCGCTTCAAGACGACGCTGCTGTTCGAGGTGAAGAATGCGCCGGCGGCCCTGTTCAAGGCGCTCGGCGGATTTGCCACCAACGGGATCAACCTCACGCGGCTGGAAAGCCACCTCAGGGGCGGTGCCTTCGTGGCGGCCGAGTTCCTGATCGATATCGAGGGGCGGCCGGACGATCCGGCCGTTTCCCGCGCACTCGAGGAGCTGGCGTTCCATTCCAAGTGGGTGCGGCTGTTGGGCAGCTATCCGATGGTGCCGCCCGAGATTGCCGCGCCTTAAGCCTGCTGCGGTCCGGTCGTAAAGCCCTGCACGGCCCCATGCGGGCTGGTCGCCGAGGGTTTCACGAACGTGCCGACCGGAAGGGGGTCGGCCGACATCGGGCAACTGCACATGAGCTTCCTGTTCAAGCCCCCGGAGCGAAACGATCGGGCCTTTGGCTGGCGCGACCTGCTGAAGCTTGGCCCCCGCGATGACCCCTTCTGGCGGACGGTTCGCGTTCGCCAGCTGTCGTTCATGGTCCGGTACATGCCGCTTCTGCTGATGGTCATGACGCTGAACACCGCGATGGTTGTGACCGCCTTTGCGAACCGGCTTCCCGACCTGGTGTTCCTGATCTGGTTCGCAGCCCAGGTCGGGCTGACACTGCTCTGGATCGGCCGCCAGTCGGTGGAGCGGCTGCTTGGTGTCAGGACCGAGCCTTGCCCCCGCTTCATGCGCCGCCTGGTGCTGGAACAGGGTATCGGCGGGATGGCCTGGGCGCTGGTCTTCGCCGTGCTGCTTCCGATCGCGACGCCCGAGGAGGCGGGGTATGTGCTTGCGCTCGGGCTTGCGACCATCGCCACCATGGCGATCCCGACAGCCGTTTTCCCGTTGGGCACGCTGGCGATGGTGGGCCCCGTGGTTGTCGGTCTGCTGGTCGGGCTGGTGGTGAAGGACGGCGGCACGAAGTGGATGTCCGAGCTTCTGCTGACCGGGTTCGTGCTGCTGCTGATGCGGGGCAATCTGCTGAGCGCGCTTTCCTTCCTGATCCGGCTTCGCAAGGATCGGCAGCTGCGCGAACAGGAGGAGGTCGTGCGGCTGCTGCTCAACGAATATGACGCCAACGGCTCGGAATGGCTGTTCGAGTTCGATGCGGACGGGCGGGTGACCTTCATGTCGTCCCGCTTCTCCGACGTGACAGGCACGCCGATCGAGGAGGTGATCGGCAGGCGGTGGATGGACGCCCTGACCGATCCGGATGCTGCCCGGCCGCTCGCCGACATTGTTTCGCGCGGACAGCCCTATCGGGATTTCCTGCTTGCGGTCGACGTGCGGGGCGAGCGGCGCTGGTGGTCGCTGTCGGGAACGCCGAAATACGGCCGTTCGGGCGAACTGCTCGGCTATCGCGGCGTCGGCTCCGACGTGACGGAGCAGCAGCGGGCCACCCAGCGGATTGCCGAACTGGCCACGTTCGACGCGCTGACCGGGTTGGTGAATCGCCGGATCATCCACCAGGCTCTGGCCGACGGGCTGCAGGCCGGCACGGTTGCCCTGCTGTTCGTCGATCTCGACCGGTTCAAGGCCGTCAACGACACCCTCGGGCATGGCACCGGTGACAGGCTGCTGAAGGAGGTGGCGGTGCGGCTGCGCGATGTCGTTGTCGAAACGGCCGGCCACCGTGCGCTTGCCGGCAGGCTGGGGGGGGACGAGTTCGCGGTCGTCCTCAGGGACACCGGCGCCGACGAGGCGGTCCGGGTGGGCGAGGCGCTGATTTCCAGGCTCTCCCGCCCCTATGTCCTCGGCGACAAGAGCGCGTCGATCGGCGCCAGTGTCGGCATGGCGGTCGGGCCCGCGGACGGCGATACGGTCGAGGCCCTGATGCGCGCGGCCGATCTTGCGCTCTATGACGTCAAGGGCAAGGGGCGCGGCCGGGTCCGCCACTATGACCGCGCCATGCACCGCCAGGTCGAGGACCGTCGCGCGCTGGAGTTCGACCTGAAGTCTGCACTCGACCAGAATCAGCTGCGCCTCGTCTTCCAGCCCGTGGTGAATGCACTGGACGAGCGGGTTGTGGCATTCGAGGCGCTGCTGCGCTGGCGGCACCCGATGCGGGGCGACATCCCGCCGGGGTTGTTCATCCCGATCGCGGAAGAATCCGGGCTGATCGGGCGCATCGGGGAATGGGTGATCCACGAGGCCTGCCGGGTGGCGGCCGGCTGGCCGCGCCATGTGAAGATCGCGGTGAACCTCTCACCCTTGCAGTTCGATGATCCGGGGCTCGTGGAAACCGTGCGCAAGGCGTTGTCCCGCTGGCATGTGGCGCCCGAGCGGCTGGAGCTGGAGCTGACGGAGAGCCTGTTCCTGGACGAGCGGCCCCAGACAGCGCGGATGCTCGCCGAGCTGGAAGACCTGGGCGTGAGCTTCGCGCTCGACGATTTCGGGACCGGCTATTCCTCGCTCGGTTATCTGCAGAAGATCCACTTCCAGCGGATCAAGATCGACCGGAGCTTCGTGCAGGCCAGTGCAGCCGATGGCGGCGAATCGACTGCGATCATTCAGGCGATCGTTGCACTCGCCGAACGGCTGGGGATGGACACCACGGCCGAGGGTACCGAAACGCGCGCGGAGTTCGAGGCCATGCGGCGCCTGGGCTGCGGCCAGATGCAGGGCTGGTATTTCGGGCGCCCGATGGATGCAGAAGACGTCAGGCGGCTTCTCGACCGCACGCGCCCGCTGATCGAGTTCGTCGAAAGCGGATCGGGCGGTGGCGCAACGGGCGGGGCCGGCGCCTCGCCGATCAGGGCCGGCCGGCCCAGGTCGCCAGCAGCCAGTGCGCAATTGCAAGGGGAGGGGGGGCCTTCCAGTCCGCCTCCCCGGCCAGCGCGGCACGCACCTCTTCGCGGCTGACCCAGCGCGCCTCGGCGATCTCGCTTTCGTCCAGCGCAAGCTCGAAACCCTCGGCCGTGGCGAAGGCTCCCATCATCAGGCTGGACGGGAAGGGCCAGGGCTGGCTGGCGCCGTAACGCACGCCATGCACACGGATGCCGGCCTCCTCGTGCAGTTCGCGGGCAACGGCCTCCTCGAGCGATTCCCCCGGCTCCACGAACCCGGCCAGCGCCGAGAAGAAGCCGGCCGGAAAGCGCGGGCCACGACCGACGAGGGCAAGCCCATCCTTTTCGGCAAGCATGATGACGACCGGGTCGACGCGCGGGAAATGCTCGGCTCCGCAGGATCCGCACAGGCGGCTGTAGCCCGCCTTCTGCACCTCGGTCGGTGCGCCGCAATTCGCGCAGAAGCCATGCCGTCGATGCCAGTCCAGCACGGAACGCGCCTGGGCGATGATGGCCGCGCGCCCGTCGGCCAGCAGCGCGCCGGCGGCGCGGGCATCGGTTGCGCGGGCCGGAAGATCATCGTCGGGCTTGCCGTCGACGGCAAAGCGGGGTTCACCATCGGCGTTGAGGCCAAGGAAGATGGCAAGGCCGGTCGGGATCTCGCTGCGGCGTGCCCAGAAGAGGTCGGTGCCGCCTTCCGCCATCAACGGCTTCAGATCGTCGAGAATGAGGAACCGGGCGCTGGGATGCATGCGGGCGGCCTGGATTGCGGCTGCATCGCGGCGCATGTGGTCGGCCTTGTCCAGCGGGGCGCCTGTGTAGCCGAGGTGCAGTCTGGTCATGCGGTCTCCGTTTCCCGGGCGGGTTGCAGCGAAAGCCCGAGCGCAACCGTGGCCGCGCGGGCGAACAGGGTGGGAAGGCCCGCAGCCGCGATGCCTTCGCGCGGGGTCCAGATGATCGGCTGCCCGGCAATGCCGTTCAGCCGGTCGGGCGCGCGGACAATGGCGACCTGAAGCTCCAGCTCGAAATGGGTGAAGCCATGACGCACAGGCTCTGGCGCGAGCTGCCAGTCGGCAGCGAAGGGAAAGTCGAGGACCGCATCGACCGACCAGGCCGAGGAGGGCAGGGCGAGCATTCCGCCCAGAAGGCCCCTGGGCGGCCGACGCACAAGCGCGACTTCGCCTGCATGCTCGATCCACCAGGCCGTCCCCCGCTTGAGGGGCCTGGGGCGCTTGGGCGCCTTCACCGGAAAGGCCTGCGGGTTGCCGGAGCGCCGCGCGATGCAGTCCGGGGCGAGGGGACAGAGCAGGCAGCGGGGACTTCGCGGGGTGCAGATGGTGGCCCCCAGGTCCATGAGGGCCTGGGCGAAGTCGCCGGGACGGTCCGTCGGAACAAGCGGGCGGAGCGCTGCCTCGAGTGCAGGTCGCCCCGCCGGCAGGGCATCGGGCAGGGCGAACAGCCGGCTCGTCACCCGTTCGATGTTGGCGTCGATCACGACCGCCGGTTCGCCGAAGGCGATCGCCGCGATTGCCGCCGCAGTGTAGGGCCCGACACCCGGCAAGGCCCTGAGACCCGCAGCGCTCGTCGGAA
Organism: Sphingomonadales bacterium; assembly: GCA_027490095.1. Taxonomy (GTDB): domain Bacteria; phylum Pseudomonadota; class Alphaproteobacteria; order Sphingomonadales; family Sphingomonadaceae; genus Sandaracinobacteroides. The sequence continues at coordinate 15,910 of JAIXYT010000003.1, read as the reverse complement.
AGGCGCCGGCAGCGGCAACCGCGCGGGCGGCGGCGCACAGGTTGCGGGCGCGGGCATAATAGCCGAGGCCTGCCCATTCGCGCATCACGTCGGCCTCGTCGGCCGCCGCCAGCGCCTCGACCGTCGGCCACAGCGCCAGGAATCGTTCGAAATAGGGGCCGGCCGCTGCAACCGTCGTCTGCTGCAGCATGATTTCCGACAGCCAGACCCGGTAGGGATCCGGCGGCGGCGCCCCCGGAAGCGCCCGCCACGGCAGCGCCCGCGCGGCCGCATCATACCAGGCCAGCAGGTGCGCGGTTGCCGGCAGGATGCTTTCGGTGTCGACGGCCATGCCCGCTCTCTGGCACAGGGCGGGCTTATGGCGAAGCCTCCCCGGAAAGCCAGCGACAGCGCGCCTCTGGCGCAGCCCAGAGCCGGCGCGCCTGCGGCGAGACGCAACGGCGTGCGCGACGTCGGCTCGCTGCTGCCCGAGGTGGGCGGCATGGCCTTCCGGCGATTCGGCTTCGTGCAGGCGGCGCTGCTGGCGCGCTGGCGCGAGGTGGTGGGGCCCGTCTACGCGCGCTGGTCCATCCCCGAATCGCTGAAGTTCGCGCGGGGCGAAACGACCGGTGGCGTTCTGACCATCCGTGTGGAAGGGCCCTTCTCGATTCAGCTGCAGCATGTGGGGCCGCAGATCATCGACCGGGCGAACCGCATTCTGGGCCATGCGGCCGTCGGGCGGATCCGCCTGGTCCAGGGCGAGGTGCCGAAGCCGTCCGACCGGCCGACGAGAGCCGAGGCCCCGAAAGCGCCGGCGCCATCGGGGCTTGTCAACCTGTCCGGTGTGAAGGACGAGGGATTGCGCAGCGCGCTCGAGGAGCTTGCAGCCCAGCTTGGCACGGCCAAGGGGCCGCCCAGGATCAGCTAGTGCTCGCTGCATTGCTGCGCCCCTGCAACCCTTGGTTGAATCGGGCGCCGATGCCGCCTATCTCCGACAGGTGCGCCGAAGGCAGGCGCGTCATCTTTTTCGGGGACTGAGACAGGCATGGGCACGTTCGACGAACGCGAGAAGGGTTTCGAGGCAAAGTTCGCGCACGATGCCGACCTCGAGTTCCGCGTGACCGCCCGGCGCAACAAGCTTCTGGGCCTGTGGGCCGCCGAGCGGCTGGGCCTGACCGATGCGGAGTCCGAGGCCTATGCCAAGGCGGTTGTGCAGGCCGACTTCGAGGAAACGGGCGACGAGGACGTCATCCGCAAGCTGATCGGCGACCTTCTGAAGGGTGGCGTGGAAACCAGCGACATCGAAGTGCGCGAGATGCTGTCGAAGAAGACGGCCGAGGCGCGCGACCAGCTAGCCAAGCAGGGCTGAGCCGATGCCCATGCCCGGACACGAGATCGAGGCCGCCATCAAGGCGGCGATCCCCGATGCCGAGGTCCGGCTGACCGACCTTGCCGGCGATGACGACCATTGGGCCGCGCATGTGGTCTCGGCCCGGTTCGCTGGTCTTTCCCGGGTGAAGCAGCACCAGCTGGTCTATGCGGCGCTCGGCGGCCGCATGGGCGGTGCGCTGCACGCCCTGCAACTGACAACCGCGGTGCCGGCAGCTGTTGCCGGGGCCGCCTCCGCCTGATTGGAGCCTCAGCCATGGACGCAACGCAGGAACGTATCGACGGCATCGTGAAGGGCAATGACGTCGTGCTGTTCATGAAGGGAACCCCGCTGTTCCCGCAGTGCGGCTTTTCCAGCCGCGCGATCGCCATCCTCGAGCATCTCGACGTGCCCTTCCACTCGGTCGACGTGCTGCAGGACATGGAAGTCCGGCAGGGCATCAAGGCCTATTCGGACTGGCCGACCATCCCGCAGCTCTATGTGAAGGGCGAGTTCGTCGGCGGCTCGGACATCATGATGGAGATGTTCGAGGCCGGCGAGCTTCAGGCCCTGATGGCGGACAGCGGCGTCAAGGCCGGCTGAGCCCGCGCACCACCGAAGACGCCGTATCTTGGATCCGATCAGCTTCGGCCGCCTCTGGCCCGAAACGGCTGCTGCCGTCCGGCGCCATGCCGATCTGCTGTGGCCACTTGCGGCGGCCTTCCTGTTCCTGCCGCAGCTGCTTCTGGCCCGGCACGTCGCCAACCGGACGCCCGACCAGCTCTTCGTGGGTGATGCTTTCCTGGGCGATGCGGTTGCCCTGGGGCTGCTGCTGCTGGTGTCGACCGTGGGCCAACTCGCGATGGCGCGGATCGTCTGGAACGACGGCACCTCGGGTCAGACGCTGGGCACGGAGCTGCGCACCGCCGTTACCCGACTGCCGGCGGCGATGGCCGCATTCTTCGCGCTGGTCGTTCTGTTCACCGTTGCAGCCTTCCTGCCGGCGTCGCTCGCCTTTCTGCTGGGCGGCGGAAATGCGGCCGCGATCGTTGCGGTCCTCGTCGCGGGTGTCTGGCTTCTCGCGCGGTTGGGGATCGTCATCCCGCTCCTGGCGACCGATCACCCCGAACCGATCTCCGCGATCGGCGCCGCCTGGCGCCTGACCAAGGGACGCGCGCTCCGCATCATCGGCATGCTTGCGATGCTGCTGACCGGCTTCCTGTTCCTCCTGATCGGAATCGGCGGCATCGGCGCGGCCGCCGGCGTGATCTCGACCATTGCCACCGGGCCGGTCGACAGCGGCTGGAGCCTTGGCCGCTGGCTGTTCGAACTGCTCAATGCCGCGGCGTCGGCTGCGGCCGGAACCTTCTACATCGCGTTCCTCGCCCTGCTGGCAAGGGCGCTGGCGCGCGAGGCCGGGGCCTGATGCGACCCGAAATCGTGCTGGTCGTTGCCGTCGCCGACAATGGCGTGATCGGGCACGAGGGCGCCATGCCGTGGCACCTTCCGGCAGACCTCAGGCACTTCAAGCAGCTGACGACGGGCAAGCCCGTCATCATGGGCCGCAAGACCTTCGAATCGATCGGAAAGCCGCTGCCCGGCCGGCACAACATCGTCCTCACGCGCGACAGCGCCTGGGCGGCCGAGGGCGTCACCGTGGTGCCCAACCTCGCCGAAGCGATCGCGGCCGCCGGGCTCGACCCACGCGCCCGGGCCGGCGCGATCATGGTGGTGGGCGGCGCCCAGATCTATGCCGAGGCGATGCCGATCGCGACCCGGATCGAGCTGACGCGCATCCACATGAGCCCGCAGGGGGACACCCGGTTTCCCGATCCCGATCCCGGCCAGTGGCGCGAGGCCGCGCGGATCGCGAACCCGGCCGAGGGCGATGCCCCCGCGTTCGACTTCCTCACCTATGTGCGGGTCTAGGGGTTTGCGCGGGCGCGGCCCTCTGGCGCTCGGCTTTCGCTGCCGCTAACGGGCCTTCCCATGAAAACGGTCGAAGGGCAGGGCAGCCTTCCTGCGGAACTGAGGGGCGGGGCGCTTGCGCTGGGCAACTTCGACGGCGTGCACCGGGGCCACCAGGCAGTGATCGGCGCCGCCATCCGCGCGGCCCGCAAGGCCGGCATCCCGGCGCTCGTCGCCACCTTCGATCCGCACCCCTCGCGCCATTTCCGGCCCGACAGCCCGCCCTTTGCCCTGACCACGCCGGGGCAGAAGCTGAAGCTGTTCGAAGGGCTCGGCGTGGACGGGGCCGTCGTCATCCCCTTCGATGCAGCGCTTGCCGGGCTGTCGGCGGAGGACTTCGCCCGCCAGTGGCTGGTGGCGCGGCTCGGCATCGCCCATGTCGTGACCGGCGAGGATTTCACCTTCGGCAAGGGGCGGTCGGGCTCGGCCGAGACGCTCGGCCAACTGGGGCGCAGCCTCGGCTTTTCGGCCGAGGCGGTTGCCCCGGTGACGGCCAGTGACGAGGTCGTGTCCTCGACCCGGATCCGCCAGGCGCTCGTCGAGGGCGACATGGAAACGGCCGCGCGCCTGCTGACCAGACCTTTCACCATCGCGATGCCGGTGATCCATGGCGACAAGCGCGGCCGCACCATCGGCGTGCCGACCGCCAACCAGGAGCTGGGAGCCTATCTGAGGCCGCGCTACGGGGTCTATGCCGTGCGCGCCCGCCTGTCGGACGGCACGGTTGCCAACGGTGTCGCGAACCTCGGCATCCGGCCGATGTTCGATCCGCCCAGGGAGCTGCTGGAGACCTGGCTTCTGGACTGGTCGGGCGACCTCTACGGCCAAACGATCGAGATCGAGCTGGTGCGCTGGCTGCGTGGCGAGCTGAAGCTGGACGGGCTGGATGCGCTGAAGGCGCAGATCGCGAAGGATGAAGAGGTTGCGCGCGCCGTTCTTGCGACCTGAAAACGGCGCGACCGGTCAGGAGGCGACGCGGCCCGATTCCTCGCGCACCAGCTGGCGGGCATAGGGAAGGCACTGGCCGCACTGGGGCCGGCAGCCGAGGCGCTGATAGGCTTCCCGCTCGCAGCGGACACCACCGCGGGCGATCTCGCGAACCTGGGATTCCCGGAGCACATTGCACGAACAGACGATCATTTTGGTCCGGTCTGCTGAAGGGTTGCGCCATGCCGGCGCTGCCGACAGTTGCGAGTGATATGCAATAGATGGGAAAGATGCAAGCGATTCGCATCAGCAATCCGCTCGCCATCAGCGGCCGGCCGGTTTCGTTAACTATCTTGCAGCGCTGTTAATGCCAAAAGCTGTTGGAGCGGTGCGGATTCATTGATATCGATTTACCAGGGTCGGTTCTTCGCGGATTGCTTCGGCAGTCTGCTGCGGGGGATGCCAGACCTATGCAAGGCAGGTCGCCGCTGTTGGCCGTGTGTGGCACCCGGCCCGAGGTGGTCAAGCTGGCCCCGGTGGTCCGGGCGCTGCAGGACAGGGGCCACAGGGTGGTCCTGGCCATGACAGGCCAGCATCCGGATCTTGCGCCGCTGATGCTTCGGGAACTCGCGCTGCAGCCCGATCTCGACCTTGCGGCCTGCGCACCGGGAATGGCCGCGCCCCAACAGCTCGCAAGCATCATGGCGCGCCTCGGGCCGGTGTTCACCGCCTGGCGCCCGCAGCTGGCGCTGGTCCAGGGCGACACGGTTTCGACGCTGGCTGGCGCCTTGAGTGCCGCCTATGCAAGGGTGCCGATCGCGCATGTCGAGGCCGGCCTCAGGACGCATGACTTCGACGAACCCCACCCCGAAGAGCTGCACCGGACGCTGGTGTCGCCGATTGCAAGCCTTCACTTTGCGCCCACCCGCCATGCAGCTGCCGTGCTCAGGCAGGAAGGGATCGACGCGGCCCGCATCCATGTGACGGGCAACAGCGGAATCGATGCGCTGAAGGCCACCCTTGCCCGGCTGGATGGCGATCCCTCGCTCGCGGCGGACCTGGCGTTGCGGCATCCCTATGCCGCAAGACCCGGCCGCCCGTTGCTGCTCGTGACCGTGCACCGGCGCGAGAACATGGGGCGCCGACTGCAGGCGATCGCGGCTGCGCTGGCACGGCTCGCGGCCTTCTGCGAGGCCGAGATCGTGCTGCCGCTGCACCCCAATCCCGCCGTGCAGCGTGTCCTGCGCGAGAAGCTGGAGGGCCTGGACGGCGTGCATCTGATTCCCGCGGTCGATCATGTGACGATGGTCTGGATGATGCGTCAGGCGAAGGTCCTGCTCACGGATTCGGGCGGCCTGCAGGAAGAGGCGCCCATGCTGGGCCTGCGCACGCTGGTGTTGCGGCAGACGACCGAGCGGTCCGAGGCGCTCGCGGCGGGCGCCGCAGAACTCGTCGAGCTGCAGGCGGACAGCATCGTCTCGGCCGTGCGGCGAACCCTGTTGCGCAAGGCGCTGCGCCCCGTGATGCCGTTCGGCGACGGGCACGCCGCCGACCGGATTGCCGCCATCATCCACGATTGGCTGGGCTATGCCCCGGGGGCGAGGCAGGAAGTGTCGCTGACGCCCTAGCCCTGCGACTCGACCGCGCCGAGTGTCGCCATCAGCTGCAGGAAGGCCGGGAAGCTTGTGCTGATCGGCGCCCTGTCGTCGACGGTGATCGGCGCGCGCGCGGCCAGCGACAGCACGGCGAAGCTCATCGCGATCCGGTGGTCGAGATGCGTGGCGATGGTTGCGCCGCCTGGCACCGGGGCTCCGCCCGTTCCCTCCACGATCAGCCCGTCGGGACGCTCTTCCACCCGAACCCCGGCTGCCGCGAGGCCGGCCGCCATGGCGCTGATGCGGTCGCTTTCCTTGACCCGCAGCTCCTCGATGCCGCGCATCACCGTCCTGCCCTGGGCCAGGGCCGCCGCCACGAACAGGATCGGATATTCGTCGATCATCGAGGGCGCGACCTCCGGCGGCACCTCGATGCCCTTCAGCGCCGAATGGCGCACGGCGAGGTCCGCAACCGGCTCACCGCCGACGTGCCTTGCGTTCACCGGCCGGATGTCCGCACCCATCTCCGTCAATATGCGAACCAACCCGTCTCTGGTCGGATTGAGCCCCACGCCCTCGATCAGAACATCGCTGCCGGGAACCAGAAGGGCCGCCACCAGCGGGAACGCGGCCGACGACGGATCGCCGGGCACGACAAGCTGTTGCGGCCGGAAATCCGCCCAGCCGCGAACCGAGATCCGGTTGCCGCCGCCGGGCAGCGGCTCGACACGGAGGTCCGCGCCGAACGCCTTCAGCATCCGTTCGCTGTGGTCGCGGGTCGGGATCGGTTCCTCGACGACCGTTTCGCCCTGCACATTCAGCCCGGCGAGCAGGATTGCCGATTTCACCTGCGCCGACGCAACCGGCAGGCGGTAGGAAAGCGGGAGCGGGGTATCGGCGCCGCGCAGCATCAGCGGAAGCCGTCCACCGGGCGAAGCCGTGATGTCGGCGCCCATGCGCGTCAGCGGCTCGATCACGCGTCCCATCGGCCGACGGCTGAGCGAGGCGTCACCGATGAAGGTCGCGCTGACCGGGTGTGTCGCAACAAGCCCCATCAACAGCCGGGTGGAAGTGCCGCTGTTTCCCATGTCGAGCACGCCCTCGGGCTGCAGCAGGCTGCCGACGCCGACTCCGTCGATTGCCCAATGGCCCTCGCCCAGCCGCTCCAGCCGAGCGCCCATCGCCCGCATGGCGGCGGCCGTCGCCAGAACATCCTCGCCTTCCAGCAGGCCCCGCACGTCGCTGCGCCCCACGGCAAGCGCCGACAGCATCAGCGCGCGGTGCGAGATGGACTTGTCGCCCGGCACGCGGACCGAACCGCGAAGCGGCGCGTCTGCACGAAGCATGAGGGGCTGGGGCTGTCGGGGGGCTGTCGTCATCCGCTGCTCGTTCGAAATGCGGGCGGGCTTTGACAGGCAGGCGCGCCTATGGCAAGGCGCGCGCCTTCCCGAAGGCATTGACGTCGGCTCCCCCAGAGCCCACCTGCCGAGCCTTTGCATGATCTGGAGATTTCGACACGTGATCAAAGCCGAATGGGGCAGCAAGCGCCAGTGCCCGAAATGCGGGACCCGCTTCTACGACCTGATGCAGGATGATCCGGTCACCTGCATCAACTGCGGCAACAGCTGGGTGCCCGAGCCGATCCTGAAGTCGAAGCAGACCCTGCCGTTCGAAGCCGCCAAGGCCGAGGGCCAGGCGGTCGAGAACGAGCCGGCGCTGGAAACCGACGATCTCGACATCGATGCCGACAGCGACGAGCCGTCGGAAGACGCCGACGTCGATATCGGCGGCGATGACGATCTGTCGGAAGTGGTTGTCGAGGACCGCGAAGAGGATCGCTGAGCGGGCGGTGCCGGCGAAATCCGGCATGCCCTGCCGGTCAATCGGCACGAATTCGCAGCCGGGGCGCGAGAAGGGGCTTGAACGCCGGATATCGTTGCGCTAGGCGCGCTGCTCCCGCACCCAGGGCGGGACTGACAGATGGCTTCGGGGCCTTAGCTCAGCTGGGAGAGCGCTACAATGGCATTGTAGAGGTCAGCGGTTCGATCCCGCTAGGCTCCACCATCGTCCCGCCGGCGCCGCGGCTGGTTCAAATTCTGCAAAATATCCGATTTCAATGTGTTGCAGGGCCCTGCCATTGGCCCCGCGCATGACGAACCTGTGACGTCTGCGCAACATCGCTTCGCTTCCGCTGAGAGGGGCGAACATTTCTGATTGCTGCCCCTTTCCAGACATTCCCCTTCGTGCTGAAACTTGCTCGCTGATGAACAGGTGCCGAAAGACCCTGCATCGCGTGGCCAGAAGGGGTGATCCGGAATGAAGAAGCTTGTCCTTGCGATGCTTGGCACCACCTGCCTTGTCGCGCCCGTCCTTGCGCAGACCGCGCCGTCTGCCGAAGGCGAGGAGCCGCCGGCGGAAATGATCGTGACGGGCTCGCGGATCAAGCGCAGCATCCAGGACAGCCCGCTGCCGCTGCAGGTGTTCACCCAGGAGGATCTGAAGCGCGACAGCGTGAACAGCCCCGAGCAGTTCATCGCCTTGCTCACCTCCAACGGCAACGGCCTCGACAACCTCGCTTCGAACGCCGACGTCACAGCCGGTGCTGCGCGCGGCAACAATGGCGCCTCGTCGGCCAACCTCCGGAACCAGGGCGCGGCCGGCACGCTCGTGCTGCTGAACGGCCGTCGCGTGCCGGCCCACGGCCTCAATGGCGGTGTGGTCGACATCAACCAGATTCCGCTGTTCGCAATGGAACGGGTGGAAGTGCTGAAGGACGGCGCGTCCGCCCTCTATGGTTCCGACGCGGTCGGCGGCGTGATCAACTTCATCACGCGCGACAGCTATGAGGGGGTGAACGCGCAGGGCTTCCTCGACGTCACCGAGGGGGGTGGCGGGAACATCTTCCGCGGCTCGGTCTATGGCGGTGTAGGGAACCTCGAGGAAGACGGCATCAACCTGATGGGCGGCATCTCCATCAGTGACCACAAGGCGCTGCGCGGCGACCAGCGGAGTTTCGTCAACACCTTCCAGCCCGAGCGCGGGCTTTCGCCCGACACACGCGGCACGCCGTTCGGCACCATCGTGCCCTTGGCCGGCACAATCCTTCCGTCAGCCGCGACAGCCCCGTTTGTGCCCGGAAGCACGACCGTCCGCGCGTCGGGCGGCATCAACAACCTCGATCTCCCCGGCGGCCCCGGCTGCGGTGCGATCGACGGGCAGGGGCCCTATGACGACGCGCTGTGGGATTTCCCGGCCGCCCAGTTCGCCTGCGCCTGGGATACGGGCCGTGCCGCCGTGCTGCAGCAGCCGATCAAGACAGTGAGCTACTATGGCAAGGCCACGCTGAAGATCGACGATCACAAGCTCTATGCCGAGATCACCGGGTCCAAGGCCGACAGCGCCAAGCGCTTCTCCAACCTGCAGCTGATCCCGAACACCACCACCCAGCGGTTTGTCTATCCGCGCACGGCTGCCAATGCCGCCGTCTATGACCGGGTGTTCAACCAGCTGGTCTCTGTTTTCCCCACCCTCGAAGCCCAGCGCGGCCAGCCCATCGCCTATCGCTGGCGCTGCATCGAATGCGGCCCGCGCGAAATCGAGACGACCTCCAAGACCTATCGCCTGACGGTGGGCGCGGATGGCCCGATCGCTGGCGACTGGGACTACAAGATCGCCGCCAGCTACGGCGAAAGCGATGTCTCGTCGCGGCTTGGGACCGGCTATTACTTCCGCGGCACCAGCGGAACGGGTGCGGTGATCGGGCGCGGCATCATCCCCGAGCTCAACACCGGCGTCATCAACCCCTTCCTGCAGCCCGGCGAGACCCAGTCGGCCGAGGGCCTTGCCGCGCTTGAGCGGGCCTCGGCCGCGGGCGTGACGCTCTATGGCGGCACCTTCGGGCTCTGGCAGGTCGATGCGTCGGTTGCCGGCTCGCTGTTCGATCTTCCGGGCGGCACGGTGCAGCTGGCTGCCGGGGTGGACTGGCGGCGCGAATCCTATGGCTTTGCAGGCGACACCCGGTCGGCGGCGGATCGCGCCAATGTGATCATCGCTGCCCCGTTCGACAACGCAAACGCGCTTGCCGGCGCCGAACGCACCATCAAGGCCGCCTTCACCGAAGTGCTCGTGCCGCTGTTCAAGGGCTTCGAGCTCACGGGCGCGCTGCGCATCGACGACTATTCGGGCTTCGGCAGCACCACCAATCCCAAGATCATGGCCCGGTACCGGCCCGTGCAGCAGGTGATGTTCCGCGGCGGCTACAACACCAGCTTCCGCGTGCCCACCTTCAACCAGATCTTCAACGGGGTGCTGGAAAATCCCTTCCCCAGCCGTGACCTGGCGGATCCGGGCAAATGCCCCGGCGGTCGCCCGAACGCATCGATCCCCGGTTGCGAAGTGGTCCAGCCGACGATCATTTCCGGTGGCCGGCGAGACCTGGGCCCGGAAACGGCCGAACAGTTCAATTTCGGCGTCGTGATCGAGCCGACGCCGGACATCTTCCTGGCGGTCGACTGGTGGCGGATCGAGCGCTCCGGCACCATCCGGATCCCCGATCTGCTCACCCAGATGGTTCCGAACTATGATGTGTTCATCGACCAGTTCATCCGCGATGGCGCCGGCAACCTTGTCGCCATCGACAACCGCTGGCTGAACACCGGCGGCACCCTCACCGAGGGCATCGAGATCAGCGGTCGTGCCAATTTCGACGCCTGGGGCGCGGACTGGACGGTCGGCCTCGACGCCACCTACCTGCTTTCGAAACGGACAAAGGTGATCGAGGGGCTGCCCTATGGCCCTTCGGAGATCGGCCGGTTCACCTTCTCGGATGACCTTGGCCTCAGGTGGCGGCACAATCTGTTCGTGACCTATGCGCGCGACAACTGGTCGGTCTCGCTGTCGCAGATCTTCCGCAAGGGCTACACCAACCAGGTGCTGCCCGGTGTTGCATCGGGCCGGATCACGCCGCCCGATCTCGTTGAAACCACACGCGATTACATCATCTACAACTTCTCGGCCAACTACAATGTCAACGAGAAGCTGACGATCACGGCCGGCATCAAGAACCTGTTCGACCGCGATCCGCCGTTCGCAATCGCCTACGACAGCTCGACAGGCGCCGGCTCCAGCTGGGAGCCCCGGGTCGCCGATCCGCGTGGCCGCAGCTTTACCCTGCTGGTCGACTTCAAGCTCTGAGGGAGGAGGGAACGGGCCCGCCGGATCGGTGGGCCCGCAACCCCGTCAGCCCAGCCGTTCCTTCACCTTGGACAGGAATTCCGCGTCGGTCAGGATGCCGGCGTCATGGGCTGCATTCAGCTTCCTCAGCCCATCCAGCGGATCGCCGCCGTCTGAAGGCGCCGGCTGAACCGGCGCAGCCCCGCCGACGTCCGCCAGCCGCTGCGCGTGCGCGAGTTCCGCCTCGTGCGCGCGGGCCTGCTGCTTGGCAGCCGAGCTTCCGGCAACCGAGGTCGCAGTCTTGGTGATGACCGCCGTGCGAGCTGCTGTGCCGGCCGCGCGGCCGATCAGGCTCGGGCGTCCCCGCCGTGATCCCAGCATGTCAGTTTCCCTCCGATGCGTTTGAAGACGTCAGTTCCGCAACCGCCGCAAGCGTTGCGCGGGCCTGGTCCACCATCTCGCCCGGGATCCGCTTGGCCGACAGCAGCTCACCGCCGGCCGCGCGCACTGCACCGGCAAAGCGCCCGGCCCACAGATGCTCCACCAGCAGCGCTGCAACAGTGGTCTCGGGCGCAAGCGTGTCGGCCACCTCCAGAAGATCCTCCTCCGACAGAAGGCCGCGGTCCTCGCCAGCAATCTCCCGCACGGCAGCGGCCACGTCGTTCGGCAGCTCCCCCATTTCCAGGATCAGCACCTCGCCCTCGGCGTCCTTCATCACGACCGCAACGTCCAGGAGGCGCACCAGCCCGTCGCTCACCAGGTCGGCAAGCGCCGGCGCTATGCCGCCGTTGAAGCGGTTGCCCTCGAAGCCCAGAAGCAGGAACTCCACCGGCCCCATCTGTTCATCCATGTCGAATCCCCCTTGCACCCGCACCATGCCGACCGTTCGGGTCAGCGGTGTGACGCGCGTGTCAGTGCGCCATCAACAGCGCCACGTCGCTTGCCCCCAGAAGACGGCGGGTGACCCCGCCAAGCAGATATTCCATCGCCCGGCTGCGGCCATAGCCGCCCATCACCAAAAGCCCGGCGCCCAGCTCGCGCGCAGTCGCCAGCAGGGTGTCTGAGGTCGACTGCCCCTTGGAAAGCCGCTCGTGAAGCTCGGCCTTCACGCCATGTCGCGCGAGGTAGGAGGCAACTGCGGTTGCCGGGAAGTCGCCGGAACCAGTCGGATCGACCGTGACGACATCGACCCGGGCCGCCTGCTGCAAAAGCCCGGTTGCGCGCTTCACCGCATGGGCTGCCTCCTTGGTGGGCTTCCAGGCCACCATCACCGGCTTTTCCAGCTGCAGGCGGGTCGCGCCCGTTGGCATGGCGAGGACCGGTGCATCCGCATGGGTGACCACGGCCGAAAGGGCGGCGGCCAGCTCGCGATGCTCGGAGCCCACAAGCGACATCACGATCACGTCCGACAGCAGCGAGCGGTCGACCAGCGTCTGCGCCGGGTCGCCCATGGATTCGACGAAGCTGTAGGGCACGCCCTCGCCATCGAGGCGCTTGGCGACTGCGGCGCGCTCGGCTTCGGCCACGCGCCCCTCATCCTCCATCAGCTGGACGACCATCGCGGCGCTTCCGGCAAAGCCGGCGGCGTCGCCCCCCAGGAAGGCCGGCACGCGGCGCGTCTGCAGGCACTCGAGATGGCCACTGGTGAACCGGGCCAGATCGAGTGCGCCCTGGAAGCGGCTTTCGAAATGCGGGTCGTTCCCCAGCTGCAGCAGAATCGATTTCATGGTTTGCCTCCTGATCGGGCGCACAATTCACCGGATGGCATTGAAACGCCAGCGCCAAGCCGTTGCATTGCGCAGAATCAACCCGCGGAAGCGGTTCAGCCGATGATCTCGCCCGAACAGTCGCCGAACCCGATGGGCGCGAACCCATCCCGCACCGCACGCGCCGAAATGCGCAAGCAGTCACCATCCTGCAGGAAGGTCCGGGTCTCGCCCGTAGGCAGCGTGATCGGCTGCTTTCCGCCGTGGGTCATCTCCAGCAGCGAACCCTCGCTGCCGGCCGTCTCGCCCGAAACCGTGCCGGTGCCGAACAGGTCGCCGGCCATCAGCGGGCAGCCGCCGACGGTGTGGTGGGCAACCATCTGCTGCACCGTCCAGTAGAGCGCGCCCGCTGTGCCGGCTGACAGCCGGACTTCGGGCAACCCGGCCTCGCGCATGGCCCGCGTCTGCAGCCACACGCCCAACTCCAGCGCCAGCCCGCCGTGTGCAGCGTCGTCTGCGTCGGCCAGATAGGGCAGGGGCTGCGGTTCATCCGCCCCACGCGCAAAGGCCGGGCCCCGAAACGGCGCCAGCGCCTCGGGCGTGACGATCCATGGGCTGACCGTCGTCTGGAAGTTCTTCGCGAGGAACGGCCCCAGCGGCTGATACTCCCAGGCCTGAACGTCGCGCGCGGACCAGTCGTTCAGAAGGCAGAAGCCCGCCACATGCTCGTTCGCGGTTGCCAGCGGGATCGGCGACCCCATGCTGTTGCCCGGCCCGATCCACACGCCCAGCTCCAGCTCCAGGTCCAGCCGCTCGGTGGGCCCGAAGCGGGGGCCGTCCGCGCCCGGCAGCTGGCCCTGCGGCCGCTTCACCGGCGTTCCCGTCAGCACCACCGATGATGCCCGGCCGTGATAGCCGATCGGCACATGGCGATAGTTCGGCAGCAGGGGATTGTCCGGCCGGAACAGCTTGCCCACCGCAGTGGCGTGGTGGATGCCGGCGTAGAAATCCGTGTAGTCACCCACCTCGCAGGGCAGGTGCAGTTCGGCCAATTCCATCGGAACAAGGAAGGGCTGGATGGCCGGCTGGTGGCGCGCATCCGTCAGCAGCGCGAACAGGCCGTGGCGCAGGGCGCGGCGAACCTCGGCGCCCAGCGCCAGCAGCTCGTTCAGCCGCTCGCGGGTGAAGTCCGACAGGTGGTCGAGTTCGGGGAGCAGCCCGGAGTCGATCAGGCCTGCAAGATCCAGCACATGGTTGCCGATCGCAATGCCCGCGCGCGGGCCCGAATCCCCGTCCGAGAACAGGCCGAGTGGCAGGTTCTGAACCGGAAAATCCGGGTGGCCGTCCGCTCCCGGCACCCAGCTGCGGGCGCCTGCATCATGGGTGTGATCGGTCTGCCACCAGCTCATGCGCCGCCTTTCGGGAATCCGTTCCAGGCCGCGTCATAGCCCGATTGCAGCAGCTCCGTCGAATGCCCCCATGCTGTCAGGCGGAACGGGCGAACCGTCTCGAACATGAAGGCAAGGCCGGCGTCGAACTTCTGCGGCATCAGCTCGGCCTTCGAGGCCTTGTCCCAGCTCGCCGCATCCGGCCCATGCGCCGACATGCGGTTGTGCAGGCTGCCCCCGCCGGGCACGAACCCGCCGCCCTCCTTGGCGTCATATTCGCCCGAGATCAGGCCCATATACTCGCTCATGATGTTGCGGTGGAACCAGGGCGGGCGGAACGTGTCTTCGGCGACCATCCAGCGGGTCGGGAAGATCACGAAATCGCAGTTGGCAACGCCCGGCTGGCCCGATGGCGAGGTGACGACGGTGAAGATCGACGGGTCCGGATGGTCGAAGCTGACGGTGCCCATGGTGTTGAAGCGCGACAGGTCATACGCCCAAGGCACGAGGTTGCCGTGCCAGGCGACCACGTCGAACGGCGAATGGGGCAGGGTGGTTTCCCAGAGCGCACCGCCCAGCTTCATCACCAGCTGCGTGGGCTGGTCCGCCTCGGTCGCCGCCTCCGGCGTCTCGAAGTCGCGCGGATTGGCGAGCCCGTTGGCCCCGATCGGGCCCAGGTCGGGCAGCCGGAACAGCGCGCCATGGTTTTCCAGGACATAGCCCCGCGAAGGGCCATCGACATCGACCCGGAACTTGCACCCGCGCGGCACCAGTGCGATGTGCCCCGGTGATATCCGCATCACGCCGAACTCGGTCACCACGGTCAGCACGCCGGCCTGCGGCACGAACAGCATCTCGCCATCGGCCGAGCAGAAGGCCCGTCCAGTCATGGCGGCATTGCACGCATAGAGATGCACCGAAACGCCGGCCCCCTCTTCGGCCGAGCCATTCCCCGCCAGCGTGTGCAGCCCGTCCAGCCAGTCGACGCTATGCGCTGGCAGCGGAAGCGGATCCCAACGCAGCCGGTTCGGAGTCAGCACCCCGACCGCAAAAGGTGGCGCCGCCAGCCCCCCATGCGCCAACGGCCGGAATGCGTCATGCGCCGCACTCGGCATCCGCCGATACAGCCAGCTCCGCCGGTTCTCATGCCGGGGCGCCGTGAAGGCCGTGCCCGACAGCTGCTCGGCATAAAGCCCCAGCGCCGGCCGCTGCGGCGAGTTGCGCCCCACCGGCAAGGCACCGGCCACACTCTCGGACTGGAAGTCCGCGCCGCAGCCGGACAATGTCACGCCCTGATGCCCGCCGGGATCACCCCGCGCTTGATCTGGTCCAGCTCCAGGCTCTCGAACAGCGCCTGGAAATTGCCCTCGCCGAAGCCCTCATTGCCCTTGCGCTGGATGATCTCGAAGAAGATCGGCCCCACCATGTTCTCGGTGAAGATCTGCAGCAGCAGGCCGCCCCCGGTCTCGGGCGCGCCGTCGATCAGGATGCGCCGCTTGCGCATCTCCTCCACATTGTGGCCATGGCCCGGCAGCCGCTTGTCGATCAGGTCGAAATAGGTTTCGGGTGAGTCCTGGAAGCGGATGCCGTTCGCCTTCAGACGGTCCACGGTCTCGAAGATGTTGTCGGTCGCCAGCGCGATGTGCTGGATGCCCTCGCCCTTGTAGTCCTTCAGGAATTCCTCGATCTGGCTGTTCTCGTCCTGGCTCTCGTTCAGAGGGATGCGGATCTTGTTGTCGGGCGCCGTCATCGCCTTCGAAAACAGCCCCGTCGCCTTGCCCTTGATGTCGAAGTAGCGGATCTCGC
>JAIXYT010000007.1 GCA_027490095.1 Sphingomonadales bacterium | reverse complement strand
GCTCGAATCCAGCCCCACCACCGTCTTCGTCGCCGGGTCATAGACCAGCGCGAACAGGTCGCCCCCGATCCCGTTTCCCGTGGGCTCCACCAGCCCCAGCACCGCATTGGCCGCAATCGCCGCATCCGCGGCCGATCCCCCGGCCTTCAGCATCTCCACGGCAGCCTGGGTCGCAAACGGGTGCGCCGTCGCGGCCATCCCGTTCCGCGCGATTGCCGGCGAACGTCCCTGGAACGCAGGGTCGCCCCGCCGATCCCCCGCCTCCACCGCCGCCACCGGCATCAGGCTCAGCACGCACGCGCACAGCAAAAGGGTAGGGCGGTTCTGCATGTCAGTCTCCTTGTGCCAACACCCCAAGCAAATTCCGCCCATTGATGAAAGCATCAGTGTGCCTCACCACCCATTTGCGGCAATCTGCTCCGCGGGAGGACAAGAGATGGCCGACATCGATCCCGGGCTCAGCCCCGAGGCACGGCGCGATGCCGCAGCGCGCGAAATGCTCGCGCGCATGGTGGCCCATGCTGCCGCCAACCAGACCGACAGGTCCGACGGCCCGCTCGCCATCCCCGCCACCCTTTACACCTGCCCGGACCGTTTCGCGGCCGAACAGCAAAAGCTCTTCCGCCAACTCCCCCTCGTCGCCGGCCTCAGCCAAGACATCCCCAACCCCGGCGACGTCATGCTGTTCGAGGCCGCCGGCCCCTCCATCCTCGTCGGCCGCGCAAAGGACGGGCAGGTCCGCGCCTTCCGCAACCTGTGCACCCACCGCGGCGCCAAGCTCCTGCTGGGTCAGGAAGCCACCTGCACCCGCAAGCCCCGGCTCACCTGCCCCTTCCACGCCTGGACCTTCGATCTCGAAGGCAAGCTCATCGCCCAGCCCGGCAAGGCGGGCTTCGAAGGCCACCCCGAAGGCCGGCGCGACCTCCTCCCCGTCGCGGCCCGCGAATGGAACGGCCTCATCTTCGTCCAGCCGGAAGGCGAAATGGATCTCGAATCACACCTCGCGGATTTCGCGCCCGTCCTGTCCATGCTGGAGCTCGACAAGGCCGAACCGGTGAAACGGGGCCACATGGACTGCGCCGCCAACTGGAAATACGCGCTGGACACCTATGGCGAGGGCTATCACTTCGCCAGCCTCCACCCCAACAACATCGGCATCACCCACATGTCCGATGTCGGCGTGTTCGATGCCTATGGCCGCCACCACCGCATCAGCTTCCCCACGAAAGCCATGGCGGAACTCGCTGTAATGCCATCCGAACAATGGCCTCCAAGCGACTATGGCGGCGTGCATTTCCTGTTCCCGAACACCGTCATCTTCGTCGGCTCGGTGGAGCCGGGCAAGACCTTCATCCAGCTCTTCCGCCTCTTCCCCTCCGATGTCGGCCACATGCGCTGCCAGTTCGCCGTCTACGCACCCGGCGGGGTCCGCGATGAAGCGCACAGGCTGGAAACCGAATTGGGCTTCGATCTCACCAAGCAGGTGGTCGAGACCGAGGACTATCGCCAGTCCGAACAGAGCTTCGCGAACCTTCTCGCCGCCCCGCCCGGCTTCAACGTGATCCTGGGCTCCAACGAGATCGCGCTGCAGCGCCTCCAGCGCAACATCGCCGACGTGCTGGGTGTGCCGCTAGAGTGACCTGACGGGGTCGACCCCGTCCCACGTCATATGCGCGGCGTGCATCATCGCGAACAGCTCGCGCGTCCCCGGCGCCGGCTTCAGCAGCTCCAGCATCGGCCCCACCGGCGGCTGCACATAGGCAACCGCCCCGCCGCCCGGCACAATGCCCTCCTGCAGCATCTCGGCAGGGCCCACCGCAGCAATCGCCGCTGCCACATCGTCCACCAGCAGGCACATATGGTGCAGCCGCCCGTCCTCCCCGACGCCCGGGAAACCGGCCGAATAGATGGAGGGCGCGTCGTCATGCTGCACGATCAGCTCCACCTGCATGTTGCCCCAGTATCCCAGCCACAGGCTGAAATCGGGCGCCGTCGGCGCGCCCCGATACCGCACGTCCTCCAGCACCACATGCGGCAGATGAAAGAAGGGACCGGCCTTCATCCGGCCGGTCCACCACTCCAGCGCGCGGTCGATATCGACCGGCACGAAAGCCAGCTGCATGGGCGCACCCAATGCAGCTGGCCCCGTGATCACGCCAGGCGTCCCATCAATAGTCGAAGCCCAGTTCAAGGCCCCAGGTCCTCGGCGGGCGCGCTGCCGAGAAGGTGAACAGCCCGGCCACCGGCAGCGTCGAGGAAAGCCCACGGTTGTCGGTCAGGTTCCGCCCGAACAGCGACACCCTCGCCGTGCGCTCGCTCCCCAGGTCGAAGATCAGGCCGGCGCTCGCGTCCAGATTGTCCCGCGGCTGCGCAAGGCCGCGCGGATCGTTCCGGGTCGGATCGGTGGGATCGCCGACGATGGTCGTCTGCAGCGACGAAACGTGCCGGAACACGCCCGTCAGCAGCAGGTCGGCGAAATCGCCCAGCGGCACGGTGTAGTCGCCGCCGATCGCGAAGCTCAGGTCGGGTGTCCGCCTGAGGTCGCGGTTCGAGATATCGGTCACCACGCCGTTCACCAGCGTCTCGAACTCGTCATACTGGGCGTCCAGCAGGCCCAGCGAGCCGAAGACGTTCAACCCTTCCGCAAGCCGTCCGCGGAACTCCGCTTCCAGGCCCTTGATGGTCGCCGTCGCGGCGTTCAGCACCAGCGTTTCCTGGCCGGCCGGCGGCGGGGCAGGGCGAACGATTTCTTCCTGCTTGTTGTCATATTTGGTCAGGAAGGCCGCCACGTTGAAGGTGATCCGGCTGTCCCAGAACTCGGTCTTGAAGCCCAGCTCGAAGCTGTCCACCGTCTCCGGGTCGAACGGGGTCCGGGCCGACGCCGCCGTCTGCCCGCGCCCGTTGAAGCCGCCCGCGCGATAGCCCTGCGAGTAGCTCGCATAGACCAGCGTGTTCGACTGGTCGCCGAAGCTGTAGTCGATCGAGGCGCGCGGCGTGAACTGCGACCAGCTCGCGCTCTCGTTCGCGATCAGCGCGGTGATCCCGGTCTTCAGGAAGTCGTTGAAGATGCTCTTGTCGTCCCAGGTGTAGCGGCCGCCCACCGAAAGCCGCAGCTGCTCGGTGATCTGCCACTGCACATCGGCAAACAGCGCGGTCGACTTGGAATCATGGTCGACGAGGTTGCCGCCCTGGGCCGGCAAGCCGGCCGCCGCCTGCAGGAACGGTCCGAAGAAGGTCGTCTGGTCCAGCGTGTAGTTGCTGTTGAAGTAGTAGAAGCCGGTCACGAAATCGATCGTGTCGGTCAGGTTACCGGCAACACGGAACTCCTGGCTGAACTGCCGGTAGGTCTGCACCCGGTTGGTGTCGAAGAAGTTGATCGACGTCGAATCGAAGTCCTGCCGCACACTTTCGTTGCTGCTCCGCCAACCCGTTACCGAGCTGATGTTCAGATCACCAAGCGTCAGCACGGCATTGATGGTGAAGTTGTCGCCCTTGTTCTTGGCAAGGCCGCCCACGTTCGAGAAAGTGGTGTAGAGGTCGCCGCGCGTGTTGCGGTCGCACTGCTCGTTCGGGATCCCGGTCGGCCGGATGAGGCCGACGCCCGGCACCGGCACCTGAAGGCAGATCAGGTCGAGCCCCGTCTGCGACGTCGCCGACTGGTCGATCTCGGTGCGCTCGTCGATCCGGTCCCAGGTGGCGACGACGTCGAGGTCGCCGGTCTCGACTCGGGCGCTCACGCCGAAATTGTCATAGCGGCGCCCACCATACTCCTTGCCCAGCGTCTGGTTGTCGTAGAAGTCGTCGGTCTGCGCGCGGATCCAGAAGCCCTTGAAACTGATGAGATCCCCCATCTTGGGCGTGTTCACCACAAGGCGAAGGTCGCGCCGGCCGTAGTTGCCGATGGTGCCCTGGGCGCGCACGCCGAACTCGCCGGTGGGCTTGGTGCGCTGCAGCCGGATCACGCCGGCCGTCGTGTTGCGCCCGAACAGCGTGCCCTGCGGTCCGCGCAGCACCTCGACGCTCTCGAAGTCGAAGAAGTCCAGCAGCTGGCCGGTGTTGGTCCCGATATACACATCGTCGATCAGCACGCCGACGGCAGGATCGAAGCTCTTCTCGATATCCTCGAAGCTGATGCCCCGGATGGAGATGGCCGCCGCCGAAGGCCCGGCGTTGACGGGATCGATCACTAGGTTCGGGGTGCGGCCCACGAGGTCGCGGATGTCGGGCGCTGCAAGATTGGTCAGTTCGCGCGGCGAGATCGCGGTCACCGCGACGGGCGCGTCCTGGATCGATTCCGCCCGGCGCCGGGCCGAAACGATGATGTCCTCGACCCCGGTCGAAGTCGCAGCCTGCGGCACGGCCTGGGCCAGCGCCGGGGCCGCAAAGGCGCCAAGGGTTGTTGCAACTGCGCAGGACGCAAGCAGGGAATGGGCAAGACGAACCGTCGACGCCATATCGATCCTCCCGATGTCAGCCGGGCCTGATTGCCCGGCCGGGCTTGCCGGTTCTTTTCCGGCTTGTTGCGGCGATTTGTCTTCCCCTCGCGCCAAAGCTTCCACTCCCAAAGCCAGCAGGGGGGCCTCCTCCCTTGCACTTTGGGCGAAAGGTGCGACAGAAATGCCGCATGTGGCTTCTCGACCGACTCCTTCGCCGGGCCATCAATCGCGGTGCGATCCAGGTGACGACCCATGACGGCGAAGTCCGCCGCTATGGCGATCCGGCGGCCACGCCCGTCGCTGTGCGCCTCACCGATGCGGCAACCGCCGGCCGCATCGCCCGCAATCCGGCGCTCGGTGCCGGCGAGGCCTTCGTGGATGGGCGCCTCGTGGTCGAAAGCGGCGACGTCCTCGACCTTCTCGATCTGGTCTCAGGCAATCTCCGCTGGGACCGTTCGAATGCCCTGCGCGTCGCGCTCTGGAACCAGCAGCGCCTGGCCGCCCGCTGGGACGAGCTGAACGCAAGGGCCCGCTCGAAGCGCAACGTCGCCCACCATTACGACCTCTCGGACCAGCTCTACGACCTCTTCCTCGACGAGGAGCGCCAGTACAGCTGTGCCTATTTCCGCGAGGACAACAGGGGGCCCGACAGCGATCTTTCGAAGGCCCAGCGCGACAAGCTCGACCATATCGCGAAGAAGCTCTGCCTGAAGCCCGGCATGCGCGTGCTCGACATCGGCTGCGGGTGGGGCGGCATGGCGCGCCACATCCACAAGATCTCGGGCGCCGAGGTTCTCGGTGTCACCCTGTCCGAGGAACAGCTCCGCTACGCCCGGGCCAAGGCGCAGGAGCTGGGGATCGCGCAGCATGTCCGCTACGAGCTGATGGACTATCGCGACGTGCAGGGCCCCTTCGACCGCATCGTTTCGGTCGGCATGTTCGAACATGTCGGCCGCCCCAACTACGGCGTCTATTTCGACACCGTCGCCCGGCTCCTCACCGACGACGGCATTGCCCTCATCCACACCATCGGCAGGGCAGGGGGCCCGGGCGCCACCGACCCCTGGACGGCGAAATACATCTTCCCCGGCGGCTACACCCCGGCCTATTCCGAACTTGCAAAACACATCGAGCGCGCCTGGCTCTGGCCGACCGACATCGAGGTCTGGCGGATGCACTATGCCTGGACGCTGGAACACTGGCTGAAGCGCTGCCGCGCCCGCAAGGCCGAGATCGTCGCGCTGTACGACGAACGCTTCTTCCGCATGTGGGAATTCTACCTCGCCGGCGCGATCATGGCTTTTCGGCACGATGATCACCTCGTCTGGCAGGTCCAGCTCAGCCGGACGCGCGATTCCGTGCCGCTGACACGCGATTATCTCCATAACTGAGCGCCGAATACAGGCGACATGTCATGTATGTGATGCAGAGAAACCGCCTCAGCGGGCGGTCCAGCCGCCGTCGATGGAAAAGCTCGCGCCGGTAATCCCGCTTGCCGCATCCGAGGAGAGAAACAGAACCATTTCAGCCACTTGCTCACTGGTGATGAACCGGTGCGTCGGTTGTGATGCCAGGATCACTTCGTTGATCACCCGCTCCTCGCTCATCCCGCGCACCTTCGCCTGGTCCGCGATCTGCCCCCGCACCAGCGGCGTGTCCACAAAGCCCGGGCACACCGTGTTCACTGTCACCAACGTCTCCGCAAGCTCCAGGGCTGCGGCCTTGCTCAGGCCCAATACGCCATGTTTTGCAGCAACATAGGCACTCTTGAAGGGCGAGGCGACAAGGCCGTGGGCCGATGCGATGTTGATGATCCGCCCCCAGTTCTGCGCCTTCATCGCCGGGATCGCGGCCTTCATCGTGTGGAAATTGCTCGACAGGTTGATCGCCAGGATCGCATCCCACTTGTCGTCGGGGAACTCCTCCACGGCGGCCACATGCTGGATGCCGGCATTGTTCACAAGAATGTCAAGCCCGCCAAGGGCTTGGGTGACATCCGCCACCCATTTCTGACTGTCCGGCCCCTTCGAAAGGTCGGCGCCGACGAACACCACCTTCGTGCCATGCGCTCCCACGGCCGAGAGGGCGGGGGCCGTGTCCCCGAACCCGTTCAGCGCCACATCGGCCCCTGCCCGGGCCAGCCCTTCCGCGATCGCCAGCCCGATCCCGCTGGTGGACCCGGTGACGGCGGCCCTTCGGCCGGCAAGGGGGCGGGTGCCCGGCGACGCATGCTGCATGTGGCTCACTCCTCGACGATCGCGTTAACTCTGCTGCAATGCAGAAATCATGTGCACTCTTGATGCCGGAGAGCTAGCCTCTCCGAGTGACACGCAAAAGAGACAGGTGCCGTTATGACTCTTTTGTGGCGCTGCGCTGCGGCATAAGCGCACAAAAGCGAAGCGGGCAAGGACGATAGCGATGCTCTACAATGCCTATGAACTGGGACGTGGCTGGCTGACCGGCGCAAGTGCGGTTGCCCGACTCGGCGCGGACTGGTGGGCGAATCCGGCCAATCCGTTCGCCTACACGGGCGCAGGCGAAGTCGCCTCGGCCGCGCTCGACGTCTTTTCCCATGCAGCCGCGCCCCGCGGGAAGCCCGAGTTCGGCTTCGCCTCCACCCTGATCGACGGCAAGCTCGTCGCCGTCACCGAGACCATCGTCGACCGCAAGCCCTTCGGCCAGCTGAAGCGCTTCGAACGGGCCGGTGCCTCGCCCGACGATCCCAAGCTGCTGATCGTGGCGCCGATGTCGGGCCACTACGCCACCCTGTTGCGCGGGACGGTCGAGCGGATGCTCCCCAACCACGACGTGTACATCACCGACTGGCGCGACGCGAAGATGGCCCCACTGTCGGCCGGGCGCTTCGACCTCGACGACTATGTCGACTATCTGATGGACTGGCTGTCGGCGATCACGCCGCCCGGAAGCCCCCGCGCCCACATGCTTGCCGTCTGCCAGCCGTCGGTCCCGGTCTATGCCGCAGTGGCGCTGATGTCGGCTTCGCAGCACCCGGCGCTGCCCTGCACGCTGACGATGATGGGTGGCCCGATCGACACGCGCAAGGCGCCGACGGCGGTCAACACGCTGGCCATGCAGCGCCCCTTCGCCTGGTTCGAGCAGAATGTGATCGCGACCGTGCCGATGCTGCATCCAGGCGCCGGCCGGAAGGTCTATCCCGGCTTCCTGCAGCTTGCAGGCTTCATGTCAATGAACCTTGGTAACCATATGGTTTCCCACTGGGAAATGTTCAAGCACCTGGTCCAGGGCGACGAGGAATCGGCCGATTCCACCAAGGCCTTCTACGAGGAATATCGCTCCGTCTGCGACATGACCGCCGAATTCTACCTGCAGACGATCGACGTTGTGTTCCAGAACCATCTCCTCCCGCGCGGGCTGATGACCCATCGGGGCGTGCCCGTTGACCCGGGCGCGATCACCGATGTCTCGCTGTTCGCGATCGAGGGCGAGCGCGACGATATTTCCGGGATCGGGCAGACGAAGGCCGCGCTCGACATCGCGGTGAACCTGCCGGACGACCGGAAGCGCTATTTCATGGTGCCCGGCGTCGGCCACTACGGCATCTTCAACGGCCGGCGCTGGCGCGAGACCATCGCCCCGGAAGTCGAGTCCTTCATCCGCAGCACCTGCCCCAACGCCCCGCTGCACGGGGCCGGGCGGCACCTCGCCCATATCGACATGGAGGCACCTGCCGGGGTCGACTTCGCCTGATGGCGGCCCTTGGCGCGCCCGCGCCTAGGCGAGCGACTCCGCCATCTCGGCCACTTCCAGCCACCGCTCTTCGGCGGTCGCGAGCTTGTCGCGCAGCGCATCGGCCTCGACCGTAAGCCTCTGGAATTCCACCGGGTTGCGGGCATAGAGGCCGGGGTCGGCGAGCTTAGCCTCGACAGCCGCGATCGCCGCTTCCAGCTTTGCGATCTCGCCTGGCAACCGGTCAAGATCATGCTGGTCCTTGAAGCTGAGCTTGCGCTTCGGGGCCGCCGGCGGGGGTGGCGCTGCTGCTGCCGCCTTTGCGGGCGCCTTGCGCGCCTTCGCGGCCCGCTCGGCCCACAGGGCCTCCAGCTCCTTGTAGCCGCCGGCCACGATGTCGGCCCGGCCGGTTCCGTCGAGCCCGATCGTCATCGTCGTCGTGCGGTCCAGGAAATCCCGGTCGTGGCTGACGATCAGCACCGTCCCCTCATAATCCGCGATCACCTCCTGCAGCAGGTCCAGCGTCTCGAGATCGAGGTCGTTGGTCGGCTCGTCGAGCACCAGAAGGTTGGAATCCCGCGCGAATTCCCGGGCCAGCAGCAGCCGGGACCGTTCGCCGCCGGAAAAGGTGCCGATCTTCGCGTCGATGACGGAGGGGCTGAACAGGAACTGCTTCACATAGCCCTGCACATGCGTCTTGACCCCGCGGACGTCGATCCAGTCCCCGCCGTCGGCCAGAACATCGCGCACCCGGCGGTTGGGGTCCATCAGCTTGCGCTGCTGGTCGATGGTGATTCCGTTCAGCGTCTTCGCACGGATCACGCGTCCCGCATCGGGTTCGATCTCGCCGGTCAGCAGCTTCAGCAGCGTGGTCTTGCCGGCACCGTTGGGGCCCACAAGACCGATGCGGTCCCCGCGCTGGATCCGGATCGCGAAATCCCGGATGATCGTGCGGTCGCCGTAGCCTTTCGTGACCGCCTCTGCCTCGATCACCATCTTCGACTTCACATCGTCGGTCGCCAGCCCCAGCCTGGCGGTGCCCGCAACCCCCAGCATCGCCTTGCGGTTTGCCCGCATGACGTGCAGCCGCTCCAGCCGGCCCTGGTTGCGCCGCCGCCGCGCCGTCACGCCGCGCTGCAGCCAGTGCAGCTCCTGCGCGATCTTTGTGTCCAGCTTGTCCGCGATCTTCGCCTCTTCGGCATAGACGGCTTCCGTCCAGGCCTCGAAGCCGCCGAAGCCCACCTCCTGCCGCCTCAGCTGCCCGCGGTCGAGCCAGAGGCAGGCCTTCGTCAGCCGGGTCAGGAAGGTGCGATCGTGGCTGATCACCAGGAAGGCGCCGGAAAAGCGGGTCAGCCAGTCCTCGAGCCAGTCGATGGCCTGCAGGTCGAGGTGGTTGGTCGGCTCGTCGAGCAAGAGGAGATCGGGCGCCTGGGCGAGCGCGCGGGCAAGCGCGGCGCGCCGCCGTTCGCCCCCCGAGGCCGTTTCGGCTGCAATCGACAGGTCGATGCCGAGTTGCGTGGCGATTGCCTCCACCTCGTGCCGGGCCGGGGCCTCGGGTTCGGCAAGCGCAAAGTCGGCAAGGGTCGCAAAGCCCGCGACCGGCGGGTCCTGCGGCAGAAGCACGATCCGCCGCCCCGGCTGCACCGAGCGGCGGCCGCGGTCGGCCTCCAGCGTTCCGGCGATCAGCCTGAGCAGCGTTGTCTTGCCGGCGCCGTTGCGCCCGATCAGCGCAAGCCGGTCCTTCGCGCCGATGAACAGCGAAAGCTCCTCGAACAGAAGGCCTTCGCCCTGGCGGATGGCAATGTCTTCGAGCGAGATGATGGGGGCGGCCATGGCGGGCAGCGCTTGCCACGCAGGGCTGCCCATGGCAACGGCACCATCCGATGCGGGGTGTCATTCAGAAGGTGTTCACGGCTTCGGGCATAGGCCATGCGCGTGTTGCCATGTCCATGACCCGAAACAGCATTTCCGCCCCGCTTTCCGTCGCCCTGCTGTGCGCGGCCGTCGCAGGCCCCGCATCTGCCGGGAGCTTCTCGACCACCGCCGTTCCCGCGGCCTCCACCGAAACCCTGCCGACGGACCCCATTGCGGGGCCGCTTCCCGCAGACACGCCAGGTGCGGAGCAGATTGCCCAGTACAGCCCCGTGCCTCCGCGCGGGCGCCCGGTGTCGGACCATGACCATGCCCGCGAGACGGCGCGCGCCGGCGAGAACCGCGGCTTCGACGAGCTGATGCGCTCGGCCCAGTCGCGCGGGCGGGGCGAGTATCTGGGCGTCGAGCCCGACATCAGCCGCAACGTCTATCGCTTCAAGTTTCTGCGGTCCGGTGGCAATGTCGTCTGGGTGGACGTCGATGGCCGTACGGGGCGGGTGATTGCCGAACGCGACTGAGCCTCAGGAGACAGGCCCCTTATGCGAATTCTGATCGTCGAGGATGAACCGAGCCTAGCCCGCCAGCTGCGCCAGACGCTGGAGGGGGCGGGCTATGCCGTCGACAGCGCCGAGGACGGCGAGGAAGGCCAGTTCCTGGGGGAAACCGAGAGCTATGACGCGGTGATCCTGGATCTCGGCCTGCCGGAAGTGGACGGGCTGACCGTGCTCGACCGCTGGCGCAAGGCCGGCCACAAGATGCCCGTGCTGGTGCTGACCGCACGCGACAGCTGGTCCGACAAGGTGGCGGGCCTCGATGCCGGGGCCGACGACTATCTCGCCAAGCCCTTCCAGTCGGAGGAGCTGATCGCTCGGCTGCGGGCGCTGATCCGCCGGGCGTCGGGCAATGCCTCGTCGGAGCTGGTGGCAGGCGATGTGCGGCTCGATTCCCGCTCGGGGCGGGTCACGCTTGCCGGCGAACCGGTGAAGCTGACCGCGCAGGAGTACAAGCTGCTGTCGTACCTGATGCACCACAAGGGCAAGGTGGTCTCGCGCACCGAGCTGATCGAGCATATCTACGACCAGGACTTCGACCGGGATTCGAACACCATCGAGGTCTTCATCACGCGGATCCGGAAGAAGCTGGGTGCAGATCTCATCACCACCATCCGCGGCCTCGGCTACAGCCTCGACGGCTGAGCCGGCGCCGGCGGCGGCAGGGCCCGAAGGGGCCATGCCCGCCGGCACCCGGTCATCCGGCACGCCCAGGGCCGGGCCCGCAGCTGCACCCAGGGCGCCCGGCTCGATCAGCCGGCGCCTGCTGCTGCTTGCGGCTGCCTGGATCCTCGCGCTGCTGGGCATCGGCGGCATCGCGCTGGACCGCATCGTGACCGGCACGATCACGCGCAACTTCGACACCCAGCTTGCCGCCGCCCTGCCGGCGATGATCGCGGCCGCCGAGCTCGATCCCTTCGGCGAGGTGCGGTTCAACCGCCCGCCGGTCGATCCGCGGTTCAACGAACCTTATTCCGGCCTCTACTGGCAGGTGTCGGCCGAAGGGCACATGCCGTTCCGCAGCCGATCGCTGTGGGACAGGGAGCTGCCGGCCGATCTCTCGGTCTCGTGCATCGAGCCCTGCGCGTCCCGCACCCGCGCCTTCCGGAACGAACCCCTGCGGATCGTGGAGCGGGACGGGATCATTCCGGGTTCGGCGGTCGTGTGGCGGTTCCAGGTGGCGCAGGGCACCGACCAGCTGGACGCGCAGATCCGCACGGTCCGGGCGACGCTCTGGTGGTCGCTCGGTGCGCTGGGCGCCGGGCTGTTCGCGCTTGCGATCGTGCAGGCGACCTTCGGGCTGATGCCGCTGAGGCGGGTTTCGGCGGCGATTGCCGCGATCCGGGCCGGCCGGATGAGCCGCGCGCCGACGGACGATGTGCCGCCCGAGATCGCGCCGCTGGTGCAGGAGCTGAACGCGCTGCTGGACCACAATGAGGAGACCGCCGAATCCGCGCGGATGCACGCCGGCAATCTGGCCCACGCCCTGAAGACCCCGATGAGCGTGCTGATGAACGAGGCGGCCGCCGGAAGCCCGGATCTGGCCGATGCGGTGGTTCGCGAACTGTCGACGATGCGGCGCCACATCGACCACCATCTCGCCCGCGCCCGGGCGATGGGCCGGCGGACGGCGGCCACGGCGCGGGCAGAGGTTTGGCCCTCGCTGGAGCGGCTGGTTTCGGCCATCGAGCGCATCTACGCCGACCGGGGCGTGGTGATCGACCTTGCCGGCGACCGCACGGCGGTGTTCCGCGGCGAACGGCAGGATCTCGAGGAGCTTGCCGGCAACCTGATCGACAATGCCGCGAAATATGGCGGCGGGCGCGTGTTCGTGACGGTGGCGCGGGGGGAGGGGGCCGATGCCGGCTTCGTGACCATCACGGTGGAGGACGACGGGCAGGGCATCCCTGCGAAGCTGCGCGAGGGCCTGTTCGAGCGGGGCGCCCGGCTCGATACCGGAAAGCCGGGCACGGGCCTTGGGCTTGCGATCGTGCGCGATGTGGCCGGGATCTACGGCGGCTCGGTCACGCTTGCCGCCTCGGAGGACCTGGGCGGGCTGATGGCAACGCTGCGCCTTCCGGCGTGCGACGAGGCGAAGGGCAGGGCCGAGCCGCGGAAGGGTTGAGGCGGCGGGCACGGGCATCCGGCTTGACATCGCGGGCTGCATCCGGAATAGGCCGCGCCCTGCGACAGGCCCTGCCTGTCGGCCAGCGTCATGGTGTGCTGCCGTAGCTCAGTGGTAGAGCGCATCCTTGGTAAGGCTGAGGTCGGGAGTTCAATCCTCCCCGGCAGCACCATGACGGACTGGCCTTTCCCGCACCATCGCGTCTATCGTCGCCGCCTGCTGGCTTGGGGGAGGCATTTGACGTGGCTGACATCGGTGCCTCGACCGGCTTCGTCCGCGTCTCGCTGATCCTGATGGGCTTCGTGGCGCTGATGGCCCTCATGTGGTTCGGGGCGCCCGTGTTCGAGCCGCTGGCCTTTGCCCTGTTCATCATCGCCCTGACGGCGCCCTTCATGCAGCGGCTGCAGCCTGTGGTCGGCAAGGGGGTGGCCCTTGTGGCGACCCTGCTTCTCACGCTTGTCACCCTGATTCTGTTCGGCCTGGCGGTGATGTGGGGCATCGGGCAGGTGACCCAGTGGGTGATCGGCAACCTTCCGCGCTTCGAGGCGGTCTACCGCGATCTCGAAGCTGCGCTTGCCGATCGGAACCTGCCGTTCGATCTTCTGATCCCGGCCCGGTTCGACGTCCGCTGGATCGTCGGGCCCGTCACGGCCTTCATCGAGCAGGCCCGTCTCATCAGCGGTTTTGCGCTGCTGGTGTTCGTGTTTGCGGTGCTGGGGCTGACCGAGCTCGAAGGCATGGCGCGGCGTCTGCAGCGCATCGAGGCCGACCGGCCCGCGCTCAGGATCAGCGAGGTCTGCCGCGACGTGTCGGCCAAGTTCGGGCTTTACATGAAGGTCCGGCTGATCGTCAGCATCGTGGATGCGATCCTGTGCTATCTCTTCTTCCGGATGATCGGCCTCGACGAGCCGCTCGCCTGGGCGATCCTGGTAGGAACGCTGAATTTCATCCCCTTCATCGGGCCGCTGATCGTGGCCGTTTTCCTGGGAGTGTTTGCCGCCGCGCAGTTCGGCAGCCTGTGGATGGTGCTGCTGGCCGTCGGCGGGACGACGGCGATCAACTTCGTGCTGGGCAGCTACATCGAGCCGCTGATCGCGGGCTCGGCGCTGTCCATGTCGGCCGTGCTGGTGCTGTTCTCGGTGTTCTTCTGGGCCATCATATGGGGCATCCCGGGCGCCTTCATCGGGGTGCAGATCATGATCGTGGTGCTTGCCGTGCTGCGCGTGGTGCCGTCTGCGGCGTGGATCGCCGAGCTGTTCTCGGGCGATGGGGCGGAGAAGCGGGCGGGTGCGGGGGCAGGCACAGCCGGCAGCTGATCCGACAGGTCTGCCGGGGCACGCAAATTCACGCGAATTCAGGATTCTGCAAAGCCGGGCTCGTCGGTTGGCACGCTCGTTCCTGCCCATGCGCATCGATCCGCGGGCGGTGATGCCTGCTCAATGCATGCACGCCGAAACCGGCTTGCCGTTTCAGACGGATGCCCTGGACCGTTTGCTACCGTGTGGGGGCAACGCAGCTGATCATCTCGGTGCGCTGCGCGACCTGGCAGTCCTGCGCGGCGGCCGGCTTCCGACTGGCGAGGCGATAGGTCAGCCCTTCGCCGACGCCTCGCCAAAGAAGCGCCGGACATTGTCCGACAGCTCCATTCGGCTTCCGCTCCGCAGATAGAACATGTGCCCGCCGACATAGGTGTGGAAGGCGGTGCGCTCCCGCGCGCTCCGGTCGCGCGTCACCTCGCCCAGCAGGTAGCGCGGCATCATGTAGTTGGAGCCGAGATCATAGACCCCGTTGTTCACCATCAATTTCAGGTCATGATTCTGCGCCAGGGCGATGGCGAGATCATCGGCGCCGCCGATGGCCTCCGACCGGTCCCACAGGGCGTTCGCCTCGAGGTTGAGAACCGTGTAGGGGCGGTCGGTGCGATAGCCCAGCGTGCCGCGCACATAGTCCAGGAAGGGCGGCAGAATGATCCCGCCGAACACGCTGACGGTGCGGTCGAACACCCCCAGCTCCTCGGATTCCGGCGTCGGGTTGCCGCTCACCTGGCTGCCGTCATAGCTGTCGATCACCTGGCCCCGCTTCGACAGCAGGGTCGCGCTGAAGACGGACTCCGAGACCCGGCCGTTGTGCCGGGCGACAACGGCGGGGTCGATCCCGATCAGCGCGCCGACATTCGCGAAGAAGGCCTCCCGCTCGGCGTCCGTGGCTTCGCCCAGCGAGGCAAGCCCGCTTACATAGTCGCCCATCGCATAGGCCTCGACCTGCTTCAGGCCCGTCAGGTCTTTCATGGTCGAGAGGCCATGATGGCTGGCAATCGCCGCCTGGGACGGCAGCAGGGTCATAGGCGCTACCAGCCCGTAGCTTCCGTCGGCCAGCTGCATCCGGAATTCGGGCGACAGAAGCACGACGCGGTTGAGATTCACATTGTAGCCCTCGGCCAGCCGGCGCGTCAGCGCCGCGGCCCGCCGCCCGCCATAGCTTTCGCCGACGATGGCCTTGGGTGAGGCCCAGCGGTCGTTCTGCGTCAGCCAGTTGCGAATGAACACCGCGAATGCCGTCACGTCGCCGCCAACGCCGAAGTAGGGCTTCGGGTCGCCGGTCTTGCCGTCTGCGCCCGGCAGCATCCGGCTGTAGCCGGTGCCGACGGGATCGATGAAGACAAGGTCGGTGAAGGCCAGCCAGCTGTCGGGATTGTCGGCGAGGCGGGCAGGCGCCGGCGGGAAGCTGCCGTCGCCTGCCGTGGCCAGAACCTTTGGGCCCAGGGCCGCGATATGGAGGTAGATGCTGGCAGCGCCCGGCCCGCCGTTGAACACGAAGGTGACGGGCCGTTTCGCCGGATCGGCTCCCTTGGCGAGGTAGCTCACATGGAAGATCTCGGCGTCCGGCGGGCCTTCCCCCTGTGCGATCGGCATCATCGCCGCCTTCGCCGTGTAGGGCGGCAACGGCGCCGCCCGCGCCAGATGCGGCATGGCCGCCAGCGCAAGGCCCAGCCCAGCCACCCCCCGTCGGCTGATCAGCATGGCGCGGCCTCCCCCTACCAGATCGTCACCCGCTTTTCGGGCGGCAGGTAGAGCTTGTCGCCGGGCTTCACGCCGAAGGCCTCGTACCAGGCGTCCACGTTGCGCACGACGCCGTTGGCGCGGAATTCGCCGGGGCTGTGCGGGTCCGACAGGATCCGGCGGCGTTGCTCGGCGTCCGCGATCAGCTCGCGCCACAGCTGTCCCCAGGCGAGGAAGAAGCGCTGGTCGCCGGTGAAGCCATCGAGCACTGGGGCCGTGCCGCCCTGCTTGTCGGCCACATATTTCCGGTAGGCCGCGTGCGCCACCGACAGCCCGCCCAGGTCGCCGATGTTTTCGCCCAGGTTCTGCTTGCCGTTGATCTTCAGGCCTGGCAGCGGCTCATATTGATTGAACTGCTCGACAAGGCCTGCGGTTCGCTTGTCGAACTCCGCGCGGGATTTCGGCGTCCACCAGTCGCGCAGTTTGCCGTCCCCGTCAGAGCGGCTGCCCTGGTCGTCGAAGGCGTGGCCGATCTCGTGCCCGATCACCGCCGCGATCGAGCCGAAGTTGACCGCGGCATCGGCCTTGGGATCAAAGAAGGGCGCCTGCAGGATTCCGGCCGGGAAGGTGATCGAGTTGCGCGCCGGGCTGTAGCCCGCGTTGATCTCCTGCGGGGGATAGGCGAACTCCCAGTCGCGGGTGCCCTCGGCCAGCCTCTTCAGGCTGTCGGCCTTCTGCCACTGGATCAGCCGGTTCATGTTCCCGACCAGATCGTCGCTCGCGATGCGCACGTTCGAGCGGTCGTGCCAGCGGTCCGGAAAGCCGATATAGCTCGCGATCCGGTCGAGCTTGGTCAGCGCTTCCTTGCGGGTCGGCTCGTCCATCCAGTCGAGTTTGCCGATGCGTTCGCGATAGGTCGCCCGCAGATAGTCCACCATCTCGGCGACCTTCGCGCGGTCCGACGCACCGAAATATTCGGCGACATAGATGCGCCCGATCTCCTCGCTCAGCACGGCGTTGACGGCAGCGACCGTCTCCAGCTCGGCCGGGCGGCGCTGGGTCGCGCCCTGCAGCGTCTTGTTGTGGAAATCGAAATGCGCCTGCACCCAGGGCTCCGACAGATAGGGCGCCCAGAAATCGAGCGTCCGGAACAGCATAAGCGAACGGATGTCCTCTACGGCCGTGTCGGCGAACAGCTTCGCGATGTCGCGCGTGGCGGTGTCCGTCACCACCTTCACCCGCTGCTGGCCGGTGTAGCCCGCCTCGGCGAAATAGGCGTCCCACGGAAAGCCGGGGGCATAGGCCTTCAGCTCAGCGGGTGTCATCACATTGTTCATGCGCACCACGTCGCGCATCTCGAGCGGGCTCCACTGCCGCTTCGCCGCCTCCATCTCCAGCGCGAAGACGCGCTCGGCCCGGGCGTCGGCATCCGGGAAGCCGGCCCGGCGGAAGCTGTCGGCCATGTAGGCCTTCAGCGCCTTGCGAACGCCTTCATAGGGCTCTCCGGTGTTCAGATAATAGTCGCGCGACGGCAAGGAGGTGCCCGACCCGCCGACAATGACGATCTGGCGCTTGGGATCATTGGAATCCGCGCCGATGCCGCTGGAGATCATGCCGTCCATCCAGGGCATGGCCATGGCGCGGGCAAGCTCTTCGCGCGTTTTCAGGCCGCCGATGATGCCGAGCGTGCTGGCGATCGGCGAGATGCCCAGCGCATTGCGCTTCGCCATGTCCGAATGCGAGCGGTGGAAATCTGCGATCAGCTGCTCCGGGGTTCCCGGCGCGTCATTGCCTTCGCGCGCCTCCTTGATGATCCCGGCCACGCGCTGCTCGGTCGACAGGAACACCTCGGTGAAGCTGTCCGTTCCCGGCAGCCCGGCCGGGATCTTCGCGCCCTTCAGCCATGTCTCGTTGATATAGCGATAGAAGTCATCGTTGGGGCGCACCGTCTTCGAAAGCGTCGCGGTATCGACCCCCCAGGCGCCGATGTCGGCTTTCTGAGCGGCCGCCGGGGCCGGCATCAGCGCCACGAGAGCCATGGCGCTGGAGAGGATGAACAGGGAATTCACGGCATCGTCCTTTCGTCTGCCAACCGCTTCAGTCGCCCACCACGAACACATCGGGCACAACATAGCGCTCGGGCCCGAAGCTGATCCGCGTCTCGTCGCCCGAACGAACCGCCTTGAACGCGTAGGCCGCCGAGCCGTCGGCCTCGGAGCTGCTGGCGCTGAAGGCTTCCGTGCCCCGGAAGAACAGCGACCGCGTGCCGCCATCGGGCCTCGTCACCTCGACGATGGTGGTGCCGTCCTCGCCCCACTTGCGCTTCACGCCCGCCTTGCAGCGCAGCTTGGTGTCGCCGCCGTCGGTCGCGCACGGCAGTTCGGCCGTCGCGTTGAAGTCCGTTCCTTCGACGCGGGCGTCGTCTGTCATCACCATGCCGGCATTGGCGTCGCCGGTCGGCACGGAAACGACCGTGACGCCTTCGACGGTCGCAACCGTCTTCCCACCCAGCGCAGCCGCTGCCTCGGCCGTTGGGCAGCCGACCAGCACGGCGCTGTCATCCAGCCAGTTTGCGGTGGCCGCGCTCTCGCCCAGTCGGCGGCAGGGGTCGCCGGCCTTGGGCCAGCCCTCGCCGAAGGGCGCAAGGCTTGTCGGGATTGCCGCTGGCTTGGCGGCAGCGGTCGTCTGGGCCGCCTCTGGCGCCTTGCTCCCCTGGCCGCAGGCCGCCAGCAGAAGGGCTGCGGCAAGGGCGGCTCCGGATCCGTTTCGCATGGGCATGCTTGTCTCCCTGTGTGTTGCTCAGGCGGTCATGATGACGAAGCCGCCCTGGGTCCGCTGGTCGGGGCTGAGCGGCAAGGCCGTGGTGATCAACAGGGCACCCGGATGCAGCCGGTCATGGACCATGCGGCGGAAATCCGGCTCGGCCCCCACGGACCTGAGGATGCTGCCTTCGGGCGGCTCGACCGGCTTGCCGGCCGCATCGGCATAGCCGATTCCGTGCCACAGCAGGCCGCGCTGGGCATCGTGCGTGTCGATCAGCACGAACACATGCTCGCCGAGCCGACGGTCCGCTGCAAGATCGATCCTGCCGCTGGCGATCTGCCGGCCGTTTTCCAGTAGGACGGCCTGCTGGTCCGCCCCCGAAACAAGTATCGACGTTGCGGTCTGCTGCCCATTCCATTCGGGCAGGGCCTTGCCCTTGAGGGCAGCTTCAGCCGTCTCGAACTCGCTGGTTGCATAGCTGCCCAGAACCAACCCCGGGTGCACGACATCGACAGGATCGGTGTGGGCGCCTGCCACGATGACGGGCGTTCCCACATGCGTCACCCCGAACAGCTTCTCCGAGAATTCCATCGGAAGCCGCACGCAGCCGTGGCTCGCCGGATAGCCGGGCAGCTTGCCGGCATGCAGCGCGACGCCGTCCCAGGTCAGCCGGTTCATGTTGGGCATCGGCGCATTGTTGTAGGTGGAGCTGCGGTGGTCCTTGTCCTTCTGCAGGATGGTGAAGACGCCCGTCGGAGTTTCGTGCCCGGGCTTGCCGGTGGAGCAGGTGGAGACGCCGATCCGGATGCCGTTGCGATAGACATGGACCCGCTGGTCGGGGACCGAAACGACGATCGCAACCGGCCCCGCCGGCGAGCGCTCGGGGTGCCAGGTGAACTCGCCGGGCTTCAGGTCGGATATGGCCTTCACCACCTGCTGGCCGAGCGCCGGTATCGACACCGTTGCAACGCCCATGCCGATGAGGGCCCTGCGGCTCAGGGGTGCTGACATTCTGGCAAGCCTCCAATGCTGGGCGGTCGACAGCTGCCCCTCACCGGCACTTCGGATGGGTCTTGATGTCGGTGACGCTGTCGATGCGCCCATCCACCGTGATCAGCTGCATGCATTGCCTGGTGGCGCCGTTCCACCAGACCGTGCCCGAGCCGTTTGCCCCCGACTGGAAGCCGTCGACATTGCGGAACCCGCGCCGCTCCATCTCGTCCAGTGCACCCGCCGCGCGCGCACCCTGCAGATCATCCAGCTTCACCGGCGCCGGCTTCGCGGCGCCTGCCGCGCCCGTGATGCCGATGGTGAGGGTATAGTTCGCAACCTCGCCGCGCCGCGCCGCAGCACGCATCTGATAGACCTGCACGCGATAGCGGCCTGTCGCCGGCAGCACCGTGGTGACATTGTAGGGATCGGTCGCCCCCAGCGAGATCGCCGTGTCGTTGCCCGGCGCGAAGATGTTCATTTCCGCGGAACCCTTGGTCGACTTCAGGGTCACGGTCATCTTCTGCCCGGCCTTGGCGTCGACCGTGTAGGTGCGATCCTGGTCGCCCTTGATGCTGCCGGTCAGGGTCGCCGAGCTCTTGCCCTTGGCGAAGGTGACGGGGACGACCTGCTGGGCCACGGCCGGAACGGCGACGAGCAGCGCCGAGACAGCGGCGGCTGCAAAGAAGATCCTGTGCATGGAAAGGCTCCTGTCGGTACGAATCAGCGGCAGTACTGATGGGTCTGGATATCTTCGATGCTGTCGGCCCGCCCGTCCACAGTGATCATCTGGAGGCACTGGCGCGTGCGCCCGTTCCACCAGATGGTGCCCTTTCCGGTCCTGCCGGATTCGAAGCCGTCCACATTGCGGAAACCGCGTGACTGGAGCTCGGTCTCGACGCCCCCGGCACGGGCCCCGACCAGGTCGTTGAACTGCGCCGGCTGCGCGCCGCCGCCATAGCCGCGCCCGCCCGAGCTGTCGGCATAGCCGTTGCCGCGGCGATAGCTGCTCTGCTGGTCACGCTCCTGAACGCCGGCCCGATAGCCCTGCGAATAGGCGTCCGAGCGGCCGCGGCCCTCGAAGCTGTGGTTATAGAGACCGTCGCGGTAGCCCATCTCGAAATCACCATAGCCTTGCGGCTCCTGATACTCCTGGTCCTCGCGATGGTGCGACTTGTGCGACAGGGCAGCCACCCCGATCAGCGCGGCCGCTGCAACCGCCGCTGCCGCCGCGGCGTCCTTGTTCCCGCCCGAATTGCTGCTGCTGTTGTTGGTCGCCCCGCCGTACCAGCCGCAGTCGGCGCCGCTTACAGTCTTGGTCGCCGCGATCACACCGTCGCTGGTAAATGTGCGGATGCAGCTCTTGGACAGGTTGTTCCACCAATAGGTGTAGCGCCCATTCGATGCCGGCGAGCTGTGATGCGCGTGATAGCCGCGCTGCATGATGGTGTTTTCGGCGGCGGACGCGCGCACGCCCTCCAGGTCGGTGAAGGTGCTTGCCAGCGCCGACACCGACGAAAGCAGAAGCGCCGCGACGGCAAGGCCTGCCACAAGCTGCCTGGCCACCGGGCGCAATCCCGCGGCCGGGCCAGCAGCCGGCATTTCGTCTTGATCTGTCATCCCATGACTCCCCAGGGTCTCCGGCGCCGGACGCGCGAAGACGTGACCCGATTATTGCGCGCCCCATTGTCGGCCAAAAGGACAGCGCCCGCCAATTTTTGGATGATTCACGCCACGCCCGGTCAACGCGGCGAAAGCTGGCGGCGCAGGCGCAGCGGGCTCGTGCCGAACCAGTCGCGGCATTTCCGGCCAAAACTCGACTGGTCCGTGAAGGCCAGCGCCTCGGCCACATGGCCGAGCGACAGGTGCCCGCCCGCCAGCAGCTGCTCCGCCTTCTGCCGCCGCTCCATGTCGAGCAGCCTGTGGTGGGTATATCCCTCCCGCTGAAGTGAACGCACCAGCGTGCGCGCGGACATGTTGAGCGCTCGGGCGGTCTCCTCGATCGTGACCAGGTGCCGCGCATCCAGGCCCTGCACGATATGGGCCCGAACCCGGCTCACCAGCGGTGCCTCCACCAGCATCGCGATATCGGCATCGCAGCGTGCCACCCCCTGCTTCCAAAGCTCAGGGTCGTGATAGGGGCTGGGTACACGGCTCCAGGCCGCCGGTAGGATCATCCTGCTGGGTCCGGCGCCCACCTCGACGGCGCAGGAAAAGCGCTCCCGCATTGCACTGACGCCGGACACGGGCGCCATCGACAGCACGACCCGCGCCTCCTCCACTCGCGGACCGACGAAGGTCTCGACCAGCCGGTGGATCGTGCCCATTGCGACTTCGGTGGCGAGCGCCTCGATCCGGCCGATCGGAACCGTGGGCCAGTAGGAGATGACCAGCCGGTCCCCCTGCTTCACGATGGCCCGCCGGTACCAGGGCACCGCTGCATCGCCGTAACGGGCCATCAGCTGAAGGGCGTCCAGCAGAGTCGGCGCATAGGGCAGTGCGGTCGCCAGATTGTCGTCGGTCGGGCTGCGTGAGCTTCGTTCCTGCCGGCGCGGTACAGTGCCGATCGGCACCAGCGATTCGATGTTGAAGGCGATCCGAAGGATATCACGCACAGCCAGGAATCGGGGCAGCGGGCCGGTGCTGCTCTGGATGGACGTCCCCCGACGCGTTGCACACGGGTCGCCGATATCCGCTTCATACTGGGCTACGGGAGCTCGTGACCCCAACTGATCCGCGATGGTTCCGAGACGGCCGAGAACGTCTCGGATCTCATCTTCCAAGCCTTTGTCACAGCCGTTTGCGATTTCCATCCGCGCTGTACTGGTCAATCCGCCCTCGTCCTCTGGGGACATGATGCTTCAATTCTACAGCATTCGCGGTGAAAGGCGACATGGGGCGAGTCGTCAGTCGAACCGAGAGGAGAAGGCTTTGCGCGCACGCGAAGATGAAGTCGATCTTGCGGGCTCGCCAAGCCGGCTTGTGACGAAAGCACGAGCGTTGCGAAGCCTCATCCACTGCCAATCCGGTACGCAAAGACCACCACATCGACCATCATCGGCGGCCTTGCGCTGATGCGGATCATAGGCCGACCACGTTGCGGCCAACACCGCGGCCGCGTTCATTGCGCGGATGATGAACAACGAACCCGAGGCCAAGCCAATCGGCGAAGCTGCGTGAGCGGCTTGCGTGCACACCGGCTACAATCGGGCGGCATCGCAAGCCTGCGTTGCGCGGTTTGCCCGATAAATCGCTGCCGTCGTCGCGGAAAGATGGTCGGGGAGACAGGATTCGAACCTGCGACCCTCTGCTCCCAAAGCAGATGCGCTACCAGACTGCGCCACTCCCCGAATGCCTGCCTTGGCCGACACGGACCCGCGCCTTACCTGCCCGGGGCGGCGGGGACAAGCCGAGCCGGCGACGGGACGTCGCGCCCGGCTGCAATCCGGCTTGCCAGTTCGACAGCTTCGGTTCAGTTGATGCAGCCTAGAAGCAGCCAAACATCAGGTCGGGACCAAAGATCATGAATGCCTCCTCGCTGCAGCGTCTTCCGCAGCTGATCGCCATCCTTGCCCTCGGGCTGCTGGCCGCCTGCGCCTCGCCGTTCGAGGCACGTGTGCAGAGCTTCCAGTCCATGCCGCCCGAGCGCGGCAAGACCTTCACCGTGCAACCGGCCGTGGAAGCGCGGGCCGGCAGCCTGGAGTTTGCGGCCTATGCGGGCCTGGTGGCGACCGAACTGCAGAAGCTGGGCTTCCAGCCGGCCGCGTCGGCGGACCAGGCTGATCTGAAGGTGCTCGTCGACTTCGGCGCCGGGCCCGGGCGCGAGCGGATTTCGAGCCGGCCTGGCATGGCCCCGGCGTGGGGCTGGGGCGGCTGGGGCGGCCGCGGCTGGTACGGGCGCGGCTGGGGCTGGTACGATCCCTTCTGGGGCCCCGGCTGGGGTGCCTGGAGCCAGCCCGAGGTCTACAGCTTCACCGTCTATCCGGCCTTTCTGGAGGTCGACATCATCCGCAAGGCGGACAACGCCTCGCTGTTCGAGGGCCGCGCCGAAACCACGACCCGCGTGAACGACCTGCCGTCGACGATGCCCAATCTCGTCACCGCGCTGTTCACGGACTTTCCGGGGGCCTCCGCCCGGAGCACGACGGTGAAGGTTCCGCCCCGGCGCTAGCAGGGCGGACCATGCTGGACGCATCTTCGGGACCGGCCTAAGCCGAGCCATGGCCCTGAACCCCTTCCAGCGGCGGGATGCAGCCGGTGCGACCACAGCCCAGCCCCCCGCGCCGGGCGCGCAGGGCCTGTTGGCCCGCGTGCCGCCTCCGCTCCGGCTGCTCCTGCTCCTCTTCGGCCTGCTTGGCGTCTGGTACGGGGTCATCGGAACGATCCGGGCCGGAATCGAAGTGGACCTGGCGACGCGCCCCGAACGGGCGGACCTGCCGCCGGGCGGATCCGTGACGGCCGGGATGGCAGCCCGGCTGTTGTCGCAGCAGGTCGCCGACAGGGCCTTCACGCCCAATGATCCCATCTTCTATCCGACCGGGCTCGCGCGGCGCACACCGGCCTTCCAGGAGGCGCTGGTCCGCACGATCAGCGGGTCGGTGCAGGCAATGGCGGATTCCGGCCGGACACCCCGGCTGACGGCCGCCGCCGAATCCCTTGCCACCGATCCGACCTTGTGGTGGATCCGGCCCGGGATGCCGCCGATCGGCCGGCCCGCCGAACATCATCTGCTGGACGGACGAAGCGAACTGCGGGCCTATAACATGGAGCGCGCCGCGGCCCGCTCGGGGGGCGGCGTGCAGCCAGGCGCCCGCCGGATTTCGGGCCAGAGCCTCGCCGTGCTGGGCGCGCTTCTGGAGGCGATCGAGGCCGAGGCGGAGCGAGGGGACAGGCTGATCCGGGATCCCGGGGCCGGCTCTGCCGGCG
Source organism: Sphingomonadales bacterium (assembly GCA_027490095.1). GTDB lineage: Bacteria > Pseudomonadota > Alphaproteobacteria > Sphingomonadales > Sphingomonadaceae > Sandaracinobacteroides. The sequence continues at coordinate 41,372 of JAIXYT010000007.1, read as the reverse complement.
TTCAACTGGCCCGGGCACGCGGAACGGCCTATGCCGCGACCCTGTTGCTGAGGGGGCTGCGCGAGGACGAGGCGGCAGCCATTCGGCTGTCGGGCCGCGCCGGCCGGTGGAGCGAGGTGCAGGATGCGCTCGACCGGGCAGCGAAGATGGACCCTGTTTTCGCCGGCGAAAGCGATCTGGTAGGATCGGGCTATGCGCTGCTGGTCGCGGCCAACGGCCTTCGTGCCATTCTGGCCGGACAGGGCTGACCGGGCTTCGCGACGGGCGGATGGGGGGTGAGGGGCGAACCATGAACGACGCAGCCGAGACCTTTCTGGTTGTGGTGGACGACACCGCCGAAAGCGCGAAGGCGCTTCGCTTTGCAGCGCTTCGGGCGCAGCACACGGGGGCCCAGGTCGCGCTGCTCCACGTGCTGAAGCCCAGCCAGTTCCTGCAATGGGGCGGGGTGCAGAAGGACATGGAAGCCGAGGCCGAGGACATCGGCCGGGCCGTGCTGGCCGCCAAGGCCGCCGAAGTCGAAGCGCTGACGGGCGTGCGGCCGGGTGTGCGGCTGACACGCGGGCGGGCGACCGAAGCCGTCATGGACGTGCTGAAGTCCGACCGCTCGATCCGGGCACTGGTTCTGGCGGCTGCCGCGAAGGGCAAGCCGGGGCCGCTGGTCGAACATTTCGCAGGCGATGCCGCCGGCACGCTGCCGTGCATGGTAATGATCGTGCCGGGCGGCATTGCCGATGCCGACCTCGACCGGCTGACCTGAGGGCAATTCCGAGCAATCCGGTCTTGATTAAGGGCTGCGGCCGGGCCATGTCGATCGGCGACAAAGGAGCATGTCCATGCTGATCGAGACCGAACGCACACCCAACCCGCAAACGCTGAAGTTCCTGCCCGGCCGCGAGGTGATGGCAGGGGAGGGCGTCGATTTCGCGTCGCCCGAGTCAGCCGAGCGGTCGCCGCTGGCGCGCGCGCTGTTTGCACTGGGCGACGTGGAGCGGGTCTATTTCGGGCAGGATTTCGTGAGCGTGACCAAGGCGCCGGGCAGTGCCGACTGGTCGACCCTGAAGACCGACGTGCTGGGCGTGATCATGGACCATTTCGCGAGTGGCGCGCCGCTGCTGGCGGGCGATGCTGCCGAAGAGGAAACGCATGATGACCCGGCCGATGCCGACATCGTGGCCCAGATCCGCGACCTGCTCGACACCCGCGTCCGCCCGGCGGTCGCCAATGACGGCGGGGACATCGTCTATCGCGGCTTCCAGAAGGGCATCGTCTACCTGCACATGCGGGGCAGCTGCGCCGGTTGCCCGTCGTCGACGGCCACGCTGAAGGGCGGGATCGAGAATCTGCTGCGCCATTATGTGCCCGAAGTCACGGAAGTCCGGGCTGTCTGATGGCCGAGCCGCTGACCGAATCCGCGCTGGAGCAGCTGTTCACCGAGGCGCGCACCCATTACGACTGGCACACCGACCCGCTGCCCGAGACGGTGCTGCGCCAGCTGTACGAACTGCTGAAGTTCGGCCCGACATCCGCCAACGGGTCGCCTGCGCGCTTCCTGTTCTGCGCCAGCGAGGCGGCCCGCGACCGTCTTGCGCAATGCGTGTCGGCGCAGAATGCCCACAAGGTGCGGCAGGCGCCGGTGACGGTGATCGTGGGCATGGACCTCGACTGGCACGAGCGCCTGCCCGAGCTGTTCCCGCATGCCGATGCGCGCAGCTGGTTTGCAGACAGCGCCGATCTGATCCGCGCGACCGCGTTCCGCAACAGCAGCCTGCAGGGCGCCTGGCTGATCATGGCGGCGCGAGCGCTCGGGCTCGACACGGGGCCGATGTCCGGCTTCGATTCCGCCGCAGTCGACGCGGCCTTCTGGGCGGGCACGCGGGTCGAGACCAATTTCATCTGCTCGATCGGGCATGGCACGGGCGAGAAGCTGTTCCCCAGGCTGCCGCGCCTTCCGTTCGAGGATGCATGCCGGATTCTCTAGGCACCGGGGCGCCAGCCCGGGACTGGGAGGGCGCAACGCTGGTGATCGGGACCGGGCATGACCTGTCGCTGGCGCTGCTGCACGACGGGGTTCCGGCAGCCGTGCATCACGAGGCCCTGGCCAAGGGCCATGCCGAGGCCCTGATGCCGGCGATCGCAGCCCTTCTGGCGCCGTTCGGCGGCGCGGGGCACCCGTGCAGGCGGATTGTCGTCGAAACCGGTCCGGGCAGCTTCACCGGGCTCAGGATCGGGCTTGCCGCGGCCCGCGCCCTTGCGCTTGCCTGGGGCGCGACGCTGCATGGTGTCCGTTCGACCCAGCTGGTCGCAGCCGAAGCGGGCAGCCCTGCGGATGGCAGCCCCCTTCTTGTCGCGCTGGCGGCGCCGCGCGGCCAGATCTGGGTGGAAGGCTTCGGTGAGGGCGCCGCGCTTGCGCCGCAGTCCCTGCTGCCCGATCAGGCCCGGCGGCTGGCGGATCGATACCCCCATGTCGTCGGCACGGCCCTGCTGGCCGACGGGCATGCTCCGACACCGCCGCGGGCCTGCGCTGTTCGGGCTCTTGCCATGTCGGACCTTGGCGGGGCAGAGATTCTGTATGTCCGCCCACCGGAACCTGGAGACAGACTGCACGCCGACGGCTGACGGCGGCCACGTCGTGTGGCGCACGGGCGGGCTCGCCGACAGCGAGGCCGTCGCGCGCCTGGCTGAAGCCGCCTTCGAGCCGCTCTACCGGGAGGCGTGGACGGCGATGCAGATTTCGGCACTGCTGGCCACCGCCGGCGCCTGGTTCGACCTCGGCCACGCGGACGGTGAACTGGTGGCGTTCGCCATGAGCCGGCAGACGTTCGACGAAGTGGAACTGCTGCTGTGCGCAGTTGCGCCAGGGCGGCGCGCGCGTGGGGAAGGGCGCCGCATGATGGCGGCCGTTGCGCAATCTGCGAAGTCCCGCGGAGCCCGCCGCCTGTTCCTGGAAGTGCGGGCGAGCAACGCGGCAGCCCTGTCGCTCTACAGGTCGGCCGGGTTCCTTCCCCAGGGGCGGCGTCCCGGCTATTACCGCACGCTGACGGGCGAAAGCATTGATGCAATAACGCTGTCGCTCTCGCTGTAATGGTTACTGGCCCAATATTGGGCCAGGTCATCGACCACTGCCGACAAATCGGTTGAAGTCTCTGCCCGAAGCTGACATGGCGGGCCATCCGCGTAGACAAGGATAAGGTCGCAGCCGCGGTGCAAATGTTGGGCTCGAACAGATGATGGTTACGAACCTGTCGCACCAGGCCGCAGTTGCAGGGACAGCCCTGCATGAACGAAGCAAGGAAGACACGAATGCCTGACCAGATCGAGCACAATGACCTGCTGGCCCTGACGGCCGACATCGTTTCCAGCCACGTCGCCAACAACAGCGTGGCCGTGAATGACCTGCCGCAACTGATCCAGAACGTCTACGCGACCCTGTCGGGGCTCGGCACGCCGACGAAGGCGCCCGAGGTGAAGCTTGAGCCGGCGGTTCCGATCCGCTCGTCGATCAAGCCCGACTACATCGTCTGCCTGGAAGACGGGAAGAAGCTGAAGATGCTGAAGCGGCACCTCATGACCGCCTATGGCATGACGCCGGACGAGTATCGCGTGAAGTGGGGCCTTCCGGCGGATTACCCGATGGTTGCCCCCAACTATGCCGAGGCGCGGCGCCAGCTTGCCAAGTCGATCGGGCTGGGCACGACGAAGAGCCGGACGACCCGCAAGAAGTGATGCACAAACAGGCCCGGTGCCCTGGCGCCGGGCCTGTTTGCCTTGCCCCTTCGGCTTGCGCGCTCTATCTGTGAAGGGCACGGTGCCTTTTGCCGGGACAGGTGGGTGAATGCCGGGAACGATCGACATCGAGGCCTTGTGCCACGCCAAGGGGCTGCGGATCACCGAGCAGCGCCGCGTGATCGCGCGCGTGCTGTCGGAAGCGCGCGACCACCCCGATGTCGAGGAGCTCCACAGGCGGGCGTCCGCCGTCGACAAGGGCATCTCGATCGCGACCGTCTATCGCACGGTGCGCCTGTTCGAAGAGGCCGGCATCCTCGAGCGGCATGATTTCCGCGACGGGCGCAGCCGCTATGAGCCGACTCCCGACGAGCATCACGACCATCTGATCGACATCGAGACCGGAAACGTGATCGAGTTCCACGATGCGGATCTCGAGAAGCTGCAGAACGCCATCGCCGAGCGGCTGGGCTTCCGCCTCGTCGACCACCGGCTCGAACTGTATGGCGTTCCGCAGAAGGACGGCGCGAAAGGCCGCGCCTGACCACGCCCATGTCATCCATGCCGGCGCGCGGGGCAAGGCCGCCCGAGCCCTTCCAGCCGCTGGGACATCTGAAATCCGTTGCCGGTGCGCTGGCGGCCACCGGCACGCTGGTGGCGCCTGCCCATGTGCACAAGCTGATCGATCGGCGCGGCGCCGGGCGCATCCCCATGCTGTGGCACCAGGCGGTCGCCCGCTCGCTGGGGGTGACGAGCCGCCTTGAAGGTGCGCCGGCGACCGGCGGTGTCCTCTATGTCGCGAACCACATCTCGTGGCTCGACATTCCGGTCCTGGGCAGTCGGATCCGCGGTTCGTTCGTGGCCAAGGCCGAGGTGGGCAGCATGGGGATCGTCGGCCATCTGGCCGATATCCAGGACACCATCTATGTCGAGCGCGAGCGGCGCACGCGGGCCGGCGAGCAGGCATCGGAAATCCAGCAGAGGCTGGGGCAGGGCCACAACATCATCCTGTTTCCGGAAGGAACCAGCAACGACGGCGTGCATGTGCTGCCGTTCAAGAGCAGCCTCTTCTCGGTTGTCGAGGGCGATGCACTGGAGGATGTGCGCATCCAGCCGGTCACGCTGGCCTATACCCGTCTCAACGGCCTGCCGCTGACCCGGCAGCGGCTGCTCGACATTGCCTGGATCGGCGACATGGAACTGGGCCCCCATGCCGTCGACCTGATGAAGCTGGGCCGGATCGAGGCGCGCATCCTGTGCCACGAGCCGGTGCGACGGGCGGACTTCGCCGACAGGAAGGCCCTCGCGCGGCATTGCCATGCCGTGATACGGGCGAGCTACCAGAAGCTCATGCGAGACCCGATTTGACCCGCACCTTTGCCATCAAGTCCTTCGGATGCCAGATGAATGTCTATGACGCCGAGCGCATGGGCGAGGCGCTGGCAGCGGACGGGCTGCACGAGGCGGGCACGGAGTCGGCCGATGTGCTGATCCTGAACACCTGCCACATCCGCGAAAAGGCGGCCGAGAAGCTCTATTCCGAGGTGGGGCGGATCGCCAAGCGGGCGCGGGAAGACGGCCGCAAGCCGGTGATCGCGGTGACCGGCTGCGTCGCGCAGGCCGAGGGCGCAGAGATCATGCGCCGGGCCGGCGCCGTCGATCTGGTGGTGGGCCCGCAGGCCTATCACCGGCTGCCCGAGCTGCTGAAGCGGCAGGCGGCCGGCGAAGAGCGCCTCGTCGACCTCGACATGCCGGCCGACAGCAAGTTCGGCGCGCTGCCCGGTCGGCAGAGGCGCGGGCCTTCGGCCTTCCTGACGATCCAGGAAGGCTGCGACAAGTTCTGCGCCTTCTGCGTGGTGCCCTACACGCGGGGTGCGGAAGCCTCGCGCCCGATGGACGCGCTGGTCGAGGAGGCCCGGCAGCTGGTCGCTGCCGGCGCGCGCGAAATCACGCTTCTGGGGCAGAATGTGAACGCCTGGGGGCAGGGCAACATGCGCTTCGGCGAACTGCTGGCCGAGATCGCCGCCATCCCCGGGGTCGAGCGGCTGCGCTACACCACCAGCCATCCGCGCGACGTGACCGAGGCGATGATCCTGGCCCATGCCGAGATTCCCCAGCTGATGCCCTATCTGCACCTGCCGGTGCAGTCGGGAAGCGACCGGATCCTTGCCGCCATGAACCGGAAACACACGCGGGCCTTCTATCTCGACATCATCGCCCGCTTCCGCGCGGCAAGACCGGATATCGCCATCACATCCGACTTCATCGTCGGCTTCCCCGGCGAGACCGAGGCGGACTTCCAGGACACGCTGGGGATCGTGGAGGAGGTGGGTTACGCCCAGGCCTTCAGCTTCAAATACTCGCCGCGGCTGGGAACGCCGGCCGCCGAGCGCGACGACCAGGTGCCCGAAGAGGTGAAGAGCGACCGGCTGCAGCGCCTGCAGGCCCTGCTCCAGGAGAAGTCGCTGGCCTTCAATGCCGGTACTGTGGGGCGGGCCTGCGATATCCTGATCGAGCGGCGCGGACGGCAACCCGGACAGTGGATCGGAAAATCGCCCTGGCTGCAGTCCGTGGTTGTCACGGATCCGACGCTGACGGTGGGCGATATCGTCTCGGTGGAAATCGTGGGTGCCGGCCCCAACAGTGTGGAAGGACGAATGCTCCAGATGAAGACCGCTGCCTGATGGTGAAGCGCCAGGCCGAACCGGCCGCTCCCGCCCCCTCCAACGGCCGCGCCCGGCTGGAGCTGGAATTCGATCGCCCGGCGCTGCTGGGCAGCCTGTTCGGGCAGTTCGACCAGAACCTCATCACCATCGAGAACCGGCTCGGTGTCTATATCGCGGCGCGCGGCAATCGCGTCGCCGTTGAAGGCGACAGCCAGGCCATTGCGCGGGCGCGCGATGTGCTGACCGAGCTCTATGCGCGTCTGGAACGCGGGATGTCGGTGGACAGCGCCGACGTGGAGGCAGCGATCGTGCTGGCAGCCGAGGCGCCGGCCGACGGAGTCGCGCTGGAAGGCGGCAGCGGCGGGCCGCCGCCGATGATCCGCACCCGGCGCAAGACCATCATGGCCCGCAACGCTGCGCAGGCCCAGTATATCCAGGCCCTGTCGAAGAACGACATGATCTTCGCGCTGGGGCCGGCGGGCACCGGCAAGACCTATCTGGCGGTCGCCCAGGCCGTCAGCCAGCTCGTGGCAGGCTCCGTCGACCGGCTGATCCTGTCGCGCCCGGCGGTCGAGGCCGGCGAACGCCTGGGCTTCCTGCCGGGCGACATGAAGGAGAAGGTCGATCCCTATCTCCGCCCACTTTATGATGCGCTCTATGACATGCTGCCGTCCGAGCAGGTGGAGCGGCGGATCGCCAGCGGCGAGATCGAGATCGCACCCATCGCCTTCATGCGTGGGCGCACGCTGGCCCATGCCTTCGTGATCCTGGACGAGGCGCAGAACACGACTCCGATGCAGATGAAGATGTTCCTGACCCGCTTTGGCGAGGGCAGCCGCATGGTGATCTGCGGAGACCCGAACCAGGTGGACCTTCCGGATGCCGGCAAGAGCGGGCTTGCCGATGCGGTCGGCCGCCTGGAAGGCATCAAGGGCCTGGCCGTGCAGCGCTTTTCGTCGAAGGACGTGGTGCGCCACCCGATCGTCGGCCAGATCGTCGATGCCTATGAGGGGCCCAATGGCTGATATCGACTGCGATATTGTCGGCGGGGACTGGGACGCCGACATCGACTGGGATGTGCTTGCCGAACAGGCGGTGCGGGCGGCCCTTTCGGGCGCCGGCGCCGATTTCGGCCGCGGCATGGTCGAAGTTTCCGTCCGGCTGACGGATGATGCCGAAATGCAGCGCCTGAACAACGACTATCGCGGCAAGGACAAGCCGACCAATGTGCTGAGCTTTCCGATGCACGACGCGGATGTGCTGGCGGGCTGGGCAGAGGCGGGTGAGACCGACCTGCTTCTGGGGGACCTGGCGCTGGGCCACGAGACGGTGGTGCGCGAGGCGGCCGAGAAGGGCATCACGGTCGAGGCGCATGTGACGCACCTCCTGGTGCATGGCACATTGCACCTGCTGGGCCATGACCATCAGAACGATGTGTCCGCGCAGGCGATGGAGGCGCTGGAGACGAGGATCCTTGCCGGCCTTGGCATCGACGACCCCTATGTGGAGCGACATGGAACAATGGTGGACGAAAGCCGATGAGCGACCCTTCCCCTAGAAGCGCGGGCGGCGCCTCCTTCTGGAGCGCCGTTCGCGAATTGCTGCACCTGAAGGCCCCCGGCTCGCTGCGAGAGTCGATCGAGGAAGCGATCGACGACCATCTGGAGGAAAGCGCAGACCCCGACGACCTGGACCAGGACGAGCGCACCATGCTGCGCAACATGCTCCACCTGTCGGAGCAGCAGGCCGGCGACATTGCGGTTCCGCGTTCGGATATTCTCGCGATTTCAAGCGCGTGTGACTTCAAGGCGATCGTTCGCCAGTTCCGCGAGGCCGGGCACAGCCGGCTGCCGGTGTTTGCCGACAATCTCGATTCCGTGATCGGCATGCTGCATGTGAAGGACGTCTATGCCGTGATCGCGGACCGCTTCGGCAAGCGGCCAGCGACCGGATTTCCGACCATGGACGAGCTGCTGCGGCCGGTGCTGTTCGTGCCGCCGTCGATGCCTGTCGTGGACCTGCTGACCGAAATGCGCCGCAAGCGCACCCACATGGCGATCATCGTCGATGAATATGGCGGCACCGACGGGCTGGTCACCATCGAGGACATCGTCGAGGAGATCGTCGGCGAGATCGAGGACGAGCATGACGAGGAAGAGGCGGCGCTGATCCTGAAGCGGCCAGACGGCGGCTTCGAGGCGGACGCGCGGCTCGACCTCGATGACCTCGAAAAGGTGGTCGGCGCCAGCTTCGTGGACACCGAACTCGGCGACGAGGTCGACACGCTCGGGGGTCTGAGCTTCCTGATGGCCGGCCGGGTTCCGGAAACGGGCGAGACGCTTCAACACCCCAATGGGTGGACAATCGAGATTGCCGCAAGCGATGGGCGGCGCGTGGAACGGGTTGTGCTCCATCCGCCGGATGCCGAGCCGGCGATGCAGGAACAGGCCTAGCCTGCCAGCAGATTGTGCCGCTTCAGGCAGTGGCGCAGCTGGTCGTAGCTGAGCCCCAGCATCTGGGCTGCCCTGCGCTGGTTGTGCCGGCTTGCGGCGAGTGCCTGTTCCAGAAGGCTGCGTTCGAAGCGGGCGACGGCGCCGCGGAAATCCTTCGGGGCATCGCCGTCCGGATCATTGGCCGGTTGCGCGACAGGCTGTTGAAGGTCTGCCGGCGGCGATATGTCGGGCAGGCCTGCACGGGCGGCCGCAGGGCCTGCGAAGGCACCCGTGGGCCGCCAGGGGCTGTCGAACGGATCGAGATCGAGGATGCCCACCGGGCGGTCCGCCTCGCCCCAGCGATAGACAGCGCGCTCCACGGCGTTCTTGAGCTCGCGGACGTTGCCCGGCCAGTCATGCGCCTCGAGCTCTTCGAGCACCTTCGGCGTGAAGCCCGGAAACCCGCGCCAGCCAAGCTCCGAGGCCATGCGGCGGCCGAAGAAGTCGGCCAACTGGCGGATATCCTCGCGGCGGGCCCGCAAGGGGGGCAGGGTGATGACCTCGAACGAGAGGCGGTCGAGAAGGTCGGCGCGGAAGCGGCCCTTTTCCGCGAGGCGCGGAAGATCCTCGTTGGTGGCGGCCACCACGCGGACGTCCACCTGGGTGACGCGCGTGCTGCCCAGGCGGGTGAGCTCGCCATATTCGACCACCCGCAGCAACCGCTCCTGGCCCGCAGCAGTGAGCATGCCCACCTCGTCGAGGAAGAGGGTGCCGCCATCGGCTTCCTCGAAGCGGCCCGGTCGGGCCTTGACGGCGCCGGTGAAGGCGCCGGCCTCGTAGCCGAACAGCTCGGCATCGAGCAGGGTTTCGGGAAGTGCTGCGCAGTTCAGGCTGACGAGCGGCTCCTCCCAGCGCGGCGACAGGCGGTGCAGGCGTTCGGCGATCATTTCCTTGCCGGTGCCGCGCTCGCCGACGACGAGGACGGGGCGGCTGAGGGCCGCGGCCGCACTGGCGCGCTCGACGGCGTCGAGGAAGGGGCCGGACTGGCCGATGAGTTGGGTGGGCTTGTCTGCCATGCGGCCGAGATTAGGGCCTTCGGGGAATTTTGCCAACAGTTCGTGAATCGTGCGAATTCTTGGGCCGGAATCGCCAACGCTGCTTTTCTCAAGTGTCTGAATTCGCCGCACTTTTGGGGGAAAGCGAACTTGGCACGGAAGCTGCAGGGCACCTGGCATCGAATTTGAGGAGCACCGACGATGACTGCCCGTTCCCAATCCCCGGTGAAGGCGCCGCTGTTCGGCACCATTGCCATCCTGGTCGCCGGCCTGACGCTGCTGGTGGCGACCGGCCCGGCGCTTGCCGTCGAGCGGGACGGGGCCCGGTTGTCCGCCTCCTCCAGCAATCCGCCTGCCGATCCCCGGGGTGCGCATGCATCCTGATCAGGTGGACCCCAGCCCGGGCGGGGAGGGAACATCCCCTCTCTCCTCTCCCCGCCCGGGCCGGTTTCTGGTGGTGGTTGAACCCCGCAAACCGGATATACTGATCCCCGAATTCCTGGCCACCGATCGGCCCAAACGACATCAGGAGCTGACAATGGGTATCTTCTCCCGCGCCCGCGACATCATCCAGGCCAATGTGAGCGACCTGCTCGAACGCGCCGAGGATCCGGCCAAGACCATCCGCCTTGTGATCATGGAGATGGAGGAGACGCTCGTCGAAGTCCGCGCCTCTGCCGCGCGCACCATCGCCGACCAGAAGGAAATGCGGCGCACCATCCTGAAGCTGGAGCAGGCGCAGGCCAACTGGGCGGACAAGGCCGAGCTGGCGCTGTCCAAGGAGCGCGAGGACCTGGCGACGGCTGCCCTGATGGAAAAGCAGAAGGTGGGCCAGACGGCCGCCATGCTGAAGGGCGAGGTGGACGCGCTCGACGAGCAGCTCCGCGCCTTCGAGGACGACATCGCCAAGCTGGAAGCCAAGCTGCGCGAGGCGCGCAGCCGGCAGAATGCGCTGATGACCCGCCTGGAAAGCGCGCAGACCCGGGCGAGGGCTCGTGCCATGACGCGCGGCAACCGGGTCGAGGAGGCCTTCTCCCGCTTCGAGGTGCTGGAGCGCCGTGTCGATCTGGCCGAGGGTCGTGCCGAGGTCTATGATCTCGCCCCCGTCCCGAAGAGCCTGGAAGAGGAGATTTCCGAGCTTCGCACCACCGATGCGGTCGCCGCCGAGCTCGCCGAGCTCAAGGCCCGCATGCAGTCCAAGCACTGAGGGAAGGGCTGAGCAATGGAAGCTTATGAAGCCGCCATCCCGCTGACCGCGGTCCTCTCCATCTTCGTCGGGCTGCCCTGGCTGCTCCTTCACTATATGACCAAGTGGAAGCAGGCGAAGAGCATCACGCTGGAGGACGAGAACCTGCTGGACGAGCTGCACGACATCGCGCGGCGCCTCGATGACCGGATGACCACGATCGAGCGGATCATCGCCGCCGACCGGGGCGAACCGGCCCGGATCACCGACCTCCGCAACGAACTGAACAATGTGGAACTTCACCCGCAGCTTCAGCGGCGGGACCGCGCAATCTGAACGCCATGGGCCCGGCACGAACGGGCCCGGCCAAGAGGGAACAGGAAGGAATTTGACCATGGCACGCCGCACGGGCTTTTACCTCGACAAGCGCAATGCCAAGCTGATGGGCGTCTGCGCCGGCATCGCCGACTACACCGGCTTCGATGTCCTCTGGGTGCGCGTCGGCACCGTGCTCGCCACGCTGTTCGGCAGCGGCGCCCCCGTCCTCATCTACTTCGTGATCGGCTGGATGGCCGATGCCAAGCCGGGCAGCGTCTATGCCCTGGAAGAGGCCGATCCAGAGGACCGGCAGTTCTGGCAGAAGACCCGCGCCGCGCCCGGCCGCTCGATCCGCGAAGTGCGCTCGAGCTTCCGCGACATCGACCGCCGGCTGCGCGACATCGAGCTGACCTACACCAGCCCGAACAGCCGCCTGGCGCGCGAGATCGACGACCTGCGCCAGCAATAGCCTGGGCAACGGACTGGGCGAGAGAGGGGCATTTGGATGAACAGCCTTGGCGTACTGATTCCGATTTTCGCGCTGATGATCCCGATCGTGGCCATCGTGATGACCAACTGGCGCAAGATCCAGGACAAGAAACTGGACCTGATGGCCCGAGGGGCGATGGACATGGACAGGGCCGCACAGGCCCGGATCGAGAAGCTGGAGGCGCGGATCGTGGTGCTGGAGCGCATCGTGACGGACAAGCGCATCGGCCTCGCCGACGAAATCGACAGACTGGGGAACTGAGACATGCTGGACCTGATGACACATCCCGCCTTCGTGGTGCTGGGAATGGCCGCAATCGCCGGATGGGTGTTCACCACCTGGCTGCGGGTGAAGCACGGCTATCCGCTGGAAGGCAGCTGGGGCCAGGCGCTGAAGCCGGTGCAGAACAACGAGGCGCTGGAGCGGCTGAAGCTGGTCACGTCCGAGAATGCGCAGCTGCAGGCCGAGCTCGGCGCGCTGAAGGATCGGGTGCAGGTGCTGGAGCGGATCGCCACCGACGATGGCCGACGCCTCAGCCGCGAAATCGACAATCTGCGCCACTGAGCGCCTGAGTGACCGGGGCAACCGGGGGAGCATGAGACCATGGATTTCTGGGAAGCCGTCGTCCTGATCGTCGCAATCGTGGTGATCGGGCGGGTTGCGGCCGGCGGGCGTTGGAACAAGGAAACCCGCCGCTGGGAGCGTTATTCGGCCGACAACCCCTATGTGCGGATGGAGAACCTCGACGTCCGCATGGGGCAGCTCGACGACGTGCCCCAGCTGCGCAAGGAGATCGCCGGCTTGAAGGACCGGGTGATCACGCTGGAAAAGCTGGCAACCGATCCCGGCCGCCAGCTGGCCGACGAGATCGAGAAGCTGCGGGCGATCCCGCCGCGGGACACCCGGCGCGACCAGCCGCGGCCATAACGCCCATCGGCCGGATGGCTCTTGAAGGGCATGGCACCCCCGCCTATCCGGGTGCCATGCCTTTCGCCTTTCAGGACTTCGTCGACGAGTGGGACGCCGCGCTGGACGCTGACGACCGGTACCGTGCCCTGATTGACTTCGGGCGCGGGCTTGCGCCGATGGACCCCGCGCTGAAGACCGCTGCCACAAAGGTTCCGGGCTGTTCGGCCGATGTGTGGGTCTATCCCCTGGCCGATGGCGACCGGCTGCGCTTCCAGGCTGACAGCAATGCCGACATCACGCGCGGGGTTGTCGCGCTGATCGTCAGCCTCGTCGACGGCAAGACGGCCGCCGAGATCCTGGCGACCCCGATCGAGGGGGAGCTGGAGGCGCTGGGGCTGAAACGCCATCTCTCGGCCAACCGCACGCAGGGCGTCCCCAACATGATCGCCCGCGTCCGCGAGGCTGCAAGCCGGCTTGCCGCATGACCGACAAGCCGGCGCTTTCCGAGGATGAGCGGCTGCGGCGCTATGTCGACCGCTTCATGTCGGCCGTTCCGCATCTGCAGGCGTTGGGAATCGGCTTCCGCGCGATGGGCGACCGCTGGGTCGAGCTGCAGATGCCCTATGCGCCCCAGCTGGTGGCCTATCCCGAAACGGGGGTCATCGCCTCGGGCACCATCTTCAGCCTGATGGATTCCGCGGCCGGCTTCTCGGTGCTGGTGGCGCGGGGCAAGATGGAGCCGCACGCCACGCTGGACCTGCGATGCGACTATCTGCGGCCCGCCGAGCCGGGCAAGACGGTGGTCGGCCGGGCCGAATGCTACAAGATGACACGGCGCGTGGCCTTCACCCGCGGCATCGCGCACGACGGCGATCCGGATCATCCGATCGCGCATGTGGCCGGCACCTTCATGTTCACGGGCGCCGCATGACGGCAAACCCGCTTCCACCCTATGCCGCAATGCTCGGCCTCAGGCGTCAGGGCGACGCGATGGTGATGCCCTTCCAGGCGCTCCTGATCGGCTCGCCCGGGCGGCTGCACGGCGGCTCGGTTGCCGGTCTGATGGAGATCGCCGCCAATCTTGCCGTGCGCGACGCGCTGGCCGGGGAGGCGGCGACCCTGAAGCCGATCAACGTGACGGTCGACTATCTGCGCGAGGGCGCGATGGAGGACACATCCGCCCAGGCCTTCATCCAGCGTATGGGCCGGCGGGTCGCCAATGTGCGTGTGGAAGCCTGGCAGACCGATCGGGCGCGGCTGATCGCAGCGGCCCGCATGAACATCCTCATCCTGCGCGAGGCCGGCGAGGCCGCCGGCTGAGCGTCAGGGCCCTGGCCGGCGCGCTGCCACAGCGTCGGGCACCGAATCACTGAACAGCCCGTCGATCCCGGCGTCAAGAAAGGCGCGGATCTCTGCCACGGCCTTGCCGCGCGCGATCGGGCTTTCGCTGCTGCGCAGCTCGGCCGGCAGGAAGTAATTCTCGGGCCGGAAGGTCCACACATGCACCTTCAGCCCGGCTGCATGCGCATCGGCGACAAGGCTTGTGGGCGCCCCAAGGCGGCCATTGGCATCGCGCGGGATCACCAGCGGCTTTTCCACGCCGATGCCGTCGACATGGGCGGCCAGCGCCTTCAGGCCGGCGGGCGAGCGCATCTTGCCGTAGCTGGTGCCCGGCCGGTCGGGCGGACCGCCCTCGGCCGCCATCAGCTGGATGAGCCGCAGGTCTGTGCGCGGGCGCAGCGCCTCCAGGTTTCCGGCCTCGAAGCTCTGGATGAAGACGGGATCGGCCCTGTTGCGATACCCGGCCCTGCCGAGCGCTGCGAGAAGCGGCTCCTCCAGGGGCAGGCCGAGCGCGCGGAAATGGCTGGGGTGCTTGGTTTCGGGGTAGACGCCAATGCGCCGCCCGGTCCGGGCTTCCTCCGCCTTCACCAGCGCCAGTATCTCCTCGAACGTCGGCACCGTTTCCTGCCCGTCGAAGGCGGTGTTCGCGCTCCGCAGTTGCGGCAACCTCTCGCGGGCGCGCAGCGTCTTCAACTCGGCGAGCGTGAAATCCTCGGTAAACCAGCCCTCCATCGCGACGCCGTCGATGGTCTTCTTCGTCCGGCGCGACGCGAATTCGGACTTGTCAGCCACGTTCGTGGTGCTCGAGATTTCGTTCTCGTGCCGGGCAACCAGATGGCCATCCTTGGTCGCCACCAGATCCGGCTCGATGAAGTCGGCGCCCTGGTCGATCGCCAGCTTGTAGGCCATCAGCGTGTGCTCGGGCCGGTCGGCCGATGCGCCACGATGGGCGATCAGGATCGGGGCGGATTGCGCCATTGCGCCCGTGCCTGTCAGCAGGGCGAGTGCAAGGGCAGCGGCAATGTTTCCAAACCGGGGCATGCACAGCCGCCTGACAGCTTCGTGTGACAGGCGTGCGAACGCCGTCCCGCCCTCATTCCTTGCGCCCCATTTCGACCATGGTGCGTGCCTGTTCGGAAAATTTCTTTGCCGCATCCTCGTCCTTCGCCGGAAGCTCGGCGGCCTGGGGAACGGCGATTCCGCGCATGGCGGCGGGCCGTTCGGCGATCGCGCGGTGCCAGCGGGCCATGTTCTCGAACGGCTCCGGGTCGACACCCGACCAGCGGGCCGTTCGGGTCCAGCACCAGTTGGCGATGTCGGCGATGGAATAGTCGCCGGCCAGCCATTCATGGTCGGCAAGATGCCGGTCCAGCACGCCGAACAGCCGCTTCACCTCGCCATGGTAGCGGTCGATCGCGGGCTGGATGCGTTCCGGGAAATAGCGGTAGAAGACATTGGCTTGCCCCATCATCGGGCCGATCCCGCCCATCTGGAACATCAGCCACTGGATCACCTGGCTGCGGCCCTTGACGTCGGCCGGCATCAGAAGACCTGTCTTTTCCGCAAGATAGATGAGGATCGCGCCCGACTCGAAGACTGCAAAGCCGTCGTCCACGATCGCCGGGATCCGGCCGTTCGGGTTGAGAGCAAGGAAAGCGGGGGACTTCTGCTCGCCCGACATCAGGTTCACCGCGTGCACCGTGTAGGGCAGCGCCATTTCCTCCAGCGCAACCGACACCTTGTAGCCATTGGGCGTCGCTGCCGTGTAAAGCTCGATCATCGGGTCCCTTTCAGTCCGTTGCCACTGCTTTACCGAAGCCGGGACGGGCCGCAACAGCTTCAGGCCGGGAGAGGAATGAATGGGGCATCGGCACGATTGGCCACTTGCGCGCCGGGGCGTCCTGGCAGGACTGGGCGGCCTGGTCGTCGGGGGCGCTGCGCCGGTTGCGCCCACCTCGCTCGCCGGGCTGGAAGCGGCGTCGGCCGATCGTCTTGGCCTTGCGCTGCTCGACACCGCCACAGGCCGCATCAGCGGGCATCGCCAATCCGAGCGCTTCGGGCTCTGCTCCACCTTCAAGCTGTTCCTGGCTGGGCTGGTCCTGCAGGCAGCAGACCAAGGCGAACTTGGGCTCGGCGACCGGGTGCCGATCCTTGAGGCGGATCTTGTGCCGCCATCGCCGGTGGCGGGGCCTTTTGCCGGCAAGTCGCTGACCGTGCGGGATCTGGCCGAGGGCACGCAGAAGACCAGCGACAATGCTGCAGCAAACCTGCTGATGCGCAAGCTGGGTGCGCCTGAGGGCGTCACCCGGCGGCTGCGCCTGATCGGTGACCAGGTGACGCGGATCGATCGCTACGAGCCCGACATGAACCTGGTGACCGGAAGCGACCCGCGGGACACGAGCACGCCCGAAGCCGTGGCGAGAACCACGGCCGCGCTGGTGGTGGGCGACGTGCTGACGCCCGAATCCCGGGCAGACCTGGCGCAGTGGATGGAGGACACGCAGACAGGCCTGCGCCGCCTGAGGGCCGGGGCGCCGGCTGGCTGGCGGGTCGGCGACAAGACGGGCACGGGCCACGGCCCGGGCAGGCCGACCCGGATCAACGACATCGCGGTGCTGTGGCCTCCGCACCGGGCGCCGCTGGTGGTCGCCGCCTTCCTCGAGGTGCCCACCGCCGATGGCATTCGCCCCGAGGACGAAGCCGTGCTGGCAACGGCCCTGCGGATCGCAGTGCAGCCCTTTCGTCAGGCCTGAGCCCCCACCGACTTTCGGGCATCAGTGACGACATGGCTGCAGGCGCTGCAGGCCGTGCCACCTGCCTGCGCGAACCAGCGACAGGTCGAGCGCAGAAAGCATCGGGGCAGGGGGCCCGCACCGGCTGCCGGCTGCAGGTCTGCCAGCACCCGTTCGATCACGCCGCAACCCGTTCCGGTCCACTGGGCGCAGCGCCCCTCCTGGCAGGTGCCGGCAAAGCGGAATCGCTGCTCCGGCGGGCCGTTGCCTGACACGGCGTCCACGAATTCCGGCGTGACCGCAATGGGCGTGCCGAGCCGATGGACCTGTCCTTCGGACACATGCCCGTAGAGCAGATTTCCCGGCTCGGCGCGCGCACTCGGACAGGCCAGTTGCGTTACCGGCTCATCCATTTCCTCAACGTCCGGCAGTGAATTCTTGAATCTGCTTCATGTCCACATCGAACTGGGGAAGCTGTGCCCGATCGCGCAGCGTCTTGATCCAGATGCCGTACCACTCCGGGTTGCGGATCCGCACCGGATCGAACACGGCGAAGGGCTCGGCCATCGCGGCATCGAGCCGGGCAATCTCTCCAAGTGCAGCCGTTTGCAGGGCGTTGCTGATACGGCGCTTCGCAGCGTCGTCCAGTTTCATGTCGCCAAGATCCACAACGAAACGATTGCTCATCCTCTGTCTCCCTCAGGCCGACCCTGGCGCGGCCGTTCCCGCCGAAGTGCGCAGTAGCAGGAGGAAACCGGGGGGTATTGGAGGGAAACGACGGAAGCTGTGGCAACCACCGTGTCAATGGTTAACCATGTTGTTACAGGTAAACTAACGGTTTGGATGAAAATGCTGATAGACAGCTTCAGCAGTCGCCTGGTTGATTCCGGGTGCCTTCAGCAGGTCTTCCAGCGCTGCGCCCTTGACCGCGCGGGCCGTTCCGAAATGCATCAGCAGCGCTTTCTTGCGGGCCGGGCCGATGCCCGGGACCTCATCCAGCGTCGAAACCGTCAGCGCCTTGCTGCGCTTGGCGCGGTGCGCCCCGATCGCGAAGCGGTGCGCCTCGTCGCGCAGGCGCTGCAGGAAGAACATCAGCGGATCGTTGGGCGGCAACGTCTGTTCGCTGCCGTCCGGAAAATGAAAGACTTCGCGGCCGGCGTTGCGATCCGGGCCCTTGGCGACCCCCACAAACGGAACTCCCTCCACCTGGAGCTCGGACAGGGCCGCGGCGACCGCTGACACCTGCCCCTTGCCGCCATCGATCAGCAGAAGGTCGGGCCAGTCCTCACCCCCATCGGGCGCCTCGGCTTGCAGCCGCACAAAGCGGCGGGTCAGCATCGCCCGCATCATCGCGAAATCATCCCCCGGCACGAGGTCGGCGGCCTTCATGTTGAACTTGCGATACTGCGACTTTGCAAAGCCCTCGGGCGTGGCAACCACCATTGCACCAAGCGCATTGGTGCCCTGGATGTGGCTGTTGTCGTAGATTTCGATCCGCTCGGGCGCCTCGGATAGGCCGAGGAAATCGGCGAGCGCCTCCAGGTTGCGGCGCTGGGTGGTCGATTCCGCAAGCCTCCGGTCGATCGCGTCGCGGGCATTGCGCTCGGCCTGCTCCACCAGCCGCTTCAGGTGGCCGCGCTGGGGCACGCGGATCTCCACCCTGTGGCCGGCGGATTCGGCGAGCGCCTCGGCCACCAGTTCGGGCTCGGCGATCTCGCGGTCGAGCAGGATCGAGCGCGCCGGCGCGAGATCGGCATAGAATTGGCCGAGGAAGGCCGAAAGGATCTCGTCTTCGGGCACGTCGCCCACATGTGTCGGAAACACTGCGCGATGGCCCCAGTTCTGTCCGCCGCGAATGAAGAAGATCTGCACACAGGCGATGCCGTCGCGCGTGGCGATCGCAATCACGTCGGCGTCGATGCTGTCGGTTTCCGCGTTGATCGCCTGGCTGCCCTGGATGGCCGTCAGCGCTTTCAGCCGGTCACGCAGAACAGCGGCCAGCTCATAATCCTGTGCGGCTGCCGCCTCGCCCATGCGCTCGCCCAGCTTCTTCTGCACCTGCTGGCTGCGGCCCAGCAGGAAGCCGCGCGCATCCTCCACCAACTCGGCATAGCCCGGCACGTCGATCCGCCCGGTGCAGGGCGCCGAGCAGCGGCGGATCTGGTGCAACAGGCAGGGCCTCGTGCGGTTGGCCATGTAGCTGTCGGAACAGGATCGCAGCAGGAACACCTTCTGCAGCGCATTCAAGGTGGTGTTGACCGATCCGGCCGACGCGAAGGGACCGAAATACTGGGTCTGCGGCCGCCGCGCGCCGCGATGCTTGGACAGGCGCGGAAACCCCGTGCTCTCGTCCAGCGCAATGAAGGGGAAGCTCTTGTCGTCGCGAAGCAGCACATTGTAGGCCGGGCGGAACCGCTTGATCAGCTGGGCTTCCAGCAGCAGTGCCTCCGCCTCGGACCGGGTGACGACGATCGTCATGCTGCGCGTCTGCGCCACCATGCGCTGCAGGCGGCGCGGCAGGCGCATCACCTGGGTGTAGTTCGCCACCCGGTTCTTCAGCGACCGGGCCTTGCCCACATAGAGCACCTGCTCGTTCGCATCGAGCATGCGATAGACGCCCGGTTCGGGGGGAAGGGTCTTCAGCGTGTTGCGGATGGCGGCAACGCCGGTCTCGATGTCGGGCCGGCTACCCGTGACGGCGTAGGTGGCGGCCTCTTCGGCAAAGCGGTCGGGACTTCCGGGCAGCTGGTTGGCGGGAGGGCGGGCCATGGCGCATCCGATATGGGGCCCGGCGCCTCCCCGCAACAGGGGCCGCGCATCAACCGCGCAGCAGGGTGATGCTCAGCCGTCGGTTGCGCGGGTCCAGCGGATTCTCCGGGATCATCGGTTCGGTGTCGGCGACACCTTCCAGCCGGGAAAAGCGCTCGTCGGGAATGCCGGATTGCGACAGCGCGACCCGCGTGGCCTCGGCCCGGGCGGCCGACAGGGTCCAGTTGTTCTCGGTCGCAAGCCGGCCCGGGGCGGTGAAGGGCTGCGAATCCGTGTGGCCGCGGATCGCAATCCGGTGGGGCAGGCCGTCGATGGTCTGTGCGACGAGATCGATCAGGCGGCGCGCACGGGGGTCCATGGCGTTGGTGCCGCTGGTGAACATCGAATAGTCCGCCTTGTCGATCAGCTCGATCCGGATTCCTTCCGGCGTGCGCGAGAGGCGAACCTGGCCGATCAGGTCCTTCAGGCCCGGGTCCTTCTCCATGCGCCGGCGCAGCTCGGATTCCACCTTGCGCAGCTGGCCATCGTCGGAAAGGGCAGGGGAGCGCGCGCCATTCGCCTGCTGGAAGGGCGCGCTCGCCACCATGCCGGAACGCTTTGCAAAGGCCGCCACCCCGTCCGGCTCCTCGATGGATCGGCCCTGCAGCAGCCCGTTCGATCCGCCCGAGGTGGAGTGCTCCATCAAGGTTGGCGCGAAATAGTCGGCGAGGCCCTTGCGCTTGTCCTCGTCGGTGGCGCCCAGCAGCCACATCAGCAGGAAGAAGGCCATCATGGCCGTCACGAAGTCGGCATAGGCCACCTTCCAGGCGCCGCCATGGTGGCCGCCATGGCCCTTGTCCCTGATCTTCTTGATCAGGACTTCGGGTTCGGGAAGGGGGCCCATCTGGGTCATGTCACTTGCCCCTAAGGCCTTCGAACACCTCGCTGAAGGCTGGCTGGTTGGCTGGGCGGATGGCCGTGCGGGCGGTTTCGAGCACGATGGGCTGGGGCTGGTTGCGCAGTGATGCCAGTATCACGCGGCGCACGACCTGGTAGATCTCCGCATCCGCCTCGATGATCGCCTTCAGTCGCGTCGCCATCGGCCCGACCATGCCATAGGCCAGCAGCACGCCCAGGAAGGTACCGACCAGCGCCGAACCGATCATGCCCCCCAGCACGGACGGGGGCTGGTCGATCGACCCCATGGTCTTCACCACCCCGAGCACGGCTGCAACGATACCCAGCGCGGGCAGGGCATCGGCCAGCGACTGCAGCTGTTCCGCCGGTCGCATGGCGTCGTGGTGATGGGTCTCGATTGCAGTGTCCAGCACATCCTCGATCGCAACCGAACTGACCGTGCCGGTGCTCACCACCAGGAGGCGCAGCGTGTCGCACACAAGGTGGACGAAGAAATGATCCGCCTTCAGCTTCGGGTGCTCGGCCCACAGGGCCGAGGACTCGGGGTTCTCCACATGCGGCTCCACAGCGACCGCACCGTCGGTCTTCAGCAGGCGCATCAGCTTCACGGTCAGGAAGATGGCGCCCAGATATTCGACCTTGCCGAACCGCGGGCCCTTCAGCAACCGACCGAAGCCCCCGCCCAGCTGCTTCAGCGTGGCCATGTCGTTCGACACGATCAGCGCCCCGATCGCCGCACCGCCGATGATCAGCATCTCGAACGGCAACGCCTTCAGCACCGGGGTCAGCGAGCCCCCCGAAATGGCAAAGCCGCCGAACACCATCACCAGAAGCACGACGAGTCCGACAATGGCCATCATGCGCTGCTGCTCCCTGTCGCTCGAGATCGGGTTTGGTGACCCGCCCGCTACGGCCCGGTGCGCATCGGCTTTAGGCCCGCCGGGTGTCAGCCCAGCCGGTCGAACAGGGTGCCGTCGTAGATCCGCACGAAACTTCCCTGCGCCGCCTCCAGCGTGATCTTCAGCGCATCGAGCCGGGCAATCGCCTCAGTGAGATCAAGGCCCTTGGCATCGGCAAGCGCTTCGGCTGCCTGCAACCGGGCGGATGCCAGGCGCTCGTCTTCATCCTCCAGCCGCGCCATCCCTGCGCCGATCCGGGCCTGGCCGTCGAGAAGACGGTTGGTTGCCACTTCGAGGCCCTCGATCGCCGCAGCGAAGCCCGTTGCGCGCAGCTCCGGGTCCGGCTCGGCCAGGGCCGTTGCAAGCGTCGCCAATGCTGCGAAGGCAGAGGTGTCGCCTTCCCCGAACAGAAAGGGACCATTGGGCGGTGCTGTCCGCGCAAAGCCCGCCGCTTCGGCTCCGGCCCCGGCATCGATGCCGTCCCAGCTGATCGTGCCGTCCGGCAGAAGGGCATAGGCAGGGCTCGCCGAACGGCTGCCGGCAAACAGGTACCGACCGCTTTCGTCCTGCGCGTTTGCGCTGCCGAGCAGCTGGTCCTGCAGAAGCTGCACCTCACGCGCGATGACCTGCCGGTCGTCCGGGCCAAGGGTGCCATTGGCCGCCGACAGGGCCAGCTCGCGCGCCCGCATCAGGGCCTCGCCCGCAGTCACGACCGCCGATTCCGCCAGCGACAGCCTGGCACTGGCGCGGTCGATGCTCCGCTGGTCGGCCTCCAGGCGCCCCTGAAGGCGCTCGACGAGGGCTGCACGGTTGGCGGCGATGGGGTCCTCCGACGGCGTCGTGAACCGCTCGCCCACGGAAATCTGGCGGCCCAGCGTCTCGATTTCGCGATCGAGGCGCCCCATGCGATCCGCCTGCAGGGAGAGCGGGTTCCGGCTGTTGACGAGGACGGGGGTCGGCACGGGGCGGCTCCTCAGCTGCGGCTGGACGACAACAGGGTTTCGAAGATCTCGCGCGCGGCCTGCAGCACGCGCGCATTGGCATTGTAGGCCTGCTGCAGGCGCAGCATCTCGCCGGCTTCGGTGTCGAGATCGACGCCCGATTGCAGCGACAGCGCCTCGGCTGCCTGGTTGCGGCTTTCCCGCGCCGTTGCAAAGCGGCCCTGCTGTGCGTTGAGCGACACGGCGACCCGGCTGACCAGCGCGTCCGCCTGTTCGCCGATGGTGCCGGCGGGCCCTGCAAGATCCCGCACCGCCAGAAGCGCAAGGGCATTGCCATTGCCGCCGGAGCGCGGCTCGTTGCGGCGAATGGCAAAGCTGTCGCCATCGGCAGGCGTTCCGTTCAGGCGGACCGTGAACCCGTCGCCGGCAAGGACAGTCCCGACCGGTCCGCTGGCAAGCACGGTGCCGAGGCTGTCGGTCAGCGTCTGGGTGCCGGCTGCGACTGACAGGAGGAATGGCGGCGTCGCAGGCGGGGCAAGCGCTGCGCCGACCTCGAGCGTGACCCCTGCACTCCCCGTGTTGGCGGCAGCAGGGGCCGAAACCCAGCGCTGGGCCGTCGCGAGCTGCGCTGCCGGAATGTCGCGCAGGCGGATTGCGGCGGCCCCCCCGGCATTGCGGATTCGGAAGACATCGCCGTTGCGGGGCGTGCCGAGACCGTCCACCGTCAGGCCGTCGAGCGTGAGGGGGAGGGCGCCCGTCACGCTGCCGCCCAGATCATCGCGCGCCAGGATCCATTGCCCGCCGTCGAAGCGCAGGGTCATCGGCAGCAGGGCTGCGCCGTCGGCAAGCGTCGCATCGATCCGGGCGCTCCCGCCATTGGCGCGCGCGGCGTCGGGCACCGGCCGGCGCGTGTCGAACAGCAGGCCGCCGTCGTTTCCGTCGAAATCGATGCCCTGTGCGTGCGCGGCATTCAGTTCGCCGGCCACCCGGTCGGCCAGGGAATCGAGGCGCGTGCGGGCCTCGGCCAGCTGGATGCGCGCGGCTGACAGGCCGGCGAGGCTTCCGGACAGCAGGGTCGCGCGTTCGTCGGCGCCCGTCGGGCCCAGGCGAAGCTCGACCCCGGTTGCCGCCGGGATCACGCGGGCCGACACCGCATCGCTGCCCGACACCAGCAGGGCGCCACCCGCATCCGGGATGCGCACGGTCGCCTGCCCCTTGGCATCGATCTGCACGTCGATGGTGGTGATGCCGGCAACCCTCGCCAGCAGCCGGTCCCGCTCATCGGCAAGCGCGGCAAAGGCCGCGCTGCCCTCGGTCGCGCGCCGCAGCCGGCCGTTCACGTCGGCAATCGATTGGGACAGGTCGTTCAGCGCGCGCGCCTCGGTCCGGGTCTCGGCCAGCAGGTCGAGATCGAGCCGGTCGAGATCGGCCGCGCTGCGGTTGAACTGGTCGGCAAGCGTAGTGGCCCGGGTGAGCACCGTTTCGCGAACCGCGGGGTTCGTCGGGTCGCTCGCCAGATCTGACAGGCTGCCGAACAGGGCATTCAGCGGCGTTGCAAGCGCATTTGGGCCCGTGATGGCCGCCTCGACCGTGCGCAGCCAGCGGGTCGAGACGTCCAGCGCTGCCACATCCCCCTCGGCCCGGCGCAGCGTATCGAGCTGCAACTGGTCGACGGCTCGGACGATCGCGGTCAGCCGGACGCCGGCTCCGCCCCCCGGATCGAGATCCAGCGGCCCCCGGCTGCCGCCCTGGTTGGCGGGCGACAGTTCGGCCGTGCGGCGCACATGGCCCGGCGTCGTCGCATTGGCGACATTGTCGGCCAGCGTGTCGAGCGCGCGCGAATAGGCGCGCACGCCCGACTGGCCGATGGAGAGCATGTCGCTCATCCTCGGGTCTCCAGCAGGTGGGCCACGCCGAAGGGGCTGGCTTCGGCAAGCTGGCGGGCGAGCGCCTGGACGGCAAGTCCGCCCGCAGCATTGGCCTCGGGCAGCACAGCGCCCAGCATCTGCTGCAGGATCAGCGCCTCGAAGGCAGTGCCGGCTTCGCGGAGCTGCGCAGGTTCCGGCGCAAACTGCGGGCTGGATGCAAGGCCGTCGATCATATCACCACCAGCTCCGCCCGAAGCGCGCCGGCCTCCTTCAGCGCCTCCAGGATCGCGACAAGGTCGCCCGGGGCCGCGCCAAGCGCATTCACGGCCTTCACGATGTCCGACAGGCGGGCGCCCGGCGCAAACAAGGCCATGCGCACAGGGTCTTCGCGGGCGGAGACATCCGATCGCGGCGTGATGGCTGTATCACCTCGCCGGCTGAAGGGCGCCGGTTGCGAAACCTGGAAATCCTCCGACACCGCAAGCGTCAGGTTCCCGTGCGACACGGCAGCCGGCAGAATCCTTACATCCCCGCCGATCACCACCGTGCCCGTGCGCGCATTCACCACCACCCGCGCAGCCGGAGAGCCGGGTTGCACGTCCAGCGCCTCGATCCGCGCAGCAAGGGCCACCCGTTCCATCACGGTTCCCGGCGCCTCCACTTCCACCGACACGGCGTCGACGGCGCGCGCGACCGGGCGGCCAAGCGCACCGTTGATGCGATCCGCCATGGCCTGGGCGGTCGTGAAGCTGGGGGTGACAAGATCGAGCAGCAGCCGGTCGGTCCCCGCGAACGGGGTCGGCACCACGCGCTCGACGGTTGCACCCCCGGGGATGCGACCGGAGGTGGGCGTGTTCACGACGATGCGCGAACCATCCGCCCCTTCGGCGCCGAAGCCGCCGACCGTGAGGTTGCCCTGCGCCAGCGCATAGGTCTCCCCGTCCGCGCCTTTCAGCGGCGCAAGCAGCAACGTTCCCCCGCGAAGGGATTTCGCCCGGCCCAGCGCCGAGATCGTAACGTCGATGCGCTGGCCGGGCTTGGCGAAGGGCGGAAGCTCCGCCGTGACGATGACTGCGGCGGAATTCTTGAGCTGCGGTATTGGGCCCGGCCCAAGCTGCACGCCCAGTGCAGAGGCCGCCGAGCGCATCGACTGGATGGTGTAGGGCAGGTTCTCGTCGCCGGTGCCGGGCAGGCCGACCACCAACCCATAGCCCACAAGACTGTTCGCGCGCACGCCCTGGAACCGGGCGAGGTCGCGGATGCGCTCCGCCGGCACCTGCGCGGCTGCCGGTTCCATCAGCTCCGGGGCCGTGAACCACAGCCAGAGCGCAGCAATGAGCAAAATCAGGCGCATCAGAAGGGCGTCACGGCCGCGAAGAAGCGATTGAGCCAGCCCTGACGCGCCTGGTTGGCGACTTCGCCCGTGCCCGTGAAGCGCAGGCGGGCGTCGGCCACCCGGGTGGAGGGAATGCGGTTGTCAGGGCCGATATCCTCGGGCCGCACGATGCCCGTCAGCTGCACCTGCTCCTCTCCGCGGACGAGCCGGATCCGCCGGTCGCCGGCGACCATCATCGCACCGTTCGGCAACAGGCGGACAACCGTGACGGTGAACTCGCCGGACAGGCGATTGGCCTGGCTGGTGCTGCCAGACCCGGTGAAGCTGGACTGGGTGCCGCCACTGAACAGCCCCTCGTCGATCCGGTTGAAGGGGGCTGCATCCGGCAGGTCGACACTGCGCTGGCTGTTGCGCGCGGCGGTCTGGTCTACGCTCTTCTCGGCCTGGATCCGTTCGACGAGCCGGATCGTCAGCAGATCGCCCACGCGGCGGGCACGGCGATCCTCGGCAAGCGCCAGTCCGCCGAGGCTTGCGTGCCAGATGCCCCCGGTGGGGGCAGGGGGTTCGGGTGCCTCTGCAAGCGCTGCAGGGACAGCCGGCACCTTGTCGGACAGGCGACGGTCGATCCCGCATCCCGAAAGCGGTACCATGCATACTATCAAAATGTTAAACAGCTTGGTTGACATAGCGCATCATCTCGTCTGCGGCCGAAATCACCTTGGAATTGATCTCGTAGGCGCGCTGCGTCTCGATCATCTCGACCAGCTCCTGCACAGTCGACACGTTCGAGCTTTCAAGGCTGCCCTGGCGGATCCGGCCGAGCCCGTTGGCGCCCGGCGCACCCGGAAGGGGCGCCCCGGACGAGCCGGATTCGAGGTAGAGATTCTCGCCGATCGGCTCGAGGCCGGCGGGGTTGATGAAGGCCGTCAGCGTGATCTGGCCCACCTGGGTCGGCGCCGCCTCGCCCGGAAGCTGGGCCGACACCGTGCCGTCGGCGCCAACCGTGATTCCGGTCGCCCCTTCGGGAATCTGCAGGCCCGGGGCCAGCGGATAGCCCTGCGGCGTCACGATCAGCCCTTCCGCATTGCGGGTCAACGCACCGGCGCGGGTGAAAGCGGCCCGGCCGTCGGGCAGGGTAACCTCGAACAGCCCCTCGCCGTCGATCGCGAGATCAAGCGCATTGCCCGTGGTGGTGAACCCGCCCTGGCTGTGCACGCGCTCCGTGCCGGCCACGCGCACGCCGGCGCCGGTCGACAGGCCCATGCCGAAGCGGGCGTCAGCCCCCTGCGGCGCACCGCCGGGCCGGCTCGTCTGGTACAGCAGGGTCTCGAACGCGGCCCGGTCCCGCTTGAAGCCGACCGTGTTCGCATTGGCGAGGTTGTTGGAGATGGTCCGCAGCCGGGCATCGAGGGCTTCGAGGCCGGAGCGGGCGATGTTCAGAGCCGAGGGCATGGAGATCCTTCCTATTCGACGCGCATCAGGGCTGCGCTGCCCTCGTCCATCTCGCGCGCAGCCGAGAGCAGCTTTGTCTGCAGCTCGAAACTTCGGCTCTGCTGCACCAGCTCGACGAGGGCGGCGGCCGGTTCGACATTCGAGCGTTCGAGCGTACCGACGCTGACGGTCGCAGCCGGGTCGGCGTCCGCGCCCGGGCTGCGGAACAGGCCGTCGGGGCCGCGCTCCAGCGTTGCGGGATCGGGGGTCACCAGGCGCAGTCGCCCCACTGCGGCATAGGGGGCATCGTCGGTTGCACGCGTTTCCAGCGTGCCGTCGCGCGCGATCCTCAGCGACTGGAAGCCGGCCGCAATCGTGATTGTGCCCCCTTCGCCCAGCACCGGCCGGCCATCGCCCGTCAGCAGCCGGCCATCGGAATCGAGCCTGAGATCGCCGCGGCGGGTGAGCGCTTCGCCACCGCCGGCGTCCTGCACGGCAAGCCAGGCGCCGCCCTCCATCGCGATGTCGAGCGGGCGCCCGGTCTGTTCCAGGCGGCCGGGGTTCAACAGATCGTGGGGCGCCTCGCCGCCCGACTGCACGCGGGCGCCGACACTGGCTCCGCCGCCCGCCACATAGCCCGCCGACAGCGCGGCCATTTCGCGGCGGAAGCCCGGCGTCGACACATTGGCGAGATTGTGCGCGGTAACCGCCTGCGCTTCGGCTGCGCGCTGGAGGCCGGTGAGCGCGGTATAGACGAGCCGGTCCATCAGTTCCTCAGCTGGATGATGGTCTGGAGAAGGGTGGAGGCGGTGTCGATCGCCCGCGCATTGGCCTGGAAGTTGCGCTGCGCCGTGATCAGCCCGACCAGTTCCTCGGTCAGGTCCACGTTCGAGCGTTCGAGCGAGCCGGCCGACAGGCCGCCCAGGCCGTCGACCGTCGGCTCGCCGACCGTCAGCGCGCCGGAAGTTGCCGAAACGGTCCAGCTGACATTGCCGTTCTGGCGCAGCCCCTGCGTGTTGGGCACATTGCCCAGCGCGACCTTGCCGAGCGCAAGCGTCTCGCCGTTCGAGAAGCTTGCGCGGACAATCCCCCTCTGGTCGATGCCAACGCTCTCGAGCCGGCCGGGCGCATAGCCATTCTGTTCGGCAAAGCCGACCGAGAAGGGCTGGTTCTCGGACACGGTGTCGGCGTGGCTGATCGAGAATCCGGCGCTGTAGGGCACCGGCCCCGCCGGGGTCAGCAGCACGCCGTCGGGATCGAAGGTGAGCAGCTGGGGCCCGGGGCCCGGCACCGGATCGATCGGGGCATCACCCAGAAAGGCGTGCACCTCCCACTGCTTGTTGGGCGCAACCGCCGGCGCATCGATCTGGCGGTAATAGAGCGTCGCCGTGCGCGCCGTGCCTGCCGCATCATAGACGGTCAGCGAGGTTGCATGGTTGTAGCTCGCAGGGTTGTCGCGCGCGAAGGTGGCGACAGGGGGCAGGGCGGTTGCCGGCAGGTTGGCGACGATCCGCATCTCGGTCGTTGCGCGCGGCTCGCCCGAGCTGGTCGGCAGGCGCAGGTCCTGGAGCGACGAGGCCCCGATCCCCGTGACGGCCCCGTCGGATGTCGTGGGCAGCACCTGCAGGCGGCGGCCTTCATTGTCGACCACCCAGCGTTCGGCATCGACCCCGAAGGCGCCGTTCCGGCTGAGCACCAGGTTGGCGGTTGGCCCCGTGCCGCTGCGCACCAGGAAAAAGCCCTGGCCCTCGATCGACAGGTCGAGCGCGTTGCTGCTGGTCTGGTAGCCGCCCTGGCCGAACTGCTGCTTCACCGACATCACGGCAACGCCGGCCCCGTTCGCGCGGTTCGCCGCCTGGGTGGCCGAGCGGGTGACGATGTCGCCGAACTCCACCCGGCTCTTCTTGAAGCCCGAGGTGCCGACGTTGGCGATGTTGTTGCTGAGGACCGACAATTCGGTCTGGGCGGCGTTGAGGCCGGTCAGCGAGATGAAGAAGGTCATGGGCGTCCTTTCAGCTGATCCGCGTGACGCCGGCGGCGGGCAGGGTGCGGCCGTCGTCCAGCGTCAGGCTGAGGGTGGAGTCAGGGGCAATGCTGACCGAGGCGACCCGTCCGGACACCCCGGCCTCGCCCTCGACGGCCCGCCCGATCCACTGGGGCGCGGACGCGCGGGCATCGCTCCCGGCAAAGCCG
This sequence comes from Sphingomonadales bacterium, assembly GCA_027490095.1. Classification (GTDB taxonomy): domain Bacteria; phylum Pseudomonadota; class Alphaproteobacteria; order Sphingomonadales; family Sphingomonadaceae; genus Sandaracinobacteroides. The sequence goes on along the minus strand of JAIXYT010000007.1, from coordinate 12,186 downwards.
GCGAGCCGGTCGAGCTTCTCGTTCGAGGCGTTGATGCCCGACACGGTCGAGAATTGCGCGAGCTGGGCCACGAAGGCCTCGTTGTCGAGCGGGCTCAATGGATCCTGGTTGCGGAGTTGGGTGATGAGGAGGGTCAGGAAATCGCCCTGGCCCAGCGTGTCGCGCGGTTCAGCCGCGGCCGGCCCGGTGGCGGCGCGCAGGCCCAGCGCCGCGGGGTCGAACGCGCTCACCGGCCGAGCCTCAGCGTCTCGAGCGTCAGCGACTTGGCGGTTTCCAGAACCTCGATGTTGTTGCGGTACTGGCGGGCGGTTTCCACCACCTCCACCAGCTCGGCATTGGCGTCGACCGCCGACACATGGACATAGCCTTGCGCGTCGGCGAGCGGGTGCCCTGGCTCATGCCGGCGCTGGGGCGCTGCATTGGCCTGCACGACGCCCAGCACGGAAACCGTGGCCCGCCCCGTGCGGCCTTCATACTCGGTCGCGAAAACCGGTTTCAGCGGACGGTAGGCCGTGTCGGCCGAAGCCGAGACCGCACCGGCGTTCGCGAGGTTGGAGGCCGAACTGTTCAGCCGCACAAGCTGTGCCGACATGGCGCGGCCGGCGATGTCGAAGACACCCAGCGTCATCCCTGGTCTCCCTTCAGGGCCGAAGTGAGGCCCTGGATCCGGCTGTTCAGGATTCCGATGGTCGATCGATAGCGCAGCGCCGACTCGGCGAACTGCAGCTGCTCGGTTGCAAGCTCCACCGTGTTGCCGTCGAGCGAGGGCTGGAGCGGTTGGCGGTAGCGAACCGCAGGGCCATCTCCCGGGCCCGTCCCCCGTGCCGGCAGATGCCCGGCCTTCGTGCGGGCAAGGCCAAGGCCCTGTTCGCCCGACAGGGCGGCCGCGAAATCCAGATCACGGGCCTTGTAGTTGGGCGTTGCCGCATTGGCGATGTTCGAGGCGAGCAGCCCCATGCGCTCGCTGCGCAGCTGCAGCGCCTGCCCGTGCACGCCAAAGAACTGGTCGAGCCTGTCCATCCCTGCCGAACCTTTGTGCCTGTTGCGGCGACAGTGCCGCTCCGGTGGTGAAGCAAGGTGCATGCCAACCCGGCGAACAGGGCAGGCCGGGGTCGGATCAGGGCTTCTGGCGGCACATCTGTGCCGGTTGCGGCCGCGTCGGCGGCACCCATGTGCCGGTCTCCGGGTCTTGCCGAACGCCGGCACAGGCAGAGGCAGCGCGTGGCATGGCTGTTGCACGGCCGGGCGCCGGATAACTTGCCGAATGGAGGTCTCGGTGCATCGACGTCAGGGCTTGAATGTCAGCGGCCGCACGCGGCCCGCGGTCTGTCTGCTGGTCTCGATGCTGTCGGCGCTACCCGCCGACGCATCTGCTGCATCCCTGAATCTCGGGGCGGGCGCGCAGCAATTTGCCGGTGTTGCGGTCGATCTGGACCCGCGTCTGGCCGGCCGGACATGCCCGCCCCAGGGATTCCGGTTCGATTGGGCCGGGCCTGCGGTCGAGGCCCGCTGCCCTGCCACCGGCGAGCGCCTGCTTCTGCCCATGCGCCAAAGGCCGGAGCAGGCGCGGCTGAAGCGGGGCGAATCCGTGCAGGCGGATTATGTGGGCAGCGGCTTTCGCATCAGCGTGGGCGCGGTCGCCGACGGAAGCAGCCCCGACGGCCGTGTGACGCTGCGGAACAGCCGGAGCGGTCAGCGCTTCGGCGCCAGATTGGACCAATCCGGGCGGATTATCGTGTCGGACTCCGACGATTAACGCTAAACCTTCGCGGTGCCAGGCCGTCAGGGCTGGAAATCGGACTGCAGTTTGCCGAATTCGGTGGAACTGCAGGACCCTGTGGGTGCCGGGTCCCTCCGGTCCCGGCAACCGCAAGGGTTAACGCCGGGACCCAGGCGGACACGGTCGCCGGCAGGGCAGACGTGCAGGACAGGACGGGACATGGTGGACTCGGTTTCAGGCAACGCGGCATCCCGGTCGGCTCGACCGGATCTTCAGCTTGCAACCGGGCGAGACCTGGTCGAAAATCGCCCCGGCCGCCTCGAAGTGCCGGGCCGGGTCATCCCGGCCGGCACCGGGACCTCCGCACCCGAAGCGCCCGATGTGGTGAGCAGGGGGCGCGAAGCCGCACGCCAGATGGCATCGGAACCGCCCGTCGACACGCGGCGGGTGGCCGAGCTTCGGGAGGCCATAGCCGTAGGCCGATACACGGTCGATCCCGATCGCATTGCAGATGCGATGCTGCAGTCGGAACCGGGATTGCTGCGCGGCTGATCTCCAGCCTCAGCGATCGCTGTCTGCCTCCCGCGAGAGGCCGGCCGCATGAAAGCGCGCCGGAACCGGCGAGACCAGGTCGATCCGAACCCCGGTCTGTGGTTCGGCAAAGCCCAGCGCCCGGGCATGCAGCATCATGCCCAGAGGGGACCCGCGCCCATAGACCGGATCGCCCACCAGCGCCGTGCCGGTTCCGATCAGCGTCGCATGCACGCGGATCTGGTGCGTCCGCCCCGTCTCCGGCCTGAATTCCACCAACGACAGCGCGCCGACGGCCGCAAGCCGGCGCCAACCGGTGACGGCAGCTTGACCCGTGGGATCCGGCACCATCCGCCAACCGGACCCGGGGCGCGATCGCTTTGCAAGCGGCACATCGATTCGCCCGGCTTCGGCGGGCAATATGCCTTCCACCAGCGCCCAATAGACCTTCTCGACCGCGGCGGCCGCGAATGCGCGGGCAAGTGTGCGAAGCGCGCTCGGCCTGCGGGCCAGCAGCAGGCAGCCCGAGGTGTCGCGGTCAAGGCGATGCACCGGCTGCGGCACCGTGCCATGCTGCGCGAACGCCGGCAGCAGATCCTCCAGGCTGTCGGGCGTGCGGGGCCCCGGATGCACGGCAAGGCCGGCAGGCTTGTCGACGACCAGCCAGGTCTTTCCTTCGCCAAGGATCGGGATCGGAGGCCTGTTCGCAGTCATGGGATTGCTGTCGTTTAACCGCTTCCGGCCCCGGCCGTGAAGGCGCTTCGAGGCTTCGACCTTGAGGCTTCCGGGGGATGAGCCCCGCAGCTTGAACGAGGATCAGGACGATGACCATCATCAACACCAACCTGTCTGCGCTGAAGGCGCAGAACGGCAATCGGATGGCCCAGGCCAGTCTCGACAAGGCCATGGAACGGCTGTCGACGGGCCTGCGCATCAACAGCGCCAAGGACGACGCCGCCGGTCTCGCGATCTCGCAGCGCATGACCGCGGATGTGCGCGGCCTGTCCGTCGCCATCCGCAACGCCGGCGACGGGATCAGCCTCGCCCAGACGGCCGAAACCGCCATGGGCGAAGTCACCAACATGCTGCAGCGGATGCGCGAACTCGCCGTCCAGGCCGCCAACGGCACCATCTCGGGCGAAGATCGCGAGGCGCTGCAGGCCGAAGTCGGCCAGCTGGTCAGCGAAATCGACAATGTCGCCAACCGCACCAGCTTCAACGGCATCCGCCTGCTCGACGGCTCGTCGAACCGCCTCTCGCTGCAGACGGGCTCGCGCGCCGGCCAGACGGTGCAGCTCTCGATCGGTTCGGCCCGCGCCGGCGATCTGGGCACGGGCAGCGTCCCCGGCCTCACCGCCACCGGCGCCTTCGAAGCAACGGCCGCGAACCTCGCCACCAACCAGGCGCTGCAGGCAAACGACCTCACCATCAACGGCGTCGCGATCGGCAGCTCCAAGGCCGAGGATGACTCGCTGTCCTCCACCAACAAGGAAGCCAGCGCCATCGCCAAGGCGGCGGCAATCAACCGCCTGTCGTCCGAGACGGGCGTCCGCGCCGTCGTCGGCGCCACCACCATGACGGGCTCGGCCATGACGGCTGCTGCGCTCACCGGCACGGTCACCATCAACGGCGTCACCACCCAGTCGATCACAACCACGACCAACGCGGCCGCCTCGCGCACGGCCGTTGTCGATGCGATCAACCTCATCTCCGGCCAGACGGGCGTCCGCGCCGTCGACACCGGCGACAGCAACCTCGGCATCCGCCTGGAAGCTGCAGACGGCCGCAACATCGAAGTCTCGCTCGACACCCTGACAGCGGCCTCCACCGGCCTCAAGGTCGGCGCCCAGTCGGGCACCTACAGCCTGGTCTCCACCTCGGGCGGCCCGATCGAGCTCGGAACGGTCGGCGCCGGCCGCATCTCGCGCGCCGGTTTGTCGGTCGGCAGCTTCGACCGTGGCGTGTCCACGGTGACGACCGACGCCCGCGCGGTCGCCTCGTCGGCCACCGGCGCGGACGTCCGGGTGCTCAACACCGGCGACCTGGTGCTGAACGGTGTCTCCATCCGCGCCTCCAAGGCGTCGGACGACACCTTCTCCGACACCCGGGCCGGCAGCAGCCAGAAGGCCGCGAGCGGGATCGCCATCGCGGCCGCGATCAACGAGAGTTCGGCCGAAACGGGCGTCACGGCAACCGCCGCGCCGACCCAGATCGACGCGACGACCACCACCGTCATCGGCACCAGCGCCACGGCGACGCTCGTCATCAACGGCGTGTCGATGGACATCGCGCTCGATGCGGCCGACAGCGCGCAGCAGACGCGCGAGAATGTCGCGAACGTGATCAACAACAACAGCGGTGCAACGGGCGTGACGGCCGTCGACAATGGTCGCGGCGGCCTGTCGCTGACGGCAGCCGACGGGCGCAACGTCTCGGTCTGGTTCGACAGCGACGAAGCGGTTGCAGCCAACTTCGGCCTTGCGGGCGCCACCATCGCCGGCACCGGCACGGCCTACACCGTGACGGGCGTGACCGACCCGACCAGCATCGCCGCTGCCACGATCAACACCGCCTACTCGCAGGTCACGCTGTCGAGCTCCAAGGCGATCGACATTCGTGCCGGCAGCCAGGGCTTCGCCACGGCGTCCAACTTCACGGCGCTGGGCTTCGAGGAAAACCGCTACGGCGCAGACCTCGGCGGCCTGAAGATCAAGGACGTGGACATCAGCAGCCAGGAAGGCGCAACCGAGGCCCTGAACGCGATCGACGAGGCCCTCAAGTCGATCTCGATCAACCGCGCCGAACTGGGTGCCGTCCAGAACCGTCTGGAGGCAACCATCAACAACCTGACGAGCGCCAACACCAACACCATGGCCGCCCGCTCGCGGATCCAGGACGCGGACTTCGCAGCGGAAACCACGCAGCTCGCCCGCGGCCAGATCCTCACCCAGGCAGCCCAGGCGATGCTGGGTCAGGCCAACCAGAGCCAGCAGGGGGTGATCCAGTTGCTTCGGTAAGCGACGGTCAGCGCGCAGCGCTGATCCGCGACTCTACCGGCAACTCGGCCGGCGAGCGAAAGGGCGGGGGCCATCACCCCCGCCCTTTTGACTCGTCCGACGGCGCGGCTTTGCCGCGCTCTTTTTTCGCTTCTTCTTCCTCCCAAAGCAGACTCGGCGGCTCAGCCGCCGGCTGCGGCCCGCCGTCCGGACCGAACCAAGAAGAAAGGGGCGCCGCCCCCTTCACCCCAGGCAGGCGCCAAAAGGCTCCTTCAGCCCAGCGAGGGCAGGGCGCGCACACGTCCAGCTGGGTGCGAACCCCAATCACCCCAAACACGTCCCGTCCACGAAGGCGACGGATCCGAGGCGTAACTCCCTTTTCAGTCGTGGCGACATTGGGCTATGGTCGCGAGTGTCTGATATCTGCGGACAAGGTTACCAACCAGACGCTCCGGCACAGAGTCCACTCAGGCCCTCGACGTCTGACACGCGGCCAAGGCAAGGAGACGGAGGGTCCAAGTGGCATATCAAGGTAAAGTTGGCGTTGGAAAATCTTACCTGTTCGCCTTGGCTTTTTCAGCCTACGTCACATTCATCATAAAGAATGATATTGACTCTTCAATTACGACGGTTCTGAGCATTCTGTTGATTGTTTTGTCTGTCACGCTCTTCAAACGATCAGAAGGCTGGATATTGGCAGCCTTTGCTCCGCTTCCTTTCTTTTTTGTAACAATGGCTGAGATTTTCAAGAAAACTGTTGGGCTTAAGCATTATGTTACGACAGCTGCATACGCTTTGTGCGTGCTCAGCATTTTTGCCTTGGTAGCATTCTCGCTCTTGCATAACCTCGACAAATCCTTGGAGGAAGATCGCTGAGGGAAGTTCCGGAATTCCTAGGACAGCAGATCCCGGGTCAACAGGGCCGGTCCTCAGTCCTGTCCGCTTCGCGGCAGGCTTGCCGGGCCTGCGGCGAATCTGAAGGCGTTCAGCTGCGCTGACATGCGGTTCCGCCGGATTGCTGCGCAACCCGTCTCTTGGCTCCAGCCGCCTGCGGCCAAAAAAAAGACCCCGGTCAGCCTGACCGGGGCCCAGTGGGTCGCCTGGTCCCAATAGCGGCTATTCAGCGATTTTCCCAGCCCCCGAGCCGCTTTCGTACTTTCTCAAGAGCAACCTTCTTGATCTGGCACACCCGCGCCGCCCCCACACCCAGCGTCTGGCCGATTTCCTCCAGGTTCAGCTCCTCCACGAAATAAAGCTGCAGCACCATCGCCTCGCGTTCGGGCAGGTCGCGGATCGCCTCCACCATTGCGCTGCGCAGGTCGCTGCCGGCGAGCGCGTCGAAGGCGTCGGGTTCGTCGGCCGCAAACCAGATGCTGTGGTCGGAGTAGACCTCGTCGATGGATTCGTAGCGGATGCCCTGGGTGGCGCTGAGAAGCTCCCGCAGCTCCCCTTCGGAAAGGCTCATCTCTTCGGCGAGTTCCGTGTGGGTGGGCGCCCGACCCAGCAGGCCGGCCAGCCTGTCCCGCGCGGCGTTAAGGTCCCGCCGCTTGCGCAAGGCCGAGCGGCAGAGCGTGGCGTGCTTGCGCAGGGAGTCGATCATGGCGCCGCGGATCCGGACGCTGGCATAGGTGGAAAAGACCGCCTGGCCGCGATCCTCGAAATTGCGGGCAGCCTCGATCAGGGCGACCATTCCGGTCTGCACCAGCTCCTCGACCTCGACGGCAGACGATACCCTGGCATGTGTGTGCCAGGCAATCTTGCGCACCAGCGACAAGTGCGTGCGCACCAGGCGATCCGGATCCGGCGGAGTCCGGGCGCCCGGCAGATAGAGCCCCAGGGCATTGGCAGCACGCGCGTCCATCAGACCTTCTCCAGCCCCCCGCCGACACCAGCGCCGACCAGTTCCTCACCCACGACTGCAACCACCTCGATCGCCCGATTGTCCTGCAGTTCCGGGAAGGCGAGCACAGGGATTCCGGGGCGAAGCCTGAGCAAGCGCCACAATGCTCGGCGGGGGCCGGGCTGGGTGACGAGCGCCACCGGCTTGCCGTCGGCCAGCGGGCCGGCCGCTGCTTCCGCAACGGCCTCCACAAGCCGGCTCCCGAGCCCCGGTTCGAACGGATATTCGCTTCCCGGTGCTGCCCGGTGCGCCGAAACAAGCAGCTGTTCGAGCCCGGGCGCGAGCGCAATCACGTGCAGCGGCTGGTCGGCCGCTTCGGCGGACAGGCCCGCGACGATCAGCCCACCGATCCGCGCCCGCACCGCTTCCGTCAGCAGGGCAGGGTCGGCAATGGCCGGCGCATGCTGCGACAGCGCAGCCGCAATCCGCGGAAATCCGCGCAGGCTGACCCCCTCCTCCAGCAGGCTGCGCGCAACCTCGGTCGTCAGCGCCAGCGGGACGGTCTTGGGCGAGAGACTGGCGGCCAGCTGCGGATGGCGGGTGGCAAGCGCATCCAGAAGACCCTGCATGTCATCCTGCCCAAACAGAATGAAAGAACGGTCCTTCAACAGCTTGTAGACATGTGTTCCAACAACGGTTGCACAATCGACCACGGTGTAGCCGGCTGCCAGCGCCTCGTCTTCCAGGGCCGGGTCAATCCACCGCGCAGCCATGCCGAAAGCCGGGTCCCGGACAGCCCGACCGGCGACTTCCACCCGAACGGGTTCAGCTTCAAGCGCCAGCAGGTCCGCCGGCCATGCCTCGCCCTGGCCGGCGGGCTCCTCGGCAACACTGATGCGATAGGCCTGCGGCGGCAGGCCCAGATTGTCCCGCACGCGCACCATCGGCAGCACGAAGCCAAGCTCCTGCGAAAGCTGCCGGCGGATGCCCGTGATCCGGGTCATGAGCGGGCCGGCCTCGTCGACCAGCGGAATGAGGCCGTAGCCGATTTCCAGCAGCACCGGGGCGGATTCCGACACGTCGCTCCACTCGATCGTGGTGGAGGGCGGAGGCGGTGTCACAGGCTCGGCGGGGGGAACGTCTGGCGTGCGCGACAGGCGCCAGGCAATCGTGCTCGCAACGGCGGCCGCCGGCAGCAGAACCGAAGCCGGCAAGCCCGGCACCAGCGCCATCGCGCCCATCACGCCGGCAGCCGGCCACCAGGCCGACGCCCGCGCGAACTGCCCGCCGATCTGGGCAGCAAGGCCGCGATCCTCAGCGCTGCGGGTCACCAGGATGGCAGCACCGATCGACAGCAGAAGGGCAGGGATCTGCGCCACCAGCGCGTCGCCGATCGACAGCAGGACATAGAGATCAGCGGCCTCTGCCAGCGTCATGCCATGGCTCGTCAGGCCGATGATCAACCCGCCGAAGATGTTGACCAGCAGGATCAGGATGCCGGCAACCGCATCGCCCTTCACGAACTTCGAGGCGCCGTCCATCGAACCGTAGAAATCGGCCTCGGCCGCAACCTCGCCCCGGCGGGCCCGTGCTTCTTCGGGCGTCAGCATGCCGGCGTTGAGATCGGCATCGATTGCCATCTGCTTGCCCGGCAGCGCATCCAGGGTGAACCGCGCGGACACTTCCGACACGCGCCCCGCGCCCTTTGCGATGACGGCGAGATTCACGATCATCAGGATCACGAACACGATCAGCCCGACGACGAAATTCCCCCCGATGAGCGCGGCGCCGAACGCCTCGATCACCTTGCCGGCCGCATCCGTCCCTTCGTGCCCGGCCACCAGCACCACCCGGGTCGAGGCGACGTTCAGCGACAGGCGAAACAGCGTGGCCACAAGCAGGATGGTGGGAAAGGCCGAGAAATCGAGCGGCCGGGCAGCCTGCAGCACCAGCATGAGCATCACGAGGGACAGCAGGATGTTGCCGACGAAGAAGGTGTCCAGCAGCAGCGCCGGAACCGGCACCACCATCAACAGCACGATCAGCAGCATGGCCACGGGCAGCAGGGATTGCCCCAGCAGGGGGGCGGCAGCCCGGGCGCTCAGCAGGCGATCGAGCGCTGCCACCGATCAGGCCCCGAGATCGGCCAGCAGGAGATAGGCGAGCCGCGCCGTGTGGAGCGCATTCGGCAGCGCATCACCGGCAGATCCGGCCTGTGCGGAGCCAGTGCCGATGGCATCGACGGTCGGCAAGGTCGGCTGCGACGGCACCTCCGGTGTGGGCCCGCCCCCGAGCTTCCGGGCGAACCGTTCATACACCTCGGCAAGGCTTTGCGCCCGCCCGCCGGCGAAGAAGATGCTGCGGTTGGCCCGGGCGGCAGCGGGCATCAGCTCTGCGGCCGAGCGGTCGGGGGTCGACGCCAGGCCATCGAGAAAGTCCGCTGCGCCCCCGGCACCCAGGAAATGCGCAAGATAGAGCTCCACCTGACCCGGCGCCCGACCGGTGCGGGCCGCAAGCACGGCGGCATTGTCGGCCATGTGGTGGGCTGCCATCAGGCTTGCGGCAAAAGGGTCCCGGCGGAGGCCCAGCGCGTCCGCCCGGGTGGCCGGCGCAAGGCCATGGCGCGGCCCATGCCGGGCAAGCGTCTTCAGCCAGGTCGAGTCGATGAACTGGAACAACCCGGTTGCCGACGAGGTTCGCGCCCGCGCGTCGGGATCGAAACCGGATTCAAGACGTGCCGTCTGGAACAGGGCGTCGAAGGGGACCCCGGTGCGCCGGGAGGCCTCTGCAAGGGCCGGCGCCACGCGCCCGGCAGCCGCCGAGAGGCGGCCGGCCGACGCGCCGGCCGGAGGGCCTGAAGGAGCGGGCAGGGCTGTCATGCGCTGTCAGTACCAAGAAGCCGCGCCGACCGGCTCGAAGACGCCTCCAATCCGGACGCAATTTTGCCCTGCCGAAGCGGCCCGAGACCGAGCTGCCGGCCCCGCGACCATGCCGACCATGCCGGGGGCTTGACGGCGCGGCAGCGACGCCCGACTTAGGAGTCATGGATCGTGACCTGTTCCGGATGGACCCCCTTTCGCCGTTTTCCGCGCCCGGCGCGGAGGGCATGCCGTTCTCCAGCCTGCAGCCGCAGGGAGGACTTGTCCCCATCGTGATCGAGCAGTCGAGCCGGGGGGAGCGGTCGTTCGACATCTTCTCGCGCCTGCTGCGCGAGCGGATCGTGTTCGTGAACGGCCCGATCGAGGACAATATGGCGTCGCTGATCGTGGCGCAGCTGCTCTTTCTTGAGGCGGAAAACCCCAAGAAGGACATCTTCATGTACATCAACTCGCCGGGCGGCGTGATCACCAGCGGCATGGCGATCTACGACACCATGCAGTACATCCGGCCGAAGGTCGGCACCGTCTGCATCGGCCAGGCCGCCTCCATGGGCAGCTTCCTGCTGGCCGCCGGCGAGCCCGGCATGCGCGTCAGCCTCGCCAACGCTCGCATCATGGTGCACCAGCCTTCGGGCGGTGCGCAGGGCCAGGCAACCGACATCGAGATCCAGGCCCGCGAGATCATCCGCATCCGCGCGCACATGAACGGGCTCTATGCCAAGTTCACCGGCAAGCCGCTCGAGGAAATCGAGAATGCGATGGAGCGCGACAAGTTCATGTCGGCCGAGGAAGCCAAGGTGTTCGGGCTGGTCGACGAAGTGATGGAAAAGCGCCCGACCCCGGCTGAAGGCGAGCTGAAGGCGGCCTGATGGAAGCGGCCGTCAGGCCGATTGCATCGGCATCGGACACGGCCCTTGCCCGGGCAACATTGATAACGGCGTTCGCCGCCGATCCGTTCACCAGGTGGGCAATGCCCGATCCTGCAGCCTTCCTTGAGGCCTTCCCCCATGTGCTCGCCCATATGGGCGCGCTCGGGCACCCGGCCGGACGCGGCTTTCTTGCCGTGGACCATCGCGCGGCGGCCCTGTGGATCCCGCCTGGGCATGGCCCGGACATGGATGCGCTGGGCAGCGCGCTCGCCGACCTCGCCATGCCAGAGGAGGCCCCGGACGTGTTCGAGGCGATGGCGCGCCATCACCCCGAATCCCCGCACTGGTATCTTCCCTTCATCGGAGTCGACCCGGGCGCACAGGGGAAGGGGCTCGGTTCGGCGCTGCTTCGCACAGCCCTCGCGGAGGTGGATGCCGATCACATGCCCGCCTATCTGGAAAGCACGAACCCGCGGAACATCCCGCTCTATGAACGGTTTGGCTTCAGGGTCGCGGGGGAAATACAGGTCGGTTCCAGCCCTCCGATGCACCCGATGTGGCGGGATGCGCGTTGAACGGCATGGCTGTACCCACCGGCACGAACCCATTCGCACTTGCAGCGGGGGAATTCAGCGCTAACTTAGACCGACGCCCATCCCGCCATGGCATGGGTGCGAAAGCGAGATCATGACCAAGGTATCGAGCGGCGACGGCAAGAATATCCTCTACTGCTCTTTCTGCGGAAAGAGCCAGCACGAGGTGAAGAAGCTGATTGCCGGCCCAACCGTCTTCATCTGCGACGAATGCGTCGAGCTCTGCAACGACATCATCCGCGAGGAGACGAAGAACGCGCTGGTGAAGACGCGCGACGGCGTCCCGACCCCACGCGAGATCATGAAGGTCCTGGACGAATATGTGATCGGCCAGAACCACGCCAAACGGGTCCTGTCCGTCGCAGTCCACAACCATTACAAGCGGCTCCAGCACGGCACCAAGGGCGCCGAGGTCGAGCTCGCCAAGTCGAACATCCTGCTGGTCGGCCCAACCGGGTGCGGCAAGACGCTGCTTGCCCAGACGCTGGCCCGCATCCTCGACGTGCCCTTCACGATGGCCGATGCCACCACGCTGACGGAAGCCGGCTATGTGGGCGAGGATGTCGAGAACATCATCCTGAAGCTGCTCCAGGCGTCCGACTACAATGTCGAGCGGGCGCAGAAGGGCATCGTCTACATCGACGAGATCGACAAGATCAGCCGCAAGGCCGACAACCCCTCCATCACCCGCGATGTGTCGGGCGAGGGCGTGCAGCAGGCTCTGCTGAAACTGGTCGAAGGCACCATGGCCAGCGTGC